>JBEBSD010000098.1:0-20313 GCA_040394475.1 Telluribacter humicola | reverse complement strand
CAGCACCAGAAACCGGAGACCCGTGCCAGGCACCCAGCTCCCCGCCCATTGCCCACACCCCATTGCCCATTCCCCAAAAAAATACCGACCTGGTCCACATTCTCCAGCACCAGAAACCGGAGACCCGGTCCAGGCACCCAACTCCCCGCCCATTGCCCGCACCCCGTTGCCCATTCCCCCAAAAAATACCCGCCCCGGCCCACATTCTCCGGCACCAGAAACCAGAGACCAGGCATTAACAAGTTTAAAGATACCGGGTAAATGCGAAGGGTCGGCGGGTGGCCAGGTAATGTAAATTATCCTGGTGCTGAAAAGCTTCCTTTTCGAAGGAAATTGTATAGTAGGCGGTAGCGTGGTTTCCGGACCGGATCAGGCGAAAAAGATACTCCACTCCGTACCAGCAATAAAAAAGGATAATTCCTAATTCAAGCTGTTGACGGAGGTGTATTTTTTCGTGATTCAGCAGGACAGGGCCCGGGGTACGTTTCACCAGGATAAAGGGAAACAGCGCCATGCCTTCCACGTGGAGTTTTGAAATTTTAAAAACAAAACCGTTAAATGCCATGCGACCAATGTATATTTGTAAAAATAAGCTTTTTAAAGTGAAAGCCTGCCATATGAAAGCAGGCTTTTGCCAGGTAATTGAAATGTAGTTGCAATCTATGAAAGGGAATTCGGGCATTATAATGGTGGTATTAGTCTCCTTGCTTGCGGTGGGGGCGCTTTATTATAGCTTCAGGAGCGAGCCGATGAACGGTGATCTGGGAGTGGTTTCTTCAACCGCTTCAGAGGGGGTGTATTTAAACTCGCTGGTAGACTTACAGGGGAACCAGGTAGGAATGGATCCTGAAAAATTGATTTTCCTGAATGTATGGGCTACCTGGTGCGGGCCGTGCAATATGGAAATGCCGGGTATTCAGACCCTCTATGACAAATATAAGGATAATGACAAGGTCGCCTTCTATATTGTATCTGATGAAGATGCAGAGACGGTAGCCCCGTTTATCAGCCGGAAAGGATATCAGCTGCCTTTTTATCAGTATGCGGGCCGGTTTCCGCAGGTATTGGACGGGAATGCGATTCCCCGTACGTATATTATTTATAAAGGACAGGTGCTGAAGGAAGGTATCGGGGCTGCCCATTGGGATACTCCGGAAATTCACGATCTGTTTGAAAGGGCGCTCCGCGACGCCTGATAAAATAAACGACTCCCGTCACCATAGCCGGCAGGAGATGCGTCCTGCGCACAGCCGCCGTACCGTTAAACACAAGTATGACTCAAACACTTGCTGCAATTTTTGATATGGATGGCGTTATCTGCCATACCAATCCTGCCCATTCCGAAGCTTTTCGGATATTTTTTGGCCGCCGTGGTTTTAGTCCTTCCGATGAGGAGTTTGCCCGGCACATGTTTGGAAAGAGTAATAGTTATATTCTGTCCCATTTTTTGAAGCGGGAAATAAAAGGGGAAGAGCTTCAGAAGCTGGAAAATGAAAAGGAGGGGCTTTTCCGCGATATTTACAGTGACCGGGTGGAGCCGATTGCAGGCCTCCCCAAGTTGCTGACCGCCCTGAAAGCCGCCGGATTCAAACTGGGAGTCGCTACTTCTGCACCTTATGCCAACCTGGAGATGATTCTCCGCGTACTGGGTATCGGGCCACTGTTTGAATCAATGATGGCAAGTGAAAACGTGACCCGGCACAAACCTGATCCGGAAGTTTACCTGAAATCGGCTCATCGGCTGGGCGTTGACCCTGCTTCCTGTATAGTGTTTGAAGATTCATTTTCGGGGATTACCGCCGGGCAGCGTGCCGGGATGCAGGTGATCGGGGTATTGTCGTCTCATCAGCCGTCCGAATTGCCTGCCTGCCCGCTGTACGTAAATGATTACATTGGGTTGACGCCTCAGAAAATAGCCGCGCTCCTTTGAAAAGCAGCACGGCCGGTTAAAAAAGGGAAGCTTGGTTAACGCAGGTAACTCCGGAGCATCCAGGCTGTTTTTTCATGTTGCTGCATCAGCCCGATCACAAAATCACCGTCGCCGTCGTCCTCGTATTTTTCAGGGAAGTCTTTCGCCATCTGGCGCAGGCTGCGGATAACCGTTTCATGGTCTACCAGAAGGTTGCCGAGCTGATTGATCGGGTCGGAGGGAATAGCCGGTTCTTCGAGTTCCGCCAGTTTCAGCAATTCTTTCAACCTTCCCTCGGCAGGATAGCCCAGGGTCCGGATACGTTCCGCAATGTCGTCGATGATTTGAGCCAGCTGGGTGTACTGTGCTTCAAATAGCTGATGGAACTCCATAAAACTGGTTCCTTCTACATTCCAGTGATAACTTCTGGTTTTATTATAGAGCACATGCTCATCAGAGAGTAGTTTGGTGAGGGCTGCCACAACGGCTTTCCTGTTTTTGGCTTCGATGCCGATATTAATGTCGATGTTGGTTTGAACGTTTGCCATGTTTTACAAGGGGTTAACAGGTGGAAAATTGTTTTACCGGAGGTCCTGAAGAAGCCCTTCCTGTGTGAGGATGCTTCCGACAGACACTCCTTATGTACAAACGTCGGGGGAGCGGTATTAATTCCATTTTTGGGGTTTTGAGGGGAATGGGCAACGGGGAATGGGCAACGAAGTACCGCCGGGTGAGCGGAGTCGAACCCCCGGTTTTGCGCCGATAGCCGACTGCTGATTGCCGATAGCCAGGGAGGGAATGGGGAACAGGCGTTTGCCGATAGCTGATAGCCGATAGCTGACTGCTGATAGCCGATAGCCAGGGAGGGAATGGGGAACGGGGAATGGGCGACGAAGTACCGCCGGGTGAGCTGAGTCGAACCCCCGGTTTTGCGCCGATAGCCGACTGCTGATTGCCGATAGCCAGGAAGGGAACGGGGAAAACAGGCATCGAGCTCTCCGCCCATTGCCCACCCCCCGTTGCCCATTCCCCAAAAAATACCCGCCCGGCCCACATCATCCAGCACCAGAGACCGGGGACCCGGGCCAGGCACCCAGCTCCCCGCCCGTTGCCCATTCCCCGTTGCCCATTCCCCAAAAAATACCCGCCCGGCCCACATTATCCAGCACCAGAGACCGGGGACCCTGGCCATGCATCCAGCTCCCCGCCCATTGCCCATTCCCCGTTGCCCATTCCCCAAAAAATACCCGCCCGGTTCACATCATCCAGCACCAGAGACCGCGGACCCGGGCCAGGCACCCAGCTCCCCGCCCGTTGCCCAAACCCCGTTGCCCATTCCCCAAAAAATACTCAGCCCGGTTCACATTTTCCAGCACCAAAGACCGGGGACCCGCCCCAGACATCTATCGTCCCAAAACCCCCTTCTCCGTTAGTTCAGCACGAAGGGAATGGTAATCGGCGATTTGCTTTTCTTTTACCACTGCGGCTTCTGAAGCATATTCTTCTTCGGACGTACAAGGTGTTTCCTGGTCAACAGGTTTAAACGCAATCGTTACTTCGTCACCTGAGCTGAGGTAGGATTCAGCCCAGGATTTATGCTTCGTCGTTGTAGTTGAAACCCGTACGTCTGCGCCGATGCTGATTTTTACACCGTTTTTTTTGTTCTGGACAATGGCAAATCCCGGTTTTTGCTGATTGGCCAGCGGGACATTAATGGTAGTTCCATTGATAGTATATTCAAAACCTAGATCATCAGCAGGGGGTGGTGGATTATGTAAGCATGCGTGTAAATGATTGTATATTTCGAGCTGAATAAAGGTAATATAGTCGTCGTTGTCGAAGAGTTGCGCTGTTTCGACATCAATTTCTTTGACTTTGATGCAGATCCTGTCATGAGGATGCATTACAGCATAATGTAGGACGGTTTCTCCGGGTGCTACACCCAGTCGCTGAAGGGAAAAACTAACGCTGCTTCCCAAGGTCTGAATTCCGAATAAAAGCCATTGGTTTTCCGCAGGCGCTGCAGAAGCGATCAGCTTCCCGTTATAAATGATTTCCAGACCTGTAGGCATAGATACGATGCAGTTTTTTTGAGAGTTTGCGGATGATTCCGTTTCGTCGATTTCTTCGACTGCGAAAATAGCTGGTTTGTTACCTATATAAACTTTTTCTAACAGCATTATAAATTTTCAAATTGAAAATGTCAAGATTAGTTTGGGCGAATGCTGAGTTGCTGTTGGATTGGACACCCTGTGAGTCCCTGTAAATCGTTAGTTGCGAACGAGGCCCATTGCCCACACCCCGTTGCCCATTCCCCAAAAATACCGGCCCGTTACCCATTTTCCAGCAACAAAGACTGAGTACCAGGCCCATGCGTCCCGCTCCCCACCCATTGCCCAAACCCCGTTGCCCATTCCCCAAAAAATACCAGCCCGGTTCACATTTCCCAGCAACAAAGACTGAGTACCAGGCCCATGCGTCCCGCTCCCCGCCCATTGCCCAAACCCCGTTGCCCATTCCCCAAAAAATACCGGCCCGGTTCACATTTCCCAGCAACAAAGACTGAGTACCAGGCCCATGCGTCCCGCTCCCCGCCCATTGCCCAAACCCCATTGCCCATTCCCCCAAAAATACCAGCCCGGTTCACATCATCCAGCACCAGAGACCGCGGACCCGGGCCATTGCCCCTTCCCTCAAACGCCCTTCCCCCAAAAGGTTTTGCCTGTAATCTCCCCGAATTACAGTTTCCATACGGTACTTTCAAAGATATTCCCGAAATTTGCACTTCCATTTAGTAAGCAAGTAATATGATTTATCCGATCGTCGCCTATGGTGACCCTGTACTCAGAAAAGTAACCCGTCCGGTAGAAGAGGGCGAAACCGATGTGAAGGCCCTTGCCGAAAATATGTTTGAGACCATGTATAACGCTTCGGGGGTGGGGTTGGCGGCCCCGCAGATCGGATTGGATCTCCGGGTGTTTGTGGTGGACGGAACGCCGTTAAACGATGCGGACGACGAGGAAGACGACGAAATTGATCCGGACCTGGTAGGGTTTAAAAAAGTATTTATTAACCCCCAGGTATTGGAAGAAGAGGGGGAGGAGTGGGCCTTTGAAGAAGGATGCCTGAGTATTCCCGGAATCCGTGCGGATGTCTACCGTCCGGAAAAAATACGCATCCGCTATTTTGACACCGACTGGAAGGAGCATGTGGAAGACTACAAGGGCATGGCGGCCCGGATCATCCAGCATGAATACGATCACCTGGAGGGTAAATTATTTACCGATTATCTTCCGGCCATTAAAAAGCAATTGCTGAAGAAAAAACTGACCAATATCTCGAAGGGCGTGGTAGATGCCGACTACCGGATGAAGTTTTACGCAAGAAAGTAACAACCGTGTATGCAGGAAGATCCGCTGACCGTAGGCCTGGTCCAGACGACCCTCTTCTGGGAAGACGTTACGGCTAATCTGGCCTTGCTGGAGGAAAAGACAGCGGCTTTGCCTCCCCGGACTGACGTCATTGTACTGCCGGAGATGTTTCCTACCGGCTTTTCGATGGAGCCGGACCGGGTAGCGGAAGGAATGAACCTGCAGATCACCCGCTGGCTGCAACACCTGGCGGCCCGTACTGGAGCGCTGGTAATCGGAAGCTTTGCCGCCAAAGAAGAAGGCCGGTATTTCAACCGGCTGCTGGCCGTCCGGCCGGATAAAGCCTACCACCAATACGATAAACGACATTTGTTCCGGATGGGGGGTGAGACGGATGTCTACACGGCCGGTCTGGAACGGATCGTGCTGGAATGGAAAGGATGGCGCATCTGCCCGCTGATCTGTTATGATCTGCGGTTTCCGGTATGGAGCCGGAATGTGCCCGACAATCCCTACGATTTGCTGGTGTATGTTGCCAACTGGCCGGCTGCCCGCGGAGATGCGTGGGAGACGTTGCTGAAAGGCCGCGCAATCGAAAATCAAAGTTACGTGGTCGGTGTCAACCGCATCGGAAAAGACGGTACCGGGACGGCATATGACGGCCGGTCGGCAGCGCTTAATTTCCTCGGAGAACCGCTGGCTTCATTGAAAGACGCCGATACCATCGGTGTCGCGGAACTTTCCAAAACCAGGCTGACAACGTTCCGGGAGCAATTCCCGGCATACCTCGATGCCGACCGGTTCCAGCTTATTGTCCCTCCGCGCTGACCTGCTCTCACTCGATCACTTTAGGGACTTTAAAATAAACAGCCGTATGATCAGGGGCATTGGCTAGGGCTTTGTCGCGGTCAAGCGTATTGCGGCCCTCATCCTCCCGCCAGACATTTACATGGTCGGTCATATGGGTTAGCGGGGCGATCTCCCGGGTATCGATCCGGGTCAGCTGCTCCATCCAGTTCAGTACTTCCTGCAAGCTGGCGATCAGGTCGGTTTCTTCTTCAGGCTTGATTTCCAGCCGGGCAAGGTGGGCTATTTTATGCAGTGTCTCGGTAGTGATGGTCACAATGGTACGTGTTTTTGTAAGCAGGTAACGGGGTGCAAAAATAGTAAGATAATACGATTAAAACCCCTGAAAACGGCTAATTATCAAGAGCCTTTGCGCGGGAGTATTATTTTTATCGTAAATTTGAGCCTAATTATGATTGCAAGCAGCCTTACACCTCAGGACATCACCGCCGCCCATCTGGAGCGTTATGAAACCGTAATCGGACTGGAAATACATTGTCAGTTGCTGACGGATTCCAAGATATTTGCCTCTGACCGGAACGCTTTCGGGGCGGCTCCCAATACGAATATCAGTGAGCTGACACTGGCGCTTCCGGGCACTTTGCCGCGTCTGAACAAGCAGACGGTGGCGCTGGCAGTGCGACTGGGGATTGCCTGCGGAAGTACCATCAGCAAGCGTTCTTTGTTCGACCGTAAGAATTATTTTTATCCTGACCTGCCCAAAGGCTATCAGATTTCGCAGGATAAAGCTCCCATCTGCGTGGGAGGGGCGGTCCGGATCTCGGGCAGGGGATTTGTTGAAAAAAGTATCCGTATTCATCATGCCCACCTGGAAGAAGATGCCGGGAAATCGGTGCATGAAGGGAACGAAAACGACACCTTGCTGGATTACAACCGGGCGGGAACACCCCTTATAGAGATTGTATCGGAGCCGGATTTGCGGTCGGCCGAGGAAACAGGGGCTTTTGTGCATGCGGTACGCCAGATTGTCCGGTACCTGGATATCAGCGATGGCAACATGGAAGAAGGATCGCTGCGGGCGGATGTCAATATTTCGCTGCGTCCCGTTGGCCAGGAGGCGTATGGTACCAAAGTGGAGATTAAAAATATGAATTCGGTCCGTAATATGATGCGGGCCATTGAGTATGAACAGCGGCGCCAGGCTGCCTTGTTGGAAAACGGCGTAGAAATCATCCAGGAAACCAGGATGTTTGACGTGGACAAGGAGCAAACGTTCGGCATGCGGGTAAAGGAAACGATGAACGATTACCGTTATTTCCCTGATCCGGACCTATGCCCTGTCGTGATCAGCGAGGAGAGACTGGCAGCCATTCAGTCGGCAATGCCTGCCCTGCCCTGGGAGCTCCGGGAAAAGTTCAGGACAGTATACGGCCTCCCGGAATACGATGCGGGTGTACTGACGGAAGACAAAGGTCAGGCGGTATTTTTTGAAAGGCTCTGTGAACACACATCGCATTTTAAAGCCGCTTCTAACTGGGTAATGGGACCCGTCAGGTCGTATCTGAACGATCATGGTAAAGAGATAGAAGCCTTTCCGGTAGGCCCGGAGACACTGGCCGAACTGATAGCGCTGATTGAATCGGGGCTGATCAACCATACCATAGCCACCCAGAAGCTGTTCCCCGCGTTACTGGAGGCGCCTGAAACGACGCCACAAGTACTGGCCGAACGGAATAACTGGATTCAGAACAGCAATACGAATGAGCTGGTAACGTTGATAGAAGAAGTATTGCAGGCAATGCCGGATAAGGTGGAACAGTTTAAAAAAGGAAAAAAAGGGTTAATGGGGCTTTTTGTCGGGGAGGTTATGAAAAAATCGAAAGGCACGGCAGACCCCCGGGTACTGAACGAGTTACTTAGTCAAAAACTTAACTAATTAGAACAGCGTATGCGTAAGTCAGTAATAATTGGATGGGGCCTGTTCCTGGTGCTTTTGGCCGGAAACGGATATGCGCAGGCGCTGACTCCGAAAGAATTTACCGTAAAAGGACAGGTTAAAAACGGAACTTCCGGGGAAAAGGTTTACCTGCAGTTGCCCGGTCAGTCGCCGGTCCTGCTGGATTCTACAACCCTGGAGGGGGATGGTTCATTTGTCCTTAAAGGAATAGAAAAGGAGGGGGGCAGTATTTACCAGATCAACCTGGGGCACCGGCAGCTTATCAACCTGCTGGCGGAAGGGGGCGAAACCTTCTCACTGACCGCCAATGCCGGGAGCGGCAGCGCCAACGGTATCCAGAGTGAAGCCGAAGTAACAGGGTCCAGGAACATGGAATACTACAACCGGATCATGACGCTGATCGTTCCGATGCAGCAAAATGTAACGCAGTGGAATGAAGCGTATGCGGTTGCGGAAGAGAAAAAGGATACGAAGCAAATGGAGGAAATCCGCCGGAATTTCCAGGCAGCTGAAAAGGAACTGGTTGGAAAAATTAAAGGAATGCTGCCGGAAATGGGTACGTCGTTTATTGCCGTTTTTGCCGCTAACAATTTCTTGAATCCCCAGGAAGATCTCGATATCCTGGTGGAGCTGGCAAAGCGGGTTGAAAAGGAAAATCCTGCACCAAAATATGCCCAGATGTTTGTAGGAGGAATCAAGCGGATCAAAGGCTTGTCGGAAGGAGAGACCGCCCCCGATTTTACGCTCGAGGATCCGGACGGAAACCCGGTGAAGCTGTCCTCGTTAAGAGGGAAATACGTGCTGATCGACTTCTGGGCTTCCTGGTGCGGCCCTTGCCGCATGGAGAATCCGAATGTGGTGAAGATGTATAATAAGTACAAAGACAAAAATTTTGAGATCTATGGGGTTTCCCTCGACAAGGATAAAAAGGCGTGGCTCAAGGCGATTAAGGACGACGGCCTGATCTGGGTACACGGGTCGGATTTGAAATACTGGCAGTCGGATGTAGGGCAGGCCTATGGCGTCAGCGCGATTCCGGCCACCTTCCTGTTGGATAAGGACGGGAAAATTGTCGCTAAAAACCTGAGAGGAGCGGCACTGGAAGCCAAAGTTGCAGAATTGGTGAGGGATTAGTTTGGAATTATGAGTTATGAGTTGGGTGTTAGCCGGCTGATAGGAATAATGAATTCAGAATGAAGTAGCCACCATCATTGAATGAGAGGGGTGTTGAATCCATGGTCTGTGTCTCCACAGACCATTTTGTCACCAGCCAGGCTCGGAAGTGGACTGTGAAGACACAGTCTACAGTAAAGCAGCCACAATCATCAAAAGATCATGATCATTTCGAAAAAATACCCTCAACCTCCTACCAGCCCCCGACCACACACATAACTATGAACTCATAACTCATAACTCATAACTCATAACTCATGAAAATAGCTATTATCGGATGCGGTAACATGGGCATGGCGTTTGCCAAGGCCTTTTTGAAATATAACCTGGTCACGGTAGCCGATTTTCTCCTGGTGGAGAAAAGTCCGGAACGGATGGAGAGTCTCAAAGCGGGATTTCAAACAGGAGTGCTTACCGGCGTCATCAATGAAGAAATCGGCGCATACGACCTGGTGATCTTGTCGGTGAAGCCCCAGGATTTTAATACAATAAGCAGCCAACTCCGGGAGGTAATGCGGGAAGAACAGGTGGTGTTGTCGATAATGGCGGGCATTTCGATAGAGCGACTCCGGGCGGCACTGGATCACCTGCGGATTGTGCGGGCCATGCCCAATACACCGGCCATGCTGGGAATGGGAATTACTGCTTACACCGCCACTCCGGAGGTAGATCTCAATCAGCTGCGGAAAATAGAAAATTTGATTAACGCTACCGGACGCTCGGTTTTCCTGGAAGACGAAGGGATGCTGGACGCCGTTACGGCATTGAGCGGGAGCGGGCCTGCATACTTCTTTTATGTAGTAAAAGCCATGATCGAAGCCGGTAAGCAAATGGGATTCGAAGAGTCGGTGGCATCGCTGCTGGTAAAACAAACCATGCTGGGGTCCTATCATCTGATTAATAATGCCGATAAATCACTGGATGATCTGATCCAGGCGGTGGCTTCCAAAGGCGGTACGACCGAAGCAGCCCTCAAGCGCTTTGCAGAAGGAGCGCTTGCAGAGGACCTCCGGGAGGGTATTTTTGCTGCCCAGGTCCGTTCCAAAGAGCTGGCCAAGGGATAATTCTACCTGAAAGGCACTATTTCAGGCGCTGAAACATCAAAGTCGGGCAGCCGCAGCGGGGTGATGCCCAGTAATTTATACCGCCAGGGACTGGATAAGGTCGGGATATTGGGATAATACCCCACCCGGAGTTCAATCGTATTGAACGTTAAATGTTCATTGCGCAGGCGTATACCGATGCCATAACTTTGGTACAGCTTGCTCTTCCAGATGGGATTGTGGTTGGCGACCAGCCCGAAATCGGCATACACAAAATGCGCGCCGCGAAATCCCAGCAGGCTTCCCGGTGTAAACAGCACCGTTTCGGTTCCGATATTCAGCCGTTTTGTCCCGATCAACTGGTCGGAAAAAACACCGCGTATTCCGAATTCATCGGTCAGGTTTACGTACTCAAGAGGATCACGATGATATCCCTTCGTGAAGCGGATGTTGATAAATTGACGGATCTGGCTGAGTCCGAGGCGCATGAGCGGGGTGAAATAATTGGCAGTGGTGTTCAGAACACCCTGGTACATTTTCCCGGATTGCAGGTAACTTCCGGTATTGATCAAACCATACAAATATCCCCCGTTCCCGGGAAGATAGCCGCCCCTGGAAAACTGAAGTCCGGCATAACCGCGGTTCCCGAATTCTGAATTGTCTGTTCCGCCCGTCACAACCAGCATGTTTCCTATCGGAACGTCTTCCGTCCGCCCAAACCCGTAAATAAGCAGGTCGCGTTTGTAATTGCGGTTGGAATAGCCGACGCTGAACATCAGCGCACGCTGGTGCCAGTAGATCATGTTGCTGTCGAGGCTGACAAACGGACGCTTGGTAAAGTGATAATTATTGAAACGAACTGCCGTAATAAAGCGGGAGGTGTTTTCCGGGTCCCGGGGCCGGAGCTTGAAGGCCCGCCCCAACCACAGGTCATAATACCGGTAGCGGACCGGGTAGCTGTTGGTGTGCTCAGGATCCTGCGGGTCTTTTTTATATTCCTGTATCTCGGTAAGGCCGGCTTCCAGTGCGCCTGCATAGCGCGTTTCCACCGATAGAAAGGGTTTGGAAAAACGGAGGTATTGTTGTTTCAGGTCGCGTTCCCAAATGAAACCGGCCTGTCCGCTGATGAAGGTTCTTCCTATATAAGGGATCGTATAGATTGCCCGGAAGCCCAGCTGCTGCAGCGTGTCTGCTCCCCGCCAGCGCACGGCAACGGCATTGGAGTGGGTGAGGCCGCGAACGTTGCTGTTATTGAAGCCCACCCTGAAGTTGTCAAAGCCGCTGAAGCTCCCGACGGGCACGAGCGACCAGACGTCCTGGGTCAGGACCAGCACATCTACCAGTTCGGGCTGGTCCGCACGTGGAGTGACCAGGATACGGGCATCCAGTATAACCGGGCTCAGACGCAGAATCCGTTCATTTTCTTTCAGCTGCTGCGGGATTACCCGGTCTCCTTCCCTGAAAAGAAGCAGCGATTTCCGGATGGTCTTTTCACGGGTATTGCGATGCAGGCTGTTACTTACAAAGTGCTGAAACTGGTTGCTTTTACGCGTGGTATCATAGACGGAAGCTCCAAGCAGGTTGAGTTGTTTGATGGTGACAGACGCAATTTCAAGTCCTTCAAAATCAAGGAAAGGGTTCGCCTCGATCGTGTTTACTTCAGCAGATTTTTTGCGGTTATAAATGTCGTTGAAGAATAATTTATAAATCTCTTTGGTGATCCGGTGTTTGTAAAAACGGTTTTTCAGGTCGGTGTAACGAATGCTGTCCCGCTGCTCCGGAGTTGGTTTAGGCAATTCCTGTCCATAGGTACTGACGACCATGGGAAACAGTAAAACCAACAACAGGCAATGACGAAGCATGATCAGCAGTTAACCGGTCAATAAGAATGCATAAATGTAACGTGGAATCCGGATAAATTTTGTCTGCGGGCTGATTTTTAAGGAGAGCATCCCTACAATTCCGCCGGGTGCAGCTCTGTAAAGGGAAGCTGACTGTTTTGCCTGTAAATAGATTTCCAGGGCGTTGGCTGGTAATGCTCCTGCAGTTGGGGGATCCGTTCAAACAACTTCGGCATGATGTTCTCCTTGTCGATAATGTATTCGGGAGGGTCCTTGCGAAAGTTATTGTACACGTGAATGACGCTGTCAAAATTATCCAGGCTTCTGAAGTCATATACCGACAAGCTCCAGTTCAGGTAAGGTGTCGCTGCATAATTATTGATATATTCCCCCTCGTCTTCTCCCAATACCAGGATCTTCTTTCCCGTAATTTCTGCCGGCAATAAGGCAGGTTTGGCGAGCAGATGATCCAGTTGTCCCATCGTTGACCCGGGCACGAGCCGGTATACTTCCTGATAGAAAAAGAATAAGGTATAGAAGAGATAGCCCAGGAAGATGAGTTCACCGGCTATTTTTTTTCGGAAACTCATAAAATACCAGGATACGAAATAAGCGATAGCGGGAAGGGAAATCAGGAAATACATAGGCGAAAAGTCGTCCATCAACGGAATGGTAAAGGCCGCCAGAATAAACCACATCGTCATTATCTGCTGAACACGCGTTTGGAAATGCGTAAAGCGGGTATAGAAAAACAGCTTGTAAAAACCTGCCGCCCCCAAGCTCAGTGGAATCAGCATATACTTTAAAAAGGGAAACAGGGCAGCCGTACTGAGCGACCCGGCCTGGAAAGTGGTCGTCAGAAGGTTGCGGTTCAGGCTTTCCAGGGCATTGTTCAAAAAGAAGATGAGGGCAACCATTAGCAAAGGAAAGCAGGAACCGAAGAATCCCAGTAAATGATGCCGGAACGTCGCGCCCGTGTAAAGCAGCAACGACAAAAATGCCCAGCCGTAGAAAAGAGAAGCGGGCAGGTAAAAAAGGGTAGCGATGCCGATATATAATCCTGCTTCAAACACTTCGTCCGTCATATCGGGTTTCGAAATCATCCGCGTAATGGTCCCGATCGCCAGGAGAAGAAAGGTCGTGGCCATCAGCATGGGCGACAGCGTGGCCATGTCGAAAGAGATATTCAGCAACAACGCGTAAATCAGGCCCGGGATAAGGGTTTTTTCGGGGAAAATATCGCGGATATTACAGCTGTAGTTAAAATACAGCACCTGGAACAGGGAAATAAGGACGGCCAGTAGCTGATAGGCCAGCTGTGAGCGTCCGAACAGAGAGTCAATCCCCCAGTAAACCAGCCCGGCCAGCGGGCTGATGTTTTCCCAGATGTCACGGTACAGCATAAAGCCTTTTCGCATTTGTTCCCCGCACAGCATCCAGTTGAGTTCGGGAATCAGTAACGGAGTCCCGGAAATTAGCAAAGGAATACGCAAGGACAGGAAGAACAGCACCAGACAGCAGATCTGAAGCGTGGAATTCCTCTTGAAAAAGCTTAACAAAATAATGAGTGTTTAATAACCGTATAAGTTTTACGAAATTACAGTGGCGTACCTGACAAAAACAAAATAAGTGCGGATATTTGCATATATTGTTTTAACGGGCGTTTATCAGGCAGCACAAACAGGGCTGCCGGCGTTTACCGGAGAACAATACGTTAAAGAAGTATACATGGAATCGAAAAGACAGCAAAAGGTAGCACGGCAAATCCAGAAGGATCTGGGAGATATTTTTCAGAAAGAGGCAAAACATTTGTTGGACGGAGCCTTCGTAACCATTACGACGGTGCGGGTGACCCAGGACCTCAGCATTGCCAGGGCCTATCTGAGCGTGCTGCCGGAAGAAAAAAAACAACTGGTTCTGGATAATGTGACCGAGTATGTAAAACTGATCCGGCAGAAACTCGGGGAACGGGTACGGCATCAGTTGCGCATCGTGCCAAACCTGCAGTTTTATCTGGACGACACGGCGGAATACGCGGCAAAAATGGATGCCCTCTTTTCCGGACTGGATATACCTGAACCCCGGGAAGATGGTACAGAGGGGGATTATAAAAGCTAGTATGCTTCAAAATCACTGGCATGAACCTTCCGTTTAAGATCGCGCTGCGGTATTTTCTCTCTTACCGGAAAAGAAGTTTTATCAGTGTGGTCGCACTGATCGCTATGGTGGGAGTAGGGGTGGGGACGATGGCTATGGTGGTGGTGCTGTCGGTATTCAACGGCATGGAAGAGCTGAACCGCCAGATTTTCAAGACATTTGACGCCGATGTCCGGGTAGTCCCTGAAAAGGGCAGGAAATTCGTGGTGACCGACTCCCTGCTGGCGCTGGTGAGGGCGACTGATGGCGTGCAGTTTACCACCCAGGTAATCGAGGATAATGCCCTGGTTTCGTATGACGACCAGCAGATGATCGTACGGTTAAAGGGGGTCGACAGTACGTTCGAACAACGGGGACAGCTGGATACGGCACTTATAGACGGTTCGCTGAAAATGAAAGGCCCGGGGGGGACCCGGTATGCGCTGATTGCCGAAGGGGTACGGAACGCACTGATGGTGTCGCTGCGGGACAACTTTATTCCGTTTGAATTGTGGTACCCGAGAACCGACCGGCGAACCTTGAACTTTGCCAGTTCCGAAGCCTTCAACCAGGTGGCGGTGCAGCCCGGCGGTACCTTTTATATTGAAAGCCGGTATGATGATTTCGTCATTGTACCGCTGGAAGTGACGCAGCAGCTGATGGGGTTGGAGCAGGAGCGGTCCGCACTGGAAATTCAGGTAAAGCCGGGTTATGATGCCCGGACGGTTAGCCGGACGCTGAAGCGGCGACTTGGGGAGAACTTCCGGGTGTTGGACCGGGATGAACAGAACGCTGACCTTCTGCGGGCAATCCGGGTGGAGAAATTATTTGTAACCGTGACCCTGGGACTGATTATCCTGGTAGCTTCTATTAATATTTTCTTCTCCCTGAGCATGCTGGCCATTGAAAAAAAGAGCGATACGGCTATCTTTTTTGCCTTGGGCGCTCAACGGCGCATGATACGCTCGATCTTTGTGGCCGTCGGGACGATCGTTGCTTTCACCGGGGCGCTGCTCGGATTGTTTTTTGGAGTCGCTATCTGCTGGATCCAGGAAACCTACGGCCTGGTGTCGATGGGGATGAAGACCGCCCTGGTAGACGCCTATCCGGTTCAGCTGCAAGCAGGAGATGTTGTGTTGACGGGAGTAATTATTGTACTGATTACCCTGGTAGTCTCTTTTTCGCCGGCCTACCGGGCTGCCAGAGGATCGCTTTTTGCCAGTCATGAGTAAACTTTTTTTCTGGGGGGCCATCACGTTTGGCCTTTCCAATACGGTGTTTGCAGCATCAGCCGATACGACCCGCGGCCCGTACCGCCCGTCAGTAACGCGGACCATGGATCTAACCCATACCGAGCTTCACGTGCGGTTTGACTGGGAAAATGAGCGCGTTTCCGGGAAGGCCGTACTCTGGATACGACCGTATTTCTATCCCCGGACCACGGCTGTTATAGATGCTAAAGGCTTTGATATACACGCGGTTTACCAGGTGGAACAGGATAGGGAAGGGAAGCGGGAAGTACACCGGAAGTTACCCTACACCTATAACCAACGGCAGCTGACTATTGCGCTGGGAAAGGAATATACCCGGAAGGATACATTGGCTATCGGGATTGAATACATCGCTAAACCCAGTGAGCTGACCCGGCTGCCCGGTGAAGAGCACCCGCCGGAAAAGGGACTTTTTTTTATCAACGCCGACGGAGGGGAAGTCAATAAGCCCCGTCAGATCTGGACCCAGGGGGAAACCGACGGCAACTCGACCTGGTTTCCCACCATTGACGCCCCCAATGAAAAATTTACACAGGATTTTTACCTGACAGTCGATACGACGTATCAGACGCTGTCCAATGGGTTGCTGACCGCCAGCCGACAGCACGACGACGGAACGCGTACAGACCACTGGAAACAAACGCTGCCGCACGCCCCGTACCTGGCCATGGTGGCGGTCGGGCATTTTGCAGTAGTAAGAGATACCCTGCCCGGCGGGTTAGAGCTGAGCTACTATGTCGAGCCGGCCTATAAGCCCTATGCCAGGGCCATTTTCGGACGGACCCCGGAGATGCTCCGGTTTTTCACGGAATGTTTCGGGATGCCCTATCCCTGGGAGAAATATGCCCAGATCGCCGTACGGGATTTTGTCTCGGGAGCCATGGAAAATACCACGGCCACTGTCCATGAAGAAGGGGTCCTGATGGATCACCGGGCGTTACTGGATGGTAATTCGGACGGTGTAATTGCACACGAGCTGGCGCACCATTGGTTCGGCAACCTGGTGACCTGTGAAGCCTGGGGCCAATTGCCTCTGAACGAGTCGTTTGCCAACTATTCGGAATATTTATGGTATGAACACAGGTACGGCAGGGAAGATGCCGACTGGTCAGGCGCTATAGAATGGCAGCGATACCTTACAGAATCCGAGGAGAAAAAGGTACCCATGATCCGGTCCTTTTACCACCGGGCCGACGATATGTTCGACAGCCACTCGTATGCGAAAGGGGGACGTATTTTGCACATGCTGCGGAAACAGGTAGGCGACGAGGCTTTTTTTGAGGCGCTTCGGCTGTACCTCCGCAAGCATCGTTTTGGCACCACAGAAATTGCCGATTTGCGGCTGGCATTTGAAGAGGTGACGGGAGAGGACCTGAACTGGTTTTTTGAGCAATGGTTTTTCCGGCCGGGGCACCCGGAGCTGGACGTGAGTCATGAATATCAGGAAGCCGGGAAGAAGGTAGTCATCCGGGTGCGGCAAAAGCAGGAAAAGGTGTACCGGCTCCCTGTTAAGCTCGACAGCTGGCAGGGAGGAACAAAGACGCAGCAGCTGCTTGTAATTGATCAGCCGGACCAAGTATTCGAATTTGCAGCAGCTGAAAAACCGGACCTGGTCTATTTTGACCCGGAGCACCGGCTGCCCGCGGTGATCCATCATCCGAAATCGACCCGGGAACTGCTCTTTCAGTGGCGGCAGGCCACAAGCGCCCTGGCCAAACTGGAGGCCATGACGGCCCTGGAAAGCGAGTTGGACAGCGAGGATGTCCGGGAAGCATTCGAAAAGGCATTAAGCGACCCGTTCTGGAGGATCCGCCAACAGGCCGTCGCCTTGTACGGGAATACCGCCGCGGGCCGTCAGAAGGCAGGGCTGATAGCAGCGCTGGCTGTGTCCGATTCCAGTGCACTGGTGCGGGCGGAGGCTGTCGTCGCCCTCAGTCGTGAGAAAGACGGGCAGTATGAATCACTTTTCAGGTCGGCGTTAAACGACAGTTCCTATGCCGTGGTCACTGCTGCGCTTGACGCCTGTCTTTCGTTGCGGCCGGCTGATGCCCGTCAGCTGATCGAACGGTTTGACGGGCATCAAAACCCCGCGGTGCTGGTAGCGATTGGAAACTATTACGGAGATTTTCCCGAACCGGAGTACCTGGAGTGGTTCCGGACTAAGCTGACGCTTTTAAACGATTCCGGGAAATACTATCTGATGCAGGTGTTCGGCAAGTACCTCATCCGCTCGGGAGCCGATGTGCAGCGGAGCAGCCTTCCGTATATCGAGCAACTGGCGCGGGAGCATACCGGTTACCTGGTCCGCTTCGGGGCCTACCAGCTGCTGGACTGGCTTTCGGGTCATCCCGGTGTGCCGGAAACGCTGCGTACGATCCGGGAGCAGGAGCAACATCCCGACCTTTTGAAATTGTATCAGGAAATGCAGGGGAATTAGTGCGGGAAGGCCTGAAACGCGGGAAGCGGGCCGGAACGGGGAATCGCAAATCCGGTAAAGTCTTTTGATCTCCCCGGATATTACTTCAGGAAAATGACGTAACTTTGCGCGATTTCTATAGAATTGAGTTTCAGAACCAAATAAAAGCACGTAATGTCAGTAGCAGCAGAATCCGTACGATTGTTGGCCGATCGTATCAATGCCCTTGAAGAATCTTCGACGTTGGCCATGACTAAAAAAGCCCGGGAGTTGGCGGCTGAAGGCCATAAAGTGATCAGCTTAAGTGTGGGTGAGCCTGATTTCAAAACCCCCGCTCATATTTGCGAAGCCGCCAAGAAGGCGATTGATGACGGCTTTCATGGCTACTCTCCGGTTGCCGGGTACCCTGATCTGAGGAAAGCGATCGCCGATAAATTGAAACGCGATAACCAGATAGAATGGAAACCTGAGAATATCGTAGTGTCTACCGGCGCAAAGCATTCCCTTGCCAACGCGATTCAGGTGCTGGTGAACCCGGGAGATGAGGTGATTATTTTTGCGCCTTATTGGGTGAGCTATTCGGAAATGGTGAAACTGGCGGAAGGAACGTCGGTGATTATCGAAGGAGCGTTCGAAAATGATTTCAAGGTTACGCCGGAACAGTTTGAGGCTGCCATAACTCCCCGTACCAAGGTGGTGATGTATGCTTCTCCCAACAACCCGACAGGGTCTGTCTACAGCCGCGCTGAGCTGGAAGCGATTGGGGCTGTACTGGCCAGGCATGAAGGGATTTATGTGTTGGCAGACGAAATTTACGAATACATTAATTTTACAGAGGAAGGGCATTTCAGCCTGGGATCCGTTCCGGAGCTGAAAGACCGCGTGATCACGGTCAACGGGGTTGCGAAAGGTTATGCCATGACCGGCTGGCGGATCGGGTTTATTGCTGCTGCTAAGTGGATTGCCGATGGGGTAGAGAAGCTGCAGGGACAGGTAACGTCGGGAACCAATTCGATTGCCCAGAAAGCGGCAGTAGCAGCTTTTAACGGTCCGCTTGATGCCTCTAAAGCCATGACGGCAGCTTATGCACGCCGCAGGGACTTGGTGGTGGGACTGTTGCAGGAGATTCCGGGTTTCAAGGTAAACGTCCCGCAGGGAGCCTTTTACGCGTTTCCGGATGTCAGTTATTATTTTGGAAAATCGGATGGGAAGGTTACCATTCGGAACTCCGACGATTTTTCGGGGTGGCTGTTGAATAGTGTGTATGTCTCTACCGTTGCGGGATCAGGCTTCGGTGCCCCGGATTGTATCCGTATTTCGACGGCCGCTGCCGACGAAGTATTGGCGGAAGCCGTGCAGCGTATCAAAACGGCAGTGGCGACGCTGAAGTAAGCAGCTGGCGGGAAGAAAGGGCTGCTTACCGACGGTGGGCAGCCCTTTTTTTATAGAAAACAGTCATATCAATGGAACTTACCTGGCAGATAAAGCCATTTGACCAGCTGACAACCGATGAATTATATCGGATATTGCGGCTGCGGAGTGAGGTATTTGTAGTGGAGCAACATTGCCATTACCTCGATATGGATAATAACGACCAGTACTGTCATCACCTCATGGGGTTGACCGGTACGGATCTCGTGGCTTATACCCGGTTGGTACCTGCGGGTGTTACCTTTCCGGATGCGGCAATCGGAAGGGTCGTCATTGCCGCCGCGGGCAGAAGGCAGGGAGTGGGCACGTTATTAATGGAACAGTCCCTGAAGGAAGTGCTGCGCCTATACGGGGCTGTACCGGTCCGGCTCGGAGCGCAAAGGCATTTGAAAGCATTTTATGAGGTATTCGGGTTTGAACAAACCAGCGCGGTTTACATGGATGCCGGCATTGAGCACATTCAAATGACACGCCCGGCGAGATTGTGGTAAACTGCGGCTTATAGTGGAAAATAACTGTGGAATAGGTTTCCTAAAATACCACAACAGACAAGAGGTTATAATCTTAAAGCGTTGATCCAGTGCAGGTTGTGTTTATTTCGGAAGTGGTCTTTTGAATGGTATGTAATTTGTGTAATTTTATAGTATGTGAAGCTTATTCTCTTTTGAGAATAATACTACAATCACAGATAGAGGAGGGTTTACGCGAAATAGTCTACTGTCATGCGGTAGACTATTTTTATATCCATGGTCTGTGTCCCACAGACCATTTTGGGGATCAGCCGGAAAACGGGGGATATAGAGCCAATATGCGATGCAACTACGCCATCAAAATCAATGCTCGTTTTTCTCAAGGTAGCGGAATGCTCTTCCTTGCTTACCGTTCAATCAATTCATTTGTCTGAATTTTGAATTATTGAAGGAAATTCTGTAAACTTAAGGCTCGTTACCCCTCGATC
>JBEBSD010000097.1:0-20648 GCA_040394475.1 Telluribacter humicola | reverse complement strand
TGGCCGGAATTCCGGATAGCCGGTAGGGTACCGGGCCACCGAAAGCGCCGCAGTCAGGACTTACAACACCTCCCACCGTGAGGCCTCCGCCAATGGCAGGATTGGTTTCCGGATTATCGGTTTTCAATGCAAACCTGCCGTCGAGACTACCGGTTCCGCCGACAAATACGTTGCTCATGTTGACATTGATCTCATTGTTTGAAGCTGTTTCCGGCAGCGACTGATTGTTCGAAAAAAGGTTATTCTTAACAGTACAGTTGACAAACGCAGCGTCTGCTCCGGGAGTGTCCCTTCTATGAAAGATAGTATTGGCAACGTAGCAATTACTGATTAGGGGCAGCCGGTTGGCAGAAAAAAAGGAATTATTGCGGAAAATATTGCCGCTCCCCGTCAGGCCCGTAAGGGTTACCTGTGCGTTCACACTGTTGAAAATAGAATTTTCGCATACGAAGTCGCTGAGCGTATTCGCGGTGGTAGCGTTGATAGAAGCGCCTGTGCCACCGAAGTAACACTGACGTATTGAGATATTGGAATAAGACCCATTTGGCAAAGTCATCGTACCGCCAAAATGGCACCGTTCAAAACGAATCTCGCTTATCGTCGCAACACCAAAATTAAAAGCATCAAATCTCAAACCGGAGAAGACACTACCGGAGGCGCCCGCAAAAATGCCGAAAGTGCCGGAGATCCTGCTGGAATGTATGGTGGCCTGTAACCCCGGGTTGGCCGGCTCGGCCGTTACAGCCGGGTCGAGGAAGTACCCCACCCCCAAAACCACCAGACGCTTATTGAAGGAGGTATGCGAAGCGTAGGCAGTCGGACTCGGTTCAAGATGAAGGGTATCGCCGGCCATGACGGAGGCGTCGTTAACGGCGGTAACGAAGTTTGCAAAGTCGGCGTTAACACCCGGGTTGTTGTTTACCCGCCAGATTTTCGCCTGCACTATAGTGTTGCTAAAAAAATGGCATGGATCAAAACTAGGATCATCTTTTTCATAAGTGTTGATTTTTTTGAATTAACTGATTGTCATTTTTGATTTAGTATGCTGCCAACCACGACTATCGTATAGTGGCGATTGATTTACTCAAACAAATTTAGTGTTGAATCAAGGCGTACGCAATCCCGAAAATGGGGGAGAAATAGGCGCTGCTTTGTTAAAAACAGGCAGAAAAATCTGTGGGCTATACCAGTTAAAGGCTAAGTGTGTCGGGCATAAAATTTCAGGCTGACAGCCTGAAATACGACAAAGCCATCGTTGACATAACACTGATTTCCTGTGCAGTTCCGGGGAAGGATTTAAAAAGCGGGTTACCGGTCAACAATTCCTTTTCGCAGTGCCAGCGCTACTGCTTCAGTACCTGAGTTGACGTGCAGTTTGGTATAGATGTTCTTTATGTGCGTCTTGACGGTTTGAAAAGTAATATGCGATTCAGCGGCAATCATTTTATAGCTAAGGCCGTCAGCGAGCAATTGCAGTATTTTTTTTTCCTGTGTCGTAAGCGCATACTTGTTGGGAGTAGCCGGATCCGTAATGTTCACTCTGAATAGTTCCAGTACCCTGCTGGCAATGCCGGGAGAAATAGAGGAATGGCCCGCCACAACATCTCTTATCGCCTGCAAATAGCCGTCGGGCGAAGTGGATTTCAGGATGTAGCCGGAAGCGCCGGCACATATCGCTTTGAAAATATAATCGTCGTTTGAAAAAACCGTTTGTATCAAAATTTTACAATCAGGATCATGTTGCTTTACCAACCGGGTCGCGTCAATACCATTCATGCCGGGCATCTCGATATCCATTAGGATGATATCAGAAGGTATATTTTGCAGCACTTCGATAATATCATCCACATTTGGAAAAGCGCCTGCACAAATCATCCCTTCGCTACTGTTCAATAGTAACTCGAAGGTTTCTCTCAGGTGCCTGTTGTCCTCAAAAAGAATAACTCTTATCAAAGTGATCGTCTTTTTTTTGTAAAGATGAAGAATTGTGAATAGATTTCAAGTACCGAATTTTCGGTACCGGCTTGGCCGTAGCAGGAAGATTTTAATGGTGGGTAGTATGCAATTGACTTATTCATAATATTGGTAAATGATATTCCGTGTAGCCTTTGTCCTGTTATTCGTCGCATTTGGACAAATGCGTGCCCAAAGCCTTTCCGTAGATTCTTTAGAGAGCGAATTAAGAAAAGCCCGCCACGACACCACTAAAGTAAACCTGTACCGGATGCTGGCCGGCACACTTCTGAACAGCGATCCCGCAAGAGCGCTCGAACATGCAAAGGCAGGTATTGCGCTTGGACGCAAAATCGGATATGATAAAGGGGTCGCCGGCTGTTACCTCAATTTGGCAGTCGTATTTAATGCAGCTTCCAGGATTGACTCCTTTATTACCTATACCGATTCTGCAATTGTCTGGGCAGAGAAAGTAAATGAGCCGAATCGCCTCGCTTTGGCTTACCTTAACCGTGCGGATGCCTATTTGCAGCTGCGCAATCTGAAGCAGTCGCTGATGGATTGCGAAAAGGCGCTGGACTATGCCGAACTTGCCAACAACAACGACCGCCGGGCAAGAATTTATCAAACGATCGGCACGGTTTATTACAGCCAGGATAAGTACACAGAGAGTGAGGAATACTACGAGCGGGCTTCGAAACTGTATCAGGAAGATGCTAATTACAGGATGTATGCCATTATATTAAATAACCTTGGAAATATTTATAAACGAACCGGGCTGCACGACAGCGCATTGACGAACTATCATCAGGCCATTGAATTTGCCAATAAGGCAGGCGATATTGTCAACCTCAGTATGTACTACAGCAACATCAGCAGCCTGTACAACTATACCCAAAACTACGAAAAAGCCGAAGCAAGTGCAAAGCTGGCCTTACAACATGCAATAGACGGAGAAAACGAAGTGCAGCAAGCAGATGCCTATTACAATTTTGCCATTTCCTTCCTGAACCGACGGCACTATAAAGAAGCCATTGATGCCGGTATAAAGGCCTTTACGATGAACGGTAGTAATGGGTTGCTTGAAGAGCAGAGCGATGCCGCCATCCTGCTTGCGGACGCCTATGCCGCCAATGGCAACTATAAAGATGCAAGCTATTTCTACAAAACGGGCAGCGCGCTGAATGACTCCTTACTAAAGAAAAAATACGACGAGGAAATTGCCTTTTTGCAGACTTCTCTACGGGTGGAAGAAAAGAACAATGAAATAGCGCTGCTTACCAAGGATAAAATGATACAGGAACAAAATCTGTCGAGACATCGGATACTGATTGCAGGCTCGTTGTTAATGGCATTATTGGCTATTGCTGCCATATTCTTGTTGATTAATCGCCAGCGGTTAAAACAACGTATGAAAGAGCTGCAGTTGCGAAATGAAATTGCAAGTGACCTCCATGATGAAGTGGGCAGTTCTCTCAGCAGCATCCATATGCTAAGCGGAATGGCGTCATCCGGAAAAAAAGGGGCCCCGGATCACAAAGATATTCTAAAAAAAGTAAATACGTATTCCAAAGAAACGATGGATAAAATGAGTGACATCGTATGGATGATTCAGCACATGAACCCGGAAGATCAAAGCCTTTCCGAACGAATGAAGTATTTCCTTACCGCTATATGTGAAAGCACAAACATGGAACCTTCCTATAGCGTAGACGAATCTGTTTTGCACCAATTAACTATGACACAACGCAAAGCAGTATACCTGGTTTTTAAAGAGGCGGTGAACAATGCGGCAAAGTATGCTTCAGCTACAAAAATTACGGTGTCACTTAACCAAACAGGCAAACAATTGCAAATGAAGATTGTCGACAATGGTACCGGATTTGAGGATGCAAGCGTAAAAAAGGGAAATGGCCTTAAGAATATGCAAAACAGGGCCCTTGAACTAAAAGGAAACACCACCATAGCCTCAACGATACCTGGCGGCACCACCGTAACAATGACATTTCCCGTTTGACATGAACAAACCCGGGAAGGAAACGGATACCTTACGGGTTGTGTTTCATCCCTTCTCCTTCGTTTAGCTGTTTTCAGGTGAAAGGTGCTTTGAAACAGGAAGTAAGGGGAATTGACAAGTAACCGGGTGACATCTGTGCCGGAGGAAGGCAATTATTTTTACAAGCTAAACCTGAAAATAAATGATAATGGCGAATGTTTTTTTCGAGAAGAATATAGGATTTCTGCGGCAGCGAAAGAAAACAAAAAACCTCTGATCTTTGTAGGCTTCGCATTTGCCTTCAAGCACGAAATAGGTAGGGCCGAATGAATACCTTTAGTGATTGCGCTGGGAGCAAAATGTGGTTGGAACACTTTCTGGATCATTTGGGAATAGTTGTATAAATTCGTAATGGCGCCGGATTGTCAAAACTACTCGAACCTAGCTAAAAGCGGTATTCATAGCTGACAGATGGTAAGACCGGTAAGAGCGAGAACTGTTTGAGCTTCGCATCATGGACAAAAACAAAGTAGGGGTTACGCCGGTTATAGAGATTGTAGATTGAAAAAGTCCAGGTTCGGATACCCCTTTTTTTTACTTTTTCGGTTTTATAACTGACATCAAGATGGTGATTGGATGGCATAAGGAAATTATTGCGGGCCGGTAGATAATCGAGTTGATCGAAATAACGGAGGTACCTGGCTGCATATGATTCAGATAACGTGGTTTCCAGGATGGAAGGCAGCGCCGAATACCGGGCATTGGGTAAAGTGATCCAGCTGCCGGAGGCATACTGAAAAACTACCTGGACACTGCGGTGCTTACTGAAATTGTATGCTGAGAAAAAGTTCAGGACATGGCGCCGGTCATATTTGTATGGAAAGGGCTTGCCCTCGTTGAGCAGGTCAAACTGCCGGTTGGTAAACGAAAGGGTATAGGATAAAAAAGCATCCAGTTTTTCGAATTTCCGTTCCGCATATAGCTCTAACCCCTTGGAACTTCCCTGCCCCACAGTAATCCGGTCCTGCCAGGTGCCGTAGGGGTTGTCAATACCTCTGCCTGCCCCCGTGAATTCAATGAGGTTATCCATCCATTTATAATATCCTTCCAGGCTAAGTCTTATCCCTTTCCATTCACTATAGATACCTAAGGAGAATTGTTCTGACCGTTGTGGTGCAATACTTTCGGTGACGGGCACCCAGAGGTCGGTTGGCATGCCAACGGAGGAATTGGTAAGGAGATGCAGGTATTGAGCGCTTTGGAAATACGCTGCTTTAATTCCTAGAGTCGGTGCAATGGCAAATTTCGCTCCAAAACGGGGCTGGAGCAGGTTGTAGGCGCTACCATTTACCATAAAGCCGGCAAAGTTGAAACCAGCACGCAGGTCGAATGGTCCTGTTTTATACTCCAGCTCACCATACACCTGAACGTCTGCCACTACCGTTCGGGAAGAGTCGGCAGACGGAACGCTATTGTCGTATACATCCCCCTTTCTTCGTAGGATGTCCGGGTTGAACAGGTGTCTGGTTAAAGCGCCGCCCCATTCCAGATTAAAGCCGGATCGTGAGTTGTACGACCAATCTGATTTCAGCGACCAATCGGCAATGGACGATCTCACCAGGGTGGAATACCGGTTGTCCAGAATCCGGGAGACGTTTTTAAATTGGCTCCTGTAATGGTTGTAACTCAATGTCGTGTGGGAAAACACGGAATTCCCGAAAATCCGTTGATAGCGGGCCGCGCTTGTAAGGTTGCCCCATGACAGGCGATTGCTGCTTGCATCATGCGCCGACTTACTACGCGCCCCAAATGCGTCATTGCCCCAGTAGACACTTAGAAACAGCTGTTCCCGTTTGTTAAAACGGTAGTTTACCTTGCCGGTTGCATCCGAGAAACCCAGATAACCGACCGAGCCGGTGTTGGCGATGCGTTGGGTGAGCGAAGCGAGTACATCCAGCCATGTCCGGCGGAAGGAAATCAGATAGGAAGATGTATCCTTTTTTATGGGACCTTCGAGCCGCAACTTCATGGATATCGGACTGATTTGAAATCCACCTGCCATTTTCTTCCGGTTTCCCTCGCGCATAGTGATGTCAAGAACCGACGAAAGCCTGCCACTATACCGGGAAGGCAGTTCGCTTTTGTAGAGATCAGCGGAAGCGATTACATCCGGGTTAAATACGGAAAAAAAGCCAAAAAGGTGATTGACATTATAGATCGGAACCCCATCGATGAGGATAAGCGTTTGGTCCGGACTGCCGCCTCTTACGTGTATACCGCTGGTACCGTCCGCTCCGCCCTGGACCCCCGGGAAAAGCTGCAAAGCCTTAAGCAGATCGGGTTCTGACAAGGCAACCGGGACTTTCCCTGCCTGGCTGCCGGAGATCCGGAAATTCCCACTTCCATGTTTTAGACGCCCTTCATCCTGGATGATGGTTATATCGGCCAGTTGTTCTGCCCATTCTGACATCTGAAAGTCGAACGACATTGTAGAAGCCACATTTACCATGATTGTATCCGTTTTGAACCCTGGTGCCTGCACTACCAGCATGTTCATTCCTCTGGGCATACTGAGCGAATAAAACCCAAACTGGTTGCAGCGAACAAACTTTTGATTCCGGGTATTGTAGACACTGGCATCCTGTAGGGCCTCACCATTTTCCCGACTGGATATTCTCCCTGACACACGTACTTCCTGAGCGTACACTTTTAGGGCAAAAACACCTGTCAGGCAGAAAAAGAGATACGTGAAACGATACATAATATTCAGTTGAACAGGTTACATTTATTTATTCATGGTCCCTACTAAAGAAAAAAATGGTGAGAGATCAACCTATCAACATGGTCATGGCAGCTTGTCTACGGTAAAATCAATGATGTGAACGCCTCCCACAATCCCCAGCCCACCCTCAATAGTTGAACTTATAGTGGTTGGTTCGTAAAAAGGATTGTTTAGGTCGCCATCCATAGTAAGGAGCCTTGTATCTGCCGCTAACACGGCCGACCGCAGAAATGAATCATAGTTCTCACTGACATAAGAGACTCTGACTTCAAGGCCCCCGCCGTTCCTGAAAATGGTCGACAATTGATTGAAGGTGCTCACGATTACGACTAACGAATCCTTTATTTCGGGGAGTATACGTGCCAGATAACCATAATTTTTTACCCCGAAAAATTGGTCGTCACTTGCGTTAAAAGTATCCAGATAAGGGGAATTTGAGACGATTGTGTGCCAACCTTGTCCGGATTCTACCCCATTTTTTGTTTCCCGGATGGCGATCCAGTAGTTGCCTTTCGTTTTTTGCGGCAGCGTGATAAGAAAATCAGGGTTTGCGTTAGGGTTGTGACGTTGGCCAGTTGTAACGGCGAAATTGGGAAGTGGAGGTATGACCAGGCTTTCTCGCGCCCTTAATGTCCCAAACGGAGTTACGGCTTCCACGGTATAGACGCTGCCACTCTTTGGCCTAAAAGCCATTTGGTAATATCCACCTCCGATGTATTGGAGTTGTCCTGCCAGTCTCTCGTTTTCATACAGTTTTACGACAGCATGGCTGATCACATCCTGCATAGGATCGAATGTCCGGCCAGGAGGGAAAGTTTTTGTAAGCCGGATAGTTACTGCGCTGTCAGGGTTAAGCACACCGGTCATTACTGCCTTTTCAACATATCCCGGATAATCAAGCTCTATGACATCCACACAGGAGAATAAAGCCAGAAAGGATACCGCAAACGTGATTCTTAGGAGTGCACCTGACATCAGTCAAAGAAGTTTGGTAATACGGTTCCGTTTAGAGTCTCTGTATTTAAAAAAGGCAAAATCATTCATCTAAATATTAATATTACCTTGTTTAACGACAATTTCAATTCTATTATTGTTGGTACTTTGGACAAAGAGACAAAACGCTAAAACAATAGATAAAAAATCATCATATATGTTTTGATTTGTGCTTGTAAGATAAAAAACAATCTGTCTTAATTTTTACCAATAGGTCGAATTATCTCTTGACAATGTATTTATCAATTTACTAGAAACGGATGACCTGATAATGTTAAATTTTATTATTTAATATTTTCCTGTTGGCAAACAAAAATGATAATAAAAAGGGTATTTTTACTAAACAATTTTGTTTGAAATTAGATTGAAAATGTATACTTATATTTGTTAATATTTATAAAAATATCAAGATGTGATGAGATTATAAAATTCAGTATCCGGTCTGATCCAGTTAGTTTGATTTTTTCACTAGAATCTTCCCATCGATATTACCTTTACCAGGGGCATTGCGATATGCGCAAAAGTATGGATGGTCTGAGCGGCTTAGCAGTAGTGAGCTTTGCCGGAATCCGACCTCAGGCGAGGTTTTTGCTTTTCTGAACCGTCGTCGAACCCGCATCAAGCTATTGCACTGGGATTTGCACATTTTTGATACATGCAAACAGCGCTGGAAAATCTGGACAAAGATGAGTTGATCGCCCTTGTAAAGCAATGGGATCAGGAGAACGATGCTATCGCCAGTGAGCGTGATTATCTGAAAGTACAAGCCGAAATGTTCCGCCGGATGCACTTCGGCCCAAAGCGGGAGCGCTTCGAAGGTGATCCTGCTCAGATAGCCCTTCCCTTTCGAGCTTAGACCGAAGAAACCCGGCAGCAAGAACACGTCAATACCTTCGGCGGGGACTTGCAAACCTACGGGTATATCGTATGCGACAAGCACAGCAAGCGAAAAGATATCATTCGATTGGCTTGCTGGGCGCATGCACGCTGTGACCGGTGGACTGCTTTGAAGGAGCGTTAGACAATGAAAGATCCGGCTCAAATATGCTCTGGAAAACTTCATGACTATTAGCTACAAAAAACTCCACAACCTCTTCCCGCTGAACTATAAGAATCGGGAGCGGAATTCAAACATGTAGTTCGTAGGGCGGATACTTACATACTTGCAATATTTTCTCATAACTATTTGGTAATAAGAGAGAAAGAATTGCTTTCTCACAAAAAAAGGGGGCGTAGGAAAATCCCACTAGGTGCGCCCTGCCGTACAGATCTCGAACCGCTTTATCGGGGATTTAAAGCTGTTATCGGAGATTCGGTCAAAAGGTGCATGACCTTAGGAAGGACACTAGAGTAAAGATGATATTTTATCAATTGGCAAGATAACATTCACTTTTTGGCAAGATTGATACCTATCTACGTTAAGGTAATTTCCGATTATTGCATACCAATATAAAATAACTACTGGCGCTCGACAAAATCAATCGAATCAATACAAGTTTTGATATAGAATAAAACACCATTATCCGTAGAAAAAAGTTTAGAGAATCACTAACGCAGGACCTATCAAAAACTGATTGCATATATTCAAACCGAATCTGCAGGGAAATAAATTTTGTCTAACAAAATCTATTTCCGCATTCTGTTTTACGCCGGCTATCGGAGTTGACTCATAGGCGCATCACCAAATTTGATGTAAGCAATTCACTACTTTGAATACTCCACTCAAACATCAAACCAAATGAAAAAAATCTACTACAGCAAACTATTAGTTAGGGGGACGCTTTTAATTTTCTTTCATTTTTCAGGAATATCTAGTACCTGGGGGCAAGAACTTATACCATTTGAGTGCTCTAGTCTGGCTTATCAGGTGAGCGGTCCCAATACAGCAAATTCCACGCTTTATAGTTACAATGTCGCTACCGGCGTCCGAACTCTTATGGGAGAACTCCCGGCCAGGATAAACGCCACAGGTTACAACACTTTGGATAATTTTATCTGGGGGATGAATGTTCTGACCAACCAAGTAGTAAAAATCGGATCTAATGCCGCCCTGGAAACATACTCAATCCCCAATTTACCTGCTCCAACGGTAAGCGCCTACTATAACGTAGGAGAGGTGATGGAAAATGGCTACTTGTTTATCTATAGTAGACTGGCCGCGAGATATTATGTAGTTGACATCAACCCCACCAGAACAGCGACTTATCTGCAACTAGTCGACCCGACTGCCTCCTACATACTGGATGCGGCTCCTTATGGGAATACTTTTGCAGGCGCTGCCAGCCTGGATATTTCTGATATTGTTTACGACTCTTCAAGCGGACTGCTTTGTGGTATTATTGATGCACAAAGTGCAGCGAATGCATACCGCAGGTTTACCATAAATCCGGTAACAAGACAAGTAACCATTACCGCTACAACCGTTTCGGGGGGTGGCATTCAGGATAATGAAAAAGTGGCCTTTGGTTCTATTTTTATCGATCAGCTAGCAAATACCTTCTATGTGTTTGCCAATACATTGGGAGGATTCTACAGAATCGATGTAACCACAAATACTGCAACCCTGATATCCACCGCTCCTACCGGAGGGGAAAATAACAACGACGGAGCGAGCTGTCCTAATATACTCCTGGTTACGTCTATTTCAGGCACGGTATTCCATGATCCTGACGGAGGGAATGTGAATAACAGCACTGGAAACCCCAATACAGTTCCGCCCGGGCTTTATGCCAATCTGGTTGGAACAGACGGAAATGTTGTAGCTGTTTCACCCGTTGACGCTTCCGGTTTCTATGGCTTTAGTGATATTGTGCCCGGCGACTACTACGTCGTTTTGAGTACAACAAATGGTACAATCGGTAGCGCCGAACCCGCGCCCAGCCTTCCGGCAGGCTGGATAAATACCGGAGAATTCAATGGCCCTGAGAATACAGGGAACACGGCTTCTATTGATGGTATAAGCCCTCAGTTCACATTAGTTGAAAACTATAGTAATATCAATTTCGGTATCCAGCAGCCACCGGTTGCCGATGCCAAATCGTTTATGGTGCCTAATTCGGCATTCAGTTTCACACCTCCCACAGGTTACCCGTCGTTACCGGATTACCAGTCCATTCCGGCATCATCGTTAGATTTGACGGGCTACCCTACCGGGGGGGCACTTTCAGGATCAGATCCTGAAGACTGCCCGGCTGATGGGGAATGTAATACGGGCACGGGCACTACCTTTACGATCGAAACGATCAACCCGACGACCCTGCTCTATTATGACTTTGGTGCAGGACCGGTGCCCATAGAGGTGACCGGTGGACATGTCAGCATCGAAAACTTCGAGGTAAGCAAACTGGTCATTTATGGGGCAACCGGCAGCGGGACAGGAGCCGACGTGATTGGTTTTACCTATTCTATCACAGATAATGCCGGACACACCAGCCCGGCCGTGCCTTATACCATTCGGACGGATGGCCCGTTACCGGTAACATTGATCAGCTTCAATGCCCGTCTGGAAGGCGCTACAGTAAACCTGCAATGGGCTACATCCAGCGAAGAGAACAGCAGCAATTTCGAGATTGAGCGCAGCGCCAATGCATCCGGCTGGGATAAAATCGGACTTGTGCAATCGCTATCGCCGGAAACGGGAAGCAACAGCCGGCTTGACTACCACTACACCGATACAGCGCCGCTGAGAGGACGGAATTACTACCGTCTGAGAATGGTTGATTTTGATGGTGAATATGCTTATAGTTCGATCGCTGTGGTGTTTTTTGACAATAATGGGGGAGCCGAAAAAATCTCCACCTATCCTAATCCCGCTCAGGACGAGCTGATTATCGACGGCTTGAGCGGATCGGAGACAATAAAGGTGTTGAATGTATACGGACAGGTCCTGATCGAAAGCCGTAACAACGATGGCAAAGACAAAAACACACTTGATATTCGGTCTCTGACTAAGGGAATCTATCTGATCAACATTCAAACGCCTGAAGGTTCGTCTGTTTCACGAAAATTGATTAAGAACAGTAAGTAGTTATCAAGTTTAAAAAAAAGAGCCCGTGAATACGCTTTTTCACGGGCTCTTTTTTTGACGTGATAGTCATAGTTGCCGGCGATCCCCATGGGCGGGCGCGCAAAGCTACCTGACTGACGGGCGTTACGCATCAATCGAATTATTCACCAGACTGACTCCGGAATTTACTGGGAGGCTTTCCATAAAGCTTTTTGAATTCGCTGCTAAAATACCGCACACTTTCGTAGCCAACCATCAACGCCACTTCATTTACCTGATAGCTGCCGGTTTGTAAAAGCCGAAGGGCTGTTTGCATTTTTATCGCTTTCATAAAATCGTGAACAGTCATGCCCGTCAACGACCGCACTTTCCGGTACAAAGCCGAAACGCTCATCCCGACCTGAAATGCCATTTCATTGACGCCAAAATTAGCCAGGGAAACGTTCTCGACAACCAGACTGCGCAGCTTGTCAATGAATTCATCGTTAGCCCCTGCGATGGACCATTCGTCTGTTCTTAACGAAAGGGCCTTATCAGTGAAACGCCGTATTTCTGTCCGCGCTTTTATTGAATTCTGTATTTTCAAAAGCAAAATATTCACATTAACGGGTTTAACCAGGTAGTCGTCTGCCCCGGCTTGAAGTCCCTGGATTACCTGCGACAATGCGCTTTGTACCGTTAACAGGATAATGGGAATATGGGATGTACGTATATCCGCTTTCAACTGAGTGCATAGCTGTATGCCATTCTGTTCAGGCATGATTACATCACACAAAATCAGGTCAGGGATATTTTCAAAAGCCATTTGCAATCCGTCGGACCCGCTTGCTGTGTCCAAAACATGGTAAGTTTCAGAAAGCAGCTCCTTTTCGAACATCCTGAACTCATCGTTGTCCTCGATCACAAGTAGGGTGTATTTCTTTTCGGATAGCGCTGCCTCTTCTGACTCATTAACCCCTGAGACTTCGAAATCGGGGTATTCTGGGAGAACAGCCTCGCTTTTAGCGAATTGATCGCTGGAATAGTGACGGGTACCCGGCAAAAGGTGAACCGCAAAACGAGTTTGGCCGTTTTGCCCGTTGTTATGATGCCGGCTGGTAACAACGAGCTTCGCCTGGTGTAAGTCGACAATGGACTTCGAAAGCGCCAGCCCGATACCATGGCCTTCCTGCGAGTCGTTATCCTGGCCCTGGAAGAATTTATTGAAAAGATGGTCTATGTCCCCATCAGAGATCCCTGAACCGTTGTTGGTCACACTCACAACAACGTACTCGACGCTTTGTTCAATCTCGACTGAAACCCAGCCGTCTTCCGGGGTAAACTTAAAGGCATTGGTTAACAGGTTATGGAAAACTTTCTTCATCTGGAGCAGATCAAACCAGATACTTACAGCCGAATCAGGATGTATAAACCGCGCTGTGATCCTCTTTTCCGCCGCTATGTGTTCAAATGAGGACAGAATGGTTTTGATTATTTTGACCAGGTCATATTCATTGACAGAAAGCTGTAAACCGCCATTTTCGGACTTGCGCAAGTCCAGCAGCTCGTTCAGCAACTGTTTGAGCTGCTGGGAGTTGCTTCTGGCGTAGTTTAGATGGTGTTTAGCGGCCTGGTTATCCTCAAGCAAACCGAAGGCTTTTTCAAGACGACCTTCGACCAGCGAAAGGTACGTACGCAGCTCATGGGATATGCCCGTAAAAAAATCCAGCCGGGCTTCATAGAACTCACTTTCTTTTTTAAGGGTCGTCCTTATCCGGAACAGGCGTATCAGCAGGTAGGTCAGCCCCCCGCAAATCAATAGATAGAACAAATAGCCAATCCATGCTTCCCGCCACGCGGGCAAGCTCAGTAACTGCAGGCGTACGGGGCCGCCGCCGGAAGCTTTTATAAAATAGCCAGGCGCTTCACCTGCAGACGGAAACGTCACACTATTTTTCATGAGCAGACATTGCCATGAACCGTCGTTTGACAGGAGATGTCGGGAAATCAGGTCATCAGCCTGGTGAAACCACAGGCAGAATAAACACAGCAACAATTGGATGAAAAGAAAAGATTTCAAGGGGAATAGGCAGATGATATGTTAAAATTTTTCTCACGTAGTTGATCTGAATACAGAGCAAACTTAAATACGTCGAAATCTATTTGTATTACGATGCTACCTGCCAAGGCCAGTTATACAGAAAATATGTATAAAATTGACAAGATAATGACTAAAAAACAGCTAAGTGAAATAGGTGCCATCGGCCGCTCATCTCTTGTCGGAATTCTCAAATATTTCCGGGCATTGTCGTGAGGCTCGCTGCAAGAATTGTTCATCATTCAAAATCAGTCTTATAAATAGAGCAATAGTTGAAAATGGAGGAATCCTCTCTGTGACCCTTATAGTGGCTCAAAAGCTATTACTATTGTAATTTTATTGGGTTTTATTTTAAAACAGCTATAGAGCTCATTTGCTTTTAAACAAGAAATCGTATCGTCAAGCAATCACTACAAGACATTATAAATCGCAGAAGCCGGCGGACTATCAGGGTAGTAATCCGCCGGCTTGCTGGATGAAATCACACTACAAACGATTTCCGAAACCTATGGGATAATGATAACTTTGTTGATCCTTTCTCCCGCTTCGGTCACAACCTGAAGTACGTACTGACCGGCCGGTAGACTGCGTACATCCACCGTTTTACCTTTTGCTGCGGTTGATTGCAACACCTCGATGCCTGTCATGTTAAACACTCTCACTTCGTCGCGGAAGGAGCCCGTAAGGTCGAGCCTGAGCACGCCGCCCACTACCGGGTTAGGATATACCATCAATCCGGACTTAGCGTCGAAATTGACGATTACCACGTGGCTGAGTGCTGAGCTTCCGTCAAGATCCAGCTGCTTCAGACGGTAGTAATTTCTGCCGCTGAGCGGGCTTCCATCCGTAAACAGGTACGAGAGCTGCCCTGCGCTGTTGCCTCCTGTGCCAGCCGCTTCTACGAAGCCGAGCGTACTCCAGTTGCGGGCATCCGCGCTGCGTTCGACTTCAAAGCCGTGGTTCTGAAGCTCGCCGGCAGTAATCCAGCTCAGCAGGGTAGTTTGCCCTTCGCGGGTACCGCTGAAGCTGACCAGTGAAACCGGAAGCGGCGACGACTCGGTCGTAGACAGGTAAACGAAGCTGCTGAATGAGGTGATATTGTGGAATTCGACATAGCTCACCCCATCTTCGACTCCTTCAGCATCAGGCACCAGGGCTACGGCCTTGGCCGGGTCAAACAACCCGTCGGAGAAGATATCGACCACTACTTCATCGGCGTCTCCCTCATATTTGAACCAGCCGCTCACCTGCTCTCCCGATACAGTCGCAGCATCGAGCTCATCCTGGTTGTAGTATACCCTGACTTTCCTGGTGCCGGTGTAGCTGGCGCCATCGTCTGCCACGGTAGTGATACGGGCCATCAGTCCGGTAGTCCTGGTATCGTCTTCGTAAATGGTTCCTTCAGGGGTAATCGTCACCTCCAGGTTGTTAAGCTCTCCGGCGGAGAACCCCGAGAATCCGATCAGCTTCTGCTCTGCGTCTCCCGCCTTGTTGAAGTACCTCCATTCGCCTACGGCGCAATCGGTTATGTACTCATCCGATACCTCCGTTTCACCAGGCAGATACACAGTGCCCTGGTTGAACGGTATCACTTTTCCGTAGGTAAAGTAGCTCGCACCGGCCGGGAAAGTATGCGATACGTCGTAGTTCAGCTCATCTTCTGTAAGCGTAACTTCCTGGTACGACACGTTGGTAGTGAAACCAGCATCATCAGCAAAAATCATGACATACGCTGCACAGCTTTCGTTAGCACCGAATGATGGCAGACCATTACCGCTTACAGAAGCTTTGGGAAAACGGATCAATACTTCACCCGTTACATTGTTCGTGTTCCGGACCTTCCAGATGCGGTTCATACGGCGACCGTTCGCAAGATCACCGGCATATTCGAAAGCGGTATAGCTCCCCCCGGCGTTGGTCATGGCCTGCGTATTGCCGTTATCCCCCCAGATGAGGAACTGCCCGTCGGACAAGCTGCCGGTATTTTCGGCATTGGTTTCAGCAATGTCACCCAAACCTATGATGACCTGGTTATTGGAATTGGCATGCTGGCTTCTGCTTTGCTTTTGTTCCAGCGCCGACATAAAGTCATACCCAATACCGGCTACGTTGTTGTAGAATCCGCTATTTTCCGTCGCATCCCACACCACGACATCCTGTGAAGTAGTGTAGTTGCTGGTATTGTTCAGCGTCACGCCATACTTAATTGCAAGATAGGAGTCTACTTTGTTCCGTTCGGCAACAGAAATGGTACCATTGCCATAAATAATCAGTTCTCCAATATGCCCCGTAAAGCCTCCGTCATCTCCATTCGGGGGATTACTGCCGGTATTGTTATTCGCTCCGAACAGGTGACCGCCGGTTACCAAACCTCTTGCCGCGTGGGTATACGCTGCACCCGTTGTCGCACCGTTCAAGCCTTTTCTCATATCCGTGTCGGTAAACTTATGGTACATGATGCTCGGTTGGTTAGCGGCAAAGGTAATTGAGCCGGGATTGACATAACCGATAGAGCTGCCTCCGGTATTGTTTCTCCGGCCTATGGTTCCGTTAGTCATCAGTCCGGGGTGATCCCAGTTGTTCCCATTGAAAGTCGTATTATTCATTCCAATGTTAAAGAACCTTCCGCCCGACATCCCTTCTTTGGTCAGCGTGAAAATATCAAAATCCAGACTGGTCAATGTTTGAACCTCAATATTACCCAGCATTTGAGCATTTGCTGTAAAATTCACTCCCGGATTAAAATTGAAGTGAGTTGCTTCTCCCTCCTTAAATTTCGGTAAAGCCACCGCTTCATTAAGCTGACCTGACGTTACGCCTGAAGTAAAATCCGTCCAGGCAGTAACATCCGTAGCATTGCCGTCGGACACTGTCAGCTTATCAGCCCTATACCAATGGCTCAGCCCGTTGGTGACCCCGCCCGGCGCCTGGATGAACGCTGCAAACGTGAAGTATTGGCCATCAGTCAGTGTTACATCCGCATACGCGTATTCTACACCGTTCACTACCTGCGTCCCTTCCATATCGGTAACGGTGTTGCCACCGGCAAAAGTAGCATCTGAACTATTCTGAATCAGCTTGAGGTTAGCATAGCCCTTTCTCCAGGCCACCCGCACTGAGCCTACCTCCTCAGTATTCTGGACTTTCCATACAGCGGCAAAACGATAATAGGGTAAGCCGCCAATAGTGCCGAACGAAACGACAGGTGCCTTAGCTAGTCCATTATCACCCCATACAAGATATTGATTATTTGCTAAAACCGCGGTATTGGCAGTATTAGTGTTCGCTAAACCTGTTGTACTTACCAATACCTGACTTCCTGAGTTTACGCTGCGAGACTGCTTCTGATACAAAGAACCTAAATCGTCCCTGGCAATCCCGGCAATGTTATGGTTGTAACCTGTGTTTATTGCTGTATCCCAAACCTTTACAGCAGTGCTATTCAGGTAATCAGCTGCTGCTAAACCATCTGAACCCATTAGTGTAATACCGTATTTGATGGCCAGATAGGTATTTATCTGCTGTATTTCCGTCTCCGTTAAATCCCGGTCGTAACTGATGATCTCGGAAGTAATGCCACCCGACAGGTTATTGCTGCCGCCATCACTGTTGATATAGAGATGACTTCCTATCGGACGGTTTGAACTTGCGTTTCCGGATATTGTGCCGGTAGCGCCATTCAAACTCAAGGTCGAAACGTGCGGATTACTTACCCACTGAGGCATGTAATAGGAGCTGGTAGCAGGAATATTGTTTATCCTGGTAATTGCCGTTATCGGAGCCGTCTGTACATAATTATCTTGCCAGAATAACCGGGGGAGCTTGGTCGTGCTTGTTAAAAACCAGGGCGCTTCCAAAGCTCCTGAGGAGTTAGGTGTAGTTCCGTAAGTAACTATTGTCCTCTCTGAGGACACATCCGGATGACTTTGCAGTACAAACGTAGCCAACGGACGGTGGGCATTGGCAGGAAACACATTGGTCAATACCAGCGAACCGTGTGCATTAGTTGTTTCGTCGACAATTGCCGGGTTAAAATTATGTACCGCATTCTTGAATTTAGGATAATTAAAAGACAGCAACTGGCCGGCTATACCTCCCGATGCTCCCATATTAGCCCATGAGCTCACATCCGCACCATCTGTGGAAGTATTGGTTCCCGAATTGGCCTGCAACCAAACTACAGATCCGCCTACGCCGCCTGGTCCCACCAGGTAGCCCGCAAAGGTAAAATACTGACCATCGTTCAATACAACATCGGCATAATTATACGGAACGCTATTGATAACAATGGTGTTCGCAGACATATCGGTTCTGGTGTCTGTATCATCGATCGTCTCATCTGTGCTCTGAATAAGGTGAATACCCGGAATACCAGCAGGCCATGCTACACGCACGGTACCTGAGCTTCCTGTATTCTGTACTTTCCAAATGGCTCCGAAACGCAGGTTCAAGTCCGGAACTGATGGGAAGACAAATGGAGTAGATAAAGACTTATCCAATCCGTTATCCCCCCAAATCAGGAACTGACCATCACTAAGCGCGGTAGCATTTGCGGCATTGGTGTTGGCTAATCCGGTAGTTCCAATAATTACCTGCTGACCGGCATTAACGCTGATACTTTGCTTTTGATTTATAGCAGATGCATCATCATTTACGATACCGGCCACATTATTATGATAAGCACTATTTGCAGCAGCATCCCAGACGATCTCTCCATTGGAGTCAAGGTAATTGACGCCGGCAGGCAAAGTAATCCCGTACTTAAGCGCCAAATAGGAATCTACTCTATTTCTTTCAGTGGCTGTTAAATTACCGGCACCGTAAATAATTACCTCTCCGATATGGCCGGTAAAACCCCAGTCATCGCCACGCGGAGGATTCGGGCCTCTGTTAGAACCAAAGATATGGTCGCCCAGCATCTGTCCTCTTGCCGAAATATTCCATGCTGTTCCTAATGCTGCACCATTTAAGCCTTTCCTGATAGAAGTATTGGTAAAGGTATGGTACATAATGCTGGGAATAGTAGTTGAAAATGCAATATTCCCTGGATTTGCAACTCCGGCACCACCTCCTCCACTATTTCGGGTTCCGACTGTACCATTGTAATTAAGTCCGGGATGATCCCAGTTATCGCCCCAGAATCGTGTATTATTCATCCCGATATTGAAGAACCTGGCCCCCCCGGTCATCTTTTCTTTTGTCAGAGTAAAAATGTCAAAATTCGTACTCTCTAACGTTTGGGTAGTGATGTTACCCAGCATTTGTTGGATCGCGGTAAAATTTACACCCGGATTGAAATTGAAATAGTTAGTAGCGCCTTCTCTGTAAACCGGTACAGGCGCCGTAGAAATCTGGGCCGAAACAGTGCCTCTCGCAAAATCTGTCCAGGTGTTGACATTAGTGCCGTCACCGCCTGCCGAGGTTACGCCTTCGTCTGCCCGGTACCACTGTGTTAAACCTGCCGTAACCCCGCCCGGAGCCGGCACTTTGGCAGCAAACGTAAAATACTGACCGTCTGCAAGCGTTACATCCGCATAGTTGTAGATAACGCCGCCCAACGTAACTTCGTTGGCTGTCATATCGGTAACCACATCGCCTCCGTCAATCACCGCATCCGCGCTCTGCACCAGGCTTAGGCTCTTCAGCCCTTTAGGCCAGGCAACCCTTACCGTTCCGACGCCATTAGTATTCTGCGCCCTCCATATCGCCGGAAAATGGTGTGATAAGCCCGGCAGAAGCGAAGTAGCAGCAACCGGCAACTTGGCCAACCCATTGTCACCCCAGATCAAATACTGGCCGTCTGTAAGCGCGCCTCCATTCTCAGCGTTGCTGCCCGCTAACGTACCAACACCGATCAGTACCTGCTGGCCCGGGTTGGTGCTCCAGGATTGTTTTTGATACAACGCGCCATTATCATCTCTTGCGATACCGGCTATATTAGTATGAAAACCAGCATGAACTGTTGCATCCCATACCGTACCACCGGCAGCATTTTTGTAATCCCTTGCTCCTTTGGCATAGGTGGTCCCGTATTTGATGGCCAGGTACGACTCTACCCGGTCCATCTGTTCCTCCGTCAGCTTGCTTCCAAACACCAGTACTTCATTGAGCTGCCCGCTGAAAGCACCATAGTTGCTGTCGCCCCCTATTCTGAAATTTCGGGCGTTGTTGGTAAGATTGACGCTATTGATCGTATTGGCTCCGTGGTTAGCCCGCACACCGTCGAGCGACACCGTAGCAGAAGCATAGCTCGCGCTGCTCCCGCCGCCATTGAGCCAGCCTGCCCCTGTTGTAAAAGAACGCTGGGCGGCCATCACGTCGGTACTTATCCCCTGGTATCCCGGGCCGCCGGCCGTGAAAAACAGCAAACGGTAGTTACTGAATACATGCAGCCCCGGGTAGTCCATAGTCGGGTGGAAACCGGCAAAGCCGCTTCTTTTCAGCCTGTCCTTGTACCCGGCAGCGTAAATCGTTCCCGTACTCCTGTCGATAATTTCATTACCACTGGCAATAGCGGTTTCAAGGAAATCGTTGCTCCCGTCGAAGGTTACGGTTGGGTTAAAGTTGGCCAGGTTGGTATGGGAGTAAACGGGCCTCCGTGCGGAAGAAGCCTGGAGTAAAGGGTGAGACCCTACCTGACTGTTCCATTGATACACGCTGCCCTGATTCGCGACAGGTGTGCTGCCCGCATCGGAGTAAAGACCCGGGGCATCGGCCCGATACCAGGCTGCAGGAACAACTCCACCAGGCGACTGTCCGTTCGAACGGAAAGCTACAGAGGTCAGCACTCACTCCTGTCCAAAATATTTTTTGCAGCTTAGAAAATTTGCCAACTAGGGTT
>JBEBSD010000096.1:0-20687 GCA_040394475.1 Telluribacter humicola | reverse complement strand
AGAAATCACCCACCACCACAAACCTAACACCTCATACCTAATCCCTATCCAACATGTATTCACAGGCCGTTTACGGCTGGCGATGAGTGGTCTGTGAAGACACAGACCACGGTCGCAGAAATCACCCACCACCACAAACCTAACACCTCATACCTAATCCCTATCCAACATATATTCACAGGCCGTTTACAGGCTGGGGATGAGTGGTCTGTGAAGACACAGACCACGGTCGCAGCCGACAGTTGCCGACAGCTGATAGCTAAAACCTCATACCTAATACCTAACACCTCATACCTAACACCTAATACCTACCACGGCTTATCCCCACCCTGTAACAGCCACGGCTTTGCCCACTGCGTATCCTCCGCCGGCGCCAGGCCGGTAACGCCTGCCCTCACATGGTCTTCATTCAGAATATATTCATTGGTGCCATAGATAAGCCGAACAGGAATCCTGCTCCCGTTAGACCCCTCGATCACGTTCCTGCCAAAATCCGGAAGGCCCGTCCGGCGCCAGTCGAACCAGTACTCCGGGGTCATCCACAGCGCCAGCCATTTTTGAGTCATCAGCATCTCAAGCCGCTGTCCGTCCGAAGCATCCTGATAGCTCGTTCTTTTCTGATGGAGGAAATCCGCCCTTCGAAAGTCTTCTACCTGATGGCTGACCACATTGTACACCCCGGGCACCCCCTCCCGGAGGTCATACTGGTCCAGGCTGCTTTCAATCCCCTTGTTGTAATAAGCGGCCCCGTCTTCTCCGGACCACCCCAAAAGCGCAGCTTCCGCACGGAGGAAATTCACCTCCGAATAACTCATCAACACACACCTGACTAACGGGTGACTGTCTGCTGCGTATTTATCCGCCAGGTAGGAAACATGCGGATTGGCGCCCTGTTCCACATAAATGGAGGCATCCAGGCTTCTAATCAGCGAATAATTGGCCGTGGCGCCCGCATTATACGCATTCGGATCGGGAAGCGACGGCTTTAATCCGACGTAAAGCGAAGTGTCCATATCCGGCCCAAGCGCTTCCACATATCGTTTCACGAACCCGTCTGTCCCTTTCTCATACCGGGCCCCTTTGGTGTCCGTTCGGATCTGCACCGATACCGGGTTAAACCAGGTCGTCAGCCGGGGATCGCTCGTAAGCTTCAGGTAATCGATGATGGTTGCACAGGGTTTCCGTCTGTAAAACTGTGAACGGTTACTGAAGTTCAGGATCCCTCCGGCCCAGGCATTGAACGCATCGGTACCCACATGCGAAATGGCCGCATTGTCACTGTTATCCTCCGGCAGCGGATAGTCGCCGGTATTGCTCAGCAGCTGTTTGAAATCTTCCACAATATCCAGTCCGTCGCCCTTCAGTTCGTTGCTTTTTGCAGAGAGCCTCAGGTAATACCGCATCCGGAGTGCGTTGGCAAATTTCCGCCATTTCAGGCTGTTTCCGGCATACACGATATCGGCGCTGCCGATTGTCGGCAGGGTGGAGAGTCCTTTCAGCAATTCATTGGCCTGCTTCAACTCCCCGATGATCCCCAAAAACACCTGCTTTTGCGGATCGTACCCGGGCTTAAACAACTGCTCATCTCCTTTCATCGCCTCCGAGTACGGAATATCCCCCCATGCAGAAGTATAGAAACCATACCAGAGTCCCCTGAGGATCAGCGCCACTGCCTTGTAAAATTTCTGGTTTTCTGCATTGGGTTCTTTCTCGCTGTTCACCAAAAGAGTCTCTGTATCCTGGAATACCTTGTATGCCGAGTAGGCCAGCGGCTTCCATACAAAGCTGTTGATCTCGTACCCGATGTAATCCCGCTGCATATACTGCATCGCTTCTGTTATTCCATGGTCGGACGTATAGCCATACGTATATTCCCGGATATAGTAATTGGCAGTATGGGCCAGTGCGGATGTCAGCACATACTTCATGTTGATCTGCCCGGCTTCCAATTCGTTCGGGCTGCGATTGATGGTTGTCAGATCCTTACAGGAGCAGCAACAGAGAAGGCTTATGCTCAATACCAGTGACCGGGAGTAGTTAAACAGTTTCATACGCATGTAGTTAGAAATCCATTTTTAATGTTAATCCACCGGAACCGACCCAGGGGCCTGCTCCTCCAAACCTTTCAATACCACGGCTCTGAAAGGCATATTGTCGCCGCATGTAAGCCAGTTCAGGATCAATTCCTATCCCGGCTCCGGTCCGGAGGATAATGTTGCGGGCAAATGCCGAAACGGCAGCCTTTTTTATCCGGACTTTAGCCAGCAGCGATTCGGGCAGATCATAGGATACCGACAGCTCCCGCAGCTTTACAAAAGAAGCATCGTATACAAAGCGATTGGCAATGGCGATGTCCCAGTAGCCTCCTCCGGGTTCGTGCACTTCCCAGGTATTTACCAGCCGCGTTCCTTCGGCGCCGAAATTCTCGATATAGCCATCGGAGCCGTTGCTGATCACACCGGGGAAAAACGCGCCGTCCCAGGCACCGTTGTTCTCAAAGCCGCCCAGGTCCTGCGTGCGTCCCCCGATCCACACGTTCCCGTCACGGTATCGCTCAGGCCGTGACTTTATTTCATTGGCCAGTGCATTGCGGTCGCCTCCAAAAGAATCGGCGCCCAGGATACCGGAAAAGGTGCTGGAATGTACGCCGTTATGGTAGTCTTCCACGATCCCGGATCTGGCAAAACGCTGCATGGTGTTCGAATAAAAATCCCCGCCCTGCCTCCAGTCGAAACTCGCCGACAGCGTCACACGCCGGTAGCGGGTAGTGGTCTGAAAACCCAGCATGAAATCATGCATGTAGTTTCCTATTTTTACCAGTTTTGAATTATCCGGCTGCAGTTTTCCATTGGCATTCAGCAATGCCCATCCCGCGTACGGCCCTTCCTTCACCCGTAATGCATCGTATCCATACATATCTCCCAGCTGTTCCCCGACCTTCGTTACCGCCTGCGCCCCGTTTTCTGTCCAGAAAACAACCTGGTCCACTCCTTCTGTTAATTCACTGAGACGGTTCCGGTCGCGGGTGAAATTAATGTTCAAATCCCACTGCAGCGCCTTCTGTTTGACCGGGATTACCCGAAGTCCGATTTCCGTTCCCCAGTTTTCCACCACGCCGGCATTAATCGTCGCCGAATTAAAGCCGCTCATATTGGAAACACTGACATTGAGAATTTGATTTTTGTTTTGCATCCTGTAATACGTGGCCTCGAGCCGGACGCGGTTGGCCCATGCCGCCCAATCGGCTCCTATCTCAAAGGAGGTTGCTATCTCCGGCTTCAGCTGGGTATTGGGCAGGCTCGAAGGGTTGGTATAAAAGGTCAAATCTCCCCAGGTTCCCCGGTTAAGGACATTGTGGATCAGGTAAGGATCCGTATCCTTCCCTACCTGCGCCCAGCCCGATCGTACTTTCAGCAAGCTTATCCAGTTAGGAACCGGCAGGAATTCCGACAACAGGACGCTTAACGAAGCCGATGGATAAAAATAAGAGCGGTTAGTAAGCGGCAGCGTGCTCGACCAGTCATTGCGCGCGGTAAGATCCAGGTAGACAAAATCCTTGTAACCCGTCGTCAGCATTCCATAAACACTGTAGATCGCCTTTTCATAATGCGGAGAAACATATTCGAGACCGCCTCTTTCGACATTTGAAACCGTAAATAATCCGGGAAGAGTCAGGTTGTTTCCTCCTACCGACACCCTGTCCGTCTTTTGATTCATCAGATTACCTCCGACGGAAGGCGCCCAATAAAAATCCCCGGCTGTTTTCTTATAAGAGACCAGGACGTCGGTGTTCAGCTCGTTGAAAGTCTCTCTTTGCAGCCTGTAGCTTCCGCGGGGTTTGTTAATGCCATACAGGGACCAGGGATTCAGTTCTTCCTGCTGATCGTTCGAATAGTTCTGCGCAAACCGCCCCATTACCGTAAGATCCGGGATAGGCTCCCAGTTGAGCACGATATTGCCGATCCGGCGGTCGCGCGTAAAAGGCTTGCGGCGTTCATATGCTACAAACCACGGATTATTGAAACTTGTATTGACATTTCGCTGCAGTTCGTCTTTTACGATCCAGTAATCGCGCAGCTCATTGATATCGACATGCGGCGGTAAGGTACTGATATCAATGTAGCTGAAATCGCCGCTTTGCTGTGTGAAAAAATTGTCGGAAAACGAATTCAGGACATTGATATTAGTAGCCACTTTGAGGTTCTTCCGCAACTTGTAGGCAGCCGCCAGCGTGACTCCGTACCGGTTCAATTCCAAGCCCGGAGAAGTACCGTTGCCGGAAAGCTGGTTCAGGGATACCCTGAAACTCCCCTTGTCATACGATCCCCCGACACTCAGATCATTTATAAAACTGTTGCCGTTCTGAAAATAATTTTGCCGGTTGCGGGGATAAAACCGCAAGGGCTCCGGTTGCCCGTCCGTATTCCACTGGATCACAGCCGTGCCTTCTTCAGGCCCGTACCAGTGCTGGTAGGCCGATTCATCGAAAATCCCCCTGCGCCCGGTTGTAAACCGGTTCTGAAAATCAATATACTGATAAGGAACAGATGTCGTATAGCCTGTATTAAAGGTGACCCCAAGTCCTTTATCTTCGGAATGACCGCTTTTGGTCGTAATCAGCAAAACGCCATTTCCCGCCCGGGACCCGTACAATGCCGCTGCACTCGGACCTTTCAGCACCGAAATACTCTCAATATTATCGGCGCTGATATCGGCAAGGATATTGGGATTGCCCGAAGGAATGCCGTCTACCACCACCAGCGGATCGTTGTTATTGGTGAGGGAATTGGTTCCCCTTATATACACATGCGTTTCGGCGTTGATCTCGGAGGAAGAGTTGCTGATCTGAAGCCCGGTTACCTTTCCGTGAAGGCCGCCCAGTGCGTTTTCCTGAGGCACTTTGTTGAGGTCCTGGCTCGTCACTTCACACACCGCATACCCCAGCGACCGCTTCTCCCGCTTAAGTCCCAATGCCGTAACGACCACCTCTTTCAGGGATTTGCTGTCTTCCTTCAATACGATCTGCCAGTTCGTCCGATTGCCCGCCGACAGTTCCTGCGTCACGAATCCGACATATGAAAATACCAGAACAGCCTGATCATCAACATTTTCTAATTGAAAATCCCCGTCTGCATTGGTGGTAGTCCCCCGGTTGGTTCCTTTTATCAGAATGCTCACGCCGGGCAGGCCATTCCCGTCTTCTCCCGTTACCACGCCCCGTACTGTTTCATTCGGCAGCACACGCGCCGCTGCCATTTCAGCAGTAACCCGTACATCCGCGGGCTCCTGTTCCAGATAGTGCCTGCGATCCGGGAGGTGACGTCCGGAGGGAAAGAGGTTCTTCTTTTCAGGACTCTTCCGGATAATAATATAGCTCCCCTGCCTGCCTTTTTTAAAGCCCAGGCCCAGCGGCTTCAGCAAATGATTCAAGCTCGTTTCCACGTCTTTTTCCAATACAATACTTGCCGGAGCTACGGTATAGCCTTCCACCATATAGTCAAAATATAAAATATCCACACCATAATGGCGCTTGATCTCCTGCAGGACCTGCATCAGGCTCTTGGGCGCCCGGGGAGACGCCTGCTCCTTTTGCATGGCTGTACTGGCCATCCATTGTGCAACTCCCGGCCCTGGGAAACACTGCATCAGGATCAGCAGCAACAGCGTCTGGTTCAACCTCCGTTTAGACTGTTTCATGGGTACGTAAGCGTTTAGAAGTTTGATCATTATAACATCGTTATGAAATTGATTGTTAAGGCTCGTTATCCAGAACAATCGTCTTATTGTCCCGTTTATCGTAGTGCAACCCCGCCGCCTGGCATAGGAGTTCAAGGAGTTCTGCTGCGTCCAGGGCGGTAAAAGAACCCGTAAGGGTCAGGTTGCCCAGCTCGGGGTTGTTAATGATTACCCTTACACCGAAGTTGTCTTCCAATTGCTGACAAATCTCCAGAAGGGTCGTATTTTCGAAAACGAACCGGTGCAGCTTCCAGGCTGAAAAATTATCCGGCGTCTCCACTTTCCGGAGGTTGAGCCGGCCTTCCCTGCCCAAGGTCGCCAGGTCGCCGGGCAGCATCGTTATTTCCTTTGACACACTGCCTTCGGAATAATGAAGCTGAATTTTCCCTTCATTCAGCAAGACCCGGGTGGCACGCGGCCGGGAATATACGTTAAACACCGTCCCGAGCACTACCACGTGGACACCCTCCGCTGTGTTCACCACGAAATTGCTTTTGTGGGGGGTACGTTTCACTTCAAAAACAGCCTCTCCCTCCAAATAGACTTCCCGTGTCTGGTCCCCGAATCCAAAACGCGGAACCCTGACGGCAGAATTGGCATTCAGGACTACCTTGCTGGCATCCGGAAGGGTGAGCTCGCGGATTTCCCCGTAAGCCGTTGCATAGGTCCGGAAAAGAATCGCTTCTTTAAAATACCAGCCGCCGGCCGCCGTCAGCAAAACGATTGCCGCGGCAATCCACCGGTACCGCCTGCGGCCGGACGGGACCGGACGGGCTGCTTCCTTCTTTCCCGTCCGCATTTTATCCCAGTGCCGTTCCAGACCCGCCTCAATATCAGCCGGATACTGGCTGTTTCGTTGCTCCCATTCCCAGAGCCACGAAAAGAACAATTCTTTATTGGCCGGATCTTTGTACCAGGTTTCGATCTCCTGCTTTTGAAAAGTAGTGGTTCTTCCCTCCAGGTACTCAAAAATTACCGATTTAGTGATTCCAACTCTCATGTATCCTTTTGTTCAAACCTGATAAAACGCTTCTGCTGCCATTATTTTACCCAAAAACAAAGTAAGAGAACCAGCCATCTTTCGTTCAGGAACTTTCGTACCTCGTGGATGGCCTTATACATATGGGTTTCCACCGTGCGCATCGATACCTGCATTTCGGCAGCAATTTCCTGGTATTTTTTCCCCTCGAACCGGTGCATGATATACACCTTCCGGCGCTTCACCGGCAACGCATTAATTGCCTTCAGCACATCATGGTACAGATCCTCATACTGAATAATGCTATCCGGCTGCTGAGAAACCTGAATGGGGATATACTCAGCCTGTTTCAGCGAGGTCGTCCGCTTCATTTCACTCCGTACATAGTCAAAGGCCCTGTTTCTGACCGCGGTAAAAAGATACGCTCTGAAAGAGGTTTGCACGACAACAAACTGTTCCTCCGAATGAAACGCATAAAACACATCCGACACAATATCTTCCGCGATCTCTTTTGACGACACGTAGCGTACGGCATGGCTGCACAATGGCCGGTAGTACCACCGGAAAAGGAGCTCAATCCCCTTTGCCGGATCCGTTTTAAAAGCGCTCTGAATCAATAATTCCGACTCCCTGGCAAGGTTCCCATTGGCCGCCGTCACGCCGTCGGACAAACAGTGTTCTGCTGGTCGCTCTTCCTTACCCGGATTTTCAGATGCTTTCCTATCGTACATGGTTCGTCTTACGGTAATGTTGCACGCTATTTCTGAAGACGTTCGGAGCGGCAAAAAACACGTAGTCTGTTTTTGAATTTATAAAGATTTTTTTGAACACTCACGGGGCAGCATGCCGTGTTACCCTATTTTACCCTTTCTGAGCAAGTACTTCCGGAGCCGGCAGGCAGCTGATACAGCAGATAACGTACCGAGTGCGACGGAGAACCTTTGTCCGGCACAAAATAGTGTCTTGTTTTCCTCGCAATTGCAACTAATTGGTCCGGCCAGCTATATTTGTCTTTCAAAATCCTGAACACCCCTCATTCATTCTCGTTCGGGCAGCCTTTTAAGAACGCAACTATGCTATTTTCTACCGACAGATTTTTCTTTACCATTGGTTTTCTACTGATTACTTTCGCCTCTTCTTCGCAAAATGTCACTTTCGACGACTTCCCGGTCGACAAAAGGCTTTACGGCAGGCAACCCAATAATTTCGGGATGGTACCTATAGCCGGAAAGGTGGCTGATACCGGTTATACGCACCTTTCGGTACTGAAGTACCGCGATGGCGTGCGGGCAGGCTACCAGAAAACAGCACTGACGTATACCGACGGAGCAGCCCGGTTTTCGCTTACCGATTCCATCCGGGCGGAATTGGCGTTGTACAGCTTTTCGGCCTACGTCCTGCGCTCAGCGACCGATTCGGTACTGGTGGCGGACAGTGAAGACAATGTGGCGGGAGATTTCTACATGGTCTATGGTCAGTCCAACGCGGTCAACTGGGAAGTCGAGTACGATTACCGCAATGAGTATTGCCGCTCCTATGGCTTTAACGCGGATTCGAACGGCGATACCTGGGGATTATCCAACTCCGTGTCTCCAAGAGTAGGCATCTTTTCCATCTCCTTTCAAAGTGAGATCGCCGGCAGGTACCAGATTCCGACCTGCATGATCAGCGGAGCACTTGCCGGGGCCACGGTATTTGACCTGTCAGGCAGGAATCCGGACGATCCGGGTGACTATCGTACGGCGTACGGCATTCTCCTGTCCCGGGCGAGGGCTACCGGATTGGTTCCGTTTATCAAGGGAATTTTTTACTGGCAGGGTGAGAGTGAGGCGTCATCAGACAATCCGCAGATCTGGCTGCCCGAGTTCGAAAAGTTGCTCGGGTACTTACAGGAGGATTACCCGAATGTAGAGAAAATCTATGTTTTTCAATTGCCATTGTTCGGAGGAGGGCCTTACGACGACCGGATAGGGATGTTTCGTGAACAGCAGCGGACACTCCATGTGAATCATCCGGTCGTGCAGCCTTATGCGCCGGGCGGCGCTCCCGGTTGGGACGGGTTTCACTACTGGCTGGAAGGTTCGCTTCAGGTTGGGAAAGAGATGGCGGATATGGCAGCCTATAATCATTACGGCTCGGCGACAAGAATTACGTCTCCCAATTTTCAAAAGGCCTTTTATTCCAATGAGGAAAGGAATGAAATTTCGATCGTTTTTGACGATTACCAGACGATGGTTTATCCAAAGGATTCCACCTATGCCAACATTGAAGTAAGCCAGGAACCCGTTTCAACCTACCGGGTGAAAGACTTTTTCTACCTGAATAAAGAATGGCAAAAGCTGGAATCGGGTCGCGCCGAAGCGAACAAAATCATTGTGAGCCTGAAGGAAGTAAAAGAAGATACGCTCATCAAGTACCTGCCTTCCAAGTATCATCACGCCGGTCTTTCTTCTGCTCCGTGGGTTTATCTGGGCCCCTTCCTGCAAAACACCTATGGGTTCAGAGCGCTGGCCTTTCATCATAATCCGATCGCCCCATTTGTCGATTTCGGGAAAATCACCCTGTCCGGCTTTGAAAGCGGCGCCGGCATCGACCTGGCATGGAATAAGCTGCCGGTGGCAACGGGCTATTTACTGGAACGGCTTTCCGCAGATGACTGGGAGACTCCCCATCTTACCTGGCGTTTGGAAGGGGACAAGCTCGCTTTTACCGACCCTACCGCGAAAAAAGGATTTACCTATCACTACCGGGTAAGAGGCTACACCGAAAAAAACGAATCGGAACTCTCGCTGCCCGTCGTGGTTACAAGAACAACCGACAACGTTGTACTGGGACTTGAATCCGGAACGGATGCTGTTATCGTCTATCCGAATCCCGCCCGGGATTTCGTATTTGCGGAGATAAAATCGGGCATAATCGACGAAATTCAACTATTTTCCGCTGACGGCAGGTTGCTCCGGTCGGCGAAATCCGGTCTGTCAAAAGCAGCATTTGAGTTGCCGCCGCACGCTTCCGGCTTGTACTTTCTTAAAATCCGGACCGGCGACCGCCTGATGGTCAGGAAGGTGCTGCTACAATAAAGACACGATCACGGGGAAATTACCATTTCTCCCGACATTTCAATAACTGCATGTCCATACCGGGACATGCGCATGGTTGACGACATCGGCCGTGATACTGCTTTTATAAACATGTGCCAGGTCCCTGTTACCATGGGTGATCATCGCAATCATATCGGCATTGATTTCCCGGGCAAACTGGATAATCCCTTCCCGCTCCCCGTCCTGCTTTCGGATATTAACCACATAGTCCGTAAACGCATGTTCCCGGGCACGTGTTTCCAGCTTTTCAGCCAGCGCTTCGGCGTCCTTGTTTCCTTCAGTATCAATCTGAAGCAAATGGAGCCTCGCTTTAAAAAAAGCCTGCATTTTCTTAATCTTCGCCAGTGTTTCCGGGCTTTCGTTCCAGAGATTATACGGAAAAACAATGTTCCGGATCCTTTTACCCGAAACAGTTCCCTTCACCGCAAGTACCGGAACAGGCGACGTCTTGACCACTTTTTCAGTGATAGAGCCGGTGAAATAACCATCCCAGCCTCTTGAACCCTTCGTACCCATTACGACCAGGGACGCCTTTTCCGACCGGATCCACTCCAACAGGGTCGGCAGCGTATTCCCAAACCGGACTTCAAAGCGCAGAGGCACTTCTTTGTCATGAATGTCCTGCACCCACTGACTGAATTTTTTCCGGTGCCCGGCTGCTGTTTCGGGGATGGAGGCGACCAGGTCCCTTTCCTCCACGACCGACAATACGACCACTTCTCCGGAAACTCCGGCGGCCAGTTCCTGCGCCAGCTTCAGGGCGTTGTGCGCCGAAGCTGAAAAGTCACAGGGTACCAGAATACGTGTTTGGATATCTTCCACTAATGTATCTCTATTAATTTTTCACTATAATACCGGGATCGCCCCTGCGACCAGATCAATTCAGCGTGCCAATACCCTTTGCCCAGTGCGGCTGTCGACACCAGATGCCGGGCATCGGGTGAAGGAGGAATTCTGACGCTGAAATTATCCAATCGCCGGTTCGGTCTGCTAAACACTATTTCCGCCTTATCAACATGCAGGGGAAGTACAACAACTATCTGACGGGATGAAGAATCGTACATCATAATCATTTGAACGTTCACTACGTGAAATAACGAATTCATGGAATACTGACTTCCAAAGTTACTTCCGGTAAGGTTCCTTAAAAATGACCACGATCATGAAAATACCTGCTATTGCGTTTAGAGACAATAAACCTGTCGACAATTTACCAATAACCTCCCGACTTTGCAACCTTTAGAATTCCGTTCCCGATAACTTGTATTCCAAGTGTATTTTCGGTTATTTGCCACCCAATTAATGACTTCTATTCCATGAACCTGCATTTAACCGAAAAAGTAATTATTGTAACCGGAGGCGCCAAAGGCATCGGTGAGGGCATCGTCAATGTGCTGGCCAATGAGGGCGCTATCCCGGTGATAGTGGGCCGCAACGGGGCCGACAACCAGAAAGTTGTGGAGATGCTTGCGGGGCTCGGATTACTCTCTTCCCACATTGTCGCCGAACTTTCCGATCCCAGGGCCTCCGCAACGACTGTCGAAGAAGTCCTGGAACGTTACGGACGCATCGACGGTCTGGTGAACAACGCCGGGGCCAATGACGGCATAGGCCTTGAAAGTGGTGATTACGAGGGCTTTATGGCCTCGCTTCACAAAAACATGGTGCATTATTATTTACTGGCCCATCATGCCCTCCCTGCTTTAAAAGCTTCGAAAGGCAGCATCGTCAATATTACTTCCAAAACAGCTGCCACCGGGCAGGGCGGAACTTCCGGCTATGCCGCCGCCAACGGAGCCCGTAACGCGCTTACCCGCGAATGGGCGGTGGAATTGCTGAAATATGGTATCCGGGTCAATGCGGTAGTGGTCGCCGAATGCTGGACCCCTTTGTACGAACGATGGATCAACACATTACCCGATCCGGAAGGAACCAGGGCTTCTATCGAAAAAAACATCCCCCTGGGGAACCGGATGACGACCGTCGAAGAAATCGCCCACACGGTTGCCTTTCTGCTCTCTTCCCGCTCCAGTCATACCACCGGACAGCTCATTCATGTCGACGGCGGCTACGTCCACCTCGACCGGGCCTTAAATGCGATTAAGTTGTGAATGACGCTGTCAGAAATCAGCAGTCAGCAATCGGAAATCAGCAATCGGAAATCAGCAGTCAGAAATCAGTGGTCACAACTCATAACTCATAACTCATAACTCATAACTCATAACTCAATTTCCAACGCCAGCTCCTTGGCAAAATAGGTGAGGATGATCTTGGCGCCGGCCCGTTTCATGCTTAGCAGTACTTCCAGGGCGATACGTTTGCCGTCCAGCCAGCCATTCTGCGAAGCGGCTTTGATCATTGAATATTCTCCCGACACGTTATAGGCCGCAACCGGGACGTCGAAATGATCGTGTAAGAGGCGGATGACGTCCAGGTAGGCAAGCGCCGGCTTCACCATGATAAAATCGGCCCCTTCTTCTACATCCAATGCTGCTTCTATCAGCGCCTCCCTCCGGTTGGCGGGATCCATCTGATAGGTTTTTTTATCCCCGAACTTAGGCGCCGAGTCCAGCGCATCCCGGAAAGGACCGTAAAAGGCGCTCGCATATTTCGCCGAATACGCCATTATGCTCGTCCCGGTGAAGCCTGCTTCGTCGAGCACACTCCGCAGGTACCCTACCCTGCCGTCCATCATATCGCTCGGGCCGATTATATCCGCCCCGGCCTTTGCCTGGGCCAATGCCATTTTACCCAGTATTTCCAGGGTCGGATCGTTCAGGATCTCACCGTTTTCCACCAGCCCGTCGTGCCCGTCACTGCTATACGGATCCATGGCCACATCGGTCATCAGCGCAATATCCGGGAACTGTTCCTTTACTGCAGTCAGCGCTTTCAGGTAAAAGGTATCCTCCCGGTATCCCTCCGAAGCATACCGGTCCTTTTTCGATTCGGGGTAATTGGGGAACAGGTCGATAGCCCGGATTCCCAGGTCGTGCAGCTCTTTCAACTCTTCCAGCAGGTTGTCCAGCGAATAGCGGAAAATTCCCGGCATTGAGGCGACCTCACGTTTAATCCCGGTTCCTTCCAGGAGAAACATCGGGTAGATCAAATCGGCAACTGACAACCGGGTTTCCCGGACCATCTCCCGGATTGCTCCTGATTTACGGTTACGCCGTGGACGGCGCGGTAGTATGATCATCTTTGTATGGGTAAGCGTATCCGGCAAATTTCGAAAGGAAAGGCGGGGAAACCAAAAATGTCAGACGACAAATTTAAACCCCTCTCCATGCAGGTTGATGATCTGGATGGTATCGTCTTCCCGGAAATGCTTGCGGAGTTTGGTGATGTAAACATCCATACTGCGCGCGTTGAAGTAAGAATCGTCTCCCCAGATCATTTTCAGCGCAAAACTCCGGCTGACAGGTTGATTTTTATTCTGGCAGAACAATTTTAACAATTCCGATTCTTTACTGGTCAGTTTGATTTTCCCGCCGTCGCGGTATAGCTGCTGCACATCATAATGAAAGGTAAAGCTCCCGATTTCAAAGACATTGCTGACTGCCGGGAATTCGTCGTTTCCCTTTTTATACCGTCGTATGATCGCCTCAATGCGTACCAGCAATTCCTCCCGGTCAAAAGGCTTCGTCAGGTAGTCGTCCCCGCCCAGCTTAAACCCCTGGATGGTATCCTCTTTCATGGATTTGGCGGTGAGAAAGATTATCGGAACATCCTTTCCGCTCATCCGCACCTCACGCGCCAGGGCAAACCCATCCTTTTTGGGCATCATTACATCAAAGATGCATAAGTCATAGGTATTGGCTACAAAAGCTTCCCAGCCGGCCTGGCCGTCTTTGGCCCATTCGGTCGCATAGCCCCTGGCTACCAGATATTCCTGAAGCAGCGCCCCGAGGTTGGGATCGTCTTCTACCAATAATAGTTTTTCCATCCGACAGGACTTAATTTTAGTACGGCTCGTATTGCATTATCTACCCTATACCAACAACAAAGGTAACCATATTGTAAAGGTAGTGCCTTGTCCGGGCTTACTTTGTACCTGAATGGCTCCTTTATGGGCCTCCACCATTTTCTTCACATAGCTCAGTCCCAGCCCGAATCCTTTTACGTCGTGCCGGTTTCCGGTAGGCACCCGGTAAAACTGATCAAAAATGCGTCCCAGCTGTTCTTTTCCCAAACCGATCCCTTCATCCGTAATGGCAATTTCGAGTCCATTCTCCCGGTTTTGTGTTTTTACCCGCAGTTTCAGATGATCCGGGGAATACTTGATGGCATTATCCAGCAAATTATACAGGACATTGGTTAAATGTACTTCATCCCCGGTTACGGTCTCCTCGTCAGCCCGATAATCCAGCTCTACCTCTCCCTGACGCTGTTCGATCTGTACACTCAGGTTGTTTAATACCTTTTCAATCAAGGCGTGCAGGTTGACTTTGCTTTGCTGGAGCTGCAGGCTGCCTTTGTCCATCAGCGCGATCTGCAGCACCTTCTCCACATGGGCTCCCAGGCGCTTGTTTTCTTCACGGATGATCCCCAGGTAACGGGTAAGCGCCGGAGGAGCGACCGGTTCGGACTCTCCTGCCATATCGACCGCAAGCGCAATAGTAGAAATCGGCGTCTTAAACTCATGGGTCATGTTATTGATGAAGTCGTTCTTGATATCCGATAACTTCTTCTGCCGGAGGATGGTGCTCACGGCCAGGTAAAAACAGATCAACACCACCAGGATCAACACGCCGGAACCCGCCATCATAACGGCTGTTTTTTCCAGGATATAGCTCTTCTGGCCCGGAAAATAGACGTACAACAACGCATGGGAGTTCATCATTTCACCGGGAAACAGTGCGGTTTTATAGGCCTGACTTTCCCAGTCGCCGGCCTTCAGCTCTGTGGTTGAAAAGAGCATATCACCGGTAGCGCCCGGCTTCACCCCGAAAACATAGGGCAGGGTAATGCCATTCTGCCGGAACTCTTTGTGCAGGAGCGAATCCATCAGGAACCGGTTGACCCGCTCATTGATAGGGCGTTTGGTATACACAATATCTTCAATCACTTCTTTGAGCAAAGCCTCTGCATTGGTAGAGCGCGGGAGTATTTCCGCCTTTTCAACCACCCTGGGCTTAACGGCCGGTTGTGACCGGGCTGATTGGGTCAATGCCTTCCGGCCCCGGCTGGCTGCTGCCTGCATGGCATCCTCCAACAACAGCTCCTCCTGCAGGCGCCGCTGAAAGAACTCATCGATGCCTGCCAACCCCATACGCTGGGCCTGGAAAAACTCATCTATGACCTGCTGCTGGTGGGCGATCATCTGCCGGACAGAGGGCACCAGCACATCGGACTGAAACCCTTCCTTCAGGTGGGGAATCGATTCACCAAAACGACCGGTCCGGACCAATGCAGGTGCCTCCCTGGCATCCAGGGAATCGCTCTCCCGGCTCTTTTTGGGCTGATTTCGCACCACCCGGCTCATTTGCCGCAATTTCTCTTTTTGGATCTCATCCTCCCTGCGCTGGTGCAGCAGGTACATAATTTCCTGTTTCTCAAGCCGGTGCACCACATTCTGCACCGATTCCGCCACCTTGTGCTTAAACTGGTCGTTCTGGATTTCCAGCGCCTGCTTGATCCAAAAGCCCTGAAGACCGATCAACCCGATCAGTGACACACACATCAATCCTACTATTATCCGAATTTTCCTTCTGGTCATTTTTTAACCGGCATGCAACGAAATTCTTTTTCCCTCGTCTATGAGGTAACCTTACAAAATTAGCATTCCTGATGGTTGATAAAAAGGCATTTAACATACTTTAACGCCGCCGCCCGTACAGGTCCGTTGCGGTTTAACAGTTGTATTTACAGGCTGATCAGGCCGGATAACTATTTAACTAACTTCGATAAACGATGCAATACTCTCAAAAAAACCTATTGGCCTTCGGACTGCTTGGTGCATTGCTGACCAACCTGCCGGCCCTGTCACAGGAAGCAGTTACAGAAGAAAAATCCAAAATCAGGATCCATATTATCCAGGAGGAAAATGGAAAATCCAAGGTGCAGGAAAAGATCTACGACATCGATAACCTGTCGGAAACCGAACAAAAGGCGCATATTGACCGCATTCTCGATTCATTGGGAAAGGAAAAAAAAGCGGACCGCCGGATCACCATTACCCTGGAAGAAGGCAACGTACACCGGAATAACGGGATTCGTCCTCCCCGCAGGGTTTACGGCGGGGCATTCCCGATCGAAGCTCCTCATTGGGGGCAGGCATTCGCCTATTCAATGGACTCCCTGACCAGGCATTTCGACACCGTTTTTGTTGCCCGCAGGCAACAACTCGATACCAATCTGAGACGGTTAATGGCAGACACAGAAGTGCGTGTAGCCGACGCCAGACGCGCAGTAGCGGAACGTTTCCATACGGCTCCTTCGCAGCCCTTTGTCCTGCGGGGCTTCTCGGACGAATCCGCTAGTAAAACACTGAAGAGCATTTCTATTTTTCCCAACCAGCCTTTTGACAACCTGCTTAACGTCCGTTTCCGCACCCTTGAAAAAGGGGATGTGACCATCACCGTCAGGGACACAAAGGGCCGGGAAATAGGTAAAAAAGAGCTGAAGGACTTTGAAGGGGAATTTGTGGGCCAGGTGTCGCTCGAAAAAAGCGCCAAAGGGACACTGTTCGTCAGTGTGGTTCAACAGGAAGACGGCGTCGTCAAACGCGTGGTGATTCCTGAAAAAGAGTAGGCCGCCGTTATCCTTCTATCGTAACCGTTTCTTCCTCCCGCAGCTTACGCCGCCGGGTCCGGTCCGCCCTGGGCAGCCGTGATGCGGGTATCAGAGCCAGGATAATCACCAGCGCCGCCACCAGGAAGCTCCCCCGCAAGGCGTAATGCTCCGCATTGAATTCATCAAAATGCCGGAGGTATCCCTGGTACATCAGAGTATGGCATACCCCGCTGGCGGCAATCCCGAGAGAACCGCCCAATTGCAGGAGCAGGCTGCTCATGGAGGTTGCGGTGGCAGTCTGATGGGGCGCTACCGCATTGAGCAAAGCCGTAGAGACAGGGGCAACCAGCAGTCCCATTCCCAGGCCCCTGAGGGCCATTATCCCAAGAACAACCTTGCCGTCTACCCCGGCATTCAGATAGGCGAACAATACAAATGAAACCGCAACAAGGGTGATCCCCGTCATCGAAATATAACGGATACGGCCCTGATCGGCCAGTTTTCCGGAATAGGGCCTGGTCACCAACATGAGCAGGGAATTGGGCAGCAGCAGCATTCCCGCCTCCATTTCCGAAAAGCCTAACTGGCCCTGAAGTAAAAACGGCAGGTAAAACATCCCGCCGAACAATGCCACGGATCGGATAAAAATCACTATAGCGGACCGGTTGAACATAGCCGATCTGAAAACCGACAGGTCCAGCAACGCGTCCGGTTTGCGAGAGGATCGGATATACGCCAACAAGCTGGCTGCTGTAAACAAAAACAACAGCCAGGCAACAGGCGAGGTCAGTCCTCTTGTAGACAGGGCAGATATCCAGAGCTGCCCCCCTATGATAAAAGCAGCAAACCAGAAATACCCCGCTTTATCAAACTTCACCCGCCGTACCGGATTCTTTTTCAGAAACGGGAGATAGCGGATGGTCAGCAGCAGCGCGATAATACCCACCGGGACATTGATATAAAATACGGACGGCCAGCCCACGAGATCCGTCAGAACCCCTCCGAGCGTCGGCCCTATAGCCGGCCCGAGTACATTGCCCATCCCCCACCATCCGATGGCGCTTCCCCGTTCTTCTTTGGGCAGGTACTCACTTAAAATGGCCAGCGACATCGGGGTGATCGTCCCGCCTGCCGCGGCCTGCACCATACGGGCCATCACCAGAAAGGGCAGATTTTCGGCCAGGCTGCACAGCAAGGAGCCCAGGGTAAAAATAAACAGACAGCCGGTGAGCAACCGGTAATAGCCGATGGTGTTTTTCAGCCAGTTCATGAGCGGGATGCTCAGCAGGAAGGTAAGCATATACGCCGTCACTACCCATTCGATCTGGTTCATTTCTACCTGGAAGTCCTGACGGATCACCGGAAGGGAAATATTAACAATACTGCGGTCGATAGAGGCCATAAAGGCGCTCACCATAAGTGTGATAATAACCTGTTTCTTGTTTTTCAGCATACTTATTCTCCTAACAAAACCTGAACCGTTCGGGTTTGCATCCTGCCTGAAATTTTACGTCCTTTCTTCAGAAGAAGGAAAATTTTAGTAACTTCCGCTCTCGTTCAATTAGCCCCCAACCATGCGCATATCGGTTCTCTACAGCTTGTTATTGGTGCTCCTGCTCTCTGGCTGCACGACTCCTCACACTACAGAGGAGGAATGGATTTCCCTTTTTAACGGAAAGGATATCGACGACTGGACTGTTAAAATCCATCATCATGAAACCGGTGAAAACTTCGCGAACACGTTTCGTGTGGAAGACGGGATGATCAAAGTCCGCTACGACGGCTATGGCGACTTCAATGACCAATTCGGCCATCTCTATTATAAAGAGCCCTTTTCGCACTACCATCTGGCGGTAGAATACCGTTTCAGCGGGGACCTGCACCCGGGCGCTCCTTCTTATACCCTCCTCAACAGCGGGGTGATGTTTCACTCGCAGGACCCGCACACCATGCCGAAGGAACAAAACTGGCCGATCTCCGTGGAAATGCAGTTTCTGGCGGGGTTGGGCGACGGGCAGCCCCGGCCGACCGGCAACATGTGTTCTCCGGGAACGCATATTGTGATCAATGGCCAGCTCGATCCGACGCATTGCATCAACTCCACTTCCAAAACGTATGAAAAGGACGAATGGGTGCGGGCCGAATTAATGGTTTGGGGAGATTCCCTTATCAAGCACATTATCAACGGCGATACGGTGCTGCAGTATTCACAACCGCAGATCGGAGGGGGTGTCGTGGCCAATTACGATTCGACCACCAAAGTGGACGGAAAACTGCTGGACAGTGGTTTCATTGCCCTTCAGAGTGAAGGACAACCTATCGAATTCCGGAAAGTGGAACTCCGGAAACTGGCCACACGATAAGCTTACTTCCGGGCATACTTCACCATTTTTTCCCCGGCTTTTTCGGAAGCGCCGGGGCCCCCTACTGTTTCAGCCAGTTCGTCAAAATCCTGTAACATGCGCTCCCGCCCGGACCCTCCTGTTACAATCGCCTGCAACTCCTTTACCAGGTTGCCGGTGGTCAGCTGCTCCTGGATCAGTTCCCGGACGATCTCCCTGCCGCTTATCAGGTTGACCAGTGAGATATACGGGACACGAATCAGGCGTTTGGCAATCAGGTAGGACAAATGGCTGGTTTTATAACAAACCACTTCCGGAACCTTCAGCAGGGCCGTCTCCAGGGTAGCGGTTCCCGAAGCTACCAATGCCGCTTCCGCAAGGTGCAGCACATTATACGTTTCATCTTCCACTACCGTTAGGGATTCGGACGAGCGGTAGGAGGCATACACGGCCTCGTCAAGATTACTGACCGCTGCAATCACAAAGTGATACCCGGGTAAATGCGGGATGACGGAAACCATACTTTCCAGCATGGCGGTCACTTCCTGTTTCCGGCTGCCCGGCAGCAATGCGATCAGCTTTTTACCCGTGAGCTGATGCCGCTCTGAAAAATCCGGGTCCGGTACAAACTCGTGAATGGCATCCATCAGCGGGTTGCCCACGTATTCCACGTCGTACCGGTACTGTCTATAGAAATCAATTTCAAAGGGAAAAATGACAAACATCCGGTCGACAACCGCTTTGATCTTCAAGGCACGGCTTTGATTCCACGCCCACACCTTGGGCGAGATGTAATACAATACCTTCAGCCCCTGCCTTTTCGCGAAAGAGGCCATGCGAAGATTAAATCCCGGGTAATCGATCAGAATGAGCGCATCCGGGCGAAACTCCAGGATATCTTCCCGGCATTTTTTCAATAACTTCTGTATAGAGAGCAGGTTCCTGGCCACCTCCAGAAATCCCATAAACGAGGTATCCCGGTAGTGGGTGACCAACTCCATGCCTGCCGCCTGCATCCGGTCGCCGCCCCATCCCCGGAGCACCGCATCAGGATCTTCTTTCAGGAGTCCCCTGATAAGATTTGCTCCATGAAGGTCCCCGGAGCGTTCGCCTGCAATTAAATAGTATTTCATACGGTTCAGGCTAAAATAGTTGAACGAAAACCACTTACTCCCCGTAATACTCCACGAAATTCTTCGGGGTTTCGATCAGTTTGATATAATGCAGCATCGCTGCAGGCGCCCGTTGCTGCAGGGCCTCTTTGAGAATTTTCCAGATTTCCATCACAAAAATCTCACAGGAAGCCATTTTACCGCGCATAAAGTCGACGTCTACATTGAGGTTCCGGTGATCGACCCTTTCTATGATTTCGGTCCTGATAATATCTCCCAATGTTTTCAGGTCCATCACAAAACCGGTTTCAGGATCCGGTACTCCTTTTACCGTGACGATCAGCTCAAAATTATGGCCATGATAATTCAGATTGGCGCAGGGGCCAAAGACCTCACGGTTTTTCTCCTCACTCCAACGGTCATTATACAGGCGATGGGCAGCGTTAAAATGCTCTTTTCTGGTTACGTAAATCATTTGTTGAATAGATTCCCTCCCGGTACCCGTTCAGTCAGCTTTAATTTTATACAAAAGTACGGTTTTTAATGATGGGGGATGAAGTTAGGGGCGGGAATTAACTACAATTGGCGCTACTGCCGGGTTGCGACAAAAAAAAAATAACCCAAAAAAAAAAAAAGGTGACAGTTTTAAATTTGAAACCCGAATATTTTTTTGTAAAAAAGG
>JBEBSD010000095.1:0-20852 GCA_040394475.1 Telluribacter humicola | reverse complement strand
TAGGCAGAGGTCTGCAAAACCTTGTACAGCGGTTCGAATCCGCTCGGAACCTCTGGAAGGATAAATCCAGAATATTAGGATAATCCTATTTTTAATAAACTCACTGTAATGTCTGGAGAGCAGTTCTCTGCCAGTAATTACAGTGAGTTTTTTTGCGACCCGAGGGGGTAGAATCCATTGAAACAGGGTATTATACCAATTTCAACCTCGTTAGATTAGAAGAAATATAAATAAGAGTACTCCATAAAATAAGGGTTAAATACTTTTGCGGATATGAAATCGTGCATTAGTTTTGTGCCACTAAGAATAATGTATTGCGGACTATGAATACAATTTATAAGTATTTTTACTCATTTATCTCCAGAATTAACTACACGCCTCTTCTTTTCTTACTGGTGTTTTTCCTGTTTACCGGAGTTTCTTCTGTAAGAGCCCAGGACGAAGCTGAAGTTGAGGTTGCAGCCGGTGATGCGGCCAAAGGCGAGTCTATTTTTAAGTCAAATTGTGCGTCTTGTCACGAAACCGGCGCTACGAAATCGGTAGGACCGGGTCTGAAGGACGTCGGAAAAAAGCATGAGTTTGACTGGCTGGTAAAATGGATCCACAATTCCCAGGCGCTTATTGCCACCGGAGATGCCGCCGCGATTAAAATCTACAAGGAGTATAACAATATTCCGATGACGAGCTTTCCGACATTGTCGGAAGATGATATTCACAGCATTCTGGCATATATCGATAAAGCCAATTCGGAAGTGGCAGCAGTGGCTGCTGCCGGTCCTGCTGCAGGTGGCGGAGCCGTTCAGGCTGAAGGGCCGTCCACATTATTTGTCGTGCTGCTGGCCGTATTGGTGGTAGTGGTTTTGTTGCTGCTGGTTGTACTGCTGGTCGTGCTTAGCTTACTCTCCAGAACCATCCGGGAAAAAGAGGGTGTCGTTCGGGAGCCTTCCATCGGTTTTTGGGAAAGTACCCGGTTGCTCTTGGCAAAAACGGTCAAGCATCCGGCGATTCTGTCGGCTGTGACCTGGGTATTCCTGCTGCTGGTCATCAAAGCCACACTGGATGGTGCCTATAGCGTAGGTGTACAGCAGGGATATGCTCCCAAGCAGCCTATCGCCTTCTCGCATAAGCTGCATGCCGGAGAATATGAGATTGACTGTAACTATTGCCATACCGGCGTCAACAAAAGCCGGGCAGCGACTATTCCTGCCGCCAACATCTGTATGAATTGCCACGGCGTGATTAAAAAGGAGTCGCCAGAAATTCAGAAGATCTATGCGTCTATTGAAAAGAACCAGCCTATTGAATGGGTGCGGGTGCATAACCTTCCCGACCTGGCTTATTTCAACCACTCACAGCACGTGAATGTCGGAGGACTGGAATGTGAGACCTGCCACGGCGATATTAAGAAAATGGAGGTAGTGGAACAGCGTTCTTCGCTTACCATGGGTTGGTGTATCGACTGTCACCGCCAGACGGACGTCAATTCAGACGGCAATGCGTATTATGATAAACTGGTTCAGTTGCATAATGAAGAAGGGAAAGGCGCACTGAAGGTGGCGGATATCGGAGGGCTGGAATGTTCTAAATGTCACTATTAAGAGTTAAGAAGAGAGGATTCTCCCAATATATGTATTGATTGGATTTATGAAAAATACTACAAAGCGGTACTGGAAGGGGCTGGAAGAGTTACGAAATGACGAGCGTTTTGTTAAAAATGCACAAAACGAATTTGCTGACCCGGTTCAGGGAGATGTAAGCTACGAGTCGCTCACAGACGGAGCGGGATCGAACCGCAGGGATTTTCTGAAAGTGCTTGGTTTTGGGATGGCTGCTGTTTCCCTTGCATCCTGCGAAGCACCGGTGCGGAAGGCAGTTGCCTATGTCAATAAACCAGAGGGTGAATACCCGACGATCGCTAACTGGTATGCCTCTACCTACGCAGAAGGCGGGGATTATACCAGCGTACTCGTTAAAACCCGGGAAGGCCGCCCGATAAAAATTGAAGCGAATAAACTTTCCGGTGCATCGTGCGGGGTGAGTTCTAGAGCCCATGCTTCCCTGCTGGGACTTTATGATATCGAAAAAGCGAAGGGACCGCAAAAGGGTACCGCTAAGACAGACTGGGATACGCTCGATGCAGAGGTGATGGAAAAACTGGCTGCTATATCCGAGGCGGGCGGAGCAATACGAATTGTTTCCAATTCTCTTTTCAGCCCGTCTACCAAGTCGGTACTGTCCGAGTTTATAGCCCGGTACCCGACCGCAGCCCAGGTGGTATATGATACCAATTCGGTGGCGGCGCTGGTGAAGGCCAATGAAACATCGTTTGGAAAGGCAGTGCTGCCGGGGTACGATTTTAGCAAAGCTAAGGTGGTCGTAAGCCTGGACGCCGATTTCCTGGGGACCTGGATTGCTCCCGATACTTTCTCCGGACAATATGCCCAAACCCGTAAGGTAAGCAGCGCCGAAGGAGGGAACCGTGAAATGTCCCGTCATTATCAGTTTGAATCGATCTTGTCGCTTACGGGGGCAAATGCCGATTACCGGACTGCCGTGAAGCCTTCTCAGATAGGGTTGATCGCTGCGGCGCTCTATAATAAAGTCGCCGCCGGGTTGGGGGGGACTGCGCTTGCAACGACTGCAATCGACGCGCCTCATCTGGAGAAGGCAGCCAGTGATCTGATCGCCGCGAAAGGGCAGGCATTGGTTGTATCCGGAGTAAACGATCCTGCGGTACAGGTAGTGGTCAATGCCTTGAACAGTTTATTGGAAAGTTATGGAAAAACGATCGATCTGGGAACAGCGCAGTACCTGCGCCAGGGCGATGATCTAACTTTCAACAGATTTATCGACGAAGTAAAGAGCGGCCAGGTCAAAGCAGTTCTTTTTTATAAGGCGAACCCGGTTTACGATCACCCCAGAGGTGCGGAACTGGCGGAGGCACTTCCGAATGTTGAGCTGAGCCTATCGTTTGGAGACCGTGCCGATGAAACCGGCTCCCTGCTGCACTACCTGGCACCGGCGCCCCACTACCTTGAAAGCTGGGATGATGCAGAACCTAAAGCTGGTTTTTACAGCCTGACGCAACCTGCCATCAGTCTCATTTACAGTACCCGGCAGGCACAGGAAAGCCTCCTGAAATGGGCGGGTGCGGAATCGACCGATTACCATGAATATGTAAAAGAATACTGGAGAAAAAACATGTTCCCGCTTTCGGGAAGTACCGATTTCAACCAATTCTGGATCCAGTCGCTTCACGACGGAATATTTGAGCCGAAAGGATCAGGAGAAGCGGCCGGCGCGACTTTTGCCGGCGATCTGGCGGGAGCAGCGCAGTCGATTACGGCGCAGTATAAGACCGATACCTCCGGAATCGAGCTGACACTTTATGAAAAGGTAGGCATCGGTAACGGTGCATTGGCCAATAACCCCTGGTTGCAGGAGGTGCCCGAGCCCATCAGCAAGGCCTGTTGGGATAACTATGCAGGCGTCTCGCAAAAGACGGCTACCGCGCTGGGAGTCAAGCAGGGAGATATGGTCCGGCTGGAAATCGCAGGGAAATCGGTTGAATTGCCGGTACTGATACAACCCGGGCAAGCTGAAAATACAATAGCCGCAGCCATCGGTTATGGCCGTGAAAAGGCAGGTAAGGCCGCCAACGGGGTAGGAAAGAATGTATATCCGCTGGCGACATTTACCAATGGGTATCTGAACTATGCACCGGGTGAAGTGAGCGTTTCCAAAACCAGTGGATTCCGGGAAATTGCGCAAACGCAGACGCATAATACGGTAATGAACAGGCGTTCGGTCATCCAGGATACGGTTTTGGAAGACTACAAGCAGGATGTACAAGCCGGCAGATTCATGCCGAAGATCCATACTTCCGACGGACCGGTAGATCCTACCGATATCACCCTTTGGAATGGACATGAATATAAAAACCACTCATGGGGAATGGTGGTGGATATGAACCTGTGTTTTGGATGTGGTTCCTGTGTGGTAAGCTGCAACGCCGAAAATAATATCCCGGTAGTGGGACGGCAGGAAATTATCAATGCACGGGAAATGCATTGGTTACGGATCGACCGCTATTATAGCAGCGACGCAGAAATCGGAGACTATGCTGCGATGGAAGTGGCGTCGGAGAATCCGGAAGTGACCTTCCAGCCGATGATGTGTCAGCATTGTAATAATGCTCCCTGTGAAACGGTATGCCCCGTGCTGGCAACTACTCACAGCTCAGAAGGCCTCAACCAAATGGCCTATAACCGTTGTGTAGGAACCCGGTACTGTGCCAACAACTGTCCTTACAAGGTACGCCGTTTCAACTGGTTCAAGTATTTCGACAACGACGATTTCGATTACCATTTTAACAATGATCTGGGTAAAATGGTGATCAACCCGGAAGTAACCGTGCGTTCAAGAGGGGTTATTGAGAAATGCTCCATGTGTGTGCACCTGATCCAGGAGGCCAAATTGCGGGCTAAAAAAGAAAGAAGAAGGGTAACCGATGAGGATGTACATGTTGCCTGCGCGTCGTCGTGTCCTACCGATGCAATTGTTTTTGGCGATATGAATGATCCCGAGAGCAATATTTCGAAACTGCTGGAGGAAGAGAAGGAAGGAAGGGCCTACCATGTGCTTGATGAAATTAACGTTCGTCCCCAGGTATCGTATCTGGTGAAAATCAGAAACAAGGAGGCCGGAAGTACGATGCAGCCGGCAAATTCATAAAACAGGATCAACAGAAAATTTAACCATCCTAATATATAGTTAGAGTATGCAAGTTACCTCATCCGTAAGGACACCATTAATTACCGGAGGTAAGACCTACGCGGACGTTACAGAGGATATCTGTCGTCATGTGGAGGCAAAACCAACGAAGGAATGGAAAATTGCCTTTGGAATTTCACTGATCGTTTTAGCATATGGTTCGTACTGTCTGGCCGTAACCTGGTGGGAAGGTTTGGGAGTATGGGGGCTTAACAAGACCATAGGCTGGGCATGGGATATCACCAACTTCGTATGGTGGGTAGGTATCGGTCACGCAGGGACGCTGATCTCGGCCATCCTGCTGTTGTTTCGTCAGAAATGGCGGACATCGATCAACCGTGCCGCTGAAGCCATGACCATCTTTGCCGTGCTTTGTGCGGCATCGTTTATCCTGATGCACATGGGCCGTCCCTGGATGGCTTACTGGGCGTTGCCGCTGCCGAACGCCTTCGGGTCTTTATGGGTGAATTTTAACTCACCGCTCGTGTGGGACGTATTTGCAATCAGCACCTATTTTTCCGTTTCGTTATTGTTCTGGTACATGGGGTTGATTCCTGATCTGGCTACTATCCGTGATCGCGCGACCAATAAGGTATCGCGCTTTTTTTACGGTGCTTTTGCGATGGGCTGGACCGGGTCGGCCAAAACCTGGGCACGGTATGAATATGTAAGCTTGATTCTGGCGGGGTTGTCAACACCGTTGGTATTGTCTGTACACACGATCGTAAGTATGGACTTTGCTACCTCGGTAATCCCGGGCTGGCATACGACCATCTTCCCGCCGTACTTTGTAGCCGGCGCTATTTTTTCAGGATTTGCCATGGTGCAGAACCTGATGCTGATTACCCGCGTGGTTTATAAGCTGGAAGACTATATCACGGTCGAGCACATCGAAACGATGAATAAGGTAATCACCCTTACAGGATCGATAGTCGGTATTGCCTATATCACAGAGTTTTTTATCGCATGGTACAGTGGAGTAGAATATGAAAGCTATGCCTTCTTAAACCGGATGACCGGCCCGTACTGGTGGGCTTACTGGGCGATGATGACCTGTAACGTAATTTCCCCGCAGTTGTTCTGGTCGCGCAGGCTCCGCAGAAGTGTCACGTGGACGTTCTTTATCTCGGTGATCGTGAATATCGGTATGTGGTTTGAGCGGTTTGTAATTATTGTGACCTCCCTGCATCGCGATTACCTGCCCTCCAGCTGGGCCATGTTTTCCCCGACCATGTACGACATTGGAGATTATATCTTCTCGTTTGGGTTGTTCTTTACGCTGTTCTTATTGTTTTCCAAGTTCCTGCCGGTTGTAAATATGGCAGAGGTGAAGGCGATACTTCGTTCTTCTTCGGAGCGGATGCCCGCCAAGATCGGAGGAGTGGCTAAAAAGCGGGTGGTACAGGACTAAGACGGTCCAACGGAATTATTGTTCGGATATATAACTAATTAAACTGCATATTTAAGCGCAATGGCAGAATTAAGCGGAAAATTTTTGGTGGGAGTCTATGAAGATGATGAAATCTTGCTCCACGCAATTCCCAGGATTCGAAAGGAAGGTGTCAAAATAAAGGAAGTGTACACCCCATTTCCGATACACGGGCTGGATCATGCATTAGGCCATCCGCGGACCAGGATCGGAATCCCGGCGTTTGTGTTCGGGCTGACCGGCTGTATCTGTGCATTGATCTTGATGATCTGGACAATGGGGATTGACTGGCCCATGATTGTTGGGGGAAAGGATCCTATTTCCATTCCTAACTACATTCCGATTACGTTTGAGCTGACGGTGCTTTTCACTGCTTTTGGAATGGTTTTTACCTTTTTGATTACGAACGGATTAAAACCGAACCCTTTTCCGAAGTTATTCGACATCAGGGCTACGGATAACAAATTTGTCATGGCAATCGATCTGAAAGGGAATAAAATGTCAGAAGACGAGATTACGCAGGTACTAAAGGCAAACGGCGCTGAGGAGGTAAACCTTAAGCAATTTTAATGCACATCAGAAAGATGAAAGTTACTAATTTACATAAATACCTGGGGGCTTGTGTTGTGGGGGCAGCATTGCTTTCGGCTTGTGGAAAAGATCCCAATAGCCCGGGAAAGGAGTTTGCGCCCAATATGTATAATTCGGTGGGTTATGAGCCCTACCGGCAGATTGAAGCCAACCCGATCAACCCGCAGGGACTGAATATGCGGCTGCCTGTCAACGGAACAGTGGCACGCCGGAATTATAATACGCATTTTGGAGAAGGGGATTCGGCTACTACCGACCTGATGATTTATAATATCTCTCCCGACAGCATCGATATTGCCTCAAGGGTACTGCGGAACCCGGTGCTGCTGAGCGATCAGACGCTTGCCGAAGGGAAAGCGCTTTATGAGCGGTATTGTCAGCATTGTCATGGCGCTGCCGGAGCGGGTGACGGGAAAGTTGGAGCGGTCTATAAAGGGGTTCCGAATTACACGTCCGATGCCATGAAAAACCTGACGGAAGGTCATATCTTCCATGTGATTACCTATGGGAAGGCGCGTATGTGGCCGCATGGGTCGCAGATTAACCCGGAGGAACGTTGGAAAATTGTCCACTACGTTCAGAAACTGCAAAAAGGATCTTAATTAATTGATAGAAGCGTAATTATATAATTCTAATGGCATCAGTACATTCGATACCTTCCATAGAAGAACAATTTGTATTTACCGCAGGGGCGAAGAAGAAGCTTTTACTATTGGGGGCGGTTGGAATCGCACTCGGTCTGCTGGGTGCTTATTTGTTGGCCAGCGGAGGCGGACACGAAGCGGCACATGCCCATGGCGCAGTGGAAGGCCATGGCGGCGGGCATGAATGGAAATGGACCAGCCGGCTTTGGGCCAATTTATGGATGAACGGAGTGTTCTTTACGGGTATCTCGGTTGTAGGAATGTTCTGGATCTCCTATAATTACCTGGCACAGGCAGGGTGGTCAACGGTGTTCAAGCGTATTCCGGAAGCGATGCCGGCCTTTTTGCCCTTTACCGGTATTGTCATGCTGCTGACGTTCCTGATAGGCGGTCATGATCTTTTTCACTGGACCCACGAAAGCCTGTACGATGTCAACAGCCCGGATTTTGATCCGATTATCAACGGTAAAAAAGGCTATTTGAATACGCCGTTCTTTCTGGCCCGTCTGGTGATCTACTTTGTGGTTTGGTACGGTTTATGGCGGATTCTCCGGAATGCATCCCTGGAGGAGGATCGCTTGGGAGGGGTTGACTTCTATCATAAATCGGTGAAGTATGGTGTTGTATTTCTGGTCTTCTTTGCCGTTACTTCTTCTACTTCGGCCTGGGATTTTGTGATGTCGATTGATACGCATTGGTTCAGTACGATGTTCGGATGGTACACACTGGCGAACTGGCACGTTACGGGATTGGCTGTAATTGTCCTGATTGTCGTGGCGTTAAAAGAAAATGGCTACCTGAAGGCCTTGAATGTATCTCACCTGCAGGATCTCGGAAAGTTCGTGTTTGCATTCAGTATCTTCTGGACGTATGTGTGGTTTGCGCAGTTTTTGCTGTACTACTACGCGAACATTCCGGAAGAAGTGGTTTATTTCCACGAACGTTTTAGCGGACATGGCGGAATTTATAAAACCACCTTCTTCGTGAACCTTCTTTTGAACTTTGTCCTGCCATTCCTGTTATTAATGACGAGGGACTCCAAGCGCACTTTTGTCATATTAAAGTTGGCGTGCTGGAGTGTGGTGATCGGGCATTATATCGATTTCTACAACAATGTTATGCCGGGAGTAGTAGGATCGCACGGAGGGATCGGGGCATTGGAAGTAGGGATCTTCCTGCTGTTTGCCTGTGGATTTATATGGGTAGTGGCGAATCAGCTGGAAAAAGCTAACCTGATTCCGAAGCAACATCCGATGCTGGAAGAATCCTTGTATCACGATATAGAATAATCCGATAGATAGTATAGATAAATATGACGCTCTTAATTGTTTTACTGGTAATAGTTGTCCTTGTTCTTGCCTTTGTGGTCATCGGGAGGTTACAGGGTGTTGTCAAGGGATTGAAGCCTGCCAATGAGGATCCGGATGAGCCCGGGACTGCCAACCGCATCAACGGCGCTCTTTGGATGGGATTCCTGATTTTAGGTCTTATCGGCTTTGTCTGGTCGTACCTGCACGCGGAAATGTTTTTCCTTCCGGAGGCTTCTTCGGTACACGGCCGCCGGACCGACGATTTGTTCTGGTTTTCCATGGGGCTCCTGACGATCCCGTTTATTCTGGTAAATGTGGTCCTGTTCTATTTTTCCTGGAGATACCAATACAAGAAAGGTAACAGAGCTACCTTTTATCCGGAAAACCATCGTTTGGAGCTGATTTGGACGATCATTCCGGCGATTGTAATGGCCGTTCTGGTATTGACCGGATGGCGTTCCTGGACGGATATTACCTCGGACGCGCCCGCGGATGCGGAGGTGATTGAGATTACCGGGAAACAATTTGGCTGGATTGCACGCTATGGCGGTGCAGACGATAACAAATTGGGGGATTATGACTTCCGGCTGATTGACGCCCAGAATGAAGTCGGAATCGACTTTACAGATGAAAATTCGTTCGACGACTTCACCAACCCGAGTGAATTGCACATTCCTGCCAACCGGCCGGTGTTACTGAAAATAAGGGCCCGTGATGTGTTGCACAGCGTCTTTATTCCGCATATGAGAGTGAAAATGGATGCCGTTCCCGGAATGCCGACCAAGTTCTGGTTTGTTGCCGACAAAACGACCAATGAGATGAGAGCGGAGCTGGGCAATCCGGATTTTAACTATGAAATTGCCTGTACAGAAGTTTGCGGACAGGGGCATTTCGGTATGAAGATGATTTTAGTAGTGGATGACGAAGAAACGTATCGTAATTGGGTAGCTTCGCAACAGACTTTTTTAAAGACTTATCCAGAGTTCCTTGCACGGGTGCCGGCCAATCTGAAAGCGAAGGCCGCTAAATATGCCGGGGTGGACGAGGTTGCTGCTGCGGATGAAGTTCCCGCGGAGGCGGCCGCTGAAGAGTAAAAGGCCGTGGTAGACCATTTAACGTTTTAGAATTACAGGAATAATAATAAGTAAGAAAGACATGTCGGTAGTAGAAACAGTACATCATGACCATACAGAGGAACATGAACATCATGAACTGAGTTTTTGGCGGAAGTATATATTTAGCGAAGATCATAAAACAATTGCCAAACAATATGTCATTACGGGGATTGCCTGGGCGGTATTAGGGCTTTCCATGTCGGTGTTGTTCCGTATCCAGCTGGGTTTTCCGAACGCGGACCTTTCATGGCTGAAACCGCTGCTGGGTGAGTGGATTACGGATGCGGGAAAGATTGACCCGAATTTCTTCCTGGCGCTGGTCACCATGCACGGTACGATCATGGTTTTTTTCGTGCTGACGGCCGGACTAAGCGGTACCTTCAGTAACTTTCTTATTCCGTTGCAGATCGGGGCACGGGATATGGCTTCCGGCTTCCTGAACATGTTATCGTACTGGTTCTTCTTTGTGGCGGGATTGCTGATGTTTGTTTCCCTGTTTATCCAGACAGGACCTGCTGCCGGAGGATGGGTAGTTTATCCGCCGTTGAGCGCCTTGCCGCAATCCAGCCCGGGATCGGGACTGGGAATGACACTCTGGCTGATCAGTATGGCTTTGTTTATTGTTTCCCAGCTATTGGGAGGAATTAACTATATCACGACAGTCATCAACCTGCGTACACGCGGAATGACCTTCAGCCGTCTTCCGTTGACGGTCTGGTCGTTTCTGATTACTGCGGTGCTGGGATTGATATCTTTTCCGGTACTGTTATCAGCCGCGCTGCTCCTGATTTTTGACCGGTCTTTCGGGACCAGCTTTTATTTGTCCGAGATTTTTATCGGCGGAGAGGCGCTTTCCAACGTGGGAGGCAGCCCTATTCTCTATCAACACCTTTTCTGGTTTCTGGGCCACCCGGAAGTATACATTGTAATCCTTCCTTCGTTAGGGATTACCTCCGAAATTATTGCGACCAACGCACGGAAGCCTATTTTTGGATACCGCGCGATGATTGCGTCCCTGCTGGGAATTGCATTCCTGTCGTTTATCGTTTGGGCACACCATATGTTTGTAACCGGGATGAACCCGTTTTTGGGCTCGGTGTTTATGTTCCTGACACTGATTATCGCGGTTCCTTCCGCCGTCAAAGCCTTTAACTACATTTCCACGTTATGGAGGGGCAACCTGCATTTTACGCCGGGAATGTTGTTTGCGATTGGGCTGGTATCGCTGTTTGTTTCGGGAGGTCTGACCGGTATTATTCTCGGAAACAGCGCGCTGGATATACAGCTGCACGATACCTACTTTGTAGTCGCGCACTTTCACCTGGTGATGGGCGCCGCTTCTGCCTTCGGGTTATTCGCCGGTGTGTATCACTGGTTTCCTAAGATGTTCGGCCGGATGATGAACAATACCCTCGGTCAGATTCACTTCTGGTTGACGTTTATAGGGCTGTACCTGGTGTTTATTCCCATGCATTACGTGGGGATCGCAGGTTTTCCCCGCCGGTATTACCAGTTTACCAGCTACGATTTCACACAGGTATTTTCAGATATGAATACCTTTATTAGTGCGGCGGCAATCTTTTCTTTCGCGGCGCAGTTTATTTTCCTGTACAACTTCTTTTATAGCATTTTCAAAGGAAGGAAAGCGCCGCAAAACCCATGGAAATCCACTACGCTGGAATGGACGGCTCCGATTAACCCCGGACATGGTAACTGGCCCGGAGAGATTCCGGCTGTGTATCGCTGGCCTTACGATTACAGCAAACCGGGTGCTAAGGACGATTATATTCCTCAGAACATTCCTTATTCACAGACACCGGAATCGAATTTTCCCAGTGAGAATGAGTTGATTGAGAAGGAGGAGAAGCAAATCGAGTCTCAAAATTATAATGACCAGTTTAAAACAGGCCATTGACAACGGAGCGATCCGCCGTTATAAAACCGTTGTGTTTGGGGCGATCGTTACGGTGTACATGTTGTTTCTGGTCGGGGGGATTGTCAGGGCCACAGGGGCCGGAATGGGATGCCCGGACTGGCCGAGGTGCTTTGGAAGCTGGATCCCTCCTACGGATATAGCTGAGCTTCCGGTAAATTATAAAGAGATTTACGGGGCGAAATTGAAAGGGGAAGTTATTTTTAATCCGGTAAAGACCTGGATCGAGTATGTCAACCGCTTGTTCGGGGTTTTTACAGGAATGTGGATTTTTGCCACGGTGCTGGCGGCCATTCCGTTGCTGCGCCGGGGTAAAAGCCAGATTTTCTACCTGAGCCTGCTGGCCCTCGTGCTGGTTGCTTTTCAGGGATGGCTGGGGGCGAAAGTGGTTTCCAGCGAGTTGCACCCGGTGATAATCACCCTGCACATGTTGCTGGCCATTGTCATTGTCTTTATACTCCTGTATACCTATGCCAGGGTTTCGCATGCGGACAGCCGGAAAATAGGGGAGTGGAAAGGTGACAAACGCAGGATCAACCGGTTGGTGTACGTTGTCATCGGGCTTTCAGTCCTGCAAATCGTCATCGGAACACAGGTGAGAGAGGCGATGGACCATGTTGTGATGCAATTGGGTTACGAAGCGAGAAGTAGTTGGATTGATGCGTTGGGCCCGGTTTTCCTGGTACACCGCTCTTTTTCGATCCTGCTGCTGGCGGGCAACCTCTGGCTTTTGAAGCGCTTGCATGACGGGGTAGAAGGAGGTGGCGTGCTGGGACGCCTGATGCGGTGGATTGTGGGGATCCTGGTACTGACCGTCGTATCGGGAATTGTCCTGAATTACTGGTCTGTCCCGGCAGCCGCGCAGCCGGTGCATTTAACACTGGCTACCCTGATGTTGGGCGTTCAGTTTGTGCTGTGGTTGTTTTTAAATGCGGATAGGGTATTTAGTAAGGAGTGAATAGTATAGTAGCGTAACGAAATGAGTATGGTTTCATCTGAGCAGGCAATAGCGTCGAATGCAGGATTGGTGGCGAAGGGCAAGGCGCTTCTGGAGCTGCTGAAGTTCAGACTGTCGGCGTTGATCGCCTTTTCCGGAGCAATAGGGTATGGCCTTGGTGCAGACCGGGTAGCGATACCCATGTTGCTGTTATTTTGTGTGGCGGCGTTAGCGATTACCGGGTCGGCCAATACCATTAACCAGATCCTCGAGAGAGATCTGGATAAATTAATGAAACGAACCAAGAACCGACCCCTCCCAACAGGGCGTGTAACGGTCGAGGAAGCGATCGCCTGGGCGGTTTTTCTGGGAGTTGCGGCGCTGGTGATTTTTGTGGTTTGGTTCAATGTCCGTACCGCGGCCCTGGCGCTGCTGTCGCTTATCCTGTATGGGTTTGTGTACACACCGGCCAAAAGAGTGGGCTCGGTTGCAGTGATTGTAGGGGCATTTCCAGGCGCATTTCCGCCGATGATCGGATGGGTTGCGGCTACGAATCATTTCGGACTCGAACCGGGGATTTTGTTTGCTATCCAGTTTTTCTGGCAGTTTCCCCATTTCTGGGCGATCGCCTGGGTTCAGGACGAGGAATATAAAAAGGCCGGCTTCAGGCTCCTGCCGTCGGAAGGAGGCAAGGATCTCAATACAGCCATGCAGATCATGATTAATACATTGTTTTTGATCCCGATCGGGTGGCTGCCCTATTACCTGGGCATGACCGGTATTAATTCAGCAATTATTGCAACCTTTTGCGGGATCGCGTTTTTAGCGCAAACTTTTCATCTGATGCGGAAGTGTAATGACAAAACAGCACTGCAGCTGATGTTCGGCTCGTTTATTTATTTGCCAATTGTGCAGATTGCGTTTTTATTGGATAAGATTTGACCGGAAAAGGAATGGATAATATATCAGATACAACCGTGAATTATCGGGAGAGACCCAGGGAGGTGCTTGCAATGGATCCGGTGAAGTTTCTCATGTGGCTCTTTATTGTAAGTATCGTCATGCTGTTCGCCTCCCAGACCAGCGCCTATCTGGTGCGGAGAGCGGAAGGGAACTGGCTTGAATTCGCAATTCCGGAACTATTTAAGTACAGCACCATCGTATTGGTTGTCAGCAGTATTACCATGCACTGGGCAGTGAGCGCAGCAAAGAAGGATGACTTTACGCAGCTTCGATTGGCAATTTCTGCTACTTTTGTTCTGGGAATAACCTTCCTGGTGATGCAGTTTGAAGGCTGGAAGAAACTGGTTGAGATGAATGTGTACTTTGTCGGTAACCCGTCCGGATCGTTTTTTTATGTATTCACCGGCTTACATGGATTTCACCTGATCAGCGGACTGATCGTGCTTGCCTATGCCCTGTTCGCGGCCTTCAGGCTGAAGATTCATGCGAAGAGTTTAAGGCAAATTCAGATTTGTGCAACGTACTGGCATTTCCTGGATCTGTTATGGGTATATCTGTTTGTATTTTTGCTGACCTTTAATTAAAATTTATAATTCTATTAACGAATGGCATCGACTGTTACATCAACGAGTGGTGAGCCCAAATTGTGGCTGGGTGGGGTTGAACCCATGAAAGCAAGTTACGGAAAATTAATGATGTGGTTTTTCCTGATATCGGATACCTTCACTTTTTCGGCCTTGCTGGTTAGTTACGGACTGATCCGTTACAGTTTTCCTGCCTATGCCGGCGAGGTGGCAGACTTTGCCTTTTCTAACCTGTACTGGCCTATCCCGGAAAAGGTTTTTGCCGCCGTACCGTTCCTGCACGGCGTTTACCTGCCGTTGGTGTTCGTGGGGATTATGACCTTTATCCTGATTGCCAGTAGCGTGACGATGGTGCTTGCCGTGGAGGCGGGACACCGGATGGATCGGAAAAACGTAGAGAAATACCTGCTCTGGACGCTGTTGGGAGGCATTACATTTTTGGGCTGCCAGGCATGGGAGTGGGCTCACTTTATTCACGGTACCGATGATGGGACGGTTATCAGGGAATTCATTAAGGGAGATTGGGTCGAACGGACAGTGTTTGGTGCGAATTTGAAAGAAAATCAGTACGGCCCGGTTCCTTTTGCTGATCTATTCTTTTTCATTACCGGTTTCCATGGTACGCACGTATTCAGCGGGGTTTGCTTGAATTATCTTGTTTTCTACCGGGCTTCAACGGGCTTCTACGACCGGCGGGGAAGTTACGAAATGGTGGAGAAGGTAGGCCTCTATTGGCACTTTGTGGATTTGGTATGGGTGTTTGTATTTACATTTTTCTATCTGGTTTAAAAAAATAGTAACAGTAAAGTTTATGACAAATTCAAACGGACATACGGTACCTGACGACGGAGGCGCAGCACATCGCAAGGTGATCTGGAAAACCTTCTGGATTCTGCTGATCCTGACAGCTATTGAGTTTTTAATCGCTTTTACCATGCATCATGGTCCTTTGCGGATATCAATCTTTGTGGCAATGACCATTGTCAAAGCGTTTTACATCGTGGGAGAGTTCATGCATTTAAAACATGAGGCAAAGACACTGATATGGACGATTCTCATCCCGGTTATCTTCGTGGTGTGGCTGATAATAGCCCTGCTCTATGAAGGCGGATCGATATTTAATGATGTACATATCCTGAGATAGAAATGCCGAGATTGAAAAAAGCCGGAATGCTGCTGATCCTGTTGGCACTTCCGGCTTTTGTGTTTTTGTTTTTCAGATTTTTTGGTAACAATTACTACGACCTTCCGGTATACCATCCGTTGGTGGCGGAGGGGCAGGTAGTCAGACAAGGGGCTGATACGGTTTATTACCGTGTGGAAGGCTTGCTGGGCACCGATCGTTCCGGATCGGCACGGGGATCGGAGATGTTGGAAGGCCGGATTAATCTGGTCTGTTACCCGGATTCCGATAGCCGGACAGACCATGCGAATTTAATCAATGAACTCAGGCGGCTGGAAACAGCTTTCAGGAACGAGGAACCCGTGCAGGGGATTATCGTTGCTGCGCAGGAGGAGATGGGCTGGCAAAAGGCGCTGGATCCGGATTTCTGGACTGTGCTCGTGGACCAAACGACGGAAAAGCAGCCCGGAGGACTCGCGACGTTGTTAAAGTTAGACCGGCAACCCCTGGCGGGAAGAACTTTCCCGGAGCATTGCGGGTTAGTATTGATAGATGGGAACAGACAGATAAGGGGATATTATCAACAGGCGGATGAGTCTGAAATAGACCGTCTAATGGCGGAAATTAAAATTTTACTTTATCAAAATTCAACCCGGGAAAAGTGATATGACGGAGCCTTGGAACCTGGAGCAACATGCCAGATACAATCGTTTAATTAATATCGTTGCAGTGGTTGTCCCCCTGGTGGTGGCCTTGCTCCTGGGGATCCGCCAGAAAGTGGATTTGGGAGAATGGACCCGCGTGCTGCCCCATATTAACGGAGGAATCAACACCCTGACAGCATTGTTGTTATTAAAAGGGCGCTATCATATCAGCAGAAAGGAAATCGCTTCGCACCGCCAGGCAATGACCGGCGCTTTTGTATTGGGCAGCCTGTTTTTAATTTTTTATGTAATTTATCATTTATCTAACGATTCAACGCCGTTCCTGGGGCAGGGCTGGATCCGGCCGGTGTATTATACGTTGCTGGTCAGCCATATTCTGCTCTCGGTGCTGGTGGTGTGGTTTGTGTTGAGAGCCGTTTATTTTGCCTGGAGCAACCAGATCGCCTCGCATAAGAAAGTGGTAAAATGGGCGTTTCCTATATGGTTGTATGTGAGCGTCTCGGGGGTAATTGTGTACTTGTTAATTAGTCCGTATTACGTATGAAAAAGTGGAGTGTAAGGATAACAGGCACGTTGCTGGTCGTGCTCTTCAGCCTGATGGATACCTGGGCGCAATGTGCAATGTGCCGGGGATCAGTAGAGAGTACCATGGGCAATGGCAGAAACAATATAGGCATCGGGCTGAATTTCGGGATCGCTTACCTGTTCGTGATCCCCTACCTCACATTTGCCCTGATTGCCTACCTCTGGTATCGTAACAGCAAGAAATTGCAAAAAGAACGGCAGCTGGTCGCCTCCGGGATGCGCGATGCATTCGGCGCATGATTATTCCCACAGGGGGTAATGATGAAGCTGGATCGTAGTACCGAAAAATAACCGGGTGGAGGCTTCGAAGGAACTGGTGTAATCGGAGACATAAAATTGCCGCAATGCATTTCCTCCCGGGTTGACCAGGTAATGCTGCTCAAGCCAGGATTTGACGGAAGCGGCGGCAATGGCGGCGGTATCCAGTACATGGACCTTCCCGTCGTAATACATTTCAATTTCTTTGCTGATCAGCGGGTAGTGGGTGCACCCCAGTATAAGCGCTTCTATGCCGCTGAGTTCCGGGTCGGACAGGTAGCGGTCGATAATACTGCTGCTGACAGAGTTGTCAAAAAAGCCTTCTTCAATCATGGGCGCCAGCAAGGGCGTGGCCAGCGATTTGAGGACAATCTGCCGGTTCAGCGCATCTGTCTTCTTTTTATATACATTGGATAGCACCGTCTGTTTGGTGCCGATCAGACCAACCGTTTTACCACGGTAGGGATCCTGAATGTAGTCGATCACCGGATCTATTACGTTCATCACTTTGGCACTGCTTCCCACATACTCCCGCACCAGCTCATAGGCTGCCGCAGAAGCCGAATTACAGGCAATCAGGATTAATTTACATCGCTGCTGCAGCAGCACATTGCATATTTTGATACAATAAGCCTGGATGGCTGCGGCTGATTTGTCCCCATAGGGCAAATGAGCGGTATCTCCGAAATAGATCATGTCTTCCCGGGGGAGCAGGTCCGTAAGTGCCCTTGCGACAGTCATACCGCCAATCCCGCTGTCAAAAATCCCGATGGGAGATGCTGCATCCGACATATTTTGAATTATTTTTGATTGTTATGCAACCACAGTTGTGCGAAGATGCATCATGTAAGCGAATGCATCATAAGTGATGGGAAAAATTTTGCAATTATTTAGTCATGAAAGCCAGCTGATCAAAGCGCTCCTGGAGTCGGACCCTAAAGCGCAACGGCATCTGTATGAAAAATATGCAGGCCGGATGATGGGGGTATGCATGCGGTATGTAGGGGAACAGATGGCGGCCGAGGATGTACTGGTGGAGGGCTTTATGCGGGTGTTTGAGAAAATACCGCAGTTCAGGCAGGAGGGAAGTTTTGAAGGTTGGATCCGCAGGATTATCGTCAACGAAGCCCTGGGGTACCTGCGACGCCGGAAACGGTTAATGGAAAACGTGAACCTGGAGCTGGCCGAAACCCTTCCTGATTATGCCTATGCCGATCAGCAGCTGGAGGCTTCGGAATTGCTTGAGATGATGGAACGATTGCCGGTAGGGTACCGGACCGTATTGAACCTGTATGCCATTGAAGGATATGCCCATCATGAAATCGCACAGATGCTGGGGATCACTGAGGGGACATCGAAGTCTCAACTGCACCGGGCCAGGTCCTGTCTGCAGCAATTGCTTGCGGAATGGGAAGGTGGCTCAAAAAAAAAACATAATGCAGGATCCAACGCTGCTAACTATCGGATAAACGGTTAAAGATTATGGAAACGAATAAAGATTCAAACAGGCTGGACAAGCTGCTTCACGATAAAATGAAGGATTGGGAATATCCCCCCGGCGCGGAGGTATGGCAACGTCTTGAGCAAAAGACGAGTCGCCGCCGTGTCGTTTGGGGAGGGTATTGGAAGGTCGCGGCTTGCCTGCTGATAGCCTTTTTGGCCGGTTACGGGCTTTGGGAAAAGGAGACTCCGCCGGCCACCGGGTTGGCGAAAATTTCCCATAGTACTCCTGAACCGGGAATAAACCCCGGCCCGGCGCAGGTAGTGCCTGATAGCCCCCGGGAACAACCGCAGGTAGCGATAGCGGAACAGGTCCCGGCGAAAGAGAAGGTTCAGAAGATCAGAACGCCGGAGCTGCCCTTATTGGCTGAGGCTGAGCATTCCGGAATTGCGACCGGCGCTCCTGAAACGGATGGCGCCGTGACGACTCCCGGCGAAGACGATTTGCCGGCAATTGCCGGACAACCGCAAACGGTTGCCCCGCTTGCGCCCCCGTCGCTTCCTCCGGTAACCGTAGCGCTGAAGTCTACCGTTCTGGTAGTACATGTGGAACCGGCTGAAGCGGTGGAAGCGGAAAAACCCAAACGGCTACAGCAGATTTTCCGGCAACTTAAGAAAGTCAAGCAGGGCGAGCGTGTCGACTGGGAGGAAGTGGGCTTTAACCCCAGGAAAGTACTGGCAAAGGTAGACTATGAACTGACGGGTCAGGAGGGCAGTTTTTCGAAACAGTATAAAAATTTTAAAGAGCGTACCAATTTTTAAGTAAAAACCTATGAAAAAGCGTGGACTGTTATCCATTGTGAGTGCGATACTGCTTGGCTTACCGGCAGTTGCGCAGTCTGAAGTGAAAGATTCTATCGTGATTGCGTTTGATACTCACACCCGGATGGTTGTGTACGGCTCAGACCGGAAAGAACTTGCTAAGCTGTCGGATTATGATCTGAACAGGCTTTGGAAAGATATTGCCCTTCGGTTGGATTCCCTGCCTGCTTCAGGGGGAACTACACAGGAATGGGTAGAGGGGAAGCTTTATCTGAAGGAAGGGAAGCAGCATGAAGGAAAGGAGGAAGGAAAGATCATCCGCTTTAATATCGGAGGTGTCCGGTTCAATATTGGCAAAAGCTATATGCGGGTGGCCAATGAGGATGAATACTGCGAAACAGATACGGTGGAAGTAAGACGCCCCCTTTTCAGGATGCGCAGAAGCCCGAGACAAGGAGTTGATATAAAGCTGGGGTTAAACCGCTATGGTGAAAATAAGCCCAATGGCTATGACGCCTCCGATTATGATCTGCGTACAGGCGGATCCCGGTTTGTAAGTGTCGGGATTGTGAGAAGTCTGCCCATAGCAAAAGGTAGGAAATCAGGATTGTTTATGGATTTAGGATTGGACGTTTCCTGGTACAACCTTATGTTTGAGGGGAATGAAGTAATCCGCAGGGAAACGGATAATATCATTTTCCAGCCGTTAGTAGATCAGCGCAATGAAGAGATACAGCTTCGGAAGAATAAGCTCGTGGCGCCCTATGTCAACTTATCGCTGATGCCCACGGTAGGGTTTGCCGGATCGGTCGTGTCACATATCAGCGGCGGGGTCTACGGAGGGTACCGCTTGGGAGGCTACCATAAGAGCAAGTCCGAGGCGGGGCACAAGGAACGGATGAAAAGCGGCTTCTTTATGGAGGAGTTCCGGACCGGAGTCGCGCTGGAACTGGGAATCCGGAACTTCCCGGACCTGTTTGTGAATTATGACCTGAACGGATTATTTGAAGAGGGAAGGGGGCCGCAGGTCAGAATGTTAAGTTTTGGAATACGTCTATAGTCAGCAACCCTCTTTTATAGCAGGTCGTTTTTCCCAGGGAAAGCGGCCTGTTTTTCAATAGGGAAAACAGGCCGGCAGGCATGGGAAAAGGCACTTATGAAAAAAATAGTAATTATTTTCGAGAAACATTTTGTGAATATCAAAAGTGCTTCTAATTTTGCGACTCCAAACTGAAAGGGGGATGGGGATTACAAGTTGAAATGTTGATTCGGGGGTGTACCAGAGTGGCCAAATGGGGCAGACTGTAAATCTGCTGACGTATGTCTTCGGTGGTTCGAATCCATCCGCCCCCACCACTCAGAAACTGTTTTACAGCGGGGTTTTCCGTCTTTAAAATGCGTTCTGGAACTGCGGAAGTAGCTCAGCTGGTAGAGCGATAGCCTTCCAAGCTATAGGTCGCGAGTTCGAACCTCGTCTTCCGCTCAGTGTTCAATAAGCGATCAACGAAAGAAATTACCTTATTCGTTGATCGCTTATTAGTTCTTAATTGTATCTTTGTACCCACTTTTCCGGTAAGGGGGAAGATACCCGAAAAAAAGAGGGTGCCGAACGGGGCATACCGGCAAGTAACGCCTTTGTAGCTCAGGGACGGTCCGCCGCGCGGTAGAGCACTTCCTTGG
>JBEBSD010000094.1:0-20902 GCA_040394475.1 Telluribacter humicola | reverse complement strand
TTCCTGAAAAAGCACTGTCCGCCTGGTGGGAGATAGGTGGTGGGGAATGGGGAATAGGGAATAGGGAATGGGCGGTTGGGTCCGTTAGGCGAACGTAAAAAGCTTCGGGTACCGGTTGTACACACGTTAGTAGCCTAAACAAATTAATCCGTCAAAACAGAACGCAGGAACTCTTTCTCAATATTCATTTGTAGCCCCGCTGCAAAGTATTCTTCTTCATAAAAAGGTCCATGTGTTTGCCTATCTTTTTTATCGATGATCCAATAGTTAATTTCATTTGAAAACATCTTTTTGAAGAAAGCGTCATTTTGTAGAACGCTGTCAACTTCCGTTTCCGAGTAGGGACTATGAAATGCAAGGTCTATTTGTACAGATTTTTTATTTGGGTGTTGTACTATAAGAATATGCTTATCATTAAACCTATAAATTTTCATTGCCGGATAGATCACTATTCTGTCAATAGTGTGCGGATTTCGATAGTCTGACTCGTTTGAAAAATAGATACAATTTGATGTCGGGCCAGTTCCTAAATAAAAATATCCCTCCCCTAGGTCTTCAGTAATATCACTCATCCCTCCGCAAGAGGTGAACCCTATCCATAAGCCTACGAACCAAAAACAGGAACAGACAATCTGCTGTATCGCTATTTTTTTACCATATCGGACCATGTACATAGCGATTAAAGATATGCAACGATTATCAGACTACCCTGAGTTATTGGATAAACAAATCGCCGTCAGGCTTATCAAAGTGATAATTGAGTACCGGGAAAATAGCGAATTTTTCCGGAAAAACCGGTATAACTTCCAAACCGGATTTTATTCCAAACTATTCGCTATCGCCCTGTGTAGTATCTACGCGCAACCTATTGGAAAAAAGTGAAGTCAGAATTTGCACAGGATCAAAACAGAAAGATTAGCTAAAAGATAAATAGAACTTCTGCTTTGGACACGCTACATAATGTCCTCATTCCAAGATTCTTAAAAAGAAGTTCAGGCAGACAAGTCAGGCATTCGATAATATTGTTTATCGAACCAGGGAACCGGCTAGGCCCAATAGACCAACCCCGTAAACTATAGACTGACGAAAGTTATAAACGGTCATGAGTCCTATGTAAACGAAATTGTTATAGTTTATTCTGGTAAATTGAAATGAGATGCCATGATTAATAATGGGAAGCTTAGAGCTTTTAATAAATGAAAAAGCCCCGGGCTTTGCTTCAAATATCTGGTAGTCTATCAGGCTTTAGCCAAAGAGAAACAAATCCCTTATCATCGTCTATAACTGCAACGCAACTATTTACAAACTCAACTGCATTGCCTTTCTTTTCAGGATTTCCGATGCATACCCAACCTGTGTTAGTATTTACATATATAGGCAAATCTTCTTTGCCTGCACTATAAGAACCAATCCCTGGCTCCAAATCATCCAAAACTTTTAATATTCCTTTTTGACTTTTAGGAACTTCAAAATTGGATTTCATCTTTTTATTCAATCCACAAAAACCATTAAGCTGGATGATTTTTTTATCAACAACAGCAAGGGTAATTGTATTTATAGCAATCTCAAAATCTAATTCATAAATCCATGGCTCCATATCAAAGGAATATTCCTCTATACGATAAACCAATAATCTATCCTCCGAAACACCTGTATATTCTATTTCAAACTTCATGGATGTGTAAAATTGAAATGGTAAATAACATTCGTTTTAGGATTGATGCCTAATTCCCATATTCCTTGTGAACCTCTGAATGTACCGGGCACTCTCCAATTCATTCCTCCTTTAAAGGTAGCATCAAGTGTCCCCTTGCTCGTTGACATAATTTCTTGAATAGTTAAAGGTGAGTTCATATATGGTCTGGCGAGTTGCCCCGCATTCTCTCCTCGCTTTACTACCTCGGTTAAATGTTTCGCTGCTGTCTTGGTAAATGTATATTCAGCTTGTGTTACCCCCTTAGCAGCAATCCCCGCTCCTCTTCCCCCCGGTACAGCAAGCGACAAAAGATTGGCTGTTGCCTCCATACCGGACAAGGGCCTTCCGGCTGTATCTCTTCCGTAAAGATAGCCATACATGGAGTTTACTGCAATAGCCAGTGGATTAAAGTCGTTAATTGCTACCAATGCGTCGTATAATGGTGAACCGTAGTCAAGCATACCCCTTTTTACTACAACTTCGGGCTTGTTAACAGTCCAGGCACAATCTTTGCATGCCATCCATTGACTTCGATTAGCCATCGATCTTTCCATCGACACACCAATCTGGTTGTATTGCAGATACCCGCTAACCGCCCCGCCAAGTCCTCCGATCAGTCCTCCAATGAGAGCCCCCTTTCCTATAGTGTTGCCACTTAAAGCCGCAAAACCAGCCCCGGAAAAGCTACCGGCAACGGCACCCGCTGTAGCATAGGCGCCCATTGAGGCGCCGACAGTGTTGGACGACACAAATGCTCCTGCAACCCCTTCTGCGAGGCCGGCAGTAACAACCCCAATTGCTGCCCCTCCTGCAATATACCCAAACATCCCCCATCCTTTGGCGCCCTGAGCTTTACCGATCTGCCATCCGGAAATGCCTCCCAATACACCTCCAATGACAAAGTTCCAGAAATTTCCATCGGGATCCGTATAGATCAATGGGGGACGTCTAGTCGATTATTCCTGGCGTAAGTATACCGGCCTGGGCGGCCCCGTTATAATCCTGTGTGAAAAGTGGATCAGGTACATATTTATCCGGGCTGGGCGCCCTCGGCTTCTGTATACGACACCAACAAAAGAACCGTTCTTCAGAGGAGCTTCTCCGCCCATTCCCCATCCCCCGTTGCCCGTTCCCCGTTCCCCGCAACTACACCAGCAAGTAACCGTTCTTCAGAGGAGCTTCTCCGCCCATTCCCCATCCCCCGTTGCCCGTTCCCCGTTCCCCGCAACTACACCAGCAAGTAACCGTTCTTCAGAGGAGCTTCTCCGCCCATTCCCCATAACAGTACAGGACAGGATTGTGTCAACCTGAGATTTTATGTATATTGTAGTAATTAATGGTATTATAATAGTAACGAGTAGCTCATCTGTTATGTCCCACCATTCCGTTGATTCCGAGAGTATAGCGTGCAGGGTTTCGGTTAACCAGCAGCAAAAAGTAAGTTTCATCAATTCGTACGAGAGCTATTGGGAAAAGCTATTTCAGTTTGCCTACAGACGTTTGAAAGACAAAGAGATTGCCAAAGAGCTCGTTCAGGATATTTTCCTGGATTTATGGGAGCGGAAAGACAGTCTTGAAATCCGAAATTGCGAGCACTACCTGTTTCGAGCGGTGAAGTTCGCCCTGATTGATCATTTGCGTGCACAGGTTATCCATAACAATTACCTGTACTATTGCGCTGGCATGACTGAAATGCCGGTGACCATGCAGGACAATCTGACGACCCGGAACATTTTGGAACTGATGGAAGAGGGGATGGGAGAACTGTCTGCCAAAGCCAGAGATGTCTTCAGATTGAGCTACTTACACAATTGGAAAAACGATAAAATCGCGCGTCATCTCCACTTATCCGAAAAGGCGGTCGAATATCATCTCACAAAGTCGCAAAAAGCGTTGAAACGTTTCCTGCAAAGCGTAGTCTATTGACCGGAAGTAAGTTTAGGAGGTAGCACCTTTCAAATAAATTGCGTCTTTTTGACCGTTATTTATATAAATATTTTAATAATAAAGGGGCATGGTTTAGGAAAGTAGCCCCTGTCTACGACTTGTATAATAAGTGCATCCCGTTGTCAAGTCCACCTATAACGTAAGTCTGTCTATGCTTTAATGTCTATTTACCTTATCCATAATGGCAGCTGATGCTATTGAGAATAGTATGGGTTGTTGCCTCCCGTTTTGTGCTGCAAAAGACAAAAAGGGAAACTAACTGTATTTCCGTTTACTATATCTTACCTTAAATCTTTACGAATCTATGAACAAGCCCAGATCGGGCCAACTGTTTTGTCAGTTGCCCAACTTAGTGAAATTAACTTCTTTTTACCTTGCTACGGTTTGCTGCTTCACAGGCTCCGCAATTGCCGGTAACCTACCCGGTTTATTGGAACAACTGAAAATTGCGGAGCGGACAGTCACGGGGTAAGCACCCTATAAACACCGTCTTTCCTTTCATCTGCGCAATTCCGACCTTTCGCGAAAAAATTTACAATGGAAAAGTGCGAACAGATGTTGAATTTAGTGGCCGAATGGCGGGCGAGTGGCGTTAGCCAGCAGCAGTTTTGTAAAGCAAAGGATCTGACTTTGGGGAAATTTAGTTACTGGGTAGCCCAGAGCAAGCCGAAAGCCAATTCCGGATTTATAGCTCTGAAACCAGATAAACGGATGCGATCCGATCAAGTAGAGATCCACTATCCCAATGGTGTAGTGATCAAAGTCAGTAGTATAGACCTGACGGTTCTTTCTGGCCTGATTGGATTGGTGTAAATGTTTTCGCTGGGATCGTCGCATCGCTACTATCTTTATCAGGGGTATTGTGATATGCGCAAAAATATGGATGGCTTGAGCGGTCTGGTTAGTAATGAGCTAGGTCGCAATCCTACATCAGGTGAAGTTTTTGTTTTTCTGAATCGGCGGAGAACCCACATGAAGCTACTTCATTGGGAATCCGGAGGCTTCGTCCTGTATTACAAGCGCTTGGAAATCGGCACCTTCCCCTTACCCAAAGACGCCTCGGTCAATAGCTTAAGCTGGAGCGATCTGGTGCTGATGGTGCAGGGGATCCGCGTCGTGAAAAGTCATCAAAATAAACGCTATCAACTGGTGATTTAAGTGTCTATTTTCTTGGAAAGCAGCCTGTATTTGCGTATTTTTAATACATGGAAATAGCGCTGGAAGACTTGGGTAAAAATGAGCTGATTGCCCTTGTAAAGCAACGGAATGAGGAGAACGCCTATCTGAAAGCGCAGGTGGAAATGTTTCGCCGAATGCAGTTTGGGCAAAAAAGAGAACGCTTTGAAGGCGACCCCAATCAAACCACTTTGCCATTCGAAGTCTCACCAGCAGAAGCGGAACTGCAGCAGGAAGAGGCAAAAGAAAAGATCGAGTACGTCCGCAAGCGCCCAAATCATCCTGGCCGGGCTAAACTCCCTGAACATCTCCCAGTAGAAGAAGTTGAAATCTACCCGGAAGGTGATCTTTCTGAGATGGTTTGCATTGGAAAAGAAGTGACGGAAGAGCTCGAATGCGTTCCAGCCCGGTTTTTCATCAAAAGATACATTCGTTACAAATATGTTCCTAAAAGCGGCGAAGGCGTACTTATAGGCCAGTTGCCGGAGCGCGTAATCGATAAGGGTATCGCGGGTGCAGGCCTTCTGGCCTGCATCCTGACCGATAAATATCTAGATCATATGCCGCTCTATCGTCAAAAGCAACGCTTTGCCAGGGAAGGCATTCAGATTGCCTCTTCTACCATCGAAGGCTGGACAAAAGAAGCGCTCATAAAGCTCCAGCCACTTTATGAACTGTTAGTCTTCGATATAAAATCCAAAGGCTATTTACAGGTGGATGAAACACCGATTAAAGTGCTGGAAAGTGACAAAAAGGGGGCTTGCCACCAAGGCTGGTACTGGGTGTACCATAGCCCGTTGGACAATATTACCTTATTTGACTACCAGCCCACGCGTGGATCGGCTGGAGTAGAAGATATGCTCGATAGCTTCTGTGGCTATCTGCAAACCGACGGATATGTGGTATACGAGAAGTACGGCAAACAAAAAGACATTACCCGACTCGCTTGCTGGGCGCACGCACGCAGAGAATTTGAGAGGGCGCTAAACAATGATAAAGTCCGTGCGGAATATGCGCTGACACTCATTCAAAAGCTCTATATCATCGAGCGAAAAGCCAAGCAAGAAAATTCAACTACTGCAAAGGTCAAAGAGCTACGTCTGGAAGAATCATTGCCAGTTATCAACCAGCTCGGCAAATGGATCTTTGAGCAAATCAAAAACACACTCCCCAAAAGTCAGATCGGGAAAGCCATGTTGTACGCATACGCCCGCTGGGATGCGCTGAGCGCTTACTTATACGATGGAAGTTTATGCATAGATAACAATCCGGTGGAGAATGCCATCAGACCCGTGGCGATCGGCCGAAAGAATTATCTATTTGCCGGAACGCATCAAGCAGCACAAAGAGCCGCAATGGTCTATTCATTCTTCGCCATCTGCAAAAAACATGACGTCAATCCTTTTCAATGGCTCAAGTACACACTCGAAAATATCATGACCATTAACCATAAAAAGCTAACAGAGCTTTTCCCGAACAACTATAAAAATATCCAGATCCTAAACAACACGTAGTTCATCGGGCGGATACGTCACGGGAAAAGTCGCGGATGAAAATGGCGAAGGGTTACCCGGAGTGAGTATTATGCTGAAAGGAACCCAGCAGGGAACTACATCCGATACACAGGGAGAATTCTCAATTGCAATACCTGACGGAGCCGGAAGTACATTGGTATTTTCATTTGTCGGATTTCTTACCCAGGAAATTGCTGTAGGTTCCCGGACTACGCTGCAGGTAGCCCTCCAAACCGACAACAAAGCCCTTGAGGAGGTAGTAGTGGTGGGTTATGGTAGTCAGCTCAAGCGGGAGGTGACGGGAGCGGTTCAAACAGTGAAAGGAACAGAGTTCAAAGATATCCCGGTTTCTCAGATTACCCAGAAACTACAGGGAAGACTTGCAGGGGTACAGATTAACCAGGCCACCGGAAAGCCGGGCCAGGGGATGAGTGTCCGGATTCGCGGACAAGTTTCAGTTTCTGCAGGGAGTGACCCGCTGTATGTAATTGACGGTTTCCCGATCACTGGGAATATAGATGCAGTCAATCCTGACGAGATAGAAGATATATCGATTTTGAAGGATGCCGCATCCACTTCTCTGTACGGATCACGTGCGGCAAATGGCGTCGTGCTGATCACCACAAAAATGCCGCAGCCGGGAAAGACAACCGTGGGTTTCAGTGCCTATGCGGGAATACAGAAGGTGCCGCGGAAAGGACGTCTTGAAATGATGAATGCAGAAGAGTTTGCACAATTTAAAAAGGAATCGTACGAGGATGCCGGTGATGAGGTCCCGGAAGAGTTTATCAATCCGTCGAAGTACCGTGATAAGGACAACGACTGGTACGATGCCCTTTTGAGGACAGCGCCGATACAGAGTTATACGCTTTCGGTAACCTCTCATAAGGAAAATATGAGTTCTTCTGTAGTGGCAGGAATCTTCAATCAGAAGGGTGTCGTTATTAACAATGATTACAAACGGTATTCATTGCGGGTCAATAACCGTTTCAATGTATCCAAGAAAGTAGAAATCGGTTTCAACATCGCCCCGCAGTATGTCTATGATAATACGCCGCGTACGGATGGCGACCGGGGCACGGGGATTCTGTTCAACGCCTTGCATACCTGGCCGGTGATGCCGATCCGGGATGACAGCGGAGAGCTGACACTTTACAATACGTTCCCGGGCAGTACCGGTAACATCTTCAATTACCCTAACTGGGTACGGGCGTCGAATGAACTGATTAATGAAACCAAAAATATCAGTTTGTTAAGCAATGCCTATGTTCAATATAACCCCCTTCCGGGACTTTCTCTCCGTTCGTCCATTAACGTGGAATATCTCACGGCTAAATTTTTCTTTTTCAACCCCTCAACTGCCACCAGTGCAATCAATGTCCCGGTGCCGACCACCGCAGTGTCGATTCGCCAAAGCCTGGAAAACATCGGCTGGCTGAATGAGAACCTGGCCACGTATGCCAAAAGCTTCGGAGATCATAATTTTGAATTACTGGCCGGCTTTACCCAACAGCGGTTTCGCCAGGAGTTTGCACGTATTCAGGGAGACACTTATGCCGATGACCGCCTTCCGACTATTCAAGGGGCCCTTAACCTCAGCAGAGGCGGCACCAATAATGGAATCCAGGAGTGGTCACTGGCCTCCTATATTTCCCGTTTGACGTATAATTACAAGGGCAAATACCTGCTCACTGCGGCTGTCCGGGCCGATGGTTCTTCCCGCTTTGGCGTCAACAATCTTTGGGGAACCTTCCCATCGGCATCCGTTGGTTGGGTAGTGTCGGACGAACTGTTTATGAGCAACATCGAAAAAGTCTCCTTTGCCAAATTAAGGGCCAGCTACGGCGTGATCGGTAATAACAACATTGGTAATTACACGCCGTATGCGCTCGTAAACAACACGGTTAACGCAGCCTTTGGAGATCAGATTGCGACCGGAGCAGCCGTTACCTCACTGGCCAATACCAACCTGGGCTGGGAGACCACACGGCAGTTTGATGTGGGGCTGGACCTCGGACTATTTAACGACCGGATCCAGTTTATCTACGATTTTTATACCAAGCGCACCACGAATCTGCTGTACAATGTACAGCTTGCCCAGGAATCAGGGTTTGGGACCTTTGCCGATAATATCGGGGAGATTAAATTCTGGGGTCATGAATTTTCCATCACCTCCAAAAACCTGACAGGAGCCGTAAAATGGAATACCAATTTCAATATCTCTTTCAATCGTAATAAAGTGATGGCCCTCGCAGACGGGATTGACCGTGTGTACGGAACCTTTCATATAACACAGGTAGGGAAGCCGTTCGGACAGTTTTATGGAATGGTGAAAGAAGGATTCTATATGACGCAGAAAGAAGTCGATGATTCTCCGGGAGTTGCGGGCCGGTCTGTTGTAGGTGGTATTAAATACAAAGACGTGAACGGCGATAAGGACATTACCAACGGGGGCGACCAGGATGACCGTACGATTATCGGCAACCCGTTTCCTGATTTTACGTACGGAATTACCAACTCTGTTAAATACAGAAACTGGGATTTTGAAATCATCGGGTCCGGTTCACAGGGAAATGAACTTTGGATGCGCCATCTCTACAGTACGGCTAACCTGGATGGGGTTTTCAATATGGTACGGAAGGCGAATGATCGCCTGCGAGCCCAAAAAACCGAAGATAGCTGGGAGGTATTCCATGCGGGAAACGGTATATTCGGACAGACAGCCGGTCGTGATGGTACCCTGACAGGACTCGAAAGAGACTGGCCTAGCAGCCATTTTGTATTCGACGCTTCGTTCTTTACAATTAAGAACATTACGCTGGGCTATACGATTCCGACCCAAAACCGGTTCTTCCAATCGGCCCGGATTTACGGGTCTGTTCAGCAGGTTTACGTATTTACGAAGTACTGGGGCGGAAATAACCCCGAAACAAGTGGCAACGGTGCCGGCAACGGAGACGGTGGTAACCTGAGCCAGGGAATCGATTTCTCCAACTACCCCGTGCCCCGTTCGTTTATACTGGGCGTGAACCTGAATTTCTGAGAGCGACAATTTATCTGATCAAAAATACTATAGGATGAAAAAGAACTTATTACTTACCGGTATCCTCGGTCTATTGATAACCGGCTGCCGGGATGGATTTTTAACGGTAGTACCGGAGACGCAGTTGAGCTCGGCTACATTTTTTAAGACAGAATCTGATTTTCAGCAAGCTGTTAACGGGGCCTACGTCCCCCTGCGTACGATTTTCAACGACCGGGCCTGGAAACTGGGCGAAATGCATTCGGACAATACGTATTATGCGAGAAATATCCTGTTCGGAGCCGTGGACAACACGGAGAATATCGCGGATTTTGCACTTCCCGTCTCCAAGGGAGTGACTACCAACGACAACGTCCTGCAGCAATTCCGGCAGGATTACCAGATCATTGCACGTACCAATGAAATTTTGTCGCGTATTGATGATGTGGAATTTGATGCTGGAAGAAAGGCGAATCTGAAAGGACAAGCCCTGTTCCTGAGAGCGTTCGCTTACTTCGAATTGGTCCGCTACTTCGGAAAGGCGCCTCTTCATCTGACTCCGGCTACCAACCGGGACGAGGCCACTGCGCCGCTTTCAGATACAGAAGCCTTGTACAGTCAAATTGAGACAGATATTAAGGAGGCTATCGCGTTGCTTCCTGTCAAATCGGAACAGGGAGAGGGCAGAGCTACTTCAGGTGCCGCCAATATGATACTGGCAAACCTTTATATGGTAAAGAAAAATTGGGCAGGTGCGGAATCAGTGTTAAAAACGATTGTCAACAGCGGGGAATACTCGCTGATGCCGGATTACGACGATGCATTTTCTGAAACAGCAGGCAATAAAAACAATGCAGAATCGCTGTTTGAAGTGCAGTATCTGGAAGGAGCGGCTGGTTTGAACGGGAATTTTTTCTATCAGTTTGTTCCGACGCCTATTCTTGCCGAAGAACTGGCGCCTCTTACCGGTACATCCAACCCGCAGGGCCTATCAGGAGAAAATAATAACGTTCCAACCCCTGATATGATCGCTGCTTACGAAGCAGGCGATAAACGGAAGGATATTTCCATCGGTTACGTGACCCTCAGCCAAAGCCTGCGGGTCAATAATAAAATATATCCGTATATTAAAAAGTATGCCAGAAAGCATTCATTACACAATAATACGGGTCAGAACTGGCCGGTATACCGGTACGCGGAAGTACTCCTGTTTCTGGCCGAAGCCTTGAATGAGCAGGGAAAAGGGGGAGAGGCTTTGCCGTTGCTCAATCAGATAAGGTCCCGCGCCGGTCTTGCGGATGTCACCATCACCGCACAGGCAGAGTTGCGGGAAATTATCTTCAAAGAAAGAAGGGTAGAGCTGGCTTTTGAAAACAAACGCTGGTTTGATCTCGTCCGGACCGGCCAGGCAAGAGAAGTAATTACGGCCTATGGCAACCGGATCAAAGCGAATCCGCAGGCGTATTATTTCCCGCCGGCATCGAACCCGCCGTCCAATGCTTTTACCGTACTGGATGATTACTACCCGTTACCGGCCGTAGAGGCTGATTTGACACCCCATTTTTAATCTCTGTAAAACAAACTATTGTATAGAAAAGGCGGGGAACCCCCGCCTTTTCTATACAATAGTGGCTAAAGCTCACCCAGCGCTTCCTGCTGGTCGCGGAGTCGGATCACTTTGGCGAGGGTGCCCAGAATGGTGTCGTGCTTCTTGACGAAAGGATTGCTTTGGTCCCAGACATAGCCGGCGAGGACGGAGCAGATTTGCCTTTTAAACTGGGGGTCGATGCCTTCGGTAAACAGGATGGTTTGGAAATCGCCGTTATACCAGCCGGTCACATAGCTCCGGAACACGTCAATGCCCTGCCTGACCGGTACTTCATATTCGTTTTTCCAGTCTACGGTTTCGCCGTTCAGCTGACGATGGGCGAGCTTCGCGGAGAGCAGCCCGGAAGCGGTGGCAAATGTGACGCCTGAAGAGAAGATGGGGTCGAGGAATTCGGTGCTGTTGCCGGCAAGCACGTAGCCTTCTCCGTATAGCTGCTTCACGCCGACTGAATACCCAAGGATACTCCTGGGTTCGAAGCGGGTGGTCGAGTGGGCAAACCGGCCTTCCAGGTCCTCGAAGGTGTGGATCAGCTCCTTGTATTTTGCACCGTTATCGGCAGCCATTCCGACAATGTACTCCTGGTCGCCCACGATGCCTACCGAAGTGCTGCCATCGGAAAAGGGAATGACCCAGATCCAGGAGCGATTGTTGTCAAAAGAATGGACAAAAATATTACGGCTTGCGTTTTCGGTCCGGTTCAGGTCTTCCAGGTGTGAGAAAACGGCTCCCCGTGCGGTGAAACTGGAAGGCTGACTGAGGTTGAACAAACGCGGAAGCACCCGTCCGTAACCGCTGGCATCGATCAGAAACCTGGAAGTAACGGAATAGCTCGTGCCGGATTCGTCTTGATAGGTCACCACCTGCCGGTCACGGTCCGCCTGGACCTGGGTGACTTCACACCGGAATTTTACATCAACCCCTTTTTCCGCCGCTGCCGTGATAAGCGCCAGATCAAAATCGGCCCGTTTTACCTGCCAGGTCCATGTCCAGGCATTTTCGGTATACTGGTCATCAAAGAAAAACTCGCAAAGGTTTTCTTTGCGGAGAAAAGCAGCGCCTGTTTTGACCTGAAAATTCTGTGCTTTTACGGTGTCTAGGAGCCCGGCTTCCTCCAGGTGCTGCATACAGCAGGGCAGGAGGCTTTCCCCGATCTGGAACCGCGGGAAGGTTTCTTTCTCCAGCACCAATACTTTATAACCCTGTAATTTTAACCAGGAGGCAGCCACAGATCCCGAAGGTCCGGCGCCAATAACAGTTACATCATAATTTTGCATAGCAGCTCGTTAAGAAAAAGGCTGAAAACAGGTTGGAATACCCAAAGCGGCAAATTTATTAAAAACTCCTTCAGGAATGCCGGATCCTGTCAATTAAATCGTCTTTATCGATAAATGAAAAGCAAGTGGCCACCGCGCCCAGTATAACCCCCAGGATGCCGTGCATAAAGACATTCTGTCCCGTGAGATGGAGGTTGGGAATATGCGTACGGGTGCCTATCAGTGTCCGCAAGGGATTGTCCGCACTTTTGAGAATGCCGTACATAGACCCTTCCGGACTACCTGTATAATCGCGGAACGTCAAGGGTGTCGAGCTGTGAACGGATTGGATCTGAGAACGGATCCCGGGGAAAACAGTCTCCAGGCGGGTCAGTACCTGTTCTTCTTTTCGTTTCTTAAACTGGCTATAGGCCGTTCCGCGGTCGCCGGGCCGGGCAACGGTATGGTGGGTGTCGGCCCAGGGGGCGACCTCCTCAAAGCGCATAAAGGTCATTACTGACATCGATTCGGCATATTCAGGGTTTTTGGACGTAGCGGGGGTAGAAATAAAATACTGTTCGGGCCAGTTAGCCGGATCATACTGTAAGCCCGCCCATACATCGTCGGTGTGATACTGATAGATATTATGATCGAGATAAGGAAATGTCCGGGGCTTGAAAACCAGGTGGACGGTAAAAGAAGAAATACTGTTTTCCAGGGAACCGATACGCCTCCGGTACATTTTCAGAAAGCGGTCTTCTCCGAAAATGGCTACGGTTTGAACGGGGTGGAGGTTAGAAATGAAATGCTTGCCGGCAACCACAGCGCCGTCGGACAGGACCACACCCGTCAGGCGTCCGTCGGCGTCGAACTGCCCTCCGGTAACCAGCTTGTGCTTGAGGATGAGCCCTCCGTGTCTGCGGATCTGCCGGCTGAGCAGGATGGCGATCTGGGAGCCCCCGTCAACCAGGCGAACGGCCCCGTTCAGGTAGCTGTTCATAATGAGCGCATGCACATAGAAAGGGGTGGTCTCTCTTTTTCCGGCATAAAGGAAGGAATTACAGCCCGCCAATACTTGCTGTAACCGCCGGTTGGAGGTAAGACCGGCAATGTAATCGTAGGTCTTGAGCGTCAGGAGTTCCTGGTTGCTGAGGTAGTCGGGGGCGCCGGCCTCCAGGTTATACAGCGGGAAATTCAGGCAGATTTCCTGTAATTTCTGACAATAGGCCTGAATGGCGCCGGCTTCGTCGGGAAAAAGCCCGGTCAGCCATTTTTGAAAATTCTCATATCCCTGCGGCATCGGATAACTGGTCCCGTCGTCGAACCGGATGACGTCGAAGCCCTCCGGGTTAAGCGCCTGGATCTTCAAATGCTCCAGTATGCCCAGGTACCGGAAGAGCTGATGGACATTCTCCGAAGGATTCATACTGCCGATATAGTGTACCCCTGTATCCAGAATGGCTTTGTCGCGGCTGAAGACTTGCAGCATCCCGCCGATCTGGTGGTTTTTCTCCAGGACGGCTACCTTATAGCCTTCCATCGACAGAATATAGGCGCACACCAATCCTCCCAGTCCGCTGCCGATGATCACCATATCATATTCCTGTGCGGAAGTGTCCGGGGTCATAGGATGGAAGGGGTTACCTGGGAATGGCTGCCTGCCGGCTTTCTTAGAATGAACAGCACATTGGAGGTGTTTTTAGAATGTGATTGCACCTCAAAATCCAGTCCGTGTGCATCCGCGATCGCTTTGATGTCCTGGCTCGAAAAGAAATGGAGCGCGCCGGATTTTTTATTGAAACCCAATAGCCGTGTCGAAAGGACCTCGGTAAAGCGCGTGGCCTTGTGTTTTTCGTGCTGATCCGTGATGCCGTCGCGGATAAACAGCAGCCCGTTGTCGTTCAGGTGCCTGATGCATTTTCCCAACAACGACACTTGCTGGTCTTTGGGAAGATAATGCAGCACGTCGTTCAGGAAAAATACATCCTGCCGGACGATGGGGTATGTGGTAATATCGCTTTGTATGAATTGCAGGTTTTCATTTTTTCCGTAACAATTGGCCGCTATCCTTATTTTTTGATCATCATAGTCTACTGCCGTGATACAACGCTTTTCTTCTTCACGGTAGTGCAGGTAAAAAGCCATAAACCCGTATCCGCATCCCAGGTCGGTCAGGTATTTGCGATCGCCGATCAGCCGGTCATATGCTTCGTAATTCCTTTTTTCAAGTTCCCATTTTATTTTAAAATACCATTCCAGGACAGGTCCTTTGTAGAGGTAGTTGTTGAAAATGCGTTGCTTGAGGAAAGTCGTATCGTCCATTTCCTTTTTGAACACAGCGAAGCTGTCCTTAAAATAACGGGAGATGTTTTTGGCGCGCTCCTGAAACGATACTCCCCATTGCAGGTCATCGGGAAGGATTCTCGGGAGAATTTTGACGTTCACCGGACCGGGTTTGATCATCAGCTCATGTTTGGGGGAAACGTACCCGGCCCCATGGATCAGAAAGGGCTGAACCGGCAGGCCCAATTGTCCGGCCAGGAAAAAAGCGCCCTTATGAAACCGGTGGATGCGGCCGTCCTCCGACCGGGTGCCTTCCGGAAAAACAAAGATCGAATAGCCGTCGCGTACCAGTGCGCGCGCCTGGTCGAGATTGGCCTCCGGTCCTTCTTCAATAAACAGGTAGTTGGCATACCGGATCACCCAGCCGTACAGCGGGGATTTGTACACCCATTCCTTCACCATTATGACCGCCCGGGGGTGGTGCATGAGGACAATCATCGTGTCGAGAAAGGAGGAGTGGTTGACAATAATCACTGCAGGCCGGTCGAGATCCAGATTTTCCCGCCCGTACGTGCGTTTCCTGATCTGACTGCCTGCATACATGACAGCCGCGGAAAGCTTCGACAGCGTCCGGGTAATCCACTTCTTTTTTGTTTTGGTGCGAACGGGCAGGATGATCAATAGGAGCATCACCACAAACGCCAGGTAGCACATACAGGCGAAAAATAGGAAATTGATCCAGCTCTTGACAAACACCCACAAGCTGATGGGAGTCCTGCCTTTATCTACCCTGTTTTGCACAAACAGGCCGAATAAAACGGGCTGGAACAACAGCGAAATAAATACGATACAGATGATGCCCGGCACACTTACGACCGCGATGGACCGCAAGGCCGGATGCGACGCAAACAGCAATACCCCGGTTCCGATCAGGACGGTAACTCCTGAGAGCGAAATTGCCGATTTATAGGAGGACAGGTTGTTTTCGCCATACTTGTAGCGTTGCAGGAGCCCGTCGGTCATGAAAATACTGAAGTCATCGCCCAGTCCGAAAATAAAGGTTGCAAAAACCACATTGACGAAATTAAAGGGAATGTCCAGCAAGGCTGCGAGGCCTAATATCCAGATCCAGCTGATGGCCATCGGAAGAAACGAGAGCAGCGCCAGTTCAATGCGCCCGTAAAGGAGTAAAAGTGCCAGAAAGACGATGGATGCTGAAATCAACAGGATGTAGTTAAAGTCGGCCTTCACGATTTCCAGCAGGGACTCGGCCATTTCGGAACGGTGGAAGAGTTCCGCACCTGGAATCGGTCTCAACGACGCTTTGATGAGGTTCAGATCTTCTTTATTGGCCACCAGGGTGGTGATGAAGGTCGTCTGATCGGGTTGCCGGTCGATCAGGTTATCCAGGCCAAGCCGTTTGAGAAGGGTATCCGGTTCCGGTCCCTCGTAGGGCAATCCTTTCCGCATCCATTCGCTGAATCCGGTAAATGCGGAACCTGAGAAACCAAGTTCGTCTCCTGTCCGGGTGATCGTATGGGTTACCCGGGAGCTCCGCCCCTGCTCCTGCCAGAACCGGTACCACCGGGCTTTCCGTGTTTCCCGGATACTGTCCGGCAAAGCGAACGGGGCGATCGACGTAAAGAGTTTCACCTTTCCGGCCTGCTGCAACCGGACGAGCTCGTCGTAGATCAGCAGGTTCGCAGTTGCCGCATCATCGTGCGAGGGGGCCGAAGCAAACACGTAGATCCGGCCTTCTTTTTCCGGGTTGATGTGCGTCAGTTGTTTTTCCGCTGCCACGAGTTCGGGGCTATGGAGGCTCATGTTTTCCAGCTCTCCGTCAAATGTTATCTGTTGGGAGAAAAAATAAAATACGACAGTAAGCATTCCGATACCTGCGAGAAACGGGAGGCCGTATCGCTGTGGTAAAACGGGTAAACGGAAAAAAGGCTTTTGTTCCGGCAGGCCGTCGTAGCTGAACCCCGTAATCCGGAGAAACGCAGGCAGGAAAGTCAAGGTGAAAAACAGTGCGCCCGATAAGGCAAGCCCGGCGAAGAGCCCGAAGTCTTTCAGGATTTCTGAATTGGCGAAATTGAGTGCCGAATAGGCCAGGATCGTCGTAAGACTGCCGGTAAGCAGGGGGGCGCTGATGTCCTTCAGGGTCTGGGAAATGGAACGTACGTGTCGGAAATGGGTAAAAAAATGAATGGAGTAATCGAGGGCGATGCCCAATAAAACAGCTCCGGTCGCGAGGGCGATGCCCGAAACCTGGGGTTTGAGAAAGCCGAGGATTCCCAGGGCAAACAGCCCTCCGAAGGCTGCAGGCATCAGGATGTAGAGGGGGACCAGCGGTTCCCGGTAGCAGGCCCAGAGCAGCGCCAGGATCAGCGAAAGCGCCAGTACCAGCGTAAGCATGGCATCCTGCTTGATCTGGATGGCATTCTGAGCGGTAATGGCGAAGGTGCCGAAGTAGTTAAACGTATATTCCGGATGCGCGTTGTTCCACGTCGTTTTAAAGGCTTCCATCTGGTGGAAGAGCGCGGTGTTCTGCCGGGAGTTTCCCAGGTCGAACCGGGTGCCTGCCGTTACCAGGACCTGCCGGTGATCGTTGATAAACACCAGCCCTTCCCGCACATCCGTACCGTCGGAGCGGTATTGCCTGCCCAGCGACTGGAAATAGGGGACGGTTACCCCCAGCGGATCGTTGAGAAGGAATTCCTGCAGAAAATGGCCTTCCGGCGAGGCGAGGCGTTCCCGGGCGGCGTGCAGCGCTACCACCACGCTGTCAGGACGGATTTTATGTTCGATGCCGGTGTAATAACTGCTGTCGATCAGTTCCGGGAAATGCGTATAGCTATAATGGTAAAGGTCTTGCTGGCTCTCCTCCCGGAACGCCGTAATGTCGGTCAGCAGCGCGTCGAAATTCGTCGTGAGCGCCCGGGTAAAGGCGGCAACCGTATCGGCGACGGTCTCAAGTTCCTGGTCTTCGGGAACCGTCAGGGCAAATAGTACCTGGTTGCTGATATTTTTGCTGGTAATAAGCTGATTGAATTCGTCGAAGGCCTTCCCCTTGGGTAAGGTGGAGAAAATACTTTCCGAAATACGGAGTTGTGTTACGCCGAAGATGAGGGTGCCCAGTAGTAAGGTGAACACCAGAAAGAAGAGGATCCGCCTTTTATACAGGAAATGATTGAACCGTAATAGGAGTTCTGCAAGCATTAATAAAAATTCTATCGAAACTATGAGTCAAAATTAGGCACATGTATTAATTTTGCCAACTTTATATAATTAATAGTAATGAAGAAAATTTGCCTCGAAGAAATTGAGCAATATACGTTTTCAAAACAGACGTTACTCCTCCCCGACGAAGACCGTTACAAGGTTGCCGAATCGTTTCAGTTTTTGAATGCGTTTTCTGAAGATACTATCATATATGGCATCAACACGGGTTTTGGGCCAATGGCGCAATACCGGATTGAAAAAGAAGAACTGCAAAATCTTCAATACAACCTGATACGGAGCCACTCCAGCGGAATGGGCGCACCTCTGAATGAAACGTATGCCCGGGGGGTGGTGCTGGCGCGGTATTACTCGTTGGTACAAGGGAATTCGGGGATCAGCCCGGAAGTGATCGAAAAACTCAGGGATTTTTTTAATCAGGGCATCGTGCCGGAAATACTGGAGCACGGGGGAGTGGGGGCGAGCGGAGACCTGGTACAGTTGTCGCACCTGGCCCTTAACCTGATCGGAGAGGGGTATGTGTATGTGCAGGGGGAAAGACGCCCGGCCGCCGAAGTGCTGCACAGCCGGGGGATCACGCCGTTAAAATTGTCGCTGCGGGACGGGCTCGGACTGATTAACGGAACTTCCTGTATGACCGGCATTGCGGCCGTTAACCTGATCTATGCCCGTCGTCTGATGAGCTGGGCCATTGCAGCATCTGCCATGATCAACGAAATTGTCTGTTCCTTCGATGATTCGTTTTCCGAAGAGCTGAACAGGGTCAAGCATCATCCGGGCCAGCAATTGGTAGCGCAGCGGATGCGCGAATTTCTCCGGGGGAGCCGGCTGCTCCGGAAACGGGACGATCTCTACCGGGATGCCGCCGAGTTGAAGCGCAAGGAATTTAAAAAGAAGATCCAGGAGTATTATTCGGTACGGTGTGTGCCGCAGGTTCTCGGCCCGGTAGCGGATACACTGGCTTATGCCGTGACGGTGGTGGAGAACGAATACAATTCCACTAACGATAACCCGGTCGTCGACACCGACACCGGGAATGTGTTCCACGGGGGTAATTTTCACGGAGATTACATCTCCCTGGAGATGGACAAAGTCAAGATTGTGCTGACCAAGCTGACGATGCTGATGGAACGGCAGTTGAATTTCCTGATGAACAACAAGCTGAATGGAAAATTCCCGCCGTTTTTGAATGCAGGAATTCTGGGCCTCAACTTCGGGTTCCAGGGGATGCAGTTTACGGCTACTTCCACCACAGCCGAAAACCAGGCCCTGAGTACATCTATGTATGTGCACAGTATCCCGAACAACAACGACAACCAGGATATTGTCAGCATGGGAACCAATAGCGCCCTGATCACTAAAAAGGTGGTGGAAAACTCTTTTCAGGTGATGACGGTCCACCTGATGGCCATTTGTCAGGCAATTGATTTGCTGGAAGCCGGGGAACAGGCGCAGATTGCCCCCAATACCCGGAAGGTCTATGAGGGAATCCGCCGGCAGGCCGGTAAAATTACGGCCGATACCCCGCCGTCGGAAGCGATGCAACGGGTGTATGACTATTTGCGTGCGAACGAATGCTTGTTTAACTGACTTCTGAATGCCGGAATTGCTGGATAAGGCCGAGCTGTTTAAATTTGTACACGGGCTGTTAGCGTCGCGACTGGAAGCTGCCCGTGCAGCAATGATGGCTGCGCAGGCTTCTGCCAATGAAGAAAGTAAAAGTTCAATGGGAGATAAATATGAGACGGGAAGGGCCATGGCCCAGATCGACCGCGATATGTATGCGCGTCAATACGACCAGAACTTACAGGAAATGGCGGTCCTGGACCGGATCAATGCCGCATCGCTTACCGGTGGCAGCGGATTGGTCAGCCTCGGTTCGCTCGTGTATACGTCACTGGGCTGGCTCTATCTGGCCGCGAGCCTGGGTACCATTCTGTTCAAAGACATACCGGTAATGGTCGTATCAGCCAAATCTCCGATCGGCCGGCTTGTTTTAGGGAAACAGGCAGGCGCCATTTTTGTTTTCCAGGGGAAAACGCACCGTCTCGAGCAGGTGCTGTAGCTTTGATAGGTGTTAGGTTTCAGGTTTTAGGTTTTAGTGCTCGGGTTCGACTAAGCTCACCCACCTCGACTAAGCTCACCCACCTCGGCTACACTCACCTACCGCCCATTTTCCCAAACACCTAAAACCTAATACCTAACGCCTAATACCTAACACCTAAAACCTATGAAAATCAAAACACTCAAAACCGTTTTAGGCCATCCGCTCAACAAAGGAAAGGCGCTGAAGGCATTTATAACCTTAGTGAAACGCGGCATTGTCTTCCGGTTACACCGGCATCCGGTTGTTTATCCGTTTATCGAAAATACCTGGCTGGTAGTGGAACGAGGGATGTCCAGCGCGGAACTGCAGCTTTTCACGACGCTTTACGATACGGAAGAAATGCTCTTCCTGCTGCACTACTTGCGACCGGGAGACGGGTTTGTGGACGTGGGAGCTAATGTCGGAGTATATACCATTCTGACGGCGGGTGTCGCGGGGGTAAGGGTCGATGCGATAGAGCCCATTCCTTCCACTTTTGGGAAACTACGGCGCAATGTCGTCTACAATGGCCTTACCGATAGGGTAGTACTGCACAATGTGGGGGTGGGGAACCGGGAAGAAAAGCTGTATTTTTCGGAGGCGTTGGATGCTGTCAACCATGTTGTCGGGCCGGATTATGCCGGCCGCAAAATCCAGGTCCCCGTCACTACCCTGAACCGCCTGTTGGCGGACCAGCCGGTGACTGCGCTTAAAATCGATGTGGAAGGCTTTGAAGCCAATGTGATCAACGGAGCAGCCGAAATCCTGAAAAGACCGGAACTGAACGTGCTGATTATGGAAACCAACGGGTTGACCGATCAGTATGAATACGGGCAGGACTACCTGCATAAGACCATTTTATCGTACGGGTTTGAACCCGTCGCCTACGATCCGTTTCAACGGACCCTGACCTCCCTGGACCGACCGGCTGCTGCCAATACCGTTTATGTGAAAGACCGCGGCCGTACCCTTGACCGCATCCGGGCCGCCCGGCAGATCCGGGTAGGGGATCGCCTGATTTAGGGCCGTTCTTTCCCGTCTTCAGGACGGTGAAAGCGTGAAAGCGGGTCTCTGTC
>JBEBSD010000093.1:0-21361 GCA_040394475.1 Telluribacter humicola | reverse complement strand
AATTTAGTTATTTATTACGGTAGCCGACAAAAGCCGGTCCGAACTAATACCTAATTACCTAATTACCTAATGCCTAATACCCAACAGCTAAAACCTACATACCCCACACCTGATCCCTAACATTTTTCCGATTCGGGAATACTTTTTACTTTTACCGGCCTGTCGGTATGGTGCCGGCATCCGGCCAACCTCATTATCCGATTGTTTGTGTCTGTAAAAGCTCACCGGGTTCCCAATGCCGTTTTCCTCATGCTCGGGGCGTCCCTTTCTTTTGCACTGATGGCCTCCATTTCCAAGCTGCTCAGCAAGGAGTTTGACACCGTTCAGCAGGTTTTCTTCCGCAATCTGGTGGGAGTATTTTTTATCGGCAGCAGTCTGATTCGCCGACCCCCGGTCCATACGGGAGGAAAGATGGGGCTGTTGCTCTTCCGTGGCATTATCGGGACCCTTTCGCTGTACCTGTTGTTCTATGCCATCGCTACGCTGGGCCTCGGGCGCGCTACCACCTATCAATATACTTACCCCATTTTCCTGGTCCTTTTCTCCGCTTTCCTTTTCGGGGAAAAACTCAACGGCAGGGAAATAGCCGCTATTCTGACGGGTTTATCAGGTATCTGGTTTATCTTCCAGCCCGACCTTACCATGCCCTTCCGTAACCACCTGATCGGGCTTGGAAATGCCCTGCTAACCACTGTCGCCTATATGGCCATCAAACAATTGAGCTATGTTTACGATTCCCGCTATATCGTCATGTCGTTTATGCTCAGCGGAATTGCACTTCCACTTATTTCGATGATCCTGGGTCATTTTTTTTACTGGGATCAGTTAGACTTTCTGCTTGGGCATTTCAAATGGCCTCACCAACCGGTTTACTGGGGCTATTTCCTGCTTTTAGGGATATCGGCAATGGTCGGCCAGGTATTGATGACCAGGGCCTTCTCCATCGGAAAGGCGGGCCAGGTCGCTGCCATCAGCTACTCCAATATTGTCTTCTCCACCCTCCTCGGCATTGGTCTCGGAGAGTCGCTCCCCACCTCTTTTATGCTGATCGGGATGGCATTGATTATCGCAGGCGGCCTGCTCGTGGCAAGAAAAAACCCGCCTCAAGAAACGGGTTCCGGGCAGATCGACGATCCGGACAAATAACCGGCTGCCCGTTACTGATGCTGTTCCCGCAGCAAATCATTGACTGTCTTAACCGGGTTGAAAGTGATGAGCGGTACTTCTACAAAAAGCGTGTTCCAGTCTGCCATGGAACCATTCCATAACCCCGGCAGCTCCTGGGCTTTCAGCTCCTTTCCGTCTTTCGATTTAGACGTGATAAAACCTGTTGATGCATCCCGGTAACGCGCCAGGTCAAAGAGTTCTCCTTTGTAATCGCGTACTCCTGCCACCAGGTCTACCGGATTGAAATGCGTTGCACCCTTCCACAGGGCCTTTTGCTTCTCATCTTCCAGGTTTACCTGGGCCGATTCCACGATCTGCAACGAAGCGCTGCCGTCGCCGTTGACGACCCAAAACGGTCCGCCACCCGGTTCGCCTTCATTCTTCACCATGCCGCATACCCGCAGCGGGCGGTTCAGTTTCCGCAACAAATAAGCCGTTTGATCTGCCTCATTCCATTCGGTAAAGCCTTGTGGCGGGACCACATGCAGTTCCTTCTGCAGAAACGCATCCAGCTCCGCTATCAATTCCGGTGCCGCTCCAGCTTCCAGCTGTGTCAGGTAGCCGGCTATTTTCTCCTGGTATTCCAGCAGCAATCCGCCCAGCGCCTTTTTATATAAGACCGTAACATCCTTCAGATGGTCCGGCACCACATTGTCGACATTTTTTATAAAAATGACATCCGCTTCCAGTTCCCCCAGATTATGGAGTAACGCCCCGTGACCGGCAGGCCGGAAAAGCAGGCTTCCGTCCCGCTCCCGGAACGGTGAATTGTCCGGGTTAACCGCAATCGTATCGGTGGCAGGCGACTGTTCTGAAAACGACACATAAAACTTCACGCCATACTGGCTTTCATAAAGCGGCAACCGCTCGACGACCAGTTTTTCAAACTTGTCACGATGCTCGGGAGAAACCGTAAAATGAAGCAGGGTACTCCCGCCTGCGTTTGCATACAACACCGCCTCCACGAAATGCTCTTCCATGGGCGTCCTCGGGTGGCTTTTGTACGTATGAAACTCCAGTAATCCCTTCGGTAAACTCCCGTAACCCAGCCCTTTATCCGTAAGAAAATATTCCGCGATCACCTTTTTATCTGCCGTTTCAATCGCATGTCCATCCGAATGCAACGCCCCTTTCAATCGCTTGTAAAACGCAAATTCCGTTAACCTGTCAAAAAAAGCTTCTACCGACGAATCCGATTTCCCTTCTTCCAGAAATGCAAACAACGATTTAAACATACGGGAAGCCGCTCCCGACGCCGGAACAAATTTGAGAACACTGATCGCACCGGATGCCACTTTATCTTCATAAACTGTCGCCTTACCAGCAACCTGTTCCTCCGTTAACCTGATAATTCCATCTGCTATCGTGGCCGGTTTTAACAAATTCAAAAAAGGAAATCCTTCCCTAAAATACTGAATCTGCTCCTGCACACGCGCCTGGTCACTGCCACGCTCCTTTACCTGTTGAAAGTCTTTATCTGTAAACATAAGTGTTGATGTGATAAGTATTATGTGGTTATTATCGGCCGTCAACTAAATCATACCACGCCGGCTTCATTTAAAAGCAGGATCTTTTCAAAATATACGATTATAAAACACTTTAATTATTCTCTCGTCCGCCGGACACCCCTGTCCGTAGTCAGTCCAGAATGCGCAACTTGGCAAAGCTCAGCAGCAATGTTTTTTCCCCGGCCTCATCAAAACTGATTACGGCCTTTCGGTCACTTCCGCTCACGTCCATTCTGGCAACTACTCCAAATCCGAATTTAGGATGTTCAATCCGCTGTCCCACTGCCAGATGTGTAGTATCGCTGGGTGTAAAATCTTCCGACGGCGTATGGACGGGAGCCGAAGTTTTGGGCGGGGTCAGCTGCTGCGCCGGTGTCTTCCGAACAAATGAAATTCCGCCTTTCGGCGACTCCTGTCTTTCCCTTACAATAGAATTGAGGGCCTCCAGATTGAGAAATTTCACATCAACTTCCATCAGGAACCGGCTGGGTTCGCACATTTTCAGCCGTCCCCACTGATAACGGCTGTCGGCATAAGAGAATGTCAGCTGCTGTTCCGCCCGGGTAATGGCCACATAGAACAACCGGCGCTCCTCCTCCAGGTCCTGGCGGCTTTCAAGCATCATCTGACTGGGGAACAGGTCCTCCTCCATTCCGACAATGTAGACATTCCTGAATTCCAGTCCCTTTGCCGAGTGAATCGTCATCATCGTCACCCGGTCACGATCGCCGTCTTCGTCCGGCTCATCGGCATTGGTAAGCAGGGAGACCGACTGGAGAAAAGCGCTCAGGCTGGTATCTTCATCCTCGTCGGCCTGGTCCACAAACTCCTTCACCGCATTCAGCAACTCCTGAACGTTCTCGTAGCGCGCCAGTCCTTCTACCGTTTTGTCCTCATGGAGCTCTTTCAGCAGGCCGGAAGCTTTGGCAATATGATTGGCTATTTCGTAGGCATCTTTTCCCATTTCCTGCAGCACCCTGAAACTTTTGATCAAAGTCGCAAACTGGTCGATAGCGCCCGCCGCCCGCCCGCTTATGTGCGTATGGATGGCACTCACTACCTCCCAGAGGCCGATCCCGCTTTCGGCGGCCGTGACAACGATTTTAGCTACGGTCCCGTCGCCAATCCCTCTTTTCGGAAGGTTAATAATCCGTTTGAACGCCTCCTCGTCCTTCTGGTTGACAGTAAACCGCAGATAAGCGAGCAAATCTTTAATTTCTTTACGCTGGTAAAAGGACAACCCGCCCACGATCCGGTATTTAATCCCCCGCTTACGCAATGCCTCTTCAAATGCCCGTGACTGCGCATTGGTCCGGTACAGGATGGCGAAACTATTGTTATTCAGGCCATGCTGCATTTTTTCCTCAAATATGGAGGTAGCTACCAGGCGGCCCTCTTCGTTGTCGGAGGCAGCCTTTATCACGTCGATCGGGGCGCCTTCTTGGTTCCGGGTAAAGACATTTTTGGTGAGTTGCGCCTTGTTCCGGGCGATCACCGAATTGGCAGCGTTGACGATTACCTGCGTAGACCGGTAGTTCTGTTCCAGCTTGATCACCTTCACATCCGGGAAATCCCGCTCGAAATTGAGAATATTTTCAATGTTGGCTCCCCGGAAGGCATAGATACTCTGGGCATCATCCCCCACGACGCATATATTACGGTGCACGGCCGATAATTTGCGGGTGATCAGGTACTGCGAAACGTTCGTATCCTGGAACTCATCGACCATCACATGATGGAATTTATGCTGGTATTTATGCAGTACTTCCGGAAAATCCCGGAACAGTACATTGGTATTAAACAGCAAATCGTCAAAATCCATGGCATTGGCCTGAAAGCAGCGAAGGCCATACGCCTTATATATGCGGCCGATTTCAGGGAGTTTGCCCGCTGCATCATCGGCCTGGATCAGGGCATTATTCAGGTAATCATTGGCTGAAACGAGCCGGTTTTTTGCGCCTGAAATGCGGTTGTATACCACGTTGGCCTTGTACAGCTTGTCGTCGAGATTAAACTCCTTGACAATACTCCGGATGAGCGACTTGGAATCGTCCGTGTCATAAATCGAGAAATCACTGGTATAGCCCAGATAACGGGCTTCGAAACGTAAAATCTTGGCAAAAACCGAGTGGAACGTTCCGGTCCAGATATTGCGGGCTTCCGGCCCGACAGCTTTCTCGATACGTTCCCGCATCTCTCCTGCCGCTTTATTCGTAAAAGTCAATGACAGAATCCGGAAGGGGTCTACCCCGTTTTCAATCAGGTGTGCAATACGGAAAGTGAGCACACGGGTTTTTCCCGAACCTGCTCCCGCTATAATCATCAAAGGCCCCTGGCCATGCAGCACTGCCTCTCGCTGAGGTTCATTCAGACTGGATAAATAATCTTTCATCACAAAAAACCCTCCCTTGCAAACAAGTTAACAGCAGGGATTGGAACATTAATCTGGTTGTCGCCGGACCACCGTTTGGCCCGTGGAGCAAAGATAAATAAATTTGACAGCGGCTTTCCCGCGAGCAGTAACTTTTAAGGATCCCGAAACAAACCGCGCTGTCTTTCCGGACAGCCTACTGTACCGGCGCATAGACGATCCCCTGTACCTTCCAGATTCCCCGGAGATCTTCCGCCGGCACACTGACACTCCCGCCCAACGGGTTATCAGAATGTAAGGTAAGGTACTTGCGGGTAAGCAGTTCGTTTTCACGAATACGTTTGATGACGAAAAAATCACGGTATACCACCGCATACACGCCACCGGACTGGTACATCCAGTCACCGGTATGGACCTGGGTGGCAATTACTTTGGCGCCGTCGGCAAGCTGCGGACTCATGCTGTTTCCCGACACTTCTATAATGACGGGCTTCCGTAACCTGCCTGCTATTTCTGACGAAACCGGGTAGGTATCCATGTCTTCGTACCGAAATCCTTCGGTATAGGTTTCCACAAACGTCGCATGGAATTGTACCGGAACATACGGGATTTCCCGGTAGGCATCCTGGGTAACGGCAGCCCGCACACTGGCATTGCCGTCCTTCAGCACCGGCAGCATCCCCCGTAACAGGAAATCGGCGCTGACCTGGGGGTAGCTTTCCAGAATCCGTATAATTGTATCATAAGACGGGTTGGCTCTCCCGTTCAATATGTTATAAAATTTGGATGAATTCTCATTCAAGTCCTTCGCAATCTGGTAAATACTGATACCGAGGGCCTCAAATACTTCTTTTAATCGTTCCTGAATGGTGGTGCTTGCTTTGTTCATGCTTTTGAGGTGCTTCGCGTTAACGGATAAATCGTTTATCCCATTGAACCGGAAATGCACCGCAATATAATACAACTCCATCATATTGCCGCAAAAACCCATTATAAAAAAGCGCAGGGATGACGCTCCGTCCGGGCGCTCCGCCCGGGCCCCTGTTTTCCGGGCGGAACCCGGGGCCGACAATAAATTCCGCTTCCACCACGATTGGCCGCGAAAAAACTTAATTTTACAGCAGCAACTACCGGGGAACCGATTACTATGAAGTTTGAAGATTATTACAACCTGCTTCCGGAACTGAAAAAAAACCTGGCCAAAGCCGGATTTAAGAAACCTACCGATATCCAGTACAAGGCCATTCCTTCCATTCTGAAAGGAGAGGATGTGCTGGCAATTGCCCAGACCGGGACAGGAAAAACAGCGGCTTTTGCGATCCCCGTCATTCACCGGATCGCGGGCATGAAAACACCGGGCCGTCCCGATGCTATCCGGTGCGTGGTAATGGTGCCGACGCGGGAACTGGCTTTACAGGTGACGCAGGTTTTTAACACCCTCGGTAAAAACACGGGCGTCCAGACCTTCTCTGTATTCGGAGGCGTCGAACAGGACCCGCAGATTGACCGTCTGCAAAAAGGATTCGATGTGCTCGTCACAACTCCCGGCCGTATGTTTGACCTGGTCAGTCAGGGATACATTCGTCTCAATCGGGTGGAAATCCTCATCCTGGACGAAGCGGACCGCATGCTGGACGAGGGGTTTATTAAGGATACCCGGGATATCAACCGCTTTCTGCCCGCGCGCCGGCAAACACTTTTCTTTTCCGCAACCATTGACGAGGCCATCAAAAAACTCGCCTACTCGCTGGTAACCAACCCCATCCGCATACAAATCTCCCCCAAAGATCCGGTCTCCAAGAACATTACCCACGCGGTTTCATTTGTGCAGATGGACGACAAGCGCTTTTTCCTGGAACGGGTGGTCCGCAACCATCCGGAGCAAAAGATACTCGTTTTTGTGCGGACTAAGGTACGGGCGGAGCGTGTCCTGAACGCCATGGAACGGGTGGGGATTGCCTGTATGAGTATTCATGGCGACAAGTTTCAGAAAGAGCGGTTTCTGGCGCTCGACAGCTTTAAGTCCGGAGAGGTCAAAGTATTGATCGCTACCGATGTCAGCTCCAGGGGGATCGATATCCCGGAAGTGGATTTTGTCGTGAATTACGACCTGCCCGAGCAACCCGAGAATTACGTGCACCGGATCGGACGTACGGGCCGGGGAACACAAAAGGGAAATGCAATCTCCTTTTGCAGTGACGAGGAAAAGCCGCTTTTGGAAGCAATTGAACACTATGTGACCAAGCCCATCCACCGGATTGATATCCAGCAGGAAGACTACCGGGAAACCCTGGAGGCTTCGGCCGATTTTAAGGAAGACCTGCAGGCGCTGCTCCTGGAAGTGGATACTTTTCACAATAAGAAGAAGCGGAGGAAGAAATAAGGATGATTTACGATTTACGAGGGGCGATTTATGAGGGACGAATTATGATTTCAGGGGGGTGATTTGGGAGCGGCTGACGGCTGTATACCGGACGCGTGCGACCCGGGCGGTTTGGTCGGTAACGCGGGCCCGGTGATCGTTGCGCAAGCCGATTACCCAGACGATAGTACCTTCCCGGTCGACCAGCACCCTGACCGCTTCTTTGGCAATTCGGTTGATTTTCAGATCGATCAGCAAATCGGATACTTTTTTTCGTTTGCCATCCATTCCCAGCGGACAAAACCAGTCGCCTGGCTGCCACCACCGTACTGTAAGCGGGAGCAATAGCTTTTCCGCATCAAACCAGGCCTCCGACTGATCTGTCGGAAAGGTCATTTCGGAGGTCATCGGAAACAAGTCCAGGTGTACCTCCAGGCCGGTAGCCGGAAGGATGCTCCCGGAGGCTCTTTTTAAAGGTGCAAGCACCAGTTCTTCCCGGTCCTTCACCAGGTAATGCGTCTCCGAATAAAACTGCTTTCCTGAAATTTCGTCAAGCGCCCGGGCCATTTCCTTGCACTGCACATAGGAAAACCCGTACGGGTCAAGCAGGTGGTGCAGTACGTAAGCGGGCATTTTCGAAGCCCGCAACCGGTCGATGGCTATATAATGCGTGTCCCCCTCCACGCGCAATGCCTGCGTCCCCCACTCATCCAGGTGCGCCTCCAGCAGTGTTTCGGCTGCAGTCAGCTTATCGGTCATCTGTATCACCGCGCTTTCCAGCGACGGGTTTATTTTTTGCAGAACCGGAATTACCTGGTGACGGATCAGGTTCCGCTTGTAATAATCACTCCTGTTGGAGGCATCCTCCCGCCAGGTGATCCCGCGTTGCGCGGCATAGGCTTCAATCTCCCGGCGGGTTGCAAACAGCAGAGGCCGGATCACCTTACCATTTGTCCCGGGAATCCCCCTCAGTCCCTTCAGCCCGGTTCCCCGGACGAGGTTCAGCAGCACTGTTTCCACGTGGTCATTGACATGATGGGCCGTCGCAATATAATCATAATGGCAGGTTGCGGCCAGGGTTTCAAACCAGTTATAGCGCAGCTGCCGGGCCGCCATTTGTGTGGAGACCCGTGATTCCGTAGCAACCTCCCGGGTTTCGAAACTTGTGCTGTAAAACGGAAATTCATACGCTCCGGCCTTGTTCATGACCAGTACTTCATCCAGGTCCGAGTCATCTCCGCGGAGACGGAAATTACAATGAGCCACCCCCGCCTCCAGTCCGGCCCGGTAAAACAAATCAGCCAGGACCATCGAATCGATCCCGCCGCTCACCGTCAGCAGCGTCCGTTTGGAACGGAGGTTCCACCCGCATTTGTTAATATATATTAAAAACGACTCAAACATAGCTCGGATACGGCATTACCAGTACTTTTGTGCCACAACAGCATGCAATTATGCGTAATTCTTTTATGAAAAAAAACAGAAGCCTTTGCAACCTACTAGTGCCTCCAGGCATCTATACGTACAAAAGGATGTTTAAAACCCTGTTGTTCTTTGAATTATTGGTTCTCTTGCCCTGTATTAGTAACGCCCAGTCGCCCGGAGAAGGTACGGAGCGGGTCGAAATATTGAATGCCGATAGTCTTCTGATCACCAATGATGCAAACGGTGAGACCCGGAGGCTTTTCAAAAATGTCCGGCTGAAACACCAGGAATCACTTATGTATTGTGACAGGGCGATCCAGCATGTAGCCAACGATTACATTGAAGCCTTTGGCAGCGTCAAAATTGTCCAGGGCGACACCATTACCGTCACCGGGGACACCCTTCTCTACTACGGCGACATACGGCTGGCTATTATGACCGGCAAACGGGCACAGCTGAAAGACCTGCACCGCACGGTCACCTCCACGAAACTGGAATATGACATGGCCGGCGGTGTGGCCAGTTACCGGACTCCGGGTGTCACCGTCGACCAGGCCGATACACTGAGCAGTTCGGTTGGATTTTACAATGTCCGGTCCAAGGAGTACAGGTATTACAACAATGTGAAGCTGATTGATAAGAAGTACACGCTGACAACCGACACCCTTCTCTATCAATCACTTACCAAATGGTCTTTCTTTCAGGGGAATACCGTCATCGACAGTAAGGACGGCCAGCTCCGGGGTACAAAAGGAAGACATAATACCGAAACCGGCGAATCCATTTTCGAAACCCGGACCACTGTCGACAATGAAAATTACACCCTGACAGGTGATTCCCTTTACTACGACGAACCCCGAAAAACCGGTTATGCCAAAGGCCGGGTAGAAATTGTTGCCAAAAAAGACAGTGTTATCCTCTACGGCGACGAAGGCATTTACAAAGGCGAGCTGGGTATTTCAAGAGTATTCGGCCATGCACTGGTCAAAATGGCACTTTCGGCCGACACCCTGTTCATCCGTGCCGACACCCTCAGTTCGATTGAAAACAAGACCGATAGCACCCGGATCCTGATTGCCGACCGGAACGTTCATATTTTCAAATCCGACTTTCAGGGATTATGCGATTCGCTGACTTATAACACCGTAGATTCCGTCATCCATTTTTTCAAACAACCGATTCTGTGGGGGAACAACAACCAGTTGGAGGCCGATTCGGTTACTGCCTGGCTCGTTAATGAGAAAATCAATCGTATGTTCCTGAAAAACAATGCCTTTGTAATAGCCGAAGATACCCTGATCCACCAGTTCAACCAAATAAAAGGACGCAGTATTATCGCCCATTTCACCGACGAGGGGAAAGTAAGGCAGGTCTTGGTGGACGGCAACGGGGAGAGCGCCTATTATGCGCTGGATGACGAGCAACGGACCATCGGGCTCAACCGTGTGCTGTGCGGGAAAATGAATATTTTATTTGAGGAGGATCAGGTCACGCGGATCGCCTTTACCGGCCGGCCCGACGGCAAATTGATCCCCCCTCATGAAATCAGGGGAGCAGAACGGGAGCTGGAGGGGTTTAACTGGCGCATCACCCTGAAACCGACAAAAGCCCGGACTACCTGGCAAATAGTTGAAAACGAAGCAGAAACCCCCATAAGAGAACCATAACGAAAAATGTTAATATTTATTAAAAGGCAACCTGTTTTTTTGATTTTAACTTTTTTTGTATATATTTTTGTATTTCAGGTAGTAATTAGTACCGACCACACAAACGATTATAACTTTTGTCTTTAATACCGAGCAAACGATGAGAAGAAATTTATATAGATACTTATTCACACTAATGGCCGTTCTCGTGACCGGTTCCCTGTTGGCGCAGGGCACAGCCAACGAAAGCCGGCTGAACATGGCTTACAAGAAGCGGGCCACGATGGAGAAGTCCCCCCTGTCCTATTCCCCCTTTGTGGTGAATAACCAACCCCTGATTCTGGAAAAATCGAAGGCGCTGAGCACCTTTTACCGGACGCTGCTGTTTGGCGATAACACCACCGGCCAAACCGTCCCTACCGAGTCTAACCCGTCCATTGCAGCGACCGTTCAGCGTTCCGAGCCTCAGGCAGTAACGTTCGAGACTGTCACGCTGGAGAACGAAAATTTATTCGTCAGTGACAAAATCAATGTCCGCAACTTATATCCCAATCCGGCCAATGATTACGCGTACCTGGAGTATGTGATGACCCCGTTGATAAAAGATGCCAAAATCTCCTTTTACAATGTTCTGGGGGCCACGGTAAAGGAATATGCACTGGCGCGGTCCTCCCAACGGCTCACAGTGGATACCCGGCTTCTGCCGAACGGTGTTTATTTTTATCAGTTAACCGTGGACGGTCATAAAGTGGCGACTAAAAAACTGCTTGTCCGCCATCATCAATGATCAAAAAAATACTTTCTTTGCCTTTTTTTCGTTCCTACTTAAGTGTATTTTTTTGATTACCTTTGCGTCCCTATGCGGAAAAACAAATTCACAGGCTTACTTTTCCTACTTTTTAGTCTGGTATTGCTGACTTCCTGTTCCAAGTTTTCGAAACTTCAGAAAAACGGAACTCAACAGGAAAAATACGACGCTGCCTTAGATTATTATAAAAAAGGTGAGTACTACAAAGCAGGATTACTTTTTGAGGAACTGATCCCTTTACTGAAGGGCGGCACCGAAGCTGAGCTGGCAGAGTTTTACAATGCCTATTGCCAATACCATCAGGGCATCTACTCCATGAGCCAGTACCTTTTCAAGAAGTTCTACGATACCTATGCAAGGAGTGAATACGCGCAGGAGGCTTTCTATATGCATGCCTTTTCGTTGTACAAAGACTCCCCACCCAGCAGCCTGGACCAGTCGAACACTATGACGGCCATTTCGTCGCTGCAGGACTTTATCAACCTGTATCCCGACAGTCCGTTTCGGGACGAATGCACCCGTTACATCATGGAGCTCCGGAACAAACTGGAGCTGAAAGCCTATGAAAAAGCCAAATTGTATTATAAAATCAGCGATTTTCAGTTCCAATCGCTGAAATCATCGGTGATTGCCATTGAGAATTTTCAGAAAGATTTCCCCGATTCCCGCTACAACGAGGAACTCGCCTATTTAAAAGTAGACGCGCAGTATTCCCTGGCAAAAAGCAGCTTGGCTACCAAACAGCGCGAACGCTACCAGGAGGTCATTACCTTCTATGAAACTTTCATAGACAAGTTCCCGAAAAGTTCCTACGGACGGGATGCCGAAAAACTTTACGGTGAAAGCCGGAAAGAATTGGAACGGATCGTCCAGCAGGAAAATGAATTGCAGAAAAAGCGGGACGAACGGGCTACGCCGGACGCTCCAGCAAAAATCACGACTTCCGAAACAAAACTAAATTAAAGAAAGTACCAATCAATAGCATATACCATGGCAACGAATCCATCGATTATCACACGGGACACCGATAAAATTGCAGCAAAAACAGGCAATTTATACGAGTCGGTATCCATAACATCCAAGCGTGCCCGTCAAATATCGAGCAAAGTGAAAGAGGAGCTGAACAATAAACTGGCAGAGTTTGCTTCCGGAGTAGATAATCTCGAAGAGGTTTTCGAAAACCGTGAGCAAATTGAAATCTCGAAATTTTACGAGCGTATGCCCAAGGCCAGCAGCCTTGCGATCGATGAGTTTATGGACGGCAAAACCTACTCCAGTTACCGTGAAAACACGGACAAACAATAAACGGCAGGGCTGAAAAGCTGTATGGATTCACCTCCATACAGCTTTTTTTATTCCCTTCCACCGCCCCGCTTTCCCAACCGGATACTTCGTTTAACTGCCCGCCGCGATGAATGCTTTGAACGCAAAAAAAATACTGTTGGGTGTCACCGGTAGCATTGCGGCCTATAAAGCCTGCCTCCTCGTCCGGTTACTGGTAAAAGCCGGTGCAGAAGTTCAGGTGCTCCTGACAGATGCCGCCCAGGACTTTATCACCCCGCTCACACTTTCTACCTTATCCGGCAAACCCGTCCTGTCCGGTTTTACCAACGGTCCGCAGGAAGTCTGGAACAACCACGTTGCACTGGGCCTCTGGGCAGATGCGTTTGTGGTGGCCCCCGCCACCGCCCATACCCTGGCCAAATGTGCTCACGGGATTTGTGACGATCTGATGACGGCAGTTTATCTCTCTGCACGCGCTCCTGTTTTTTTTGCCCCTGCCATGGACCTCGACATGTACCATCATGGTACAACCCGGGCCAACATCGAACGGCTGCGTTCCTATGGGAATACCGTACTGGAAGCAGGCTACGGCGATCTGGCCAGCGGATTGGTGGGCGAGGGCCGTATGCCGGAGCCTGAAGTCATCCTGCACTCCCTGCAAAAACACTTTTCGCGGCGACCGGAAGCCACGGGCAAAAAAGTCCTGATTACGGCAGGTCCCACCCGGGAAGCAATTGATCCGGTCCGCTATATCAGCAATCATTCCTCGGGGAAAATGGGATATGCCATCGCTAACGCCTTTTCGGACGCGGGAGCGGAAGTCGTCCTGGTGAGCGGGCCTGTCGATCCCTCTCCGCTCGCCCCCTCCATTAGCCGGGTAGAGGTGCAGTCGGCCGACGAAATGTTTGCCGTTGCCCATGAGCACTTCCCTGCTTGTGACGTGGCCATATGCGCCGCAGCCGTAGCCGATTACAAACCCGTTTACCGGGCCGAACAGAAAATCAAAAAGAAGGCGTCGGCGTATGCGCTGGAACTAACGAAAACCAAAGACATTGCTGCTTCATTCGGACTTCTGAAAAAATCCCATCAGCTGTTGATGGGGTTTGCCCTGGAAACTGAAAATGAACTCGACAACGCCATCAGTAAACTCCATAAAAAGGCTATGGATTTTATTGTTTTAAACTCCCTGCAGGATAAAGGGGCCGGCTTTGCACATGATACCAACAAAATAACCGTTATTGATAAGGCGGAAATTATCCGTAAATTTGAACTGAAGCCCAAAACAGCGCTTGCGCAAGATCTGGTGGATATAATTTTAGAGCAATGGCGAACTCCCTGAAGCACATCGTATCGGTATTGGCTGTCCTGCTGGCGCTGCCCCTGACCGGCGCCGCTCAGGAATTAAATTGCACGGTCAACGTCAGTTTCGACCAAATGGAAGGAAGCAGGGTCATCGACGATGCTATCGCCCAGCAGATCAACGTCTATATCAACGATTTAATGAACAAGCGCAACTGGACCAACGATCAGTTTTCGATGGAGGAGCGGATCAAATGCCAGTTAATGATCAACATTATAAAATCGCCTGCTCCCGGGTCCTACGAAGCTACGGCGTTATTTACGGTAAACCGGCCCGTGTATAACAGCAACTATGAAAGTGTCATTTTCAATTACATCGACCGGACTTTCAACTTCCAGTTTCTCCCCAATACGCCGTATTATTTTAACGAAAACAGTTATACTGACGAACTTTCCTATGCGCTGGCATTCCTTGCCTACATTGCCCTGGCGGTGGATTACGATTCTTTCAGCAAACTGGGCGGTTCCCCGTATATTCAAAAAGCCTTCAACATCGCCAATCTGGCCCGGAATTCCTCGCCTTACCAGAGGACCTGGTCTCCCGGCGGGGATTCCCGCTCCCGTTACTGGCTCATTGAAAACCTGAACAGTCAGCAATTCCTGCCGTACCGCGAAGGGCTGTATAACTACCACCGAAAAGGGCTTGATCTGATTACCGAGACACCTGCAGGTTCCCGTAAAGCCGTCCTGGAAACCCTGCAATCCCTTAAGCAGGTAGCAGTACTACGGCCCGGATCCGTGCTGCTCAATTCCTTTTTCGATTCTAAAACCGAAGAGTTCTATCATGTCATGCGGGAAGGCTCCGAAGATGAAAAGCAGCAAACCTTTTCACTGCTTTCTTCCATGGACCCCGGAAAAACGGAAAGCTACCGGCGTCTCGTCCGCCCAGCTGGAATGTGACCCCCATGGTCTGTGTCCCACAGACCATTTTGCGCACCGGCCAGAAACCTGCCACCAGCCAGAAAGAAACCTGCCACCGGCCAGAAACCTGCCACCGGCCAGAAACCAGTCACCAGCCAGGAGCGGATTGCAAAGACACCGTCCCGGGTATAAATTTCCAACGCATTGCTTGATTATTAAAAACATAGATTCTATCTTTGCAGACCTTTTAAAAGACCAACAAGAATAGCAACATAAAAAATGGCAAATCATAAGTCAGCATTAAAGAGAATCCGTTCGAATGAGACAAAACGTCTTCGTAACCGCTACCAGCATAAAACCACTCGTTCGTATGTTAGAAAATTGCGTGCGACAACGGATAAAGAAGTAGCGGGTGAACTGTACAAAACGGTTTCTTCTTTATTGGATCGTCTTGCTAAGAAAAACATTATTCATAAAAACAAAGCGGCGAATCAGAAATCGAAATTGGCAAAATTTGTCAATTCCCTTGCTGCTGTAGCCTGATTGTTCCCGTTATAAGTAGCCTCAGCTCCGGATTACCGGAGCTTTTTTTGCTATTATAAAGCGGTAACGTACCCCAAGCTTCCGGCCGCTCCTCCCCTGTTTCCCCGCTTCATTCCGGAAGGTCAACCGCTGATTGGCCGACAATTTTCCTAAAGAAATTTTCAGGTAGTGTCTTTTTTATAATATATTGCGACATTACAATACGTGAAACGATACAATTTGCTTCCTATAGATGGGTGCAGTTAACACATTTTTTAACCTTTTTTCTTAACTAATTATCTATGAAAAAAATTGTTTTGATGGCGGCTGTGGCGGCTGTGGGTGCATCCCCGGCATTTTCCCAATCCTCTCCCATAACCTTTAATGCGCGTAGCCTGGTAGTGCTTTCCGATGCAGACCTTTCTGCTTCTTCCTATGTCGATGGAAAGCTGTTGCGCGATGCTACTTCCAAAGACCGGCTTACTACTGTCAAATTTCCGCTGGTACGGGGAGAAGCAGCACAATCCGTCCTGGTTCCTAATTCAGCAATCAACACTTCGAAAAGTATTGCAGTGCCTCCGACCGGAGGGTTGGCCTTCGTGATCGAATCGACCACCAGTCCTGCCGAATCGGTAAAAGAATTGAAAGACGTGATCACCGAAAGCCCGGTGGGCCAACGGGTGTATGTCGTCGACATTGTGAACCCGCTTGCTCCAAAAGTAAAGTTCCCGTTCTCCATTGGAAACAATCCTCTGGCCATTGATATTTTCAAGAACGAGCTGATCATCTCTACCGCAGAAGTCGGAAAAAAGCTGGGTTTCCTGGAGACCGACAATGACGGCAAGCCAACCCGACTGCTGTACCTGCCGATCGATACCGACAGTACACAAAATCTGGCTGATGTCTCATGGCATCCTTCGGGCGACTATGTGGCGGCCACGCTTGCTCCGAGCGGCGAGTTGGTGGTTTACAAAATCCTGAGAGAAAACGGCAAACTGAAAAACATCGAAACCGTCGGTAAGCCGGTCAAGTTGGGAGATAAACTTTCCTATGGAAAATTCTCAGCCGATGGCAGTAAATACCTGGTAGTCGATACCAAAGATGCCATTGGAAAAGCAACTGCTGAAGGAGAATTGCTGGTGGTAACCCTTGATCTTACCGGCGGTGACCATAAAGTAGCGGGAAAAACTGCTATCGGGCTTAATCCGGGAGCGTTTGCGATCAATCCCGAAGGCTCCCTGATCGTTTCAGCCCATGCAGGAGCTGGTATTCAGCCGTGGGCCGATGCCAATGCCGGAGTAGGAGGCCAGCTTACCCTGTTAAAAATCGCCGCCGATGGCGCGGTCACCAAGGTGGCCGATTACCCGGTCGGCGGTATCCTTCCGGGCAGTGTAGCCTTCGACAAGGACGGCACTAACGTGGCGGTAACCGTTTTCGAATATGTGGATTATGGAACCCGCACCGGCGGCGTCGAATTTTTCAGTGTAACCGCAGGGGATACCCCTTCGCTAACGGCACAACCCGGGAAAATCAGTGTGGAAAATGGCGCGCATACCCTGCGTGTAATCCCCTGACACCCAAAGGTTCTTCCTTCTGAAAAAGGGTTCTTCACTTGAGAAGAACCCTTTTTTTTACGTAATTGCCAGCCAACCAAATCATCGCATCCAATGAACTATGTCCAAAAAAACAGCCTTTGCCTGTTATTCCTGGCAGGAGTGCTGCTTTCGTGTACCGCTACCAAAGAAAAGTCGGATCAGGAGCCGATCCCGGTTTTAGCCGAATCATTTGCTGATTTACAGATGCTCCGGTACCAGGTTCCGGGCTGGGAAACATTGACACTGCAACAAAAAACACTTGCCTATTACCTCTATGAAGCCGGACTGGCCGGCCGGGATATCATCTACGATCAACGCGGAAAGTATAACCTGACCATTCGCAAGACGCTGGAAAACATCTATACGAGCTACAAGGGGAACCAATCAGGGGAAGACTGGGAGAACTTCAAAACATATGCCGGGCAAGTCTGGTTCAGCAACGGCATCTATCATCACTATGCAAACGACAAGATCCTCCCGGAATTTTCAAAGGAATACTTCGGCGAACTGCTGAAGAACAGCGACCCGGAGCAGTTCCCGCTCCAGAACGGGGAGACTGTCGAAGACTTCGGGAGGCGAATCGAAACAATCCTCTTCGATCCCCAGGTAGCCGGGAAAATGGTGGACCTCCGGGCCGGTATCGACAATGTGGTCAACTCGGCCAATAATTTTTACGAAGGAGTTACCCAGGATGAAGTAGAAGCCTTTTATGCAACTTTCCCCCAGACCGACCATGAACCGGAATGGGGACTTAACAGCAAAGTGGTAAAAGAAAACGGCAAACCGGTTGAGAAGGTCTGGAAAATAGACGGAATGTATGGCGGCGCCATTGCAAAAATTGTCTACTGGCTTGAGAAAGCCGTTACGGTCGCAGAAAACCCCAGTCAGCAAAAAGCCCTGGAGCTGTTGGTCGCTTATTATAAGACCGGCGATCTGGAAAAATGGGATGCCTATAATATTGCCTGGGTAGCAGATACCGCGAGCCGCCTGGATGTCGTCAACGGATTTGTGGAAGTGTACAACGATGCCATCGGAAAAAAAGGAAGCTTTGAAAGTGTCGTCTCCCTCAAAGACATGGAGAGCTCTAAACGGATTGAAGCCATTGCAGCCCAGGCACAATGGTTTGAAGACCATTCGCCGCTTCAGCCCGAGCATAAAAAGAAAACGGTAAAAGGGATTAGTGCCAAGGCCATTACCGTCATTGCAGAAAGCGGGGATGCTACTCCGAGTACTCCTATCGGGATCAACCTGCCCAATTCCGACTGGGTGCGGAAAGAACATGGCTCCAAATCGGTTTCCCTCAGCAACATTGTAGATGCCTACAACGCCTCCAGTGCCGGAAGCGGCTTCCTGGACGAATTCGTAGGGGATCCGGATAAGCTTCAACGCCTGAAGACCCACGGCAAACTGGCCAGCAATCTGCATACCGACATGCACGAGTGTATCGGGCATGCTTCCGGTCAAATCAATCCGGGAATCGGCACACCCGATAAAACCCTCAAAAATTATGCATCCTGCCTGGAAGAAGCCCGGGCCGACCTGGTTGCACTCTACTATATCCTGGATCCCAAACTGGTAGCAATCGGCGTGATGCCGTCGCTTGAAGTAGGAAAAGCAGAATACGACAGCTATATGATGAACGGACTGATGACCCAGCTCACGCGGATCAAGCCGGGTAACCAAATCGAGGAAGCCCATATGCGCAACCGGGCGCTGAATGCGTATTGGGTAATGGAGAAAGGCCAGCCGGACAACGTCGTGGAATTCACAAAGAAAGAAGGTAAAACCTACGTACAGATCAATGATTACGACAAGTTAAGGGTTCTGTTTGGTGAGCTGCTGCGGGAAATCCAGCGCATTAAATCGGAAGGCGATTTTGAAGCAGGCAGGCACCTGGTCGAAACCTATGGGGTAAACGTCAATGCCGAACTCCACCAGGAGGTCCTGGAACGCTACGCCGGGTTGAATATCAGGCCCTACAAAGGATTTATACAACCGCGCCTGGTTCCGGTAACGGAAGGGGACGCTATTACCGACGTCAGGATTGAATACCCGGAATCCTTCTTTGAGCAAATGATTGAATACGGAGAAAACTATTCAAACCTGCCCGTCGTCAATTAAAACCTTTCTTAAAACGATGCCTTCACCAGGGCATCGTTTTAATCCGCTCACAGAATGCTTCCAGATGTGTTTCGGTACAGTCCAGGTGCGTCACGAAGCGGACGAGGCCCTTCCCGAAGGCGACAGCCCGGATCTGTTTTTCTTCCAGTTGCCGCAGGTACACCACTTCGGAGATTCCTTCTTCCAGTTGGGCAATGACGATATTGGTTTGCACGGGATAAACAGCGCGGATACCGCGCTGTTTCCGCAAGACATCTCCAATAACCGCTGCCCTCCGGTGATCCTCGCGCAGACGGTCTATGTGATGCTCCAGTGCATAGAGGCCCGCCGCCGCCAGAAATCCCGCCTGCCGCCAGCCGCCGCCCATTGCTTTCCGAAACCGCCGCGCCTTCCGGACTGCCTGGCTGCTGCCCAGTAACACCGAACCTACCGGACACCCGAGACCTTTGGACAAACAGACCGCAATTGTATCAAATAGTGCACCATACCGTTGCGGCGACTCCCCGGTTACAACCAACGCATTGAACAATCGGGCCCCGTCCAGGTGCAGGGCCACCTGCTTCGTCCTGCATACCGCAGCAATGGCCTCCAATTCCCGGAAATCGTAACAAACCCCTCCCCCCTTGTTCATGGTATTTTCCAACGAGACCAGGGTTGTAACCGGTGCATGCAAATCGGTATCGCCGGTAATGGCGGCCTCCACCTGGGCCGCGTTCAGCCGGCCATAATCGCCTTCCAGCAATTTGACAGATGCCAGGGAGTTGGTCATAATCCCGCCTCCCTCATAAAGATAGATATGAGAGTTCCGGTCACAGATCACCTCTGTCCCGGGCAGCGTATGCGCACGGATCGCCAATTGATTGGCCATAGTGCCCGAGACGCAAAACAAAGCAGCCTCCATACCGAAAAGCCGGGCCATTTTTTCTTCCAGGGCATTGACCGTCGGATCCTCCCCGAACACGTCGTCACCTACCCTGGCCTCCCACATAGCAGCCTGCATTTCCGGCGTGGGGCGGGTAATGGTATCGCTTCTTAAATCAATCAGCATTTCGTTTTCATGGGTCTGTACCGGCAGGAGCGCTAAACCTTTTCTCTTAACGGGCCCCCTTCACATTCATTTTAAGTCCATAAACAGCATCACCTGCCGTGATAAACAGTGTTTTGCGGTCTTTGCCTCCAAAACAGGCATTGGCCGTCCAGCCTTTCCGTACAAAAATGTGAGCAATTTTAGTCCCGGCCGGATCGAACACCGTTACGCCGTCACCCGTCAGGTATACATTCCCTTTTTCGTCCAGGGCTAACCCATCGGAACCCATTCCGGTAAACAGTTGGCGGTTTCCCAGTTGACCATCCGCTCTAATATCGTAGACATATGTTTTACTATCCCCGATATCGGCAACGTATAATTTTTTGCCATCCGGCGTTCCGATAATCCCGTTAGGCTTTTTAATTGTTTCGTCCACGCGGGTAACCGTTTTACGGTCAGGCGTCATATAATACACATGTTCCCCGTCCTGTTGCATGGCAGGGTCGCGGGTCCAGTACTTCCGGGCATATAGGGGATCGGTGAAATAAATGCCGCCGCGGGCGTCTATCCACAAATCATTCGGCCCGTTGAATGCCTTTCCCAGGTAGCCGCCGGTTAACCAGACGCTGGGCTTCCCTTTCGCATCAAAAGCCCAGATCTCGTTGTTGGCATCGGCACAGGCGACCAAATTTCCTTTCTGATCGAAATACATCCCATTTGAACGGCCTGAAGCATCTGAAAACACTTCCAGGGTGCCTTTCCGGGCTACCCATTTCAGGATTTTGTTGTTCGGCTGGTCAGTAAAAAAAACATCTCCTTTTTTATTTGCAACCGGCCCTTCGGTAAAAGAATAACCGTCACCCAATTTGACAACTTCCGCCCCTTGGGCCACAATGCCGCGGTCATCCTGAATCTGCGCGGTTGCTGCCCCGGCGGTAAAAAGAAGCGCCACAATTCCTCCTGTAACTAGTTGATTAATTGTCATTTGTATAAGAATTCGTTTTTGCAACACAGCTCACGGAGCTTTACACAGCTAAAATTAGGTGTTAGGCTGCAATTTCGCAAAAGAAACATAGAAGCGGCACTGAGGTTATAGGTAACCCCGAGATACACGGAGGTATAAATGTAACACGGAGCTACACAGAGGTATTTCATAGAGCTGCGCGGAGGTTAAATGCAACACGGAGCTACGCAGAGGTATTTCATAGAGCTGCACGGAGGTTAAATGTAACACGGAGCTACGCAGAGGTGTTTCACAGAGGCTGCACGGAGGTTAAATGTAACACGGAGCTACGCAGAGGTATT
>JBEBSD010000092.1:0-21523 GCA_040394475.1 Telluribacter humicola | reverse complement strand
ATCTGGGAAACAACTTTCGTGTTTACACAATTCCTTTCGCTATTTTTATTTATAACCCCCCATCCCCTTGGTTCACGCACGGGTTGGGTAGCTTTGGCCCCCACCCGCTAGTCTGTTCCGGGACAGCCTACAGAGACCCGGTAATCGTCCGGAAAGTCAGGTTTACCCGGGGACCTCTGATGCGTTTAGAAGGTGGCAACCGGTGTAACCAATGTGTCTGGGTAGTACCGCTCATTACCAGCAGGCTACCATGCTCCAGCACCAGCTCGACTTTCGCTTTCGTATGCTTATGCTTAAACGCAAATTTTCGTTCTGCCCCGAAGCTTACCGAACCAATTGCACCGTCTTTTTTCAGATCTTTCTCGCCATCGCTGTGCCAGGCCATCCCTTCTTCACCGGTATGGTACAGATTAAGCAGGCAGGTATTAAATGTTTCTCCCGTTTGCCGCTCGATCAGCTGCTTCAGGTCCAGTAATTCCGTTGTCCAGGGCAATGCCTTTTTCGTCGTATTGGAATACGTATATTCATACGGCTTGTCGCCGTACCAGGCCACTTTTCGTTTCGTGACAATCTTCTTTCCGAACAGGACCGCCTCGTCGTTGCGCCAGGCTATCGTTGCCAGTAATACCTGCAGAAAATAGTCGGCAGTAGCTTTGGGAAAAAGTATGCCATAATACTGTACAGTTCCGTCCTGCGGCAGCAGATTTTTACGTGTGTCGATCGTCGTCCCGAATAAGTCCATTTCCCCTGTTTTTTAAAGATTTTTCCTGCAAGGCCCGCAAGGGCGATCACTATTTGCCGCCATCCGATGGTGTTCTGCTACCTGTTGCGGACGGTTCAGGGATTCATTTTGGCCCCTTCCCAGCCGATGATGGCTGTTTTACGGGTATTTCCCCACATATAGCCCCCGAATGTGCCGGTAGCCTGAATTACCCGGTGACAAGGAATCAGAAAGGCAATAGGGTTGCTGCCAATAGCAGTCCCGACCGCTCTGGAGGCTGTTGGTTTTCCGATCTGCTGTGCGATCGTTCCATAGGTTGCGAGTTTCCCCATCGGAATTTTCAGCAGGCTTTCCCATACTTTCAGCTGAAAATCGGTCCCTTTCAGATGCAGTTTAATTTCCGGCAGCTTTTGCCAGTCGTTCCGGAAAATAAACAAAGCATTTTGCTGGATAATATCCAATTTCTGTTGAAAGAGCGCATGGGGGAATCTGCTCTTCAGATCATTTACGGCTTTTTCTTCTTCCTCCTCGAAAGCCATATAGCAAACTCCTTTGGCGGTAGACGCCACAATGACATTTCCAAACGGACTTTCGGCAAAGCTGTAGTTGATCGCCAGCTTTTCACCCCCATTTTTGTAGGATGCCGGAGTCATCCCCTCAATGCTTACGAACAAATCATGCAAACGGCTCGTACTCGAAAGGCCTGTTTCAAATGCCGCCTCAAACAGCGTGGCCCGGTCGTTTTCCCGCAGCACTTTCTTGGCGTGCTCCACACTGATATACTGCAGGAATTTTTTGGGGCTCGTTCCTGCCCATTCCGTAAATAAGCGCTGAAAATGCGCCCGGCTTAAATGCACCCTGTCCGCAACTTCATCCAAATCAGGCTGTTGCCTGAAATTGTCTTTAATATAATCAATTGCTTCCGCAATCCGATTATAGTTGATGTGTTCCTGAGTCTCCATTTCGTTTTATTTTACGATACAAATATCGCAGGTGTGCGGCGGTGATAAAATCCGGAATATGCTAAGTTTTCTTTTGGCAAATCCGCCCGGGCTGTCCCGCAGTGTGCTCATGACGAATTGCACAAAACTAAGGCTCTCCGACGCCCTGCAAGGGCGGGGCAGGTTCCAGTCTTTGATTAATCCCTTTTTCCAGCATGGGCAGTCCCTCTGCCATCCAACGCGGCATCGGGGCGTCTTTGAGGTAATAATCAAAATACTGATATAGCCTGATGGCAAAATCTTTCATGTTCTGACGCTTGCCGAGGCCGTGTTTTTCACCATTGTAGTTTAACATCCAGACCGGTTTGCCAAGCCGCTTCAAGGCCATGTACAACTCAATCCCCTGGTACCAGGGGACCGCGCCGTCATCGTCATTGTGCATCATCAGCAAGGGCGTTTCGACTTTGGGAGCGTGAAACAGGGGTGAATTTTCAATGTACTCCAGCGGCTTCTCCCAAAGTGTCCCACCGATCCGACTTTGGGTCCGTTCGTATTGCGCCTGGCGGGTCAATCCCGAGTCCCAGCGGATTCCGCCGTAAGCACTGGTCATATTGGCAACCGGCGCCCCTGCTTCGGCAGCCCGGAAAAGATTGGTCTGACCGATCAGGTAAGCCGTCTGGTACCCTCCCCAGCTATGCCCGGAAATCCCGATTCTATCTTCCTGTACAAATCCCTTGCCGATCAGATCGAGTACACCCGGCACCAGGCAGTTATAAGCGCTTTTTCCCGGATATCCGATCTGATAGACAATGTCCGGAACAAAAACCAGGTAGCCGTTGCTGGTAAAATAACTGAAATTGATATAGGAGCGAATGGGCTTCGGGGCAAAATGGGCATGCAGGTTATCCGAATTCCGTTCATAATAATAAACCATCAGGGGATATTTTTTCTGAGGATCAAAATTGTCGGGTTTATACAGCAGCCCTTGCAGTGCTGTTCCGTCACCGGCTTTCCAGGCTACCAGCTCTACACTTCCCCAACGGTATTCCTGCTGTTGCGGGTTGGCATTGGTAAGCTGCTGCACGCCCTGCAAACCGGCACCCGAAACGTACCAGTCGGGATACTCCCGGAAGGTCTCTTTTGTAAATACCAGCCGGTCTGCGTGCTTCGCTTTCATCACCAGACTTCCGATCCTGAAATCACCTTCCAGCAATGAAACCGCCGGTTTACCGGGAAGCGGAAGACGGCTGAACCCTGTTTGCTTAGTGGTTTCATCAAAGGTCCGTAACAAGGTATTTTCATTCAGCAGCAGCGAACGTTCTTCGGGATCCAGGGGAACATAGCGGTATGTACGCGTATGTTCCCGTCCGTTTGTGAGCCGTTTTGCCGCAGCGGGTGCCGCCGGGCGGAACTCCCAGAGATCGTACCGGTCGTAGAGGACAATACTGGCATCGTCAGAAGTCCAGCCTGCCACACCGTACGGACGCGGGTAATCCGGATGATCGTCGGTTTCGTCTGTGAATCTCCCGTTTCCGGGAATTGTGAGCTGAATCCGTCTTTGCTGCCGCACGTCATACGCAAACCAGGCCGAATCCGGATTGGAGAACCAGTACACATAATTGCCAAGGGGCGATACTTCCACACGCCCTTCCAGCTTCTCCCCGATTATTCTGCGGGAACCGTCCCCGACGTTAATGATAGCCACATCCTGTTTCGGGTTCCAGTCCCAATGTTCGTGGGAGTATTTTTGAGTTGCTTTGGCCAGTACATACGCCGCATTCCCTTCGTCCACGAGCCCGGTGGTTTCCCAATACGGGTCTGCAAGCTGAACAAGAGCCCCCGATCCGGTATGATATACCGCCAGATAATGCCGTTTCCGGTCCCGCTCCAGGGTAACTTTCTGTTGGGTCTGCAATGCAGCGTCTTTCCAGTGCCAAACCTCCACATTGACAATTTCTTCCGGCAGCAGTGTAGTATCCGGTACTACCGGCCGGGGGTTACAACCAAAAAACAACTTGCTGCCATCCCGGGCAAATACAGGCTTAAAGAACCCGTTTACCAGCCAGCCCTCCGGACCAGGCTGGCTGCTTTCATCGGCGGCCAGCTGCGCCTCCTCCTGTCCAGCTTTCCAGTAAAAAAGCCTGGGCAGCCTGATCTGTGTTTTAGCATTCGTGTCCAGATCTGCTATATAGGCAAGCCGGTCATTGGTTTCGGCAAACACAAGGTTGGTGAATTGCTGCTTTGGATGTCCCTGGTAAAGGTTCTGAAGCAGATCCTTCTCTAAATCTATTACGAAAACGCCGGCTTTCAGGGTCGAATCATTTCCGGTAGCAGCAAAGGCAAGCCAGCGGCCATTCTCGGAAAAGGCATATTCCTTAACAAAAGGGAACCGTTTTTCCGTTCCTGATTGCAGGTTGGCCACTACCAGTCCGTATCCATTCTCATTTCCTTCCTTCCGGATATTCTTTTTTGTTTTGACCTGGGAAGCCGAATCCGGTTGCAAGGGCTCTGTTTCGGACAAAAAGGCTACCCAGCTCCCTCCTTTCCCCGGTAATTTAAAATTTTGAACCGCCGGATATTTCCGGATCGTCCCTGTGCCCATTTCCACGATCGCCAGCGAATCCTTCGGTAATTCCTCTTTTTTCTTACGGGCTCTTCTCGCTTCTTTTACCAGCTGCAGGGGCGGTTTTATTTTGAAAACGGCATAACGGGCATCGTACGTGAGCGCGATCCCCGTTCCCCTGGGAATACGCTGCTCCTCCCCGCTTTTCAAATGGCGGATGAGCACTTCCCCATCTCCTTCCTGCGGCTGCAGGCCGTACACAAAAAATTGTCCGTCGGTCGTAATTTCCCGCTCCGTGATATCCTTCCAGGAATCGTATACGTCGTGAGAAAGCGATTTCTGAGCGGGTGTCTCCTGTCGCGCAGCAACTGCCGCCTTTTTCTGAGCCAGTGCAGGTATAAACAGGATAGACAAAAGAGGTACCAGTCGGATACAGTTCATGAGGTCACAATTTTTTACCGAATGCCTAACAAAATTACACTTTTCAACGGAAGTAAAAATACCGGCAGCCCGCATCCGGTTCACTTGCCGGCTACCCGCCCAACCCGTTGCCCATTCCCCGTTGCCCATTGCCTATTCCCCATTCCCCGCAATCCCCTCAAAACAACAACATCACTGCCGCCAGCAAGGTCAGCCCGATCATCAGCTTACGAAAATTGACCTCCGGGATTACTTTCACGAGTCTGATACCGATCACAGCCCCCAGCGCCAGAAACGGGATTGTAAGCAAATCCAGCAACAAGACCTCCCAACTGATATTGTTCCATCCAAAAATCTGAAGCGGCACTTTCAAGTAATTCACCGTCATAATAAACCAGGCGCCCGTGGCGACAAAAGCATATTTGGGCAGGCGCATTGTCAACAGGTAGACAGACAAAATGGGTCCTGCGGCGTTACCGATCATCGTTGCAAACCCGACCATTGCACCAAACAGGGGAGCATACCAGCCGGCCTGGGTAACCTTCTCTATATTTTCCTTACGTTCCGACCACCACAAGATCAGCAGCCCCAAAAAGACACAAAATGCCATCAGCATTTTAAACCCGCCTGCAGGGATATGCTGCCCCACCAGTAACGCAAGCACTAATCCCCCTACGGTCCAGGGCAGCATCCGGAAAATCGTCCGGAGCTTCAGGTCGTTCCGGTAATAAACAATCGCCATCAGATCGGCCATGCAGATGATGGGAAGCAATACCCCGGTTGAATTTTTAGCCCCGAACAAGAACGCCAGGACGGGGATAGCCAGCGTGCCGATTCCCTGTATGCCCGTTTTGGACATTCCGATGAGCACCGCACAGGTAAAAAAAAGCACCCACTGGGTGGTCCCGGACAAAAGGTCAAAAGCAGCCATACTGTGAGATACTCAGATTTTTCTGACGCGAAAGTATTAAATCCTCCGGCTTCATACTTCCCCTGCCTGTAAATATTTCCGGATGGCCTTTATCTGGGAATAGCTTACCGAATCGCCCAATGCCGCTTTTGCATCCGAAACGGTCATTTGCTGGTTTTCAGAAAGAAACCTGATAGCCGGCGGCAGCTGGTCTCCCGGATACAATTCATAAATACTCAGTTCACTGGTCCCGATAAAGTGCAACAGGTGGTTTTCGATGGTTGCAGGCGCATTACCACGTTCCCGGGCAATGTCTTCAATCGACTTCCCGGATTTGAATTGCTCCAGACTGGCCCGGCGGACATCGATTTTGACCTTTTTGGGAGCAGGTTCCGGTGCAGCTTTTTCAGAAGCGCGTCCGGCGATCCCCTTTTGCTCACAATACTCCCGGATGATGGTAAGCAGTTCCGTTCCAAAGCGGGAAATTTTGGCTTTCCCGATCCCGGGAACAGTCGCCAGCTCCGGTAATGTGCCCGGCAGGCGGTTGACGAGCTCCCGGATCGTTTTGACGGGAAGTACCATGTAATCGGGCACCTCATGCTCGGCAGCCACTGCCTCTCTCCAGAATTTCAGCGCGGCGTACAACGAGCTGTCTCCCCTGACCGCCATCCGGTTCTCCGTGTTTGCAGCCATGGTCAGGTCGATATCCGCATTCGCACGAGTATGGATATAGTCTGACGCAGAAAACCCTTTCTCCACCGCGTGCATACATTCCCGTTTTACCCCCACCGCCCATTTTAGCTTTTCCAACAAAGTATCGATCGTTTTTCTCAATCCCTTGTTATCTGTTTCTGTTTTCAGCTGCCGGGTTTCGGGTACCAGGAATTCTGCTATTTTACCCGAAAAATAACCTGCTGCCTTCCGTACACGTTCCTGAACCGCCGCATTCTCTTCCGGCAGCATCTTCCCTGCCAGGAGTGCGGTCAGCTGGACCCGGAATTTACCGGCCACTTCCCCGATCTCCTTATTCAAACGGGAACAAATGGCCGCTACCCGCTCCGGGTCCGGCCTGCTAATCACAGACTTGTTTTCCTCCAACACCCTTAGCAGGCGGGTATAATGATCACCGATTTCATTAAAGTCGAACAATTCGAATAACAACGTCTGCTGAAAATCCCGTTTTGCCTCCCAAAGCTGCCTGCTGTCGGGCGGATGCTTTTTCCCCTCTTCGGTGTAAGCCTCCACGACGGCGTCTGTGATCACGCTTTCCAGATAGACGGGGGTGCTCAACACAACTCCCTCCAGGGTTTTACAGCGGCTTAGCGCCACATATACCTGCCCGTGCGCAAAAGAAGCACTTGCGTCTATGATTACCTTTTCGAATGTCAATCCCTGGCTTTTATGAATAGTGATCGCCCATGCAAGACGAAGGGGAAACTGTTCGAATGTCCCGATAATTTCTGCGGAAATTTCCTTGGATCCGGGATTTAACTGGTAGCGGATATTCTCCCAGACTATCTTCTGGACCACTATTACATCCGTTTCCCCCTTGCAGGTGACATAGATTTCAGCCGGTCCGATACCGGAAACCCTGCCTATTTTTCCATTATAGAACCGTTTCGCCCCGGTAGTATCATTCCGGATAAACATCACCTGGGTCCCTACCTTGAGTACAAGCTCCTGTTCGGTAGGATAGGAAGCAGGCGGAAAATCTCCGGTTACTACCGCCTTAAAAACCCATTCACTTTCCTGAATCTCTTCCAGGCGATCCTTATTGATTTTCAGACCCCTGCTATTATGAGTAGTCAGCGTAATGAACCCCTCCTCGTCGCCGGGCCTGAACCCTTTGATATAGCGTTGATTGAGTGCCTCCAGGTCCTGCGCATCCGGCCGGTTTTCCCTGATTTTATTTAAGAGCTTAATAAACCCGGCATCCGACTGCCGGTAGATCTTTGTCAGGACAACCCGCACAGGATTCGTTTTTTTGAGTGCGTGACTCCCAAAAAAGAAACCGGTATCGTAGTACTGCCGCAGCAGCCCCCATTCGTCTTCCCTGATTACCGGAGACAGCTGGTACAAGTCTCCGATCATCAGCAGCTGTACACCGCCAAAGGGCTTGTTGCGATCCCTGTAACGTCTCAGGACCGCATCAATTCCATCCAGTACATCTGCTCTTACCATGCTGATTTCATCGATAACCAGCACATCCAGGCTCTTGAGCAGGTTGATTTTTTCCTTGCTGAACTTTTGAAAGCCGGGTTGTTTAAAGGTGACTTCCGGAATAATAGGCCCCAGCGGCAGTTGAAAAAAAGAGTGAATGGTAACACCACCGGCATTGATGGCCGCGACACCCGTAGGGGCGACGATCGCCATTCGTTTCCGGAGGGTACTTTTGAGTGTATGCAGAAAGGTCGTTTTACCTGTCCCAGCCTCTCCTGTCAGGAAAACGTTCTTGTCTGTATAATGGATAAAATCAGCCGCCAGCTGAAGTTCAGGATTGGTTTCGATCATAGGCAACCCGTTTCATTTGATTACTTCAGGGCCAAATAAGCCATAAAGATACGGTATTTCAACGGGCATTTGCCCATCGCCGGCAGTTCGAGTGGCACAGCGGTGGTTCGACGGGCTCTCCATGACGGGTCACCTGTCACCGCGCGGCGAACCGTCCCGAACGCGTCGAAGGGCAGCACCTAGCATGTTCTTTTCCCTTTTTTCACCTATTCTATCGCTATACTTTTAAGGATTCTGCTAACTTTGCCCCCTTAAAAAACCACTTCCATGAAATTGGCAACAGCAGCTATCGCCATCCTGTACAGAGACCGGGCCTGAGTCGGAGAACATCCTCCACGTCGCCCGGTACATCTCCGTTTAGCCGGAGATGCATTACTGTATTACTTCCTTATTCATTTAATCATCACCACTTTCCGGGGGAATCCTGCGGAAACATTAGTCATCATAAGCCATGCAACCTACGTGGAAACAAACATTTGCCATTATATGGACGGGGCAGTTTATCTCGTTACTTAGCAGCGCAGCTGTCAATTTTGCCATCATTATCTGGCTCAGCCTGGAAACCGGCTCTGCAGAGGTATTAGCGTATGCCGCTATCGCCGCTTTATTACCCCAAACGCTTCTCGGACCGTTTGCCGGAGTTTACATTGACCGCTGGGACCGGAAACTCACCATGATTCTCTCCGACGGTTTTATTGCAATCAGCACCCTGGCGATCTCTCTCCTTTTCTATTTCGGGTCCCCGGATTTGATCTTCATCTACCTCCTGATGGGAATACGTTCCGTAGGATCGGCTTTCCACATGCCGGCGATGCAGGCTTCCGTGCCCCTGCTTGCTCCCGAATCCGAATGGCTTCGGATCGCAGGCATTAACCAGGTGATCCAGTCCATCTCCAGTATTGCGGGCCCGGCCCTCGGCGCCCTGGCCATCGGGCTGATGCCCATCGGACAGGTGCTGCTTCTGGATATTGCGGGCGCCCTGATCGCTATCACGTCGCTATTGTTTGTAAAGATCCCGAATCCGGACCGCACCGCACTGCAGCAAGCCGGTATAGGACAGGTCCTGAACGACATCCGTTTAGGGGTCAAAACCGTGACCCGCAACCGGGGACTCTCCTACCTGTTCTTGTTTTCGGTCCTGGCCACCTTTTGTATCATGCCGGTAGCCGTGCTGTTCCCCCTCCTCACCTTACAGCATTTCGGCGGCGGAAAGTACGAAATGAGTGTGATTGAAGTCGCCTGGGGGGTGGGAATGCTGGCCGGCGGTGGGATGCTTGGATTACTCAAGCCGACCTTCAACAAAATCCTGCTGATTAACGGAATGCACCTGCTGCTGGGGGTATCCCTGGCCGTTTCCGGTCTGTTGCCTCCCGCGGGATTCACCTTCTTTGTTATCCTGACCCTTGCGGGCGGGCTGGCTGCCGCTGTTTATAATGCCAGCTTTACGACAGTTATCCAGGAAAAAGTTGATCCGACCATGCTCGGACGAGTCTTCTCCATGCTTTTCAGCATATCGCTGCTGCCTTCCCTGATCGGTTTACTGAGTACCGGCTTCGTTGCGGACACCATCGGGATCAGCCTGACGTTTGTCATCCTTGGAAGTTGCATCGCGTTGATCGGGTTGATTTCCTTCTTTGTCCCGGTAGTGATAAAACTGGGTCATTACGAACCCACAACCGGTATCGAAACAGAGGTGTCCGGCAACTGAGGGCTGCCGGCTCCGGCGGATATGCTTTGAAAGGATCTCGTTATTTGCTATTTTTACATAAAAGGTTCGCATGTAATTATGAAGACAGGTGGCAGGCTGCTCTATTTCTGGTTGGGAATTCTTTTTATAGCGCTGGAGGGCTGCAACGAGCCTCTTCCCGGGGATACTGCGACCCAAGAGGTTTTTTTTGAAATGTCCTACACCAATTTTGCCTGGCTGAAACAGCATCAGGGCTTTCTGATCGATAAAGATGGCCGCATCGGGACGTACGACAGTCCCGAAAAAGCGGATTCCCGTGAGCAGATTTCAATCCAGCATATGAAGACCATTCAGCAATCGCTCCATTGGCTTCCGCAACCCGTTGGCAAGGAAGAACTCCGGCGCTATGCGTCCAAAATCAAGGAAATCAAACAGTATGAACTATCCCCCGGTATAGGGATGGGGAATGATCAGGGCTCTTACCGCTACTATGCCTTTCTTTACGATGAAAAGCTTGAGGTGTATACACAGGTGCTGCTGGCGGAGGCAGGCGACGTGCAGCGCAGCAATCCGGACAGCGCCGCAATAGCCATCACAGCCTGGCTCAAACAGCTCCAGCAGCAGGTTTACCAGTGAGACACCGACAGTGGTTCCCATTAACCGGAGCAGCTTCCTGAAAGTGCCATAGGGAGTTGGCACTTTCAGGAAGCAATTGCTACTCCTTCACAATAGCAAGCACATGCCGCGCTGTTCCACCGGAAACGATCACGGTATAAACCCCCGAAGACAGGTGCCCGAGGTTCGTTTCGACGGCTCCGTCAAGCAACCGAAGGTGGTCTCCCGAAAACACCTCGCGTCCCAGCAAATCCAGAACCTTCAGAGAAACCTCCTTTTCCCGGGAGTCGTTCAGGCGGATCTTCAACGTGCTTCCGACCGGGTTCGGGCCAAATACCAGGAGCGAAGACTGTGCACCCTGGATCGCTATGATCGGGCTGTGCGTATACCGTCCGTCATCATCCACCTGGCGGAGCCGGTAATAATTAATAACATTCTCCGGCTCCGGATCAAGATAGGTATACTGTTGTAACACCGTTGAATTGCCTTTTCCCATCACACGTCCGGTTTCCCTAAAATCCTTCGTATCCGGAGAATGCTCCACCACAAAGTAAGCATTACTGCTTTCTGATGCCGTTGTCCATTCCAGCAGATTTCCTTCCACTGTGCGCCTTCCCTCAAAATTCACCAGTTGTACGGGCAGCGAACCCACGGGCGGGGCATCCGAAAGCCCGAAACCGGAAAATCCGGAATCGAATGTTGCCGTAAATGCATGATCCGCTGTAAATGCTGCGGCATGGTGCACCTCCGCCCACGAAGTGGGACCGGTATTGCCGGCGCCTATGCCATCAGTACTTTTCCCCATCGACTTGACCGCTTCCCCGTTAAAATTGGGAAGTTCCGATGCCTTGTAATACAAGGTGATTTCATATTCACCATCCGCTTTCGGATGCGTTGGCGTCACCTTAAAGGTTTTATTTGTAATCTGGTAACTTCCGAACCAGGCTGTCTGATCGATCCCGGCACGATCTATCTCTACGGTGGTACAGCCGTAATCGTGATCGGTCAGATTCGTTATTTTGGCCATCAGATTCCCCGTTGAAGGGTCATAGAACGCTGCGGTCTCGTGAGGGCCCAGGTATTGGTGGTCGGCATCGCCAGAGTTGACTGCGGTCTGGATATCCGTACTGTTGGAACTCGTCAGCAGCACGTTATCGATGGCCCAAAGATTGTCATTTGCAGCAATATACCGGAACCGCACCTTCATACCGGCATTAACATACGCTTCCGGAATATCCAACACGACATTTTCAGGCGCGGTCCAGTCCCCACGCGTTCCTGACCCGGCACCACATCCCGACTGGCAATAGGTTGTGAGTACGTGCCAGCTGTTCCCGTCCCACACTTCCACGGTTCCCTGTTCATTGATGCCGGCCGACCAGATGAGAAAATAGTGGCTGAATGACAACTGCAGGTTTTTGTGCCCCAGTGTGCTGATAGCGGGAGACTCAAGGATTTCATCGAAGGTATAACCGACATAGCCCTGCACAAAGCCGTACGTCATAAAGAGCCCGATACCCGATGGATCGAGGTAGTTGCTGCCGCTAAATCGTGTGTTTACCCAGGAGTGGTTGCTGTTGCCGCCGTTTCTGACCACCCACCCGTCCCTTCCGGCATTGAACCTGGAGTCGAGAAGCACGTTGGTGTAATTGCCCGGCGCTGTATCGTCATCCGCTATGGTAAGCGTATGAACCTGCCGGTCAGGCCCTGCATATGCGTCGCCCCCATTGGTCAGCAACGAATAGCTAAGCACGACGGTTTCGTTGCCTTCCAGATAAGCGTCGTTGTAGACCCTTACGGTGACCGCCTTCGAAAGCTCCCCTTCCTGCAGGGTAACAGCGGAAGGGAAAATGGTAAAATCACTTGTTTCGCCTTGCAGGGCGGTACTTTCTTCTTCAACTGCAAAGGTTACCACCACCGGCTGAGAAGGCGCCTGGTCAATTTGAACCAGGATATTTTTATCGACATAGCCAAGGCAGTCGTCCCCCGGCGCGGACGCAGCTGCTTCGTTGACATCGGAGTTGCTCTCCGCAAAATGTACCGCCGGGGTTACCGCACAGGAGAACACGCGTACATCATCCAGGTACCAGCCATCCACCCCCAGGCAGTACGACCGGCCTAATTCCCATCTGAACCTTATGGTCGCGCCGGGCAGCACCCCCAGCGCAGACAAGTCGATCATGCTGGTTCCCCAGTCACTGGTGACGCTTCCCGTGTTTCCGGCAGAAAAAACCCGTTGGCCGGCCAGCGGGTTGAGCCCTCCCGTATTGGCGGGGCGGTTATAGCCATTGGCCAGAAACGCTATATCGGGCACTATCTGCCAGTCAGCGCCGTTGTTCAGGGAATATTTGACATTTCCACCGGACCAGGAGTCTTCGAGGGCTACCAGGTGGTCAAAAGCAAGCACATACGGACCGGGCGCTCCATTCAACGGAATGTCCGGGCTTTCCAGGCGAAGGGTCCCCCACTGGTAGGCATCCACGCTGCAAATTCCCGGGTCACCGTCATCTGCAAAAGCGACTTTTCCGGATCTGCCGTATACATTTTCTGCCAGCGCCCACTCACGGGGCGTCCAGTTACCAGCCCCTTCGCTGGTAACTACCCACTCGCCAAGACCCGCTTCAAAATCTTCGTAAAAAATAGCCATCTCCGGGGATGCTCCTGCACAAAACGGCGCTACTGCCTCGAAAAGCGGCGAAAAACCACATTGATCCCCTTCTCTCAGCTCCACCGCAAGAATAACCTTGTGGAGCTGTTCTGCATCATGGGAAGTGATAACATCCCCGGAAACCTCCCCTGTTTCCGAATTGATTATCAACGATGGCAAGTTTTCCCCCGACAGGATCAGGCTCTCGCAGGCAGCCATGAGCGCGTCGGCCAGTGTGACAAACCCGCTGGTTTGGGTCAGGTAGTTGCGTTGTGCCTGCCAGAAGATATGAGCTGCCTTGGTGAGCCCTATCCCCTCTATTTCCTGGTTATTATACGTACCTCCATCTACCAGCAGGGCATAGGCATGGTTGGGTATACCCGAATTGACATGTACGCCCCCGACGTCGAAATCGAAACAGTGGTACAACGGGTCTCTTACCCTGCCCGGTTGGCCAAAGCAATTGGGGTTCCACATGTCCCGGACAGCCCCGGCCGTGGCAACAGCCTTTTCACCTAATTGCCAGCGCGATGAACTCCCGCAGGCTGTGCGGGGAGCGTCACTTTCTCCTTCATCCATATAACCGTTAAGGATGTCGATGGTTTCGCCCCATATATCAGAGAAGCCCTCGTTGATCGCTCCGGGCTGCCAGGCATATACCAACCCGCTGGTATACTCGGTGTACGCATGCGCCCACTCGTGCGCCACTATATCGTCGGCAGCCATCTGATCACAAAAGTTGGTCGTAACGCCATTCCAGGAAGCATTGGGGCAACTCATACCCGTGGCCTGATGGATTGCAATCAGCGCTGCTCCGTTATTATCATACGAATCGAAACCGAAAGCATTTTTAAAGAAATTGTAAACATGTCCTGCAGAGACGACGGCAGACTCTTTCCATGGGGTATTCAGTAAACCAGGCATGGGGTCACCCTCTTTCCAAATCAGGTTAACTGCGGGAGCTGCCGGGTTATAGCTGGATTGGTAAAGCCGGCGCTCTATTCCGTGCATGCCTGTAAACTGCTCTATGAGCGCCCCTGTATGCGCATCTATCCACAAAAACTCCCGTACGTCAGCCTCATTGCGAACTTCTACCTGGTAGGCAAGATGATGCGGGCCCGGAACACCCTGGACAAGCCCTTTCCTGAAAATATAAAGCGAGCTGCCTGCCACTTTCAGGGGCGTCGCGGAATGGGGTACGTTCAACAATTGTGCCGTAACCGCCCGTAACGCATAGTTCCCTGCCGTTTCCGCTGAGATCTGCGGAACGGGGTCAACAATAATCCGGCCAACATAGTTACCGTTTACGGAATGAAGCTGCCGGCGCATATCGAAATGAAATTTCAGGATACCGTCATAGACCGGTACTCCCTGATAAAACTGCTGCAGCGTAATATGCTCCAGTCCATAGCGGTCGTTGTCAGCCGATCTAACCTGAAATTCATCGTTTTCCCGGGAAATACCAAAGACCGATCCATAGTCTTTCAAAAACCATAACGCTTTCTCGGGGCCATCTTTTCCCGGCAAAATCATGGGATTATTGACAGGCATTCTTAGAAATCCCGGCGATCCCGTAGCCTTGTTGATCGAAACAGTCGCTCCGGTACGATTGGAGAAGTCCTCAATCTGCGCTTTGAGAAGAGGGCTTTGCCCGAAAGCAGCAGCGGCAAACAAAATAAAAAACACCTTCCATAAATGTAGATAAAGCTTCATAACAGTGACGATTAAATGGATGGTTATGATACGACCCCATAAGGCTGGGATCGGTAGTGAGAATAGTCAGTTCAAATGTATACATTTTTTAATAACCTGCTGTCGGCAGGTTATTCCCGAAGAACTATTTTTTTTTACAGCCTACAGCCGCCAACACTACTTCCGTTTGCAGATACGGAACCGGACCTCCCGGAATATCCTGAATCAACCGGAAAGCGGTTTTTCCACCCGATCCCTAAAAGCAAAAAAGGGGCCGTAAAGCCCCCGCATTCATTCCGGAATTCGTGCTGCGTTAATCACTCCTCCTCCTTTTCGCTCTTAAACAAATACCCGACGCCTTTCAGTGTTTTGATATACCCCTCACCCAGTTTTTCACGAAGCTTCCGGATGTGCACATCCACCGTACGTTCCAGTACGTAAATATCGGCGCCCCAGATTTTCTGCAGCAATTCATCCCTGCTGAAAACCTTATCCGGACTTTGCGCCAGGAAAAACAGCAATTCAAACTCCTTTTTCGGCAGCACGACCGACCGACCGTTTTGGGTCACCGTATAGTTTTTACGGCTGATGTGCAGTCCTGCCTGGTCGATTTCATCTCTTACTTCATTTTTTTGGGTCTCTTTCCGGAACAAGGCATTGATCCGGCTCATGAGCGCACGCGGTTTGATCGGTTTGGTGATATAGTCATCGGCCCCCACCTCAAAGGCCGCGACTTCGGAATATTCTTCCGACCTGGCCGTCAAAAATAAAATATGGGCATTTTTATGTTCGGGAAGCAGCCGCACCTGCCGTGCGGTTTCGATACCATCCATTTGCGGCATCATAATATCCAGCACGATCAGATCAGGCGTGTAATCGGAGGTGAGTTTTTCAAGCGCTTCCTTTCCATTCTGGGCACTGGTCACTATATAACCTTCCTTGTGCAGGTTATAAGACAGCAGCTCAACGATATCCGGCTCGTCGTCTACCACCAGGATCTTATAGGTTTGTTGCTGTGTTTTCGAAATACTCATACAAGTTAGTAGTATAAACCGGGGCGAAATTAGCGGTTGTTTCTGGTATATATCCCCGGGGCGGCAACTCTTAACAAAAACTTAATAGTCGCGCCGGGTCACTTTGAATACCTGCCCCCTTTCATTGGTCAGCAACAGGTCATTATTCGATAGAAAGACAACCGCTTCGGTCTGTCCTTTAAAGCGCCTGAGACATTCTAAGGGCCGTGAAAAGTCTATTGCTTCCCCCGCCACGCCGAACCACAAGATTTTCCCGTACGTAAGCAGTACAAACCGCGTGCCATCCGGACTGATATCGGCACCGGTTACCGTTTCATTCAGCCGCATACTGTCCGCCGGGATTAGCGTATAGTCACCGGGAACGGCGGGCATTTTATACAGGTGCGTATAACGCGGGTTTTTACCAGTGTTTTTCGAAAAAAGGTACAGAGAATCCTGAAAAAAGAAGAATGCTTCCGCATCGTAACGGCCTTGCTTCCGGGGAGGCGGAAATGCTTGCTGACCGGCGTACCGAAAGGTGATTTTTGCCGGCTTTTGAGGCAAATTGCCCGATTCCCATCCTTCTTCCAAAATACTTATCGATAAATCTGTCCTTTTTTGAGAATTATTTCCGAAATCACCGATAAAAAGTCTCCCATCCGGACTACGTGCGATATCTTCCCAATCGACATTAGCTAATCCATTAATTTTCAACGAATTACCCAGATCTCCAAGGGAATCTACCTCGTATAAAACAGGCGATGAGCCGCCATCATTATGCGTCCAGTAGCTCCCTTCGTGCGCACTGACGGCCAGTCCGGAGCTTTCCGTGACCTGGTGCGGCAGTTTTGCCACTTTGTGAATTCTATACTTTGAGCGAACTTTGCCGAAATCATACCGCCTGTGTTCTGGATTACAACCACATAGCAACGTATTGGAAACTAACCACCAATAAAAAACGGGAACCATGACCACACCCAAAATTAATTTCAATTCAGACAAAAGTAAAAAATACCCGCTGTATCTGGAATATGCCTGTGTATTAGCTGCACTTATTTCCCTTGTATTCATTCTGTATGTCTTGCGGGATACCATTGTACCGTTGGCCTTTGCAGCCTTATTTTCAATTTTACTGCATCCGCTCTGCGCGCTTTTCGAAAAATGGCGTATACCCAGGATACTCGCCATCGTACTGAGTATCATTCTCCTATTTGCGGTAGTTGTTGGAATCGTCTATCTCGCTGCCCTTCAAATCGGCGCTTTTGCGGAGGAGATTCCGACCATCACCAAAAAAGCAGAAAATTTTCTCGAGCGGGTACTTGCCTGGGGAGAAGAATACCTGAATGTGAGCCGCACCCAGCAGATCAGCGAGGGCAAGAGATATCTTCTCAATCTGCTGGGCGAAAGCCGGAATGTTTTACTCAATACCCTGGTGTCGACGGGCGGGACGCTCGGGACGGCGGCGCTGATACCGCTTTATGTCTTCTTTTTTCTGCTGTACCGGGATTTTTTCCGTTTGTTCGTTTACAAAGCGTTTCAGACGGTCTCCAAAAGTCGCCTGGATGTGATCCTAAAAAAAATATACGACGTCATTAAAAGCTATTTGTCCGGGCTGGTCCTGGTAATCGGCGTGGTAGGCATCCTGAACACCATCGGCCTGCTGTTGCTGGGAGTGGATTACGCCTTTTTCTTCGGTTTCCTGGCGGCTTTCCTGATACTGATTCCCTACATCGGAATTTTGATCGGGTCTTTGCTGCCGGCCATGTTCAGCCTGGTCAGCAGCGATTCTCCATGGACTGCCGTGGGCGTTATCGGCGTCATGTCGTTTGTGCAGTTTCTGGAGGGCAATTTCATTACCCCCAATATTGTCGGGTCCAAAGTGAGCGTCAACCCGCTGGCAGCGATTGTTATGTTATTACTGGGAGGGCAACTGTGGGGACTCGCCGGATTGATCCTGGCGCTTCCTTTTACGGCGATCCTGAAAGTGATCCTGGATTCGCACCCCCGGCTGGAACCGTTTGGCTTCCTACTGGGTGAACCCGGGAAGGAAGTGCGGGAAGAAGAAGAAAAATCCCATAAGCTCCTGACCGAGCAGCCGGCCCGCAAAAAACGGTACAACCGGAACCGGAAAAAGACGCCTCGCCCGGATGCAGCCGGCAATGATACTGCCGGGGCGCCGCCAAAAGAATAAACGAACAGGATGCGATGACGGCCCGCCCGCCGTCCCCTTATTCTTCCGCTGCTTTTTCCACGCAGATCCCCACGCTCAGAATAAAAGGCAACGGGTTCTGGCGCATCGACTGGGACAGTGTGAACGTATACACGCCCGGTTTCGGAAACGTATGTGCCTCCAGAAATAAAATCTTATGGTCGAACATATCACCCAGACCGTCTCCGAACGGCTTCCCGGTGGTCTCGTCCGAAAGTATCAGTTCTACCAGCTCTTCCGCCTGCAGCGTATCTTCAGGACCTTTTATGCCGCGGGTCAGGTACAAATTGTAATACGGATACTGTAAGGCATTCCGCAACAGGTAATACACATTGTATTTTTGGGAAGTGTCTGCTATCGTGACGTTAAACACGGGGGAATTATTGGCGTACCATTGTCCGTCTTTAATGTCTTCGTGGGCTTTATAAACCACGTTCTGATTGCAGGCCGTCAGTGCAATGAGCAGCAACAGGGCCATAATTCCCCCCAGGGAGCTGCGTGTAATTCGTGTTGTCATAGCGGGTACAGCCGGGTCTTTCCGGCAGGTTTCAGAGGCTGTTCGCATCCTTGGCTTCAAAATAACGCTTCAACCAGGTAGACCCCGCGGAGACCTTCCACCGCTTCATCCACTGCGCTTTCGTAGCGACCAGGTTATCAAATACCCTGGTAGAGGGGGTAATTTCTTCGCGAAGAATCAACTGTTTCACCTCGGTGAGCGGCGTGGTATGGACATTATTATGGGCATCCAGCCAGGCTACCGACCGGTCGAAAAAGTCGACATTCAGTAAACGTCCTGCTTCCTTCAGCCAGCTGGTCGATTTGTCAATGGCGCAGCCGCTGGGCTGTTCATGCGATTCGTCCACGGCAATCACCACAAAACGGTTGTGAAATATTTTACCCGACGCCACCAGCGGTTTGCCATGCGCGTCCCAGCTGTCCAGCGCAGCTTTCAGGGTCTCTGTAAGGGTGGCAACATTTTCCTGAGAAAGGTGTTTATTCGCCTGGTAGACCCATACACGGGCATTAAAATCTATTTCGTCAAAAGGGATATACATGATCTGAATCGTTTTAAAGGTGCAACAACAACGATTTTATTTACGTTCAATTGCCCCGGCTCACTTTCGGCAGCTTTTTCGTTCTCCTCCGTCAGCGCATCACCGGGGTTCAGGCGTTATACACTTCCTCTCAGGACGAGTTCGGCAAGATCGAGCACTTCTATCTTGTCTTCCGCTTCTTTACTTTTAACCCCGTCGGCCATCATCACCATGCAAAAAGGGCAGGCAACGGCAACGGTTTGGGCGCCGGTACCCAAGGCCTCCTCGATCCGTTCAATATTGACGTCCTTTTGCCCCTTCTCCGGCTCTTTAAACATCTGCCCCCCTCCTGCCCCGCAACAGAGCCCTTTGGCGCGGCTGCGCTTCATTTCCACCAAATCGACATCCAATGCTTCCAGCACCTTCCGGGGCGCTTCGTAGCTATTGTTGGCACGACCCAGGTAACAGGAATCATGAAAAGTGATCCGCCTTCCTTTAAACGCGCCCCCTCCCTCCAGCCGCACCCGGCCCGCATCGATCAATTGCTGTAAGAAAACCGAATGATGAATTACTTCATACGATCCGCCCAGCTCCGGGTACTCATTTTTAAGGGTATTGAAACAGTGCGGGCAGGCCGTGACGATTTTAGTTACCCCGTAGCCGTTCAGCACCTGGATATTGGCCATTGCCTGCATCTGGAACAAAAATTCATTTCCGGCCCTCCGGGCGGGATCCCCCGTACAACCTTCTTCGTTTCCGAGAACAGCATAACGGATCCCTACCCGATTGAGGATTGTGGCAAAAGCGACGGTCACCCGTTTGTACCGGTCGTCAAAAGCCCCGGCACAGCCTACCCAGAAAAGGACTTCAGGAGTTTCCCCCGCGGCGGCCATTTCCGCCATGGTTTTCACAGTTGTTTGCATACATCCTAATCAATTACGATTCTTCTTCCGCTGCATCCGGTTTCACGGCTTCCGACCAGTTAAACCGCTCGGAAGGAGCAAACTTCCAGGGCGCCTGATTGGTTTCCAGATTCTGAAACATCATATTCCAGGAAGCAGGCGCTTGTGATTCTTCCATCACCCGGTAACGGCGCAGCTCCAGAATAATATCCAGGGGGTTGATCAATATCGGACAGGCCTCTACGCAGGCATTGCAGGTCGTACAGGCCAATAACTCCTCCTGGTGGATGTAATCCCCCAGTAAATACTTTCCGTCCTCCTTCCATTCTCCTTTGGCCGCGTCCATCACCCTTCCTACTTCCTCCAGCCGGTCGCGGGTGTCCATCATGATTTTCCGGGGCGATAATTTCTTACCGGTTATATTGGCCGGACAAACAGCGGTACAGCGTCCGCACTCGGTACAGGAATAGGCATCCAGCAGGCTCTTCCAGCTCAGGTCGGTTACGTCCCGCGCCCCGAACCGGTCCGGCACGGCCGTTGCCTCTCCTGCGGCCTCCTGCTCCATTCCCAACATGAGTTTCACTTCATTGGTAATGGCCGGCATGTTATTCATCTTGCCTCTGGGTTGTCTTCTTGCAAAAAAAGTGTTGGGAAAAGCCAGGAGAATGTGCAGGTGCTTGGAATACGTCACGTACACGGCAAATGCAAATATTCCGAGGATATGCACCCACCAGGCCATCCGCTCGAAAACCACCAGCGCCGCCGCATTCCATCCCTCAAAAAGAGGCTTCAACCATTGACTGAAAGCAAAATTCCCTGTCTGCGTATAGTGGGGATGACCTATTTCCTGCAGGACCTGATCCGCTGCATTCATTGTAAGAATAGCCGACATCAGCACGATTTCCAGGAGCAGGATAACCCGGGCGTCCCACTCCGGCCAGCCCGTCATCTCACGGTGACGGGCACTTTGCAAGCGTGCCACCCCCCTGTTTCGCCGCCGGATCAGGAAAACACTGCACGCCAGGATGACCCCGACCGCCAGCGCTTCAAAAAAACCGATCAGAAAGGTATAAAAACCTCCTAAGACCGGGGCAAACAGCCGGTGTGTTCCGGCAATTCCATCCAGGACAATCTCCAGCACTTCCAGGTTAATCAGCACAAAGCCTGCATACACCATGAAATGCAACATTCCAGCCAGGGGTCTGTCAAACATCTTCTTTTGTGCAAACGCCACCCGTAACATCGTAGCCAGCCGGGCTTTAGGGGCGTCCATCAGGTCTTCATCCCGGCCTAGCCGGATGGTGTTGCGGATCACCACTGCTCTCCGGAACACCATCCAACCCGTTAGTAAAAGGGCCAGGACAAACAACGTTTGTTGAAGAACTATCATAAAGGCATACGGTATTGCTGGTTAACATCGCCGCCGATCCTGTGAAAGACGACGGAGTAAAGATAACCAAAGTCTCAACTGTATGCAAGCATACTATTTTCAAAACGTTTTTTTCTTTGTTCAAAAAATATTTTTTGCGTGTTACTATTTGGAGATGCGAAAACGTTTTTTACCTTTGCAATCCCAAACGGGGTATACGATCAGGAAATAAAAAGGTGATGTAGCTCAGTCGGTAGAGCAAAGGACTGAAAATCCTTGTGTCGGCGGT
>JBEBSD010000091.1:0-22045 GCA_040394475.1 Telluribacter humicola | reverse complement strand
GGCTGGGGATGAGTGGTCTGTGAAGACACAGACCACGGTTACAGCTGAAAACCTATTGCCTAAAACCTAACACCTAAAACCTCTTCCAACACCTATTCTCTAACCGCTTCCAGGCTGGGGATGAGTGGTCTGTGAAGACACAGACCACGGACCGTGAAGACACAGACCAGGGTCGCAGCCGACAACCCGATAGCCGATAGCTGACAGCCGATAGCCGATAGCCGATAGCTGACAGCCGATAGCTGACAGCCGATAGCTGATAGCCAACACCTAAAACCTGGCACCTAACACCTAAAACCTAACACCATCAATTATCAGGACCCCCTGCATTGATCCAGGCAGTAATCCTGCCGATATCACAATCCGTAAGCTTGGAAGCACTTTTAGGCATTGCAGCCACCCCCGGTTCGTGATTGATACTTTTTAAAAGCAGCCCGGTTTCTGCTTCGGCTTTTACGTCATGGTAACTTGCGAGGGGGAAAGTCTCGACCGTTCCCGCGTGATGACATCCGCTGATGGCACAGGAAATAGCAATAATAGGGTTGATATCCCGGCTGTATGAGATGTCGGCGGTGTCGCAGTTTCCCGAACCGGACAATTCTTCCAAACTGTTTTCATAACAGGAAGCGAGCGAAAATGCACCCCATAAAATGAAAACAGCCATTCGTTTCTTCATTAGTTTATCGAAGCAGTTTACAATCATCTAAAATGACTACGACAGTATACCCGTTACAAAAGCCGCTGATTTCGACCGTATCTCCGACGGCGATGGCACTGCTATGTGCAGTAAGTGTACATTGTACGCCGGAGAGTTCTTCATGGCCCTTTATGAAAATTACCTGTTGCCTTGCGTCATTAACAGCAACCTCGCCGACAACTCCATGTACGGTAAGCGCCTTATTGAGGTAGTTGCGATTCGCCAGCGTTTCATCCGTTTCAAATAACTGAGCAATCGCTTCTGCGGTCACATGTTCTGACGGGACATTATCAATACTCCTGTGCGGCTTGTTCCACACATACGCCGCAACACCCAGGCCAATAATGGCGGTTGCAAACAGCAGGTATCCGATCGTCTTTCTCATCTTAAAAGGTGCGCCCCCGTACAGTTCGCCGGTTAATTGCTGAACCCGCTTGTGCCGTTGACGGCCGCTGCATAAAGGATCAAAATTAAAAGCAACCTGAATGTTGTCCTAGAAAAAATCCAACTAATTGGTAAAAGTACCTAATAACCGGGCGCGCAGCGAAGCCCGGGTCCGCCGGGGCCGCTGCCGGCAACGGAATAATTCGACGGGTAAAAAACCGGCCGGCACACTTCCCCGCCGCACCCGGGGCCCGCCGATAGGTTAGAAATACGGTTTTGATAGTTTGTGAAAAACAATTTACCAGGTCACTTCGCGTCACTCCGGGTGATTTTTCCGGAGCATCCAAAGGGGTAAGAAAACCATTTTTTCCGGGTATTACCGCCGGAAGTTTTCTCTTTTTCGATTTAATCTATTTAATTCGTAGATTAAATAGCCCTTTAAAATAATACAATCCGGAAAAGACTACAAATGCCCGAGAAGCTTACGGCCAATCTAAACGGCCGGTACCTGTTTGTATCTTTATCCGTGTTTCGTGATACCATTCCCTGAATCGATATGACCTGGATTGAACAACAGTATTTCAAAGCTTTATGAAACCAACCGACTAAACATGGAGAAGTCTGTACTCTTTATTTTATTATTCCTTATCGTTTTTGCCAACCGGTCATTTTCACAGTCCGAAGCCCGGGGAAGGGTCCTGGACAAAGAGACCGGATTACCCGTTCCGGGCGCTCACGTCTCCTCAGCGGACAAAAGTTTCAATGTAATCACCGACCAGTCAGGCTGGTTTGCCATCCCGGCGGGGCGATTAACCGACAGCATCAGCGTCACATCGGTCAGCTATAAAGAGCAGAGAGCCAGGCTGTCGTCAGATGCGCTGGCGTTGTTCCTGGTCCCTGAAGTAACCAGCCTGGTTGAGGTGATCATTTCCGGCAACAGGGAATCTCAGCTGAGAACCGAAACGCCGCTGGCGATACACAGTATTTCGAAAGCCACGATCAATGAAACCAAAGCAACCAGGCTGGATATGCTGCTGAATAAGGTGCCGGGGGTGTTTATGGTAGACCTTGGCAACGAGCAGCACAGCATGTCGATGCGGCAGCCGTTGGGCTACACCAACTTATACCTTTACCTGCAGGACGGGGTGCCTATTCGTACAGTGGGCGATTTCAATCACAATGCCCTGATTGAAATCAATCAGGCGGCCATGGGAAACATTGAAGTAATCAAAGGGCCTGCATCCTCCCTGTATGGGAGCGAAGCGGTAGGAGGGGCCGTCAATTTCATTACCGCCTCTCCTTCTGCAACACCCACAGGCAAGATTCAGGTGGAGGCCGGCAGCCGGGGGTATAAACGAACGGATTTTTTCGCGTCCGGTTCTTCCAAAAAACTGGGGGTATATATAGGCGGATACTACGCCCGGCAGGATCAGGACGAACGGAGACACAACGATTTTTCCAAGCTGGCGCTGACCGCCCGTGCCGACTATACATTCGACGAAAACAACAAGCTGATTTTTACCGGCGATTATATCGATTATAAAACCGACCAGGTAGGCGGACTGGATAGCGCTAACTTTTATAACAAGCACTACGAGAGCCGTTACCGCTTTACCTACAGAAAAGTGAATGCCCGCCGGTTCAAACTGACCTATGAGCGTCTGTGGGGGCTGCACGACAAAACGACGGTCACGCTTTTTCACCGGAACACGGCGATCGGGCAAAACCCGTTTTATAGCATAGGCAGCATTCCGGGAAGTACTACCAAAGCCTGGGGCCAGGTTAACAGGGATGCCTTTACAAGCTACGGAGGCATTGTACAACACCGGAAAAACCTGGGTTTTCTGGACGGAAAGTGGATCGCCGGCATCAGTGCCGACTACAGTCCGGCGACCTACCGGGCCCATTATATTGATATAGACATCAATTCCGACCGGGTGTTCCATCACTATACCCCTACCGATTCTGTACTGACCGACTACCGGGTCGATCTTTTTAATTCCGCGCTTTACACACAGTTTGAAATCAGCCCGACCGCGAGGCTCCGGTTAGTGGCTGCAGCGAGATATGACCGCATGGATTATAATTTTGACAATCTTCTTCCGCCGGGCTCTTATTCGGGAGCCAGCGATGCGTCGAATCATTTTTCCTATTTTACGCCAAAGCTGGGGCTGACCTACAAGTTCAGTGAACGGACAGGCGCCTATGCTAACTATAGTGTCGGGTTTGCTCCTCCCAACATCACAGACCTGTTTGCGGGCGTGCAGGTTCCGACCCTCAAGCCGTCTTCATACAACAACTATGAAATCGGGGGCTGGGTCTATTTTGGCAATGGCAAGGGGAATGCGGAACTGACTGTTTTTCAGTTGGACGGCAAGAATGAAATTGTGAACGCCCGGCTTCCTGACGGAACGTATCGCAACCAGAATGCCGGAAAGACATCGCACAGCGGTATCGAAGCCAATATCCGCTATACATTGGGCAAAACGATATTCCTGAGGGCAGGAGGGACCCTGGCGCGTCATAAGTATGAAGCGTATGTTCAACAGGACAATAATTATTCGGGCAATTACATGGGACAGGCTCCTCCTTTTATCAGCAATAGTGAAATCACCTATAAACCGGATTTTTTTAAAGGTTTCAGAGTATCGCTGGAGTGGCAAAGCCTGGGAAGCTACTACACCGACCCCGGAAATACGGCAAAATACAAAGGCTTCAACCTGCTCAATGCAAGAGCCGGTTACCGGTATAAAGCGATTGATATATGGCTCAACTGCCTGAATCTCGCTGACAGGGTGTACGCCACTACGGTGGAGAAAAGCGCATGGGGAACCACCTACCGCCCCGGGCAGCTAAGGACTTTCAATGTAGGTATCGCTTATCTTATCGACCCAAAAGCACCGTAATGAGAAGTCTGGTTTTTTGTTTGGCAGTATGCCTGTTTGTGTCTTGTAACGTTAAAAAAGAGCAGGAAGAGACGGAGACGGCGGGAGCAGAGTATTTAATTGATCCGGAGTATTCCGGCACGTGTCCGCATTTGTTTGCGCCCGGGACCGGATCCGCTGTACTGAGCTGGGTACGACAGCTGCCTGACGGAAGTGCGGCTTTATGCTATTCGGTTGCCGGGAACGGGGTTGATTTCGGTCCGACGGTAGTGGTGCCCGGAAGCAGCACGGTGAAGGCCCACGGTGAAAATCCCCCCAAAGTGGTGGTTGCGCCCGACGGTAGCATCCTGGCTGCCTGGGGGGTGGCGAACCCCGGACCCCGGAACCCTTATTCCGGACTGGTCTATTACAGCGTATCTCTTGATAACGGTCAGAACTGGACCAACCCTGCCCGGATAAGCCTGGATCCGGAAAGCATCGATCAACGGTATTTCGACCTGGAAATACTCCCGGACGGAACCATCGGTGCGGTATGGCTGGACAACCGGTCGGGAACGGAACTCGAGGGATCGGGGCTTTACTTTGCAAGATTGGGCGGGGACCATTTTTTTGAAGGAGAACAGCGTATCGACAGTACCACCTGTCAGTGCTGCCGTACCGATTTATTTGCAGACAACAACGGCGATCTACACATCGCCTACCGAAAAATACTGAATGGATCGGTCAGGGACATGGTACACGTTGTTTCCACCGATAATGGAAATCAGTTTTCCAGTCCCCGGCGTATCAGTATCGATAACTGGGAAATCAATGGTTGCCCGCATACCGGTCCGGCCATCGCCCAAAATGACGACGGGCTGTCTTTTGTGTGGTATACCATGGGCGGCGGCAATGGTATTTTCCATGCCTCTTCGGCCGATAACGGTAAGACGTTCCTGCCCAAAGCCTATGTAAGCGACAACCCGTCTGCAAAGCACCCGCAGATTACTACCCTGAAAAACGGGAGGCTTGCCACCGCCTGGGATGAGAAAACCACTGACGGCAACCGAATTGCGATTGAGGTCAGGTCTGGCGGAGCCGAACCAGCCCCGGTTCATACGCGGTATCTCACCGATAAACGCTCCGACGCCTCCTATCCGGTGCTGGTTCCGGTAGCTAACAGGCTACTGGTGGCTTACCCGGTAAAAAAAGACCGGGCAAAAAAGGCAGAAAAAATTGCCTATCAGCTGGTAGATCCGATTTAGGCCCCGGGTTCGACTCCTGGGTTCGACTCTGCTCACCCATCCACCCATCCACCCATCCACTCATCGACCCATCGTATCCCGTGCCCGCTCATAGAAATATTCACTCAACTCCCTTCCAACCAACCCGGCGCTTTCCGGATCATACTACCGCATCCGTTTTTTACTAAAGGCAGCAAAGCGCCCATGAGAGTTTCAGGAATTATGTTGATAAGCCTCTTGCTGTTTTCGTGCGAGAGTAAAAATGTTGATCCGCCGCTGGTGCTTGAGGGCATCACCATGGAAAATTATCCAAGGGTAGACGGATCTACATCGGTCGAACCACTCCAGACACTGATTGCCTGCAAACTATTGGGCGGGCGTTACCAGTGGCGACAGGCCTGGGAAGCAAACGGCACATGGGTTCTGCAGCCGGACTATGATGACATTCCCCGGGAATTCTTTCTTGAACGGATCAAGACCTCCCAGACCCACAACTCTTTTATCAACCTGATTGACAACAACGCCGATCTTACACTTTCCGCCCGGAAAATGTCCGGGGAAGAGAAAGCCTACGCCGACAGCAAGGGAGTGACGTTAATCGAAACACCTGTTGCCCTCGACGCTTTTGTCCTGCTCGTTAACCCGTCCAACCCGGTTAAATCACTCACTACAGAGCAGCTCCGGGATATCTACCTCGGTAAATTGACAAACTGGAAAGATGTCGGCGGGAAGGATGTTCCAATAAATCCCTACATCCGGAACGCGAATTCCGGAAGCCAGGAACTGATGGAGTTGCTGGTGATGCAGGGCCAGGAATTGCCCGATTGGCCGCAAGAGATTATCTCCAGCATGCTGCAGGCGTTTTCAACCATCAGATACGACGTAAACGGCATCTGCTACACCGTTTACTATTATAAGGAGTGGATCGTCAGAGATCACACAGGCGTCAAAAGCCTGGCTGTCAACGGCATCTATCCCGATAAAAAATCGATCTCCTCTAAAATTTACCCCTACACGGCACCCGTGTACGCCGTCATCCGGTCAGACCTCGATCCAGGTTCTATGGCGTACAGGCTTTATGAATTGCTTCAGACTCCGGCCGGGAAAGGGGTGATCCGGGAAAGCGGCTATGTCGCCGATTAACGGCAGACTCCTGCCGATTCCCGACAGGATAAACGCAGGCTAACGTGAGATCCGGCCGGCGGAAGGTTTCCGCTATGAACCAGCAGGATGCAAAACGCTGGACAAAATAAGGTATTTTTTGGACAATAAAGGCAACGAAACAAGGGGTGCTTTGTCGGATATTTGTTGACTTCAAACCTAAATCCGCTCACCATCGACATGATCGTTACTACGAAACCTATTATTGTTTTAGCGGGAGGACGGCCTGGTACCTCCCCCGGAACGTTGCGTGCTGCTGCCCGGAGCAAATGGAAAAGCAGCTTATTCCTGTCAATTGCTGCCGTCGTTTTTCAACTGTTTTGCAGCAATTCCCTTTATGCGGCAACACCGTTTTCTGTGCAGGTGCATTCGTCCATAGTGGTTAAAGGCAAGGTAACCGCTGCCGGAAACGGCGATGCGCTACCGGGGGTGAGCATTGTCGTGAAAGGGACCAATACCGCTGCCGTCACGGATGTGGACGGCAACTACACCCTTGTGGTTCCCGGAGAAAAGGATACGCTCGTGTTTTCATCGATCGGATTTAACGGAGCGGAAATCCCGGTAGCCGGAAGGTCGCATATTGATGTAGCGCTTACCGAAGCTGTTCAAAACCTTGAAAGTGTGGTGGTCGTAGGTTATGGAACGTTGGATAAAAAGGAAGTAACCAGCGCCATTTCGCATATCTCGGGCAGGGACTTGTCTGTGGTAGCTTCAAATGATCCTATGATGAAGCTCCAGGGTAAAGTATCGGGGCTTACGATACAAAATACAGGCGCTGCAGATCCCAACTCGAGGGCCAGCATCCAGCTTCGCGGTATTGCAACAAGATCCAATGCCACGGGACCGCTGATTGTGATTGACGGCGTTCCGGGCGGAAACCTGCTCAGTGTAAACGAAAATGATATTGAATCGATCGATGTGCTGAAGGATGGGGCTGCGTCGGCCATTTACGGCACCCGGGCCAGCAACGGTGTTATTCTGATCACCACCAAAAGGGGAGCAAAGGGCGAAGGCCGCGTCTCTTACAATGGATTCACGAGTTTCGACAGCCCGGCCATGGCCCTGAAGGCGCTGTCGCCGGCCGCATTCAGGGAGCAGAACAGAGGAACAGATCTGGGCGCCGATACAGACTGGATGGACCTCATCAGCCGCAAGTTTGCGTTTTCCCAAAAACATTCCCTGTCGTACATGGGCGGCGGCGGCAACACATCCTATCGCGCCACAGTAGATTATCAGCGTGCAAACGGGCTCGACATCGCCTCTAACCGGGAGCAATACGGCGTTCGCGCCGGCATCGATCATACCGGGAAAGACGGCCTGTATGCTATTATCCTGAATGTAACGCCCCGGTTTGCAAAAGGCGTCACAATCAACAGAAGCGTATTCAATGAAGGCTTGCTGTTGAATCCCACAGCGCCGGTCATGGATCCGCAGAACCCTGACTTATACTATGCCTTCGGCGGATACGATGAATACAATCCCGTGGAGGCCCTGAAGCTCCAGGAGACGGGTGTCGAGCAAAAGTACCTGGATTGGAACGGTACCTTTAAACTGAACATCAACCCGAACCTGAACACCCAGGTACAAGTGGCGCAGGTGTCTTCCGATGTCTTTGACTATTCCTTCTCTCCTTCCAATATGACGACCCAGATCGTCGCTGGCAGAAAAGGCACTGCCGGCCGGGCGTATTCCAAGGCTGACCAGTACAGCGTTGAATGGCTGGCCAACTACTATCTGGATATCAAGAAGCATTCGTTGAAGCTGCTGGGGGTTTATTCCTATCAGTATTTCGTGGTTTCGGGCCTGAACGCGAGCAACAGCGACTTCCCGACCGATGCCACTACCTATAACAATTTAGGCAACGGGACCTATAACATGGTGGCCGGCAGGAACGGGTTTGGTACAAACAAATCGGATAACCGGCTGATTTCTTTCCGGGCGCGGTTAAATTATTCCTACGATGACAAATACCTCTTCTCGGCTTCGCTGACCAGGGACGGCTCGTCAAAATTCGGAGCCAACAATAAATGGGGATACTTCCCCGGCGTCTCGGCAGGATGGAGGATCGGCACGGAAACCTTTTTACAGGATGTCAAATGGATCACCGACCTGAAGATCAGGGCGGATTACGGCGAGACCGGCAACCAGGACGCCATCGGGAATTATACCTCTTTGCCGGTTTACCAGGGATTCGGGCAATACGAATACAACGGTACATATTTGCAGGTTTACGGGCCAGGCAGCAATGTCAACCCCAACCTGAAATGGGAGCGACTCAAAAACTGGAACATCGGACTGGATTTCAGCCTTTTCGATTACAGGCTCAACGGGACGCTCAATTATTACAGCCGAAGGGCAATCGATCTGCTGGGTACTTACAATGCGCCCTTGCCTCCTAACATCGCTGCCACCACGATCGTAAACGTCGGAAGCATGAAAAGTAACGGCGTCGAACTCGATCTGCACGCTGGCGTCGTCACCAAGAAGGATTTTTCCTATGATATTTCTTTAAACGGTGCGACGCAAAATTCTGTTTTTGTATCCTTTTCAAATGATCTCTACCAGGGACAGAGTTTTACGAGTCAGATCAACATGCCTGCACCGGGTTCTCCGGGCCCTGCCCAGCGCCTGCAGGAAGGGAAACGACTGGGGATGTTCTATCTCTGGAAATATGCCGGTGTTGATGACAAAGGCGATTTCATGATCATTGATAAGGAAGGAAATGCGGTTGCCGCAGCATTAGCCACCGAAGAAGACAAACAGTTCGTTGGTAACGGGCAGCCGCGATTCACGGCGGGCATGACCCATTCGTTCCGGTATAAAAACTGGGATGCCAGCGCCTCGTTCAGGGGAGCTTTCCAATGGGACATATTCAATGTGCACGAGTTTTACTATGGGATGCAGTCGGCGGCCTTTAACTCCAATGTGCTGCCCTCGGCGTACGAAAGAAACGGGGCTATCAAAGGGCTTCCGCTGCTGAGTGATTACTTCCTGGAAAAGGGAGATTTTGTAAAACTGGATGTGGTCAACATCGGATACACCCTCCATACCAAGCTCAAACACCTGGAATCGGTTCGCCTGTATGCATCGACCAGGAATCTGCTGACCTTCACCGGGTTCAGCGGAGTGGATCCGGACCTGTACCCCGTAAACGGGCAGAATCCCGGCATCTTTAACGATGGAAATGTCGGTACAAAAGCCTACTATCCTTCCACCAGACAGCTGCTGATCGGCGTACAGGTAGATTTCTAATGACCAAACAGTAATTTAAAATGAAAAACAGCAACTCATTAATTCTGGCCTTTATAGCGGTGCTTGCAGGCGGGTGCAGCGACCTGGACGAAAAGCCCTACAGCATTGTGGTCAAAGGAAATTACTTTCAGACCAAGGACGATGTGATCCGCGCTACGTTGCGAACCTATGACCAGGCCTATTCAAGCCTGTCCGTGTCCTTTGAATTCCAGGAAAATTCGTCCGATGAAATGATGACCCCCAACCGGCAGGGACATTGGCTGGACGGACAATACTATTACCGCCAGCATTACCATACCTGGACGCCCCAGGACAGGTTTGCCAGTGATACCTGGAATAGTTTATACCAGGGGATCGCGCAGGCGAATAATTCTATTGAAGACTTGCAGACTATTGATGTGGCGAAGTTCGGGTTCACCGAGGCGGAAGTGAAACGGTTTATCGCTGATCTGCGGGTATTCCGGGCATGGTATCACCTGCGGCTGCTGGATTACTACCGGAATATCGTCATCAGCACCACCTATAAGGACGCCGACCCGAAAACGCCGCAGTCAACGCCGGAGGAAACAGTAAGCTTCCTGGAAAAGGAGCTGCAGGAGGTAATGGCTGATCTCCCGGCAAAGGCAGCGGGTACCAACGGGAGATGGACCAAGGCCGGGGCGATGTCATTGCTCGCCCGCCTCTACCTGAACGCAGCAATCTATACCGGTACAGACAGGTTTGCAGATTGTGCGAGGATTTGCCAGGATCTCATTGACGGGGTCTACGGAAACTACGGCCTGGCGACCGAATGGGACGGCGCTTTTGATTTTGACAACCATGAGTCGCCTGAGACTATTTTTGCTTTTCCGAGCCGGGCTGGGTTCTCCAGTTACCACTACACAGGCGGCATCTACAATCTGTGCATTCCTTACCTGGCGGCTCCCTATTTTCAGGCACAAACCACCATCTCTCCGAACTTCAAATATGCCCTGCAACCGGGAAGGGATGTCGACAGCGTGGAATATTCATTTTCACTCGGAAAGCCGCTTGTGAAGTTTCAAAAATATCCCGATGATATCCGGTTGAAGAAGTACGTGAATCTGGGCGGGAGCAAGCGGGAGGGAATGTTTCTCTGGGGGTACCTGGTGAACCCGGAAACCGGTGCGCGTATCCAGGGGACAAAAGGATACGACTATTATATCAGGGACCAGGTAGGGATATTCAACCGCCTGGTAGGGACCACACAGGTGAGCTACGGACCCGGTGAGGGACACCTCAATCCGGATAAGCAGTCGGATATGACCCATGCGGATGAGAATTCGGGCGTGTTCGTGATCAAGTACCCGGTGTACCCGTCAAGTGATCCCAACAGCCTGGAATCCGACTACGTTGAAATCCGTATGGCAGAAATTTACTATTCCCTGGCAGAGTGCAAATTCAGGGCCGGTGACAAAGCCGGCGCCTCGGAGTTGCTGAATACGGTAAGACGTCGTTACTACCCTTCAGGATCCCCGAGCCTGTACAACCAGGACGGAAGCGAGCTTACCGAGCAGGAGCTCCTCGATGAATGGGGCCGGGAGTTTCTGGCGGAAGGCCGCCGCCGTACAGATCTGATCCGTTTTGATAAATTTACGAAGGGAACCTGGTGGGATAAGAGCCCGGACCCGGACGACCATACAAACATCATGCCGATCGGGCAGGCCGTGTTGCTGATATCGCCGCAGCTAAGGCAAAACCCGGGGTACTGACATGACTATTCCTAAATCCTTAATGAAGTTTTCAATCAAGCCTTACTGACCGCTTTGCCGGAACCGCAAAAAAATAACTTATGGAACAATCAAGAAGAAAATTTATCCGTTCAGCTTCTGCACTGGTCGCAGGTGCAGGTCTTAGTTCAGTCATTCCCTCGGTAGCATCCGCCTACAATCCGTTTGCGGCGGATGTCATCCGGATCGGCGCGATCGGGGTGAACGGCATGGGGTGGTCGGACCTGACCGCGATTCTGAAAAATCCCGATGTGGTATGTACGGCGCTGTGCGACGTGGATAAGAATGTGCTCGAAAAGCGGGTCGGGGAGCTTGCAGCTAAAGGGATTACCGTAAAAGCGTACGCAGACTATCGCCAGCTGCTGGCTGATAAGGAGGTCGATGCGGTCATCATCGGCTCTCCTGACCACTGGCACTGTCTGATGATGGTGGAGGCCTGTCAGGCGGGGAAGGATATTTATGTGGAAAAGCCTATCGGCAACTCTATCCAGGAGTGCCGCAGTATGGTAGCCGCCCAGAATCGGTATGGCCGGGTGGTGCAGGTAGGGCAGTGGCAAAGAAGTCAGAAACACTTTCGTGAGGCGATTGATTTTGTGCAATCCGGAAAACTGGGCAAAATACGCCTGGTCAAAGTATGGGCCTATTTCAGCTGGGTAACTCCTATTCCCAGCCTGCCGGATGAAAATCCGCCGGCAGGGGTGGATTACGATAAGTGGCTAGGGCCTGCCCCCAAAAGACCGTTCAATCCCAACAGGTTTCATTTTAATTTCCGGTGGTTTTGGGATTATGCCGGTGGATTGATGACAGACTGGGGTGTCCATTTGCTGGACTACGCGCTTTTGGGGATGAAAGTGGATACGCCGAAGAGTATTATGGCAGCCGGCGGTAAGTTTGCTTCTCCGGATTCCGGAGCTGAAACCCCTGATACACTCACAACGGTTTACGAATTTGGCGACTTCAACATACAGTGGGAACAGGCTGTAGGAATCGATAACGGACCGTATGGCCGGCAGCACGGTGTTGCATTTATCGGCGCCAACGGTACACTTGTGTTAAACAGGAGCGGATGGGAAGTCATTCCCGAAGGGAAGCGAATGGAAGCTGTCCCGCTGCAGGAATCACAGGACAAGGGACTTGACCTCCATGCCAGCAATTTTATCGATGTTGTCAGATCCAGAAAACTGGAAGATTTAAACGCACCCGTCCAGGTGGGATCGGACATCGCGGTTTTCGCACAAATGGGAAATATCGCCTATCGGACAGGTAAAAAGCTGTATTGGGATAAGGAGCGGGGGGAATTTGACGATCCGGAAGCAAACAAGCTCATCGCCAAAGAATACTTTAACGGGTATAAGCTGCCTTCTTTTTAGGGAGCCGGCCTCAAGCTGGTCTGCTGGAACTGCTTTCTGTAGCTGCGGGGAGGCATATTACTGAACTTGCCGAACTGCCGGTAGAAGAAGGGAAGACTCTCATAGCCGCAGGCATAACTAATCTGCGCTACCTGCATGTCCGTCTCTATCAGCAGCTTGCAGGCCATATTGACCCGGTATTCGTTGAGGAACGTAAAAAACGGCTTGCGGATGATTCTGCTGAAGAAGCGGGAGAAAGACTCTTCATTCATATGAACGAGACCCGCGATGTCGGCCAGTGTGATTTTTTCGTCGTAATGCTCCTGTACGTAGTTGTAAACGACATTGATACGTTGGTTGTCGCCATAATTCAGCGGATAACTGAAGCCATGTTCACACAACAGCTGTTTTTCCTCAGTTCCGGCCAGAAGGTCCAGTATTTCCAGCAACTGTACCAGTTTTTTAAAAGGAGGCATATCCAGCAGCTGCAGCATCATTTCCTGTACCTGCTTCGTAACCGGCTGCTTGAATCGGGCGCCCTGACTGGCTACCTGAAGCAGCCTTCGGATAGGACCGAATTCCGGATGTTCAACCCATCCGGCGCCCAGGAGTTCTTCCTGCCATTGTACCACGATGGCGCGGGCCGGCTTCCGATGGTCGCCCGTGTTTTTCCAGCAATGCGGAAGGTTCGGTCCGAGTAATACCAGATCGCCTTCACCAAAGTTTTCAATATGGTTGCCGACATACCTGACACCCTGGCTATCCAGAATGAGGGTCAGCTCATATTCGGGATGGTAGTGCCAGGGAGCATCGAATTCATCTACTGCGTGAAGAAATACTTTAAACGAGTTTTCAGGCAGCGGTCTGACTTGTTCAAAATGTGCTTTCATTGTCAAATGAAGGTGGCTGATAACTTATTATGTTCCTTACAGGAGGTAGTCAATGCAATATAATACAAAATAAGTTATGTATTGATCAAATTAGGCAACAAAGCCAAACATATTTCGGTGGATATTTACAGTCGATATAGTTAAAATAGCAGTACACGAATGGAAACACAAACCAATGATTTGTCCCGGTATCACGAATTGATATCCGATCTTTTTAAACAACCCGCAACTCCCCGGGAATGGGAGCAGTACAAACTTTCGGAGGACCAGATCCGATTCTTCCATGAGAATGGTTATATTTCCAACATCAAGCTGCTGGAACCCTGGCAGGTGGATATTCTTAATGAAGAGCTGACCGTCAGTACGGATCCGAGTCACCCGGGGCATGGTCTCTTTTATGAATTCCATTCCAATGAATCATCCAACCCGGATGCTGTTCTGCTGCATGCCCTGGGGGCGTGGCGGGTGACAGCCGGTTTTCACGATGTGTTGTGGAATCCTGCGTTTGTGATGGCAGCGAGCCAGCTGCTGGGCAACCAGGCCGTGCGTTTCTGGCATGACCAGTTGTTTTGCAAGCCCGCACGGCACGGGGGAGTGGTAGCCTGGCATCAGGACTATTCCTACTGGACGCGTACGGTCGACATGGCCCATCTTACCTGCTGGACCGGACTCGACGATGCCAGTGTGGAAAATGGATGCCTGTACTATGTGCCGGGAAGCCACCGCTGGGGGCTTCTGGATAAACCGGAACTTGCGGGAGATATGGATGGCCTGATGGCTTATCTGACGGAGGAGCAAAAAGCGGCATTTAAGCCCGTACCCATTGAAATGAAAAGAGGATATGGTACGTTCCACCATCCCCTTATGGTGCACGGGTCTTACGAAAACAGATCCGATCGTTCCAGAAGAGCGTTTGTATTGAATGTTTTCAAAGATGGAACCATATCGGATACCAATGAGGAGTTACTGGCCGGGGTGCCTGTAATCAATAAGGGAGACAAGATGCAGGGCCGGTTTTTCCCGCTGCTGTATGAGGGAAATCCGTCCAGTTAACATTTTACAGCTGTTCTATGCCTATACAATGCCAAGCAGCCCTCGCAGATGGCCGGGGTGATTTTACCATTGAAGAAATCGAGATCCGGGAACCGGGAGAGGATGAGGTAATCGTACAGATGAAAGCAGCCGGCCTGTGCCACACGGACTTTGATTCGATGAGCTGGGGGAAACGGGTTATAATGGGTCACGAGGGCGCCGGGATCGTCCTTGAAACCGGAAAGAAGGTCACAAGTGTTGCCGCCGGCGATCATGTGATCCTGAATTGGGCGACCCCATGCGGGCATTGTTTTCAATGCCGGGAAGGAAACGAACATATCTGCGAGCTGAATTCTCCAGTGGTTGCAGGCGGTAATGGCTATACCCCCGGGCACGCCCGGCTGTCGGGTACTACCTGGAACGGCACACCGGTTGAACGATCCTTTAACCTCGGCACTTTTTCAGAATACGTGCTTGTAAAGGCATTGGCGGTCGTCAGGAATACTTCCCGCCGCATGTCGTTCCCGGCTGCGAGCATCATCAGCTGCGGCGTAATGACCGGATATGGCTCTGTGGTCAATGCGGCTAAAGTGAAACCCGGGTCCTCCGTGGTTGTATTGGGCACAGGAGGCGTGGGGCTCAATGTGATCCAGGGCGCCCGGGTGGCAGGTGCGTCGGTTATCATAGCGGTTGATGTCAACCGGCAGCGGCTGGAGGCCGCCAGGGTTTTCGGAGCTACGCAGACGATCCTGGCCGACCGGCAGGACAAGGGGCTGCTGCAGGCGGCAAAGCAGGTGAAAGACTTGTGCAACGGCAGAGGCGCCGATTATGCCTTTGAATGCACCGCTATTCCGGAGCTGGGCGCTGCGCCGCTGGCTATGGTACGAAATGCGGGTACGGCTGTTCAGGTAAGCGGCATCGAGCAGGAGATTGTCATGGATATGAATCTTTTTGAATGGGATAAAATCTATATCAACCCGCTGTACGGAAAATGCCGTCCGCAAATCGATTTCCCGGCTATCGTAGCCCTGTATGAGGAGGGCGCTTTGCTGCTGGAGGAAATGGTTACCAGGACCTACCCGCTTTCCGGACTCCGGCAGGCCTTTGACGATTTACTGAACGGCAGAAACGCGAAGGGAGTGATCACTTTTGAAACGACGGTATGAACAACTCCGGATTCCGAACCATAGAGCTATCTGATCCCCGGTTTGAAAAAGATCATTTGCGGTTTATTTCGGTGAAAAGCCCGCACCTGAAGGGACGGGGTGATCTGTGTATATTCGTTCCTCCGGGGCTGGCCCGGGGCCAGGCCGTGCCGGTCACCATCCTGCTGCACGGCGTTTACGGAAGCAGCTGGGCCTGGGCCTATAACGCCGGGGTACATCTTCAGGCCCTGTCGATGATCCAACAGAAGGAGCTGCCTCCAATGCTCATCGCGATGCCTTCCGACGGGCTTTGGGGAGACGGATCCGCTTACCTTCCGCACAATGGCTACGATTTTGAGCAATGGATTGCAGCGGATATCGCGGCTGTACTCGTTGAAACAATCATTGGTGTGGAAGAAAACTCGCCGCTTTTCCTGGCAGGGCTATCGATGGGCGGCTTCGGGGCGCTCAGGATCGGCGCTAAATACGGACACCGGTTCCAGGGTATTGCCGCCCATTCCGCGCTCACGAACCTGGAGCAAATGGAACTGTTCGTGGAAGAAAACCTGGATGGCTACCGGCAAAAGGATCCGGCAGACGAAGACGTCCTGCTTACTTTTGAGCGGTATCGTCCGCAACTGCCGCCAATACGTTTCGATTGCGGAACAGCTGATCAGCTCATCGGATACAACAGGATGCTCCACCGGAAAATGGAGGAGCAGGGCATCCCGCACGAATACGCCGAATATCCGGGCGGCCATGAATGGGCTTACTGGGAACGCCATATCCGGGAGTCGTTGCTTTTTTTCGCCCGGCAGCTGTAGCTTGCCGCCGGTACGGATGGATGAAACCGACTGCTTCATCCAGCGCTTCAGCCCGCAGCGGAGGGCGCCGTGCATGCTTAGCTGCCAAGGTTCTTCTTCACCGTCGCGATGTCTTTCAGCTCTCCGTCAACGACGATGTTCACGTCGCTGTCCTTGAATACATCATTTTCGGATACGAGTTTACACTTAAAATACAGTGTAAACGGAAGGTCTTTTCCCTTCAGGATAATTTGTCCGGCCGCTTTCAGCAGTTCCCCCATATCGACGGCCAGGGGGATCTCGTAGATTTCGGTGCTTTTGGCCCGGACGGTGGTGATGCCGCTTACAGTGCCTTCGGCAAGCCTTTTTTGCTTCCCCAGATCCACCACATATGAGGGGTTCCGGAATTGTATGGGGAACTGGTTGTTGTTGCTGAACTTCAGCTGGATAACAACATCCGACTGGTTCAGCCGGAACTTTTCCACATCGTAACCAACCACTTCCACTTTGGGTAACCGGTACAGCGGCAGCCTTCTATCCATGGAAAGCACCAGGCTGTCCTTTCCCAAAAAGGATTTTGCAAAATGAAAGACACCCTCAAAGTGGTAATCGGCACTGTCTTCGCTTTCGACAGTCGCTTTGTCGCCTTCAATTGACAGGTTCCTGATTTTTAACTGTGAGGGCAGCAACACCACGGTGCTGTCGCGGGCCTTCAGTTTCAGCGGCTCTGTGTACTTATTTTCAACAATGGTCACTCCGTTCATCTGAACCAGGTAATCAAACCCCTTCACGTCGAGCCCCATCGGGAGTGGATTGTGGACCAGCAGTTTCAGGGAAAGGTCCACGGTGCTGTCGGTGATTTGGGTGATCCGGCCAATGCCCATTTCGACTTTCGGCGTGAGTCCGCTTACCGGATTTTCATGCCTGGCTTTGTAAAAATACCAGGCCGTCCAGCCGACTACGATAAGAAGAGCAATAAGCAGCAGGCTTTTAACAGGCTTCGGAACGTTCATATGCAGACGGGATTGGTGGATGCTGATAAAGCTACTCAAAAAATCGTTCCCCGCCTGCATGCCGTCCCCGCTATTTCTCGGGTTTGAGCGCTGCAGGTGTATTTTTGATTTCACTCGGAATGATAGCGTATACCTTTTTGAATTCCTTGCTAAAATATTTGCTGTCTTCAAAACCGACGATGTTCGCTACTTCATTTACGTGATACATTCCTGTTTCCAATAGCTGCATGGCCCTTTTCATGCGGATGGTTTTCACAAATTCATTGACGGTCATTCCCGTCAGCGAACGTAGTTTCCTATACAGGACCGACACGCTTATTCCGAGTTGAAACGCCAGGTCATTCACACCGAAATCTCCTTTTGAGATATTCTCCATCGTCAGACTTTTGAGCTTGGTCAGAAACTCGCCGTCGAGATCACTCATTACCAACTCGTCCGGCTCCAATAACACCGAACGGCTATACCGCTTCTTCAGTTCTTCCCTGACCCTGATCAGGTTGCCAATCTTTAAACCCAGTACTCTGGTATCAAACGGCTTTACGAGGTAATCGTCGGCGCCTGTTTTAAGTCCCTCGATCACCTGAGAGACAGCGCTTCTGGCAGTCAGCAACACGACAGGGATGTGACAGGTGAGCATGTCTGTTTTCAGCCTGCTGCTCACTTCGAGCCCATTTAATCCGGGCATCATGACGTCGCATAAAATAAGATCGGGAATCTGCTCTTTGGCCAATTCCAGGCCATCGTGTCCGTTTTCCGCTTCCAGAACAGAAAAGCTTGTGCTCAGCAGCTCCCTGATAAAGGCTCTCAATTCATCGTTATCCTCAATAATCAGGATGGTGTTTTTTCGCTTGCTGTCGGGTGCATTTTCCCTTTTACCGGATGTCTCCGCTGTAAAATGCGGTTCGTTGTATGCAGAACCATTTGATACAGCAACCAGGAGCCCCGGATCGTAGTGCGCGTTTCCCGTCAGCAGCCTGACGGTAAAAGAGGTGCCGCCTGTTCCCGATGCATTTTTCAACTGACTTGTCACATTCAGAAAACCCCTGTGGTGATCCACAATGCCTTTTGAAAGCGCCAGCCCGATGCCATAGCCCCTGTTATCCTGACGCACCTGGAAGAAATTCGTGAAAATGTTGTTCAGATGCTCCGGTGCAATCCCTTTTCCATTGTCGGAGACTTTTATCACCACTTCATTTGACAATGCGGTTACCCGGATGGTTACCTGGCCTCCTTCCGGCGTGAACTTGTAAGCATTACTCAGCAGGTTATAAAATACCTTCTGCATCTGGATGATGTCAAACCATAGTACGACGGGACTCGGCGGACTTTCGAGGCGGGTATGTATTCCTTTTTCCAGCGCACGGTGTTCAAAAGCCGCTAATACATTTTTAAGCACTGTTATCACGTCGTGTTCGCTAACCTGGAGGCGGATGCTGCCGTTCTGGATTTTCCGGAAATCCAGCAGTTCATTCACCAGGACCATGAGCCTTTCAGAGCTGTTTTTTGCATACCTCAGATGATTCCGGGCGGGGGTATCTTCTGTCTGCAGCTCGTAGGCGTTTTCCAGCGGTCCGCTGATCAACGAAAGATGCGTCCTTATTTCATGAGATACATTAGTGAAAAAATCAAGTTTGTTCTGATAGAGCTCATTCTCTTTGCGGAAAGAACTCCGCAGCCAGAAAAAGCGCGTTATCCCATATACGAGCACTCCTGCAACGAGCATATAAAGTAGATACGCATACCAGGTTTTCCACCAGGGAGGCAGTACGACAATACGTAGCTGCAACGGCTGTTCTGTCCAATATCCGTCACCATTTGCTGCCTTCACTCTGAAAGCATACTCCCCCGGAGGAAGGTTCATATAGGTTACCGAGGGTGTCCTGACAAAATTCCAGTCTTCATCAATACCTTCCAATTGGTATGCATAGTAGTTCTGGTCAGACCTGAAGTAACTCAGCAAGGCGAAATCGAGTGAAAAAACACTTTGATTGTGTCTGAATTCGATTTCCTCTGCCGTATTGATGTTTTTTGAAAGTAACCCTGTCTTGTCGCCGACATTCACTTCTTTGCCGGACAGCTTCAGTGAGGTAACCACTATGGGCGGTGAATGATCATTCGATACGATTTCCTCCGGTTTAAATTTAAATACCCCTTTGTCAGTCGTAAAGTAAAATGTTCCTTCATGATCCTCTACACTTGATCCTTGCCGCAAAAGACTGTTAGGGGGCAAGCCGTCCTGGTATCCATACGTTTGGATGCTCTTTTTTTCAGGATGATAGCGCACGAGTCTTGAGTCGGACCCCAGCCAGAAATACCCGTTGCGATCTATGCGGGCGTCCTCCACTTTCTGCAGTTGAATACCTGGATCGCGATCGAACCGCTTTTTTTCGGTATTGTACACTTGCAGCCCCTGGCGCGTGGCGGCCCAAATCCTGCCCGAGGCGTCTTCGGCGATCTGCCAGACAGCTGCGAAATTGCTTGAAAATTTCGGTTTGTCAGTGTTTATTCTCTCAAAATCAACGCCATCGTGCTTCAACAGGAATACTTCGTCTCCTCCGCCGATCCAGATGTTCTGTTGGGTATCTTCAAAAATGCTGTTCGAATAACTAACGGAGCTCTTTTTTTCAAACTGCCCGCTTTTCTTATTAAAAAGCAAAGCCCCGAAAGTGCCGATCACCCAAAATCTGCCTTGGCTGTCTTCCAGCATTTCATGTACGCCGCCTCTTACGGGAGTTTCTCTTCCCGGTACTATCATAGGATAATCCCGATAGGCGCCGTTCCGCAGGTTAACGCTCGTCAGAATTGAATTGCCTCCGGCCCAAAGAACATCCTCATCATCGATATAAAAGCGATTGTAATTGGCGAAAGGCGTCAGATGCAGGTCCGCAGACATTGTTTTTTTTTGGGAATGATCGAATAAATGTATTTTTTTCAGATCATTGGGAATCAGCCACAGACTGCCTTTTTTACTTTTCCCCATCCAGGGATTGGCAAAAACCTGCCCCGGTTGGTCTTCGCCCGGAAAAGGCCAGGATTCAAAGCGCGGAGCATCATAATAAAAATAGCTCAGCCCCAGATAGCCTGTTCCCAGCCAGATCCCGCCCTGCCTGTCAAAACACATCGAATAGATCGAATTGTCCGCTAAACTGTACACGTCGCCGGGCCGGTTGGTGTACCAATGTGATCGGTAACTGACCGGGTCCAGATACGCCAGACCGGATTCTGTAGCCACCCATAAATTTCCTTTCTCATCCGGAATAATTCTCTTCACAACCGGTAAATCCCCGTTTTTATCTCTGAAATCGGAAATGAGCTGAAACTGTTCGGTTGCAACGTCAAAGCGTATAAGGCCTCTGCTCTCGGAACCCAGCCAGATAGCTCCTTTATGATCAGCATAGATGGCTACAAACACGTTGGCCAGCGGTGTCTTTACGTCTGCTTTTCTCCTGAGCAGCCTGACCTTGTCTCCGTTTGCAGGCATATGGACCAGTCCATCATGGGAACCTGCCCATAAATCCCCGTTAACTCCCTGGGCAACGCAGCGTATATCATCCGCAGGGCTATTGAACTCATTATGGATTCGATGGGATGTTTGTACCTGCCCGTCTTCCATCGTAAGTATTTTGAGCCCGAATGGCGTTCCGACCAGCAGCCTGCCGTCTTTGTCTTCCGTTATGCAATAGATCTGGTTGTTTATATGCTGACTTACATAGGATGAATCATGCTTGAAATGAATAAAACCATCGGTCTCGCTATTGTACAGATCCAGCCCGCCTGTTCCGCCTACCCATAAATTCCCTCTCGAATCGCAGAAAACATCTCTTAAGACATCGGAGGAAATCGAAGCCGAATCACCGGGATTGTTGAGATAGCGTTTGAATGTCCGGGAGTCATACCGGAATAGCCCTGCAGTCGTGGCAAACCACATAAATCCCGCCCGATCCTGGGCAATCCCCCGTGTGTCGGAAATGAAAACGTCATCAATGCTTGAGAAATTCCTGAAAGCCTGCGCACTCACCCGGATAGGGTTGATGAACGACCAAAGGATATACGGGAATAACAGTTGAGTAAAAAAACGGAACATAGATCTAAAGGGTCATCACAATAGAATTTGCTCTACGTATGCAACAATGAGCAAACATAAATATCTAGCCCTGTTTTAGATAGGAATCAGGCCCCCCGGAAGACGATAGAAAAAATTTTCTTACCTATTTGATAAGATATTCACCTATTGCTTCCCGACCCTTGTCGGAATTAATCTACTTACAATTTAGACTGAAGGCTTAGTTATGAGTTATGAATTATGAGTTTGACAGCCGGCCGATAGGTGATAGCCGATTTTCGATTACGAATTACGATTTTGGTAGGTGGCTGATAGCCGATAGGTGATTTACAACAGCTGATAGCCGTGGGCTCAGCTTCCTGGGTTCGACTCCTGGGTTCGACTCTGCTCACCCATCCAC
>JBEBSD010000090.1:0-22381 GCA_040394475.1 Telluribacter humicola | reverse complement strand
TTTCCGATTCGATCAACTGCTGGTAGAGCCGGTAGAGGATACGCCTGCGTTTCTTATCACGGCGTTCAAACAGGTCAACTAGGATTTGATTGTCCATCACGCTGATCTGTTTGAGATTTTGTCGATAGGATTTCTCCTTCCTGCTTCCATTTGTAGACGTTGGCCCTGATATACTTAATATCGCGAGCAGTCACCAAAGCTTTTCCTAAATCCCGGTTGATGATCTCCACCAGGTACCCTACGGAATAGGGTTCTTCAAAAAAGTTCCGGTAGTAGTGATAGAGAAACCTTCTTCTTTTGGCGTCCTTGCGCTCATAGAGCGTAAGAAGTAGCGCTCTGGCTGGACTTAATCCTGTAGTCGATTGATTGGGCCGTTGGTTCATTGTAAAACGAGCTTTTAAGGTGAAACATAGCCCAAAGCTCGCCGGTCGTTTAAGCTTTAGCGTTCCTGCTCTTCCGACGGGAATAAAAAGAATATTATTGGAAATTTCCGCTCTTTTCCGGCGCTAAAGATCCCGGATCAGTAGATTGCAATCCTGAACGTATTTGTAACGTGTGTGACCGGGAGAACATAGGAATGTATCCTGTTGTTCGGTTTGGAAAATTTTCTCAAAAGATTCCGGGGAGATGTCATGTTTGAGCCAAGTGTTAAAGAGCGCTGCTACCGGTGGGGCGTTAAGCTCTTTGGCAATATGGCCTTGCCGGTTTAAGCAGAAATAGAGCGCCCCCAGCAGTAACCTGGAACCGCTTCCGCTCTTTCGGAACTGATAAACTCCTGCTCTTTCGGATTCAGAGAGCCATTGCTGCTCCGAAAGAATCCTGATCAGTTTTTGGAATTTTGCTTTCTTTGCCTCTTCATCTTTCCCCTCTAGGATATGGTAGAAATGGGGGAAGGGTAGCTTTTTTGGAGTTATATTTTTACTGGATCGAGCCGGGCTTTCCAACAAATGCCCCAGGTTTGCCTCCATGTCCTTTTTCCAGAGGACTACGTTAACGGGATAGTTTTGTCCATGCGGTAGGCTATCCAGCCATTGGTAGATTTCCACGATCGTTTGCTTCTTGGCTTCAAAAGAACTATAGTCGGGCCGGGAGATAAGTTTTTCGATAATGAAGTGGTTGTCAGAGAGAAGGTAGCTGAACCGGGCCCGCATCAGGTTGATCTGCTCGCGCTTATAAGTAGGAATAGTCCAGAGCTTAACCGGCTGCTTTAAATCTTCTGTGAGCTCTTCAAGAAACCGGCAATGATCATCACCTATTGAAAAAATATACCGGTTGTGATATAGGATCAGTAATCGGTTTAAAAAAGTCAGCTCGTTGGCATAAAAGCTACCTGTCAACTCCTCTGACAGGTATTTGAGCAAGGGATATTGTAAATTTGAATGCAGGTTCATCTTTTTCTTCGTTTCGTTTCACACCTGGACCAGGGATAAACCCCCTCCTTTAAAAGAAGATAAACCCCCTCCTTTAAAAGAATATGAATTAAAAATAATCAATTATGAATATAATTTCTTCGTTTTATGTTATAAATATAAAATTTAGCTGCTAAAAGACATTTTCTTTAAAACATAATGTCATATCTTTAATACTATGGAAGCTTTTAAAATATCCGATAGGCCCACTCTTGCCCCCAAATGGTTCTGGGATATGGATTATGAGCGAATAGACTGGCAGGCATCTTACAAATCGATCATAGCCAGGATTATAGAGCGGGGAGGGCCGGAGCATTGGGAAGAGCTGATCCGTTTCTATGGTAGAGAGAAGGTCTTAAAGGCGCTTAAAAGTGAAATCGTATTTCTGCCCGATTATGCTATCGAAAAAGTGAGTGTCTACTTCCGAATAGAGAAAGAGGAAATGTTATGTTACATACGGAAACGGTCGAAGCCAGGACACTGGATCTGATCCGGGCGCTGATGTCGGATACAAAATTACAAGCGTTTTTCCTTGTTGGTGGAACTGCGCTGTCACTAAAATTGGGACATCGGATTTCCATTGACATCGATATGTTTAGCGATAAAGAATTTGATGCTGAATCGATAGGGGCGCACTTGAAAGGAAAATACGGATTAACTGATGACCAGGTGATAAAAAACGGGGCGTTTGGCTTTATTGATCAGGTCAAGGTCGATTTTATTAGCCACCGATACCCCTTGCTCAAACCTATGGAAGTAATCGATGGTATACGGATGCTTTCGTTAGAGGATATCGGCGCAATGAAATTACATGCTATTGTTCAGAACGGAAGCCGTCTGAAAGATTTCATCGACGTCTATTACTTGTTAGAGAAAATACCATTTGGCTTGCTATCTAAAGCATATTGTCAGAAATACCCGAATGCTACCCCTCAAATGGCTCATTCCGGTCTGCTATACCATGCCGATATTGATTTCTCCGTACCCGTAACCATGCTAAAAAGCAAATTAGACTGGGCAATAATCAACGATCGCCTTAGAAATGCAGTGCTCAAAAATCATTGGTCAGTCTTTGAACAGGATCAGCCAAAAGAGCAAACCAGGCAAAAAAGGGGTAGACGCCTCTGACTATAATGTATTAGCTCTATCCATTTATATCCCATACTTCGGACGATCACTCCCGAGGGATACTTCTTTTCAAAGTATTAAATGCGCACATGCGTAGCCAGAGTAATTACTACATCACTTTAAAAAGTTCCTTTTTATTCCGGAAAGAATAACAGGAATAAAAAAAAATTGGCGATCTCTAGGTTTGCTGCTTGAACTTAAGCAGCAAGACGGGTATGGAGGAGACTGGAAAAAAGGCATTCCCGGTTCAAAGGGTCATTGAACTATACAAAGAAGAAGGGATTGAGCTTACAACTCAACAAGCTGAACAAATATTGGAATTCTCCCAAAAATTGATTAATATCGTAATTAGTCAATGCATGACAGGGCTTGCCCCTGTCGAATCAACAACCGGAAAACATCATGAAGATTGCATATCTATACGTCAGGGTCAGCACTGACGAGCAGGCTGATAAAGGTTACTCCCAACGTGGACAGGAGGAAATGCTCCGCAAATACTGTGAAATCAACCGGATCTCGGTCAGCAAGGTTATTTATGAAGACCATTCGGCCAAAACTTTTGAACGACCTGCATGGGCCGGGCTTCTTAGCGATCTCAAAAAAGCAAAAGGCAGGGTAGACCTGGTTCTGTTTACCAAATGGGACCGGTTTAGCCGGAATGCAGGCGATGCCTATCATATGATTGGGGTTTTGAGAAAATTGGGGGCCGAACCACAGGCCATTGAGCAGCCGCTTGACCTCTCTGTCCCTGAAAATAAAATGATGTTGGCCTTCTATCTGGCCGCACCGGAAGTAGAAAATGACAGGCGTGCCCTCAATACGATCGCTGGCATGAGACGTGCCCAGAAAGAAGGGAGATACATGGGGGTTGCTCCGATAGGGTACATCAACCGGATCTCCGAATCGGGAAGAAAGTATATTGCCATCGACCAACCACAAGCGCGTTTGCTCAAACAGGCTTTTGAAGAAGTCGCTACCGGGATCTATACCGTTGAAGAGGTTTACAAGCGGGCAGCCCGAAAAGGCTTGAAATGCGGAAAAACCACTTTTTGGAGGGCGCTTGAAAACCCAGTGTATTTTGGGAAAATTGAGCTCAAAAGCTATCGGGATGAAAAGGCCAGGCTGATAGATGGACAACACGAAGCCATGATAACCGAAAAGCTGTTCTATGACATTCAGGATGCAATTGACGGAAAACGAAAACGGCAGCGTCCCAATATAAGAGAGCTTTCTAATGCCGCCTTTGAGCTTAGGGGATTCTTAAAATGTCCCAAATGCGGGAAAGTTCTGACTGCGAGCGAATCCAAGGGAAGAAGCGCTCGTTATGCCTACTATCACTGTCGTGCCTCCTGCGGTGTTCGCCACCCCGCTCCGGTAGTTAATGAGGTGTTTGTCCGGGAGCTTCAAAAATTCAAACCCAGGAAAGCCACGGTTAGCCTTTTCACGGAATTGGTTGTTAATGAGTTCTCCGATCAGATAAGAAGCCAGCAAAAAGAAAAGAAGCGCGTTTTAGAGGAAATTCAAAAGCAGAACGAGAGGTTAACAAAAGCCCGGGAATTACTGTTATCCTCTGTTTTGGACGCTAAAGATTACAAAATCATTAAAAGTGAGGCAGAAGATCAACTGTTGAAGCTGGAAGCAAGGTTAATTGAGGCTACAAACCAGCGTCAGCATACGCTCGATCTTGATTCCAAGGTGGAAAGGGCTATTTCAATCCTCTCAAACCTAGACGAAATCTATCAAAAAGCCGATATAAATAGAAAGCGCGAAATCATCGGTTCGATCTACCCCGAAAAACTCGTATTTTCAGAAAACAATTGTCGAACCGGAAGAATCAACGAAGTCGCCGCGCTTATCTACAACATTAACAGCACTTTACCTCACAAAAAAACCGGAACTTCCGATGAAAATTCATCAAAGTTCCGGTTGGTACCCAGGGCCGGAGTCGAACCGGCACGGCCTTGCGGCCACAGGTGTTTGAGACCAGCGCGTCTACCAATTCCGCCACCTGGGCTTGTCCCAATTTGCATTGGGACTGCAAAAGTAAATAGAAAATCCTTTTGGACAAGTTTTCTCATGGTCAAATGCCGCTTTTTTTTGACGGCCTGACAGGGGAATCAATCCAGTAGCGCAAGTACTAACAGAAGCCAGTCTGTTTGCAGGGCTTTCCGCAGTATTGACAAGGCTTTGGTCATATGTGCTTCCACCGTTTTAGTGGAAATTTGCAGTTCTGATGAGATCTCCTGGTACTTTTTTCCCTGGTACCGGTTCATGAGAAATACTTTCTGACTTTGTGGAGGCAGGCTTTTGACTACCGTTTCTATTTTTTCGGCCAGCTCTTCGTAGCGGAGCAGGTCTTCCGGGGTCACCGTTTCGGTTTGCCTGTTGAGTGGGTACGGGCCTGAAGACTCGGCATAACGCCCGGCCTCACGTTGCAGGTATTTCAGCGCATCGTTCCGGACGCACCGGTAGAGGTAGGCGCGGTAGGAGCTGTCAATTTTTGTGTAAAGGGCCTTGTGATAAAATGCACAAAACAGGTCGCTTACCAGATCCCGGGCAATTTCCTGCGAATAAACAAACCGTACGGCATGGCTGCACAGGGGGGCATAGTACTCGCGGAAAAGTAATTCCAGCCCCTTTTTCGGGTCATCTTCAAAGGCCTTTTTTATAAAAAGCTCTTTATCCGCCTGATAATCGGTCTTCTGGTCAAGCTCCTTACTACCCCGGGCGGGGTCAATTTTTTCCGGCAAGAAATAAATGTCTTTTGACATGGAGCTGATAATGGTTGCCTGATGCTGTTGGTTTTGTTGGTATAAGATCCCTTTGAGCTAATATACCCTAACCCGCGTCCCGGAATTAGTTGCAGCGACCTCAAAAAATGCAGAAAAAAAGAGATCGCAGGGTAGGGTAAAGTTGTTTTCAGGGATCTTATGGGGCGAAGTCAATTAAAACAGATGGACGCAACTCATTTACGAAAAATACTTTGGGCCTACTTTGAAGGCAAAGCCACGCCTCCACAGAAACGGCTGTTATCCGAGTGGCTGAAGGCAACCGCTCATCAGGAGACATTCTATGAAGTGATGCATGAATGGGAAAAAGCCAATCCCCAGATAGTACCGGACCTAGCGGCCGATTGGGAGGAGGTCCTGGTCCGCCTGCAGGAAAGACCGGAAGAATCCTGCGGGGCTACCCCCGTTTTGGCAACTACCCGGAGACGGCCAATGATGCGGAAGGTGGCAGTTGCGGCCATGCTGTTGTTAGCGGCCGGTTGGTGGCAACGCGAGAACATTTTGTATACAACGTATGAAACCGGGTTCGGTAGTACCCGTTCGTTTACGTTGGCTGACGGCAGCAAGGTTACCCTGAATGCCAATTCCAGGCTGTTGTACCCACGCTTTACACGGATTAACCCGAACCGGGAGGCCAGGCTTTGGGGGGAGGCCGAGTTTGCAGTGGTACACGAGGCAGATGACCGGCCTTTTTTGGTCAGAACTCCCGATCGGCTGGAAGTCAGGGTGTTAGGGACGGAATTTGTCGTCTACAGCCGCGAGGAAGAAAGCAAGGTCGTGCTGACCAAGGGCAAAGTGCAGCTCCGCTCCCTGAAAACCGACCTGCCTTCGCTGGATATCCTCCCTGGTGATATCGTGACCATCGACAGGAAGGGAACCTTTAAGAAATGGGAGCAGGGAGCAGTTGAACAGCATCTCGCCTGGAAAGAACACCGGTTTGTATTTGACCGTACCCCCTTGTCCGTCGTCGCCAGGCAAATCAGGGAACGATTTGGGGTGGAGGTCATTATTCCGGATACAATCCTCGCTGCCCGTACGTTGTCCGGGAATTTTCCGGCAGAAACGGCCGATGACGTGATTGCGATGTTAACCCGGTTGCTGAACGTACAAAGTGTCAAGCTCGAAGACAAAAAATACAGGATCAATCTATAGACAGTCTTTAATACAACTAACCATTAACTATTTGCATGAAAGTATCTCTACGAAATGCTATTCCGCTCCTGTTGGGGATCGGGTTTGTTGCTTTCCTTTCATCGGTTTTGTACGGTCAGGCACTGGCCTACAGTCACAATGAGTTTTTAGCACAGGAACAGGAAAAAGTGCTCTTGCTTCGGGATGCCCTTCTTGAGATGCAGGAACAGCACGATATTAATATCGTGTTTGATGAGAGTCTGCTACAGGGAATGGTCGTTGATGCTGCTAAGCTCAGACGATCCGGAAACTTGTCCCGGCTATTCGATTCCTTACTGGATGACGCTGATCTTCAGGCCGTGCCGGTCCGGAAGGATACCTACCTGATTGTCCGGAAAAGACCGGTCGGAGCGCCGTCTGTTGCGCCTGTCGGGCTGCCGTTGAGGATTAACCGCTCCGGACCTCCTGTGTCGTTATCTGTTGAACGCGCAACCTTCCCCGCTATTGCAGTAAGCGGTAGCGTGACCGATGAAAACGGGCAGGGATTACCTGGCGTAAACATCCTGCTTAAAGGAACCCGGCAGGGCACTGCTACCGACGCTGAAGGAAAGTACGAAACGGAAGTGCCCGATGAACGGGCGGTGCTTGTGTTTTCCTTTGTAGGCTATGTGTCGCAGGAGGTAGTGGTGGGAAACAGGACCTCGATTGCTATTGTCATGAAGGTGGACGACCGGGCGCTGGAGGAAGTAGTGGTGGTAGGGTACGGGACGCAGAAGAAGGTGAATTTAACCGGAGCGGTGTCTCAGATCGACTCCAAGGTGCTGGAGGACCGCCCCTCTCCGAGTTTGGCAAGAATGCTGCAAGGAACCGTGCCGAACTTAAACATTACCATGAGAGATGGAAGCCCGACCCGAGACGCAACGTTTAATATACGTGGTACTACATCAATTGGGGCAGGAGGGAGCGCTTTAGTGTTGATCGACGGCGTTGAAGGAGATCCCAATATGTTGAATCCCAATGATATAGAGGCAGTGTCTGTGCTGAAGGATGCGTCGTCGGCAGCAGTATACGGATCGAGGGCAGCTTTTGGAGTGGTGCTGATCACGACAAAAAGTCCGGTTAAAGGGAAAACAAGAATAGATTTCAGTTCGAATTACTCGCTCAATCAACGTACCGTCAAGCCCAATTTTATTACGGAGGGTTATCCGTGGCTGGAGACCTTTGTAGATGCTTTCAATGCGTGGTATGACTATAAGACACTGCCCACCGTTGTAAACAATAGTTTTCCGTTTGACCTTGATTATTTGGAGGCGTTCCGGGTACATGCTGAAAATGGAGATACTCAGGAGGTGCTTTTCAACGCGAGCAAAAACAGGTACGAATACTTCGGAAACACCAATTGGCTAAATGAAATTTACAAGGATGCAATACCGGCTACTGAACAAGCAGTCAGCCTGTCAGGGGGCGGAGACAAAGCCTCCTTCATGCTGTCCGGAAGGTATTACCATCAGGACGGTATATTTAAACATAATCCCGATAAGTTCAACAGGTATAATTTAAGAGCGAAAGGGGATATAATCGCAACTAAATGGCTGACGATTCATAATAACCTGGAGTTTGGAACTCAGGATTACTATGTCCCTTTATTTACCGGAGAGACGGAAAATTTTTGGCGGAATATCGAAATTCATGCATTCCCGATGACAGTTTCCAAAAACCCTGATAATACTTACACCCGCGCAGCGGCACGCAGCGGTATAGCGGCTTTTTTAGAAGGGAATAACTACGGCAATCAAACGCTGACCACCTTTCGAAATACTGCAGGGATTACCGTAATGCCGGTAAAGGACCTTACCGTTAAGGCAGATCTGACGTATTCCCAGCGATGGTCGACTGACGAAAAAGTAAATAACTTCATTTACTACAGTGATAGTCCGGGGTCTGTTTCCCGGGTTGGAAATAGTCTTTTAAGAAGAATGACGGGACAAACTCAGTATCTGACCAGCAATATAACCGCTTCCTATACGAAGACCATCCGGCATCACAACCTGTCGGTATTGGTCGGATATAATGTTGAATCGTCTTCTTTAAAGACGCAAAGCGTTCAAAGGGACGGCCTCCTTAATGAGAATAAACCGGACTTTAACTTAATGGACGGCCTTAATTATAATGTTTCCGGAGGCGGGAACGAATGGGCCTACCTGGGGGCGTTTTACCGATTGAACTACAACTACAAGGATAAATATTTGCTGGAGTTTAACGGTCGGTACGACGGGTCATCGAAATTTCCCGCGAGCCAGAGATTCGGATTTTTCCCTTCAGTGTCCGGCGGATGGAATATCTCCGAGGAATCATTCTTTGAAGCGCTCAGGCCTGTTGTAAGTAACCTCAAAATCAGAGCATCCTACGGAACGCTCGGCAACGGGAATGTCGCTCCTTACAGGTACCTGGAGCAAATGACTGTCGCTAAATCGGCTGTTATTAAAAACGGGATACAGCCGAATTATACGCGGAATCCGGCTGTCATACCGGATGGACTGACCTGGGAAAAATCGACAACGATGAATTTTGGTGCGGACTTGTATCTGCTGTCCAATGCACTCGGGATTACGTTTGACTGGTACCGAAGGGCGACGACCGATATGTTTACCTCCGGGCAACCATTACCGGGCGTATTCGGCGCAGCGGTTCCGCAAGGCAATTATGCTGATCTTTCAACAAAGGGGTGGGAGTTTTCGGCGAATTATAAAAACCAGTTTATACTTGGAGGCAAACTCTTTAGCTGGGGGATAAACGGATCGGTCTGGGATAGCAAGTCGTTCATTGAGAAATTTGACAATCCGAGGAAATTGATCTCTTCGTACTATGAGGGCCAACAGGTAGGGGAGATATGGGGGTACACCACCCTAGGCTTATTCCAGACCAATGAAGAAGCTTTGACGTCGCCGGATCAGAAGTTTTTAGCCAATTCAAATACCAACGTGTCGTTAGCCGGTGATTTGAAATTCGCGGATCTCAACGGGGATGGTGTTATCAATCAAGGCAGCAACACACTGGACAATCCGGGCGATCGTTCGGTAATCGGAAACAGTGCACCGCGATACCAGTTCGGATTTACCGTGAATGGCAGGTGGCATGGAGTTGGCGTAACTGCATTCTTCCAGGGCGTAGGGCAGAGAGACTGGTATTTCTCTCCTGAGGCAGGGATGTTCTGGGGGCCCTATAACAGGCCTTATGGGTACCAGCCTGCCATCATGATGAATAATATCTGGTCGGAAGAGACCCCGGACGCCTATTGGCCCCGCGTGAGGGGGTACAGCGCATTGCAGACGTCCAGGTCGTTGGGCGCACCTCAAACCCGGTATTTACAGGACGCATCTTATCTGAGACTAAAAACATTGACGGTTGACTATATGCTTCCGCAGACATGGGTGGGAAAACTAAAGATGTCGTCGGCAAAAGTGTTTGTTACCGCTCAGAATTTATTTACGCTGTCGGGTTTGTATAAGCATACCGATAATTTCGACCCGGAGGTCATAGAAACCCCTACCAATGACTACGTAAACGGCCAGGGACAGGGCTATGCGTATCCTATGTTAAAAACTACCACTATTGGTTTGAACATCTCATTCTAAAACTAACTAACATGAAGAAGTTTTCATTGCTGTACGTTGGGGTTCTCTTTTTGGTAACATCCTGTGACAGTACGTTTTTAGAGAAGGAACCCTTTGATAAACTGGTGCCCAAAACATTTTTCTCGTCGGAGGCGGAGCTGGACCTTTATGTAAATTCGTTTTACCTGGATTTTGTGCCGACAGGACAGGAAATAGCGACGGCTGACGGTACCTCAGACTATTCGGCAATAACGGTATCCGATGGATTTATAGCGGGAAATTTTACGCCGTTAAATCAGGGCAGCTGGAATTGGTCGGCTTTAAGGAATGTCAATTATTTTTTACAGCATTATACGAACAGCGCTCATTTAATACCGGAAGTGACGAGGAATCACTATGCGGGTATCGCACGATTTTTCAGAGCATACTTCTATTTTGAGATGGTCAAGACATACGGAGATGTGCCCTGGTATTCCAAACCGTTGTCAACCAACGATCCGGATTTGTATAAAGGAAGAGATCCCAGAACAGTTGTAATGGATTCCGTTTTAGCGGACTTGAATTTCGCGGTAGCGCATATTAACGGTACAAAGGATAATTCATCCTCTACACTGACAAAATGGGTCGCATTAGGGCTCAAGTCAAGAATATGCCTGTTTGAAGGGACTTTCAGGAAAAATCACCCGGATTTAGGTTTGCAAAGTACAGCAACCAAATGGCTGAGAGATGCGGCGGAAGCGGCTCAGGAAATTATCAACTCCGGGAGCTATTCCTTGTATGCTACCGGAAATCCGGATTCCGATTACAGAAGGTTGTTTATCTCGGAAAATCCGGTTGCTGCCGAAGTAATGTGGGCGCATGTATACAATGATGCGCTGAGGAGGTGGCATCCCATCACCTGGATCTTTAATCAGGCCACTATAGGGTCGCGCTGGAGTCTGACGAAACAGTTTATCAATACCTACCTGATGAAAGACGGGACACGTTATACCGACGCAAACGGGTACAACGAGAAACTGTTTACCGAGGAAATGGCTGATCGTGATCCGAGGCTGGCACAGACGATCAGAGCCATTGGCTACCGGCGTTCCGACGGGTCTGTCGCTCCATCGGATTTAGGGTATACGTTGACCGGTTATCATATACATAAGTTCAGCCTGGATGATAAAATATATGATTCCAGAGCGGAGGCGTATAATTCGATTCCACTTATGCGTTATGCCGAGATATTGTTGAATTATGCTGAAGCAAAGGCAGAATTGGGAGAAATGAGCAGCGATGTCTGGAACGCTACCCTTGGTGCACTCCGCAGAAGGGCAGGGATTAAGGACAGTGAACCGGACATAGCCGACAGCTATCTTCAGGAAGAGTATTTCCCGGAAGTGACGGATCGTTTTTTGTTGGAAATATACAGAGAACGGGGGATTGAACTTGTATATGAAGGATTCCGATATGCAGACTTGCTGCGCTGGAAAAAAGGACATCTTATCGAAAAGCCGTGGCTGGGCATCTATGTTCCTGCTTTAGGAGCAGAGCTGGACCTGGACGGTAACGGAACCCCGGATGTGAGTTTCGTGAAATCGAGTCCTGTAAATCCCAAAGCCGGTGTTTACTACAAAATCGTGGATGGCAACGCCACCCGGTTAACCGAAGGAGATAAGGGAAATTTGATTTGGAATGCAAACGAAGCCCGGGAGTTCAGCGACAAAAAATATTACCGGCCGATTTCAGATGCCGATATCAACCTTAATCCCAATCTGGTGCAGAACCCGGGATGGTAACTTTGAACGAACCTTATAAACAGTTTAGAATGAAACGAAAATTAATCCGAAATTTCAGCCGGTTTGCCGGGGTAGGGGTTGTTTTTTTAGTGTTGACCGCCTGTAGCAGGAATGGTGTATTCGATGTCCGGGTTGCGGCTTATAACATCCGGTACGAATCGAAAGCAGATGATCTGGCGGGCAACGGCTGGGCAGTCAGAAAAGCGCCGCTGGCGCAGTTGATTGCCGATCAGAAGTTCGATATCGTTGGTACGCAGGAAGGAAATACCAGACAGCTGAAAGAATTAAAGGAGCTGTTGAACAGCTTTGAGTATGTCGGGTATCCTTATGGCGGACCGGATGGGAAGCTGCATAACGCTGCCACTTACTATCGGTCGGATTTATTCAAAGTGTTGGATAAGGGCGTTTTTTGGCTAAGCGAGACGCCTGATACGCCAAGTATCGGGTGGGATGCCACGGACAGGAGAATTTGCCAGTGGATAAAGTTTCAGGATTTGAAAAGTGAAAAGGCGTTTTATTTTTTCAATGCCCATTTTTATTACCGGAACAAGGAAGCAAGAGAGAAGTCGGGGAATCTGATGGTGGAAAAAATGAAGGAAATTGCTTCCGACTATCCTGTCATCTGCTTAGGTGACTTTAATTCAACCCCTGAAATGGCCCAGATTCATCATATGGAAGCTTATTTAAGAGATTGCCGGGAGATAGCCGGACAAAAGGAAGGTCCGGAAGCCACTTTTCCGGGAGGCAGATTTCACGGGGAGCCGGAAATAAGGCTTGACTACATTTTTGTAAGTGATCATTTCAGGGTGATGGATTATAAAACCCTGACGGACACGTACGACGGAAATAGATACCCTTCAGATCATCTTCCTGTTACCGCCAGAATAATGCTCAAATGATGAGCGAGCTCAGGTACCTGGCGATACTCCCGGCGCCGGAAACAGGTATAATCGCTTACCTGTAAAAACGCTTCCGTCCGGATGTCATAAACAAATTGTGAAAATAGAGTACCCCGAATATGTCAATTTCTTACATATTTCGGGGTTTTTCCGTATGTTGAAGTCAGGTAAGGACACGATGGCGATACACGCAACAAGTCCTGCCCGGGCGGGATCTCCGCCGGTTTGAAACGAAGACACGCCCGAGGAGCCGGACCGGCCTTCTTCCCGTTTTCCGGGAGCTGCAGGGTATCCGGTGATTTTTTTTCAAAAAAAACAAAATCCCTCTTGCCATCTCCCGAATAATCTCTATAATTGCAATCATTATAAAATTATATTTTAGAATATAAAATTAAGTCTTATTCTCATCTCCAATGCAGCGCAAAAACTATTCCTAACCAAAGACCTCACCCACCGCGGCCCAGCTAATCTCCGATAGCCGAAAGCCGAAAGCCGAAAGCCACCTAAAACCTAACACCTAACACCTAAAACCTAACACCTCAAACCTAACACCTCAAACCTAAAAAATGAAAATCATCGATCTGAAAACCCGTTGTGTCGCCATCCCCCTCAACGCACAGCTTCGTCACAATACAGGCGTACACCCCGGTTATTTTTTACGGACCATTGTAGAAGTAATCACCGACGAAGGGATCATAGGATTGGGAGAAGTAGGCGGCGGCGACCAGCGTGCAGCGCTGCAGAAGCTCAAATCCCGCGTCATCGGACTGGATCCGTTCCAGCTGGAAATTATGAAGCTGAAGGTGCTGCGGAGTATTTACTACCTGTCGAATTCCCGGCTGTACGCAGCGCTGGAAATGGCCTGCCTGGATATACAGGGGAAGGTGCTCGGGCGCCCTCTGAGCGATTTGCTGGGAGGGCGCGTGCGGGATGAAGTACCCTTTATCGCCTATCTTTTCTGGCGTTATGACCGTCCTTCCGGCGGCCATGATGAAACGGCAGAAGACCTCGCCGGTTATTGCCAGGAACTGCATGAAACATTGGGCGTAAAAGCGATGAAGCTGAAAGCGGGCGTGATGGCTCCGAAAGAAGAGGTACGGGTACTGGAGCTGTGCCGCAAAAACCTGGGCGACGACTTCGGGTTGCGGATCGATCCCAACGGCCTGTGGTCGGTACAGACAGCGGTGGAAATGGGCCGGCGGATGGAAGACCTGCACTTGGAATATTTTGAGGATCCTTCCTGGGGCCTGAACGGTAACGCCGCAGTACGGCAGCAGGTACGCATCCCGGTGGCTACCAATATGTACCCTGCCCGGTTCGATGATCTGGGCCCGGCCATTAAAATGGGCGCGGTGGATATTGTATTGACCGATATTCATTACTGGGAAGGGCCCCGTGGGGTCAAAGACCTGGTCGCGGTTTGCAATACCTTTAACCTGGGTGTGGCCATGCACAGCGGGGCGGAATTCGGGATCGAACTGGCTGCAATGCTCCATACCGCTGCTACTATTCCAACCATGAAATTTGCGGGAGACGCCCATTATCATTACCTGACCGACGACATCATCGAGGGCGGTTTGATGCCCTACGTAAACGGGTGTATCAAAGTCCCTGCAGGCCCCGGGCTGGGGGTTGCGCTCGACGAAGACAAGATGAAGTTTTACGAAAAATACTACGAAGAAAAGGGAGACTACTACGCCCGTTTTCATCAGGATCCCTATCGTCCGGACTGGTTTCCTACAGTGGGAGGCATGTAAGCAGGCAGGCAGCCGGTTCTTTAAAAGGGCTGCCATGACGGGTAACGTAGGAAGCTGTACGTCGGATTCGGACACGGCGGGAGCCGCGGACGACGTTTATTGAACTGCCGGAATTGATCCGGTCACTACTTGCTAAACTGAATCATTGATGCGACAACCAAAGAAAACACTCGTTACCGGCGCATCCCGTGGTATCGGGAAAGCCACGGCGCTTGAATTGGCACGGAGAGGGCATGAGATCGGCCTGCATTTTCACCAGCAACGGGACGAAGCAGAAGCCGTACAGGAAATCATTGTGAGAGAAGGCGGGAAGTGCAGCCTTTTCGAGGCAGATCTCGCGGACCCGGTACAGGCGGAGCAATTGGGGACGGAGGCATGGGAAATCATGAACGGACTGGATGTCCTGATCAATAATGCCGGTGTATCTTACAAGAAGCACGTTCTCGATATAACCCCCGAAGACCTGGACCTTTTTTACAAAATCAATACCAAAGGCACCTTCCTGCTTACTCAAACCCTGGCGCGGAAGATGGTTCAAACGGGTACGGAAGGGAGTATTTATACAATCACCTCGGTGAATGCTATCCGCCCGGGAATGGGGCTGAGCGCCTACGGGGCGTCTAAAAGCGCTTTGGAGACCCTCATGCAGGGCCTGGCCCTGGAGTTGGCGCCCCATGCGATCAACGTGAACACACTGGCAGTAGGAGCGATCCGGACCACTATCAATGCGACCGTATGGGAGAACCCCGGGTTGCTGGCGTCGGTCAATGAAGGAATTCCGGTGAAGCGGTTCGGAGAGCCGGAAGAAATCGCCGCGGTGATCGCTTCCTTGCTGGAATCGGGGAGCTATATGACCGGCAGCACCATCGTTATCGACGGGGGGCTGCTGCTCATGCGAGGCTATGGCAAACCTGGAAAATACCCGTCACCCTGAAAACCAATCATCCCGGGATGGAACAACCGAAAAATTTCATGAGAAAAAACAAGAATGCAATCCTTTGGGCAGCCGTGATGTTAACGGGTGCTTTTTTGTCAGGCAACCTTCCGGCGCAGGCGCCTGTTGTCCCGAATGCCCTTTGGCAACCCTACTATATCACCCCGAGAGCAACCGCACAGCACCTTGATTTGTCGGGAGCCTGGACTCTTTCACACCGGGATACGTGCGCGTTGAACGCGGCGGAGTTAAAGGACCAGAAAGACCCTTTTATCACCACTGTCCCGAATTCGGTGCACTGGTCGTATTACAAGGCCGGGAAGCTGCCGCATCCCTATGCCCATATCAATTCCTCACAGTATCGCTGGATAGAAGAAAAAGCCTGGTATTACGAAAAAGAAGTGTTTCTGCCGGCTGCAGCAGCAGGGGAGAATATCCTGCTTTGTTTCGACGGGATCGATTATTTTTCCAGGATATGGCTGAACGACAGCCTGCTGGGCAGCCATGAGGGAATGTTCGGCGGACCGGTTATCGATATCTCGAAACTGGCCCGCAGGGGCGCAGCCAATACGATTACCGTAGAAGTGCTTGCCGGAAACTGGGGCAACCGGGCGACCGCTATCGAAAACCTTCCCCGCAACCAGAGCGGCGAGTTCGATTATTCCAAACGCAAGGGGTTTAACCCCCGCGCCAGCGGCCGGATTACCAAACCGTGGATCTTGACCGGGGGATCGGGAACGGAAGCGTTTTTCAGCCTGGGAATGTGGCAGGGCGCCCGCATTGAAATCGTGCCGGAAATACAGTTGGAACGTCCCTACCTGACCACCACTTCCGTTTCTGCCACGGCGGCACGCCTGCACCTTTCTCTGGAAGTGCTGGCACACACCAACTCGCTGAAAAAGGCCCTGCATCCCTGGCGCAACGCCCAGATCCACCACCCGGATGCAAAAGGAGTACCCTATATCCCTGTTGCGAAAAAGCACAGTGTGCTCGTACAGCTGAACGATGGCCGGAAGACGGTGTTTGAAAAGGAATTTCCGCTGAACATAATGGAGGGGAAAAACTGGCTGGAGCAGGACCTGATTATTCCCCGCCCCAAGCTATGGAACCCCAACGGGATGGGAGAGGCTCACCTGTATAACGTGACGATTGCGTTGAAGGAGGAAGGGGAAATAACCGACCGGCTTGCCTTTGACTACGGTATCCGTACGATAGAAAGAGTCCGTTCGGCAGGGCCGAGAACAGCAGACCGCTGGGAAAACTGGCAATTTGTGATCAACGGGAAAAAGCTGTTTGTCAAGGGTATGAACTGGACGCCGGTGGACGTGCTGCTCGATCTGCCGGAGGAGCGTTACCGCTGGGCGCTGGAAGCGGCCAGGAATATGGGGGTTCAGCTCATCCGCGTCTGGGGCGGGGGCCTTTTGGAAACCGAACATTTTTATTCGATCTGTAACGAACTGGGAATAATGGTTTGGCAGGATTTCCCTATCGGCAACCAGGATACCCCCGACTATCCGCAGGACATCTGGGAAGCCCAGGTCGTACAAAGCATTTTCCGGCTGCGGAACCACCCGTCACTGGCGGTTTGGTGCGGTGGGAACGAGTTTAACCCGTATTCCTTCGGAAATGCGGCTTCGATCGGGATTATCGAACGCAATCTGGATATTTTTGACCCATCCCGCTTGTTTGTAAGAACCACTCCCGATGACGGCAGCATGCATGCCTATCCTGATATGGACCCCACCTGGTATAACCGCAGCTATCAATTTGAACCCTGGGTTTCCGAAACCGGAATGCACAGCATGCCGGAGGCCAACCTGTTTTATGAATTGGTAGATGCCCGTGAGTTCAAAGGATTGGGGAAAATGTGGGAAAAGGATTTTTACAAGGACCACCGGGAATTTATTCATCATTTTACGGAATACGGCGCCGCGAGGGTGCCGAGAATGCTGAGCCGGGCATCGCATATCGACGACCTGTCCGACCCCACTATCGAGACGGTTACCGAAGCCTCGCAGGTAGGAGCGGGGGAGTGGTACCAGATCGTTTCGGAAAAAATGCAGGGGAATTACCCCGTAACAACCGGTCTGATGCCCTGGGTGTTTAAACGCCACTGGCCGGTTATTGCCATTCAGATGATGGATTGGTTTGGCCAGGCGGCAGCGCCGTATTATTTTATGAAACGGACCTATGCGCCTACACATGCAGCGCTTGACCTGGAACGGTTGCTTTGGGCCCCGGGAGAAGAGATAAACTGGGTCGGGAAAATAAGTCATGCTCCCGGAAGCCCGAAAAGCGGCTCGCTGGCGGTTACGGTGTACGACGACCAGTTTAACCAATTGGCGCCCGCCCGTCGGAAGAACCTGTCACTGGCTGCGGGACCCTCCGTCACCGAGGTTGCGCTGGGAAGTTTCCGGATTCCATCGGATTACCGCGACCGGTTCGTCCTGGTGGTGGCTGAATTCCGCGGTACGGCCGGGGAATTAATCTCCCGTTCCGTCTACCATCTCCGGTCGCTTTCGATGATGGAGGATCCTGGTTTTTATGAAAAATATACAAAAGAGCCGATCCCCTGGACAGCGCTCGAAAAAGGGCCCTGGCTGAAACCGGCCGTGGGCAGGACCCCCACCCGGCTGACGGCAGCTTTGGTCGGTAATAAGGAGATTTCGGCAGACCGTTCGCAATTAAAAGTGCGTATCCGCAATACCGGCAAGGTCCCCTCTTTTATGACGAAAATAGCGATCCGAAATACCAAACGTGCTTTTTTTGCCAGCGATAATTACTTCTGGCTGGCTCCGGGTGAAACGAAGGAAATCACTGTGGAGGTACTGTGGCGGGAACCGGCGACCAAAGCGGACGCCCGCCTGGTCGTGGAATCCTGGAATGCCCCGGATGAAGCGGTAGAATAAATAAGCGCCGCTACGAAAACCGGCGGCGCCCGGTAGGACAGCATGGTACGATGAAACGGGCGGGTTCCCTCCGGTTGCTGCAGCATTGCAGCAACCGGAGGGAACCCGCCTGGCTTAAAACCTCCCGTAGGTTTCATAAACCTTGAACGGGTCCAGTCCGGTGGCCATTGCTTTCCGGCTTTTTCCCTCGCTCTCAAACCATTCTTCGGAAAGGGTCAGTACTTTGAGGGTGAGGTCGTAGGGGACTACTACTACGCCGTCATTATCGCCGAAAATGTAATCGCCGGGATTTACCTGGAGCAGCCCGTCCATGCCCTTCACGAAGATAGGGACCTGGTAATCGACGATCATAAACCGTCCGAAGGCTTCTACCGGGTTTCGGAACCGGCAAAAGGTTGGGAAGTCCATGTCGATCAGATAGTTGGAATCGCGGGTAGACCCGTCGACTACAGCGCCGACACAACCGTGGGCCGCCGCTGCGGTAGCGGAAATTTCCCCGAACTGCCCGCAGGAGAGATCTCCCTGGGTATCACGCACCTGTACACAGCCGGCCGTCATACTTTTGAACATCCCCAGACGTATGTCATGGATTTTCTGGTCGCGGCTTGGGGTGGCAATGCCATGAGCGGTGAAGGCCGGTCCGGCCACCTTCATGGTGTGTGTAAGGGGGTAAATCCCGCTGGCCATGCATTGATGATGGTATCCGAGGCTTTCGAGCGCATCGGATACCAGTGCGGCATACAGGCGCATATAACGTTCCCGGATCTCGGTCACATCATAGTTTGTCTCAAATTTGCGGACCGGATAACTCTGAATGTCTGACATAGCTGTATTCAATAATTAGTAATAAAACGGTTAATTCAATTGTTCACTGATTTGTAAAGCGGCTTGCTGCATTTCCCTGAGGATGCGTTGCTGGATAGTAGCGTCGTGTCTGAAAACCGGCAGGAATACACCCAGGGCGGCGATTACGGTTTCCTGTCGTTTAAGAGGAACTGCGAGACCGATAATCTGCCGGGAGGAAACCTGGGTCGAGAATCCCTGGTCCCGCAACAGCTGAAAGGCGCTCTCCAGCGAATCGGCTGTCTGTGCTTCCGGCCAGATGTCGGCAGCCGGCAAGCCGTATTTCCGGATGAAGGTATCGCGCTCTTTCCCGGGTAACCAGCCGATCAGCAGCCGGCCGGTTGCGGTATCATAGGCATTTTTTTCTTTGGTAGTGCGCACCTGGATATCTTGTTCGCTGAGGAATTCGCCGATCATAATCCGTTTGTCGTCTTTCAGGATGGCCAGGATCACGGTTTCATTGATGGTTTGACTCAGATGCTGCATGGCAGGTTCTGCGATGCGGACCAGGTCGCGCCGGTAGGTGAAATTTCCGGTGAGGGCATAGGACATCTGTCCCAGGTGGTAGCCTTTTTTCGGGCCCAGCTGCTCGATATACTGCCGCGTGACCATGGTTTTGAGAATATTGGCGCAGGTAGCATGGTTCAGGCCCAGCTGACCGGCGATTTCCGACAGGGTGAAGGAGCGTTCGCGGTCTTTGGCCAGTAATTCCAGGATATCGAAGGCGCGGTGCAAAACTTGTATCATGACTGTGGCTCGTTTTGAGTAGGAATAAATTGATCACGGTTAAAATACCGGATTGCTGCCCACATTAGCAAGAGGGCGGCTAAAACATAACTGATAGAGAGCCAGGAGATGCCGGTGGCCAGTCCGAGAGTGGGCTTTACTACACCGAGGATATAGGGAGCAGAAGCGCCCATCAGAAAGGCAAACATCAGCATCAGACCACCGGCCGATGAACGGTATGCCGGCGCCACGACCTCGTATAAAGAGGCGAAAATGTTGGAATCGTAAATCCCCCGGAAAAATCCGAAAAGTGCAAGCGAGGTGTAAATAATCCAAAGTTCCTGACCGGCCCCCATTCCATAGATAAACGGTGCGCCCGCCAGTAACGCGGCAGCCTGCACCCATAGCCGGTTCACCCGTTTTTTGAAGGCCAGCTTGTCGGCCAGCTTTCCACCCACCAGAACACCCAGAAAGGCTGCCGAATGATGGTAGAACATCGAGCTGAACCCTGCTTCCGTTACCGATAGGTTAAAGTTTTCAATCAAAAAAGTGGGCATCCAGGTCAGGTATCCCACATTGACGAAGACCATCCCGGCGAACGCCAGGCTGTGCAAAAGGGCTGTAGGTTTTTTGGAGAGGTATTGTAAGGTATGAAGCAGGGTGGCCTTGTAAACGCTCCAGGTGACGGTCGTGGTGGTGGTCCGGGTGTTGCGGAGGCGGAATTGGATGAGAACCCCCACCAGGATGCCGAAACCACCAAACAGGTAAAAGGCAGCCCGCCATCCGTAGTGCTCGCCTACGTAGCCGGCCAGTAGTCCGCTCGAAATGATCCCGACATAAACGGCTGTCTGGTGAAGCGACAGGGCGAAGGACCTGCTTTTGGTGTGATGTTCGCTGATCAGGGCATTCGCAGTGGGCGCGTAGAAGGCCTCTCCGCCGCCGGTGGCAATCCCACGGATCAGGACAAAGTAGAGGACGCTGTGGCCAAAGCCCGTCAACAGCGTAGAAAAACTCCAGAATAATAAACTGTAAACCAGTATTTTCTTACGCTCGATCAGGTCGCCCAGGAAGCCTGCCACGGGTACCAGTAACCCATACACCCAGATCAGCACTGATGAGATAAGCCCGAGTTCTGCATCCGTAAATTGCAGGTCCTCTTTTATGAGTGACAGGACAACATTGAAAATCTGACGATCGGCCTGGTTAAGGAAAAATGCAATCCACAATAAGCCAACCAGCTCCCATTTGTAGCGATTTGGTTTCACGGTTAAATTTTATAATGTAAAAGATTATTTTACAATGCAATATTATATACTTTTCGCGTTTATCCCAAATACTGGATGAAATGTTTTGTAAAACAATTGCGGGGAAGGCGTGGATACAGAAGATAATTCGATCGGCTTTCACTGCACGAAGTAATCGCTTTGCCGCGGCCGTCCTGTCCGGGCTGCGTCCCCGTAAGTGATCACACTGCTTACGGGGGTGCCTGGTGAGGCCCGGTATTTCCTACACCCTTCCCTGAGCTCCGCCCGGGCTGGGCCAGGCGGGAAGCAAAATAGAAATTCCGCGTATGGAAGTAAAATTGTCGCCCGCGGGCGACAATAAAATTGTTGCAGGTGATACGGTAGTATTTATACTACTCTATTCGCACCGGGATCTGGAAAAATATGGAGGTATAGGTTAATCCGTTACTGCCGGGTTATTCTACAGATTGATGGTTCGGTAACAGCGAGGATAAGTTGGACAAAACGGCCGTTTTAACGGGTTCGGCGCCGGCTGCTTTCCCGCCCGGAACCCGGACTGACCGGCGAACGGTAGCAGGGTGAAAGCACCTATTGCCAGGGCGTTTCGAATAGAAGGTAAAAAGGTGAAAAGAAGAAAATTCATAAAACGAACTGATTGTTGTCATGTTTTGGATGCGGGGTGGATGACTAATTTTGAAGGCTGTTTGTGAAGCGGGTATGACGCGCAGTAGTTCGACATAACCAGGTTAATAACAGGCTGTTATTGAAATGAATTAAACTAGACATTAATCGACAAGCCGATTTTTCCATACGGGAGTACTCCTGAATACCACAAGCCATTTCAGGGATGTTTATTTTGGAAAATCAAGGATAAGTGAATAATATTGCTCTTGTAGACCTTATAAATGGACTATTGCCCTCATGAGAAATTTAACACTGTATCTCTGCCTGTTTTACTTTTGGATATCCAGCCCGTTCCGTAATTCCGGAATGTAGAAAAGGATATGAGCAGCATGCCTTAACGTTCGTGAAATCCGGTTATGATTGCGGATTAACAATTACAATTGAAAAGAAACGCTTCGAATTCACGCTGTGAATTGACGTATTCTTTTTTACTATTATTGACCAGAATGATGAACCCTAACAGGAATAGCCAATTGGGATTCAATGTCGTTTACTTAATGTATTTTGGAGTTTTTTCTATTCTTTTTCAGTGA
>JBEBSD010000089.1:0-22848 GCA_040394475.1 Telluribacter humicola | reverse complement strand
CCTGACCCTACTACTTCCGCCACCTTAACCGCAGCATTTCCAGCGCTTTTTCATAGAGGAGATTGAGGTCTTCCGAAAGCCGGAAGAACAAGGTGAAAAAAGTAAAGAGCAGAAGGGCCAGCAGCGACTTTCCGGCAATGGCCAGTAAGGTGGCCAGTAAAGTCCCCGTCGGGACAGGGATAAAAGCTACCACCAGGTAAATACCGGCCAGGAGTAAGGCGGTCTGTAAGGTTTTCGCTGACAGGGAAAGCACCTGGAATTTTTTCCAGACAAATCCCAGGCGGATCAGTGAATAGAGCAAAGTCGTGGCGGCGGTTGCAAAAGCAGCTCCGGTAAACCCGTAAAGCGGGATGAGCCAGAAATTGAGCCCGAAAGAAATCACCGCACCCGTAACAATAAACAAGGTGGTCCACCGAAAGTAACGGGAATACAGGATGATCTCATTGTTAAGCCCCGTTCCGATGTCAAATACTTTTACCAGCGCGAGAAAAAGCACGACATATTTGCCTTCCCGGTAAATATCGCCTTTCGGGATAAGGGTGAAAATGGCATCAATGTTGGTCCAGATAACCAAAAAGAAAAGGCCGCCTACCAGCAATTGGTTGATCGCCGATTTTTGGGCCAGTGTTTTTACCTGCGGAATGTCGTTCCGGGTGAGCGCTTCCGACAACAGGGGAATGGAGATCTGGGAGATGGCTTTCCGGGGGATCTCAATGATTCCTGCGATATAGGCGGCTATGATAAAAATACCGGTGCTGTGGAGCCCGTGTTCCCCGGCAAGCATCGTCCGGTCGATAAACAGCATCAGGTTGGCCCCGATGCCGCCTAAAAGCGTAAAGCCGCCAAAGCGCAGCATTTGCCCGAGTAAGGCCGGTGACAGAACCGATCGGACAGGCGCCCGCCAGTACCATTTGCCCAGGTGATGGATGTACACAACCAGCAGGACAACAGCGAGTCCGTAAGAGGCCACCATCAGGTAAATCATCCAGTCGAAGTTGATCCAGCCCACACCGAGCATCAGGACCAGGAGCATGTTGGTAAGCCGCAGGTAGACCTCCCGGATGAAATTGGGAACGGCAATCCGGGCATTGTTGCGGCAATAGGCTTCCAGGACGTTGATATAACTCCAGAATAAGGTAATCGGAACCACGAGGTAGTGATACTGCAGCACCTTAGGCGATTGCTCTCCGAAATAGTTTTTAATCTGGGGTGTGAAAACAAAATAAAGAATTGCAAAAACCAGGCCTCCCACAAAGGGCAGCAGCAGCAGGAAAGGGAGAATCCCGTTGTGCTTTTCTTCATCCTTGCGAAAAAATGCAAAAAATTTATCAGCTATAAAAGGAGTGCCCAGGTGGGCAAAGGCGGCGAACAGTAACGCATTCTCAAACAAAAGGCGGGACAGAGCCAGTTCCTCTACCGATAAAAATCGGGTGGAAACATACATTTGATTGATGATGCCTATGAGCACCCCCAGGTAAAATCCAATTCCCGCTTTCAGGCTTTGTCTGATGATTATTCCCACGAAATAGGCTTGATAGCTGTGAATCGTCTTTTACCGCCGACTACCGTAGAGGGTGCCGTCACAGGCTGCAGTCCGGGTGGCAATAAGATGGTCTGTGGGGACACAGACCATGGAGCCGTTGATAGCTGGTCCCTGTCAGTGTATTGCAGACATGACGCTGCTAAAGGTGGGAGCATTCTCGCTGGTATTCCGGTACTACTGGCTGCTTTCATGGTTCAAAAATAGTCAAAAAAGTTCCGTACCTCGCAACGATGTCACTTCAGCAAGGCAGGAAGTGTCGGCGGCGGCGGGCCGATGGGTAGAAATTACGGGAGATTTAGTAAGTTTGGCGACCATTTACCGGGAAAAGTTATGAGTGACCCTTATGCGCCTATCGTTCTTTTTTGCTATAACCGGCCCGCACATGTGCGTCAGACGGTAGCGGCGCTTCAGCGGAATACACTGGCCGGCAGGAGCCGGTTAATTGTATTCTCGGACGGTCCGAAAAAGATGTCGGCGGCGGGGGAGGTGAAGGCGGTCAGGGAATACATCAAAGGGATCCATGGTTTTAAGAGCGTCACCGTGTACGAATCGCCTGTTAATAAAGGGCTTGCCGCATCGGTGATTGCGGGTGTTACCCAAATAATCGCATTGCATGGTAAAGTCATTGTGGTAGAAGATGATATCGTGACAACCCCGGATTTTTTAACGTTTATGAATGAGCTGCTGGAGGTGTACGCTACCCGGACGGATATTTTTTCGGTGACGGGCTACGCCCCGCAGGTGAGTCTGCCGTCTTCCTATAAAAAGGACCTGTACCTCGCTCCGCGCGCCAGCTCCTGGGGATGGGGAACCTGGGCCGACCGGTGGGAGCGGGTGGACTGGTCTTCAAACGCCTACCGCAGGTTGCTGGCGGATCCGGCCTTGAAAAAGGCGTTTGTAAAAGGAGGTGAGGATTTGTGGCCGATGCTGGTGAAGCAGCAGCGGGGAGTCATTGATTCCTGGGCAATACGCTGGGCGCTGGCGCATTCGCTGCATAACGCATACGGGGTGTATCCGGTCCGTTCGAAAATCCGTAATATCGGTACCGACGGCACAGGGACTAATTTTACATTCAGTACACGGGAGTACGAGGGGGCGCTCCATACCGGAGCAGTTGCGGCAGATCCGGCCCTCGCTCCGGAGGAGACCGTAATCAGCGCGTTTGCCCGTTTTTACCAGATGCGCTGGTTAGTAAAGTTGAAAAATTATATCAACTATCAGATCAGTCCCTGGTGAGGTACCGCGGACAGGCTCACCGGGGCAGGGCGTGTGTCATTCTAAAATCCCCGTCAATGCACCACGGTCATAACTTAAAATGACAAATGAACAACCTGACAGACAGAGATTTTTGGTTAGCCTATTGGGAACATAAAGAGGACCTTATTGTGACGGTTCCGGAAAACTACCCCATGCTTTCCCTGCTAAAAGCACAAATAGGTCGGGAAAACGTCCATACCCTGTTGGAGGTGGGCGGATTTCCGGGATATTATTCGGTGTGGGTCCGGAAAAATTTAAACGTGCAGGCTACGCTGCTGGATTTCGTCGTCCATGAAGGGCTGCTGCATCAGCTCGAAGCTGCCAACGGATTAGAAAAAGGAACGATACACGTCCTCGAGACGGATCTTTTTACGGCAGCGGCGGACGAGCAATACGATTGCGTGATGTCGAACGGATTGATCGAGCATTTCACCGATACCAAAGCAATCATTGCCCGGCACCTTGTGTTTCTGCGTCCTGGCGGAAGTTTGTTTATCAGCCTGCCCAATTTCAGAGGGCTGAACGGCTGGTTTCAGCGAACGTTTGATCCGGAGAATTATGCCAGGCATTATATACAGTCGATGGACCTGGAATTCCTGAGGAAAAGCAGTGCGGAACTAGGGTTGAAAGAGATTTCCGTGTGTTATCATGGCGGGTTTATGCTGTGGCTGGAGAACATCCGTGAACATCCCTGGTGGGTGAAGGCATTCCTGAAACTGGTCTGGTTTCCGCTGAAAGTGTTTTCCAAACTGATTCCCCTGGAAACCCGTGCATTTTCTCCCTATATTGTGCTGACAGCTAAAACATAACAATGTATTAATTCGGCAGGTCAATGCTTATGAAGGTTCTGAAAGGATGGTTGATCGTTACGGGTTTCCTGATGGGGACAACCCTGTCCGGCCAGGATATAGCGCCGCTTTCGGTTGAGAAAATCATGCGCGACCCAAACCTGTGGATGGGGACTTCACCGGCTGCGATTCGCTGGTCGGAGGATTCACAGGTGCTGTATTTTAACTGGAATCCGGATAAAAACAAAGTGGATTCGCTGTATGCGTATGCTGTTGCAACCCGTAAAATCACCAAAGTAGGGTGGGCTGAACAGAAAAAACTCCCGGACAACGGGGTGTATAACCGGGCACGCACCTTAAAAGTGTACGCCAAAAACGGGGATCTTTTTTTAGCCGATTGCCGGAACAATACGGTACAGCAGCTCACCAATACCGTGGCCGCCGAAAGTCAGCCTGTTTTCAGTGGCGACGAATCGCAGGTGGTATTCATCCGTGACGGAAACCTGTTTGGAATGAACCTGGCCAACGGACTGAACACGCAGTATACCGATTTCAGGGAAGGTTCAAAAAAAGAGGATCTCAAGGGGAATAAGCAGGAAGAATGGCTCAGAAGCGATCAGCTCAGCCTGTTTGAAATCCTTAAAGAACGAAAGGAAAAGAAGGATGCCGGGGAAGTCTACACAAAACTGTTAAAGCCGGAGCGCCCCCGGGAAATCTACCTGGGAGAAAAAAAAGTACAGCATCTCCGGATCAGCCCGGATCTCGGCTATGTTACGTATTCCCTGGTTCAAACTCCTAAAACCGGCAAAACAGCGATCGTCCCCAATTATGTGACGGATTCGGGTTTTACGGAAAACCTTACCACCCGGACCAAGGTGGGCGCCCCGCCGGGCTCCTATGAATTCTGGGTGTACGACAGGGGCAAGGATACCACCCGGAAGGTGCCTGTTGCGAACGTGCCGGGTATTTACGAGCAACCCGATTATCTCAGGGACTACCCGGAGCGGGATACCGCCCGGAAGCAGAAGGAGCGGGAGGTATACTTCACCGGACCTTTTTACTCGCCGGGAGGAAAGCATGCTGTAGTCGTGGTACGCTCTCAGGACAACAAGGATCGCTGGATAATGGCATTGCAATTATCCGATCTGAGCCTGACCTTGCTGGACCGCCAACGGGATGAGGCCTGGATCGGAGGTCCGGGAACCGGCGGGGCGATGTCCGGCGGAAACCTGGGTTGGATCCGGGAGGAGCTGCTGTATTACCAGAGTGAGGAAAGCGGTTACTCGCATCTGTATACCGTGGAGCTGACTACGGGCAAAAAAACAGCGCTTACTTCCGGCAAATTTGAGGTACAGCAAGCCTGGCTTTCCAATGATAAACAGCATTTTTACCTGATTACCAACGAGGTACATCCGGGAGAGCAGCATTTTTATAAAATGCCGGTTACGGGAGGACCGCCTGTCAGGCTTACTACGCAGGAGGGCGCCCACGAGGTGACCCTTTCACCCGACGAAAGCAAAGTCGCTATCCGGTATTCCAACAGCAATACGCCATGGGAGTTGTTTGTAGCACCCAATACGCCGCAGCTCACCCTGACACGGGTAACAGAATCGGTTACGGAAGAATTTCGTTCCTATCCCTGGCGAAAGCCCAAAGTGGTCACCATCCCTGCTTCGGATGGCGCATCTGTTTATGCAAGGGTCTATGAACCTGTACGGTCTAACGGGAAAGCCGTTATTTTTGTTCATGGCGCCGGTTACCTGCAAAATGCCCACAAATGGTGGAGCCAGTATTTCCGGGAGTACATGTTTCATAACCTGCTGGCAGATAAAGGCTATACCGTCCTGGATATGGATTTCAGGGCCAGCTCGGGCTATGGTCGGGATTGGCGTACCGGTATTTACCGGCATATGGGTGGAAAGGACTTGTCCGATAACGTCGACGGCGCGCGCTGGCTGGTCGAAAACTATCGGATCAATCCGGACAGGATTGGTATTTACGGCGGATCTTACGGCGGGTTTATTACCCTGATGGCCCAGTTTACCGCTCCGGGGATTTTTGCGGCTGGAGCTGCTTTACGACCGGTAACCGACTGGTCGGCTTATAATCATCCCTATACGGCCAATATTCTGAACGAACCTGCTACCGATAGTTTGGCGTACCGCAGAAGCTCGCCTATTTACCATGCAGCCGGGTTGAAAGGGAAGTTGTTGATTTGTCATGGCATGATTGATGTGAATGTGCATTTCCAGGATGTGGTCAGGCTGGCGCAGCGGTTAATCGAATTGGGAAAAGACAACTGGGAACTGGCCGTCTATCCGCTGGAAGATCACGGGTTTACGGAAGCCTCTTCATGGACCGATGAATATAAGCGGATTCTGAAGCTGTTTGAGGAAATGTGAGCAAAGGCTGGTCCAACCGGTAGCAAACCGGGTATGTATGTGTTTTTTTTGCTTTAATAAAGAAGAATCAATTAGAATTGTACGGTGAAAAAGAAATTTATTGTTTTAGCTAATCTTTTGATGTTTGTATCGTTGGCTGCAAGAGCCCAGAATACGGAACTGCCGCTTTGGCCGGAAGGGAAAATTCCCAATGCGATTCCAAATTCGGTGACGGAAAAATCGGAAACGGATGCCAGTGGTATTCTCCGGATCAGTGGGGTAACCGTTCCGACTATCCAGGTGTTTTTACCGGAAAAAAGCAAGGCGACCGGTGCGGCTGTTCTGATTTGCCCCGGCGGCGGTTACGCCATCCTGGCCGCGAGTCATGAGGGCAGCGATCTGGCCAAATGGTTCAATGAGCGGGGAATTGCGGGGATTGTCCTGAAATACCGCCTCCCAAATCCGAAAGCGATGACCCGCCAGCATGAAGTACCGCTGATGGATGCCATGCAGGCCATGAAGATGATCCGGGAAAACGCATCTGCCTGGGGGATTGCCCCGGATAAAATTGGCGTGATGGGCTTTTCTGCAGGCGGGCACCTGGCGGCTACGCTGTCTACCCATTACTTCCGGGGAGAGCAGGGAACCGGGGACGCCAAACCGGATTTTTCGATTCTCATGTACCCGGTAATTACATTTTCCCAGTTGAATACGCATATCGGATCCCGGAAAAACCTCCTGGGGCCTGACAGTACGCGGACCCTGGTCGACTATTATTCCAATGAGCTGCAGGTGAATGAACAAACACCGCCTGCTTTTTTGGTACATTCACAGGATGACAAGTCGGTGCCCGTGGAAAACAGCATCCAGTATTTCCTGGCGTTGAAGAAATACAATATTCCGGCTGAAGCCCATTTTTATCCGACAGGCGGACACGGGTACGGATTACGCACTGACGGGAAAGGGTCGCTGGCCGGATGGCCCGGGGCACTGGAAGTGTGGCTGAAGGCAAGAGGCTATATGCGGTAAGCCTGGTTATAGATTGGTAAACGACAGGATATGCGAGGGTTAATGATGTTAGTGGGAGTGCTGATCGTGTGGAGCGGCCCGGTATGTTTTGCTCAGAAGGTAGCATTCAACAGCAAGTGGGTCTGGGAGTATCAAAACGACTGGCTGGAAGCGGATGCATACGGTCATAAGGGGGAGTTTGCAGCCTACCACGACAGCCGGTCGGACACCTGGCTTTTTACAACCGACAGCTACGGAAGTTCCAGCGAGATGATCGATTTTATGGTGGGAATGCCGGACGGCCGGTACCTCATCTGCTACACAGACCATACGGGGGAGAAGAAGCGGCTTACCGAACAGGTGTCGGATATGGTGGAGGCCCGGAAAATGGATGCACAGTTACTGGAAGAATTTAAATTGAATTACAGGGAGGAAAACAAGCAAAAGCGCTTTGCGGAAAATGACAAAGGGCTTCCACAGTTTACGGGGGAAGCCTATACCGTGCAATTCCTGAAAACTTCTGAAAAAGTTACCCGTTATGTGGCCGATTCCAAGATTGATTTTTTACCGGTTGTTTTTTTTAATCATATGAACGGGGATGCGAAGCTTCCGGTTTATTTTCCCACGGATGTCCCGCTGCAGCAAATCCTGCTGGAGGAGTATGCCTTTTTTCCGGACGGGAAAGAAATCATCATCCGGTTAAAGGAGGTTTCACCGGTAAAACGGAAGGTAAACCTGAAACTGTACCGGTAAGCACCGGTTTAAGCAAGCGGCGTCGGACCCCGGCAGAACGGTTCCCCGCTTAGGAGCAACGATCTCAAACCTATTTCAACTCTTGTCATGAACCAGTCTGTTTTATTTGCAATGCTGGCGTGCCTGATGGTTCAGGCTGCCTGCAATCCCTCAAAAAAAGGAACGGATAGCCATTCCGGAGATACAACCATGGTGATCACAGGTAAGAAATGGAAGCTGACCGAGCTGTACGGGAAACCGGTTGCCGACGCGATTAACGGGAAGATGCCCTTCCTCCAATTGGATACAACCGATAGCCGGTACACGGGAACAGCGGGATGTAACGGAATGGGGGGTGAATTTACCTTATCCGGGAGCAACGGGATTGCATTCTCCCGGGGAATGTCCACTATGATGGCCTGCGAGGAGATGTGGGTGGAGACGGAGTTGGGCAAAGCACTGCTGGAGGCGGATAATTTCACGGTCAACGGGGACACGCTGTCGCTCAATAAGGCCCGGATGGCGCCGTTAGCACGTTTTCGGTGGGTGAAGGAAGAGGAGGCTGCAGCTTCTCAGTTAAACGGAACCTGGGAAGTGGATTACGTGTCCGGCCCCCGGATCGCGTTTGAGGGACTGTACCCGGACAAAAAGCCCACTATCACTTTTAACCTCCCCGATACCAGGGCTACCGGCACCGGCAGCTGCAACCAGTACAGCACCACATTTGTGATCGAGGGCAACGCAATCCGGTTTGCCGATGCGGCGAGTACAAAAATGGCGTGCGAAGGGAACGGTGAAGCGGTCTTTTTCAAGACGCTCAAAACGGTGGACAAGTACAGCGTAGCCGGAGGTACGCTCAACCTGATCATGGGCGATATTGCCGTAATGCGCCTTCAGAAAAAGCAATAGCTATGCCCGTCCTGCCTTTGGCGGGTATGCGCTGCTGCCGGTCGAAGGGCCTGTAGTTGAAAAACCTGCCTGATTGCCTTCACCTAACCATTCTGTCAAAATGATAACGCGATTGATACTGTTGCTGACCTGTTGGTCAATGCTTTCCTGTGAAAAGGAAGGCAGCATCGCTCCGGGAGACTATAGCCGTGGTGACCTGGTCGGAAGGGAGGAAAAAGGCTCGTTGACCGTCGGGGAAATCGTCGAAAGGGTGTCTGAGCTGGATGCAAGCGGATTTGCACAATTTGGAGTCACGTATGAGGTGATTACCTACCGTACGCAGTACATGGGCAAGCCGGTGGATAGTCGTGGATTATTGATCATTCCTCAAAACGCCGGCAGCATTAAACTGCTGATGTATTGCCACGGGACTGAACTCCCTTCCGTCAGGCTGAATGTGGCGAAGATTACGCCTTCCGGCTATGATGGCAGCGTATCCGACTTCCGGGATGTCCGTAATATGGGCTTGGGATGGGCCACGGCGGGTTTTACCGTATTTATCCCGGATTATATCGGTTTCGGACTGACACTGGGCAAGGACCATCCGTACCTCTGTTACCCCGAGATGTTTGTATCCAATATTGATGGATTACTGGCGGTCAAAAAAGCCTTGCAGGAAAAAGGGATGTCCTATGACAACCGGTTGTTCCTGGCCGGCTGGTCGCAGGGAGCCGGAGCGAGCCTTTCAGCCCACCGGTATATTCAGGAAAGTTATACGGCTGACTTTACAGTGGTGGCTACTTCCGGATTGGCAGGACCCTACAATTTTGCCCGTTTTGCCGAAAGTTTTCTGGGAAGAAAACACGAAAAGCTTGACGCATTGCCCATATTTTCCTGGGGATTGTATTCACTGAATAAATTTTCCGGGTTGCGCCGACCTACTGATCAGCTTTATTCCTACCCCGTATACGACCAGTTTTCATCCATACTGGTACCCTCGCAAAAACCGGAGGAAGTATTCAATGGCTATTTCTTACAACGTTGGGCCGATGGTTCTGACGTTGCCTTGAAAGAGGTGCTGGCAGCTAATTCTTTTCACCAGGGCTGGAAGCCGACAGGCAAGGTGTTCCTGCATCATGGCGACGCGGATGAGCTGGTACCTTCCTACAATACCGATGATGCGTACAACGGGTTGACGGCTGCGGGCGGCGATGTGAAAAAATACATTTACCCGGGCGGCGGGCATTTGAGTGAGTTGGGGAATTTTATTGCGAATACGTTGCTGGAATTTAGCCAGCTTGACTGAAAGGGTAGTTGTCGGGGATCGGCTGTCAGCTATCGGCTATCGGAAATCGGCTATCGGAAATCAGCTATCGGCTATCGGCTGCTGGAGATCGGCTGTTGGAGGTGTATCAAGAGGATAAATGATGTGTTGAAAATTAATTAGTTGAAATGGTGCGTATGAAAAGATTTTTCCTGAGTGTAGGGGTCTGCCTGTCGGTGATTGTGGTCAATGCCCAGAATTCAATCCGCCTCAATAGCTATTTACAGGATATGCAGTATTATAATCCGGCTGCAATAGCGGTAGGCCCTGAGGAATCAATGCAGACAAGCCTTTACGGAAAGTATAAATGGGTGGAAAATGAAGGGGATATCTGGAAGAAACCCGGGAATATATGGCTTAGTCATGCCGGCAGGATCGGCAGCAGTCCTTCGTTTTATACGCTTTCCTACGTCAACGACCGGTATTCTTTCTTTAGCCGGAACACGCTGTACCTCGGTTACGCACGACGGCTGAAGACAGGAAATACCTCCTTCATCAGCTACAGCGGCCGGATTGTGGTCAACGGGGACGCTATCAACTGGGAGAAATTAAAACTGCCGCATACCCGGAGCGGCCGGACCATTCGGTTTAGCCCCGACCTGGACCTGGGGATAGCGTATCAATCCAAACGCTTTAACGCAGGAATAGGGGTAAAAAATAGTTTGAGCAATACGACAAAACTGGAAGGCGCTACCTTGCTTAAAAACCATCGGGAGATCAATGTACACCTCAGCTACCAGCAACCTATAGGTCAACAATTTGCCATTACCCCCTTTTTACTGCTTGCCCGTGAGCGGAATACGATGATAGATGCCGGTATGAGCCTGTCGTTTTTTAATACTGCCAGGGTATCCTATGCACTGCGTGTAAATGAGTTGAAAAGCGTCATTGCGATCGATGTAGATGTGGCGAAAAGATGGAGCATCGGCGCCGCGTATGACAGGTCTTCGCTGGTGTCGGATCATAACCTGGATTTGGTGCTCCGGTATCGGAGGTGACCGCCGATGCCGGCAACCTCCGCTCTCCCTCGTCTCCGGACGACGGGAGGGTGAAAGCAGGTCTCCCGACCTGCATGCCAATTTCCGACAGCTGATTTCCGACAGCCGACCTCCGACAGCTGATCTCCGATAGCCAATTTCCGACAGCCGACCTCCGATAGCTGATCTCCGATAGCTGATCTCCGATAGCCGATAGCCTAACAAAAAACACCACTAACAGCAGCAAATCGGTTGCAGTTGCAGTAAGGCCTTCCCGCGACTTGGGTATTTTGGTATACTTTAGTACTTTTAACCAGTGGCCTCTCAGGGGGCGACCGTTGCTGCACACTACTTGGAAAACCGACAAACACATTAACATGCAGCCAGGATCATGCCGGAACAGGTCGACGACAGGAGCGTATTTACATTGGAAGAGGTGGCAAGGAGTATTCAAAAAACACTCAGCGACCGTTACTCCAGTTCGTTTTGGGTAAAAGCCGAGATGAACAAGCTGAATTATTACAAACATTCCGGACATTGTTACCCGGACCTGGTTGAGAAAAAGGAAGGAAAAATAATCGCACAGCTTCGGGCGAATCTCTGGCGGGAAGATTACCGGAGAATCGACCACAAATTTCTGACTGTCCTACAAGAGCCGCTGAAGGACGGGATCAAAATTCTGTTCCAGGCAAAAATAACGTTTGATGCGGTACACGGACTGGCGCTCTGGATCGTCGATATTGATCCGGGTTATACGCTGGGCGATCTGGAGAAAGAAAAGCAGGATACCCTTAAGCGCCTGAAAAATGAGAATATTTACCAGCAAAACAAATTACTACGCCTGCCGCTGCTTCCGCAGCGCATCGCGATCATTTCTGTTGAAACCAGTAAGGGATACGCCGATTTCCTGGAGGTCATCAGTCAGAATCCCTGGGGATACCGGTTTTTTCATGTATTGTTTCCTGCCCTGCTGCAGGGAGACCGGGCAGCAGCCGATATTGCGGCACAACTCGAACGCATTAAGAAAGTCACCAATCATTTTGATGTGGTAGCCATTATCAGGGGCGGGGGAGGCGATGTGGGTTTGTCCTGCTACAACAATTACACCCTGGCGAAGACTATTTGTACCTTTCCCATTCCGGTGATCACAGGCATAGGACACGCAACGAACGAAACGGTTGCCGAGATGGTTTCGTTTTCAAACGCGATTACCCCTACCAAACTCGCTGAGTACCTGATCCAGCTGTTTCATGATTTCGCAGTGCCCCTCAGGGAAGCCGAACGAAAAATAGCAGATCGTGCAAAACGAATTCTTTCCGAAGAAAAAGCTAAATTTCAGTCCGAAGTGAAATTGTTCCGTTCGGTGACGGAGAATGTAATCCTGACGAACCGGAATGAAATAAAAGGCCTATGGCAGTCTGTGCGGCAGCATGCGCAGTTTACCTTTAAACAGGAAAAAGAATCGCTGAGGTCCGCCAGGCAGGATCTCCTGAGAGCGGCAACAGTGCGGACAGCCCTCAGCAGGCAGGAATTGAAAACCCATACGGGCGTCCTTCTGAAGGATACCGGTTTCCAGCTGAAACGGCACAAAGGAACCCTGTCTGATTGTCAGGGCCGGTTACAACAGCACACGGCGCTGCTGGTAAAGCAGGCGCACAGCGAACTGAACAATATGGCTAAAAATGTGACCAATATGAGTCCGGCAAATGTCTTGCGAAGGGGCTACAGCATCACGCGTCTGAATGGAAAGGCGGTGAAAGAAGCCGCTCCTGTCCGGGAAGGAGATGAACTGACAACCATACTCTTCAAAGGCCGTATCGAAAGTGTGGTAACGGCAATTAATCAGGATACAGACCATGAATGAACCAATCAATTATACACGGGCGTTTGAGGAACTGCAAACGATCGTAACCGAAATCGAACAGGGAGCGATAACGGTGGATGAGTTGTCCGAAAAAGTAAAAAGGGCCGCTCAGCTGATCACGATATGCAAATCGAAACTCACCACAACTGAGGAGGATGTTAACAGCATTTTGAAAGAACTCGATGCCGCAGGGGGCGAGGTATCCGGCTAGGGGTTCAGGGCATACAATCTTCCTTCCCCCGGCAACAGATCGCCGGAGAGCCGGTGGTTGTTCCGCTGGTATGCGGTCCGGACCAGGCGACCGTCTGTTTTAGAAACCTCCCGGAGGCTGCGGACAGAGGCGGCCAGCTGCAGGGTAAAAGGACTGGCATGCTGATACGACTTATTCACCACCATCAGGTAGCTTTTTCCGGTGTTTCGGTCGGTGAACCGGCTTAAAATCAGGTCGCTTCCGGTCTGGGCAACACTTGCAATAAACTCGTCCGGCGGATGTCGGGTGCCGATCCAGAGACTATCACCGGTGTGATACACTTCCATGGCATCCAGTTGGATAAGTGTTTTTCCCAATTGTTTCATTTCGCCGTTCAGGGCCTTGAAAGCCGCATATAAATCAGTTTTGCGGCCATCGTCGTGAATAATGCACGGGTCCATAGTGATGATTTCCGTGTGGCGGTACTTGCTCCAATAGGGGTACCATACAGCGTTTTTGATCCCGTAAGCAAGATTGGAGTAGACATTCAGGCGCATTTCATCGGGGTTCGGACGACGGAGTTCTTCCACGTCATTAAAAGCCATCCCGAAAGATTGCAGGCAGGAGGAAGTCTTGATCCCGTACTTCAGGCCGAGCCGGCGAATGATATCCAGGTTGTTATAGTACGTTTTTTCATAGCGCTGTTTGCGTTTGAACGGGTAATTATCATACGCCAGGTAATTCAGGTTTTGCGGTCCGACCCCTTGAATCCAGCGTTCCATAAAGCCGTGTTCGTAGTCGTTGACCGCCCAATCGGGGAGGTGATTGACATAAGAATCCTTTTCAGGGGCCAGTCCGGTTACCAACCGGTGCAGGTCTATCACGGACTGAAGCCGGGCCGAATCGGGTTCGTCGGTGAGGTAATAACCTGCCAGGGCCGGATGGCCCCGGTAGTCGGCCACCATTTCCCGGATCTTGCTTTCGGATTGCGAAATGCGTGCATCGAATACATACACATACAGTCCGTGTTTCCGGGCCATATCCAGTGTTTTCAGATTGCCCTCTTTATCCGTGCTGACGCCGGGGCCAATGTTGAAGATAAAATCGATATGCGCCTCCTTCATGACCGCATATTGCTCCTCATTGAGGAAATCGGCAGGAGGAGGGGAATAGATACTGATATAAAACTGCTCTTTAGCCGGCTGCTGCGAAAAAGCAACGGAAAGGTTTCCTAAAAAGAACAGCCAGGTACAACAATTGCGGAGCAACATAGTGATCGGTTAAAAGGTGATTAGGGAACTGTCCGATAGAAACGTTTACCCTGCGGGCGGCCTACTGCGGCCACGACCCGTTTTCAATCGTTTTTAACGCATCGAAATTCAGTTGGTCCGGAGTTAAAACCACATGTTTGATACGCTGCCGTTTCCAGGTGTAGGTAATATGAACATTGCCGTCACGGCCCTGTACCACGGCCGGGTAAGAGTATTCGCCCGGTTCGCTTTCCAGCACCCGGGCAGCTTTCCAGGTTTTGCCGTCTTTCGATACGGCGACATTCAGGGGAGAGCGTTTCCGTTCGCTGGTATGGTTATAAACCAGTACCTGCAGGCCGTTTTTAAGCGTTACGGCATCGGTTCCGGAGTTATTATTGGGCAGATCGGTCAATTCAAGCGGCGTCCAGGATTTTCCCTGGTCGACCGACCAGCTTTCCGCAATCCTGCTTTCTTTGGTGCGGTGTAATGCCTGCAGTGCGCCGTTCGCATGCTCCAGGATACTCCCCTGAATGGCATTGAACCGGTGACCCAGCCGGACAATTTCCCATGTTTTCCCCCAGTCTTTTGTGAGCTCAAAATGGACCCGCCAGCCATCATCTTCTGTACTTGACGGGCAAACCAAGGTGCCATCCGCCAGTAAAAAAGGCTTGTTTTTGATGGGGCCGTAGATGTCTTCGGGCAACCGCTGCGGTTCCGACCAGGTTTTTCCGTGATCATGGGAAACCATCAGCATCCCCCACCACCTGGGTACGTCCGGCCCCACTTTGTAAAACAGTAATAACGGGCCTCCGGGAGCCTGGAACAATACCGGATTCCAGCAGGGATAGCGCTTTCCGCTGTGCTGAACGCCGTTGGCTACCGATACGGGGGACGTCCATTTGTCGTTTTCCCGACGGCTGACCCATATTTCGACATCCGGATGTCTTTCATGAGTGCCGCCGAACCACGCGGTTACCAGGCCTCCCGGAGTATCGGCGATCGTGGAGGCATGGCAGCTGGGAAACGGGGCTTCCGTATAAACAAATTCATCAACAATTGCCTTGTCGGGGGCCTGCGCAACCAGAGGACCGGAAACGGCACTCAGTAAGAGCAGGGAAAGAAACGTACGTAATTGCATGGTTACCGGTAAGGATTAAAACAGGAATCTACTAGCAATACGTCTTAGTAGGCGATTAATACCCTTGCACCTTTTCAAAAATAGGGGAAATAATTCAGCCGGGTCCCCGGAATAAGAGAAATTCGTGGTTTCATGGCATCTTTTTGATTCTGTCTTTGACAGGTTAGGTTTTAGAAAACCTTACGGTTAATTTTGCACCGCAATTTAATGAGTTAGTAAGGATGAAGACTTCGACTTTTGTAGCGAAGATATGGAGATGGAGTTCCGTGCTCCTCGTCGTGGGGGCAATGGTATGGACGTATTCCGTCAATTCCGAATCGCTGGCGGTCAATTTTGACGAAACGGGACAGGGGAACTTTTTCCTGAGTAAGGAAGCCATCTTTTATATTGCCATGGCCTTGTTCCTGGTCAATAACGTTGTGATTGTAGCAGTAAAGGGACAAATAAAGAAAATACCGGTTTCGATGATGCCTATTCCTAACCGGATGGCGTGGGGACAAAATCGTCCTGAACTGGATGAGTTCCTGGAAAATTGGTTGTATGGCGTTGTGGGCATGATCAACGTGGTGCTGGGCGTCAGCCTTTTCGCACTGGCAACGGTCAACAGCCTGCAATTCGATCAGAACGTGTTCGATTTTTCATGGTTAATGTACGTCACGCTGGTATTGCTGTTCATTGTCTTCCTGCTGATCCCTTTGCAATTGTTTCGTCCGCCTGCACCTGAGGTGGAATAAGCGATTTTACCGGATTTTACATGTTGCTTTCCGACTTTATTTACGAACTTCCCGACGAGCGGATCGCCCGTTATCCCCTGCCGCAGCGTGACCAGTCACGCCTGATGACCTATCAGGACGGGGAGATAGCGCATCATCACTTTGAAGAACTTCCGGAGCTGCTGCCGGCCGGGACTTTATTAGTATTCAACAACACCCGGGTCATTCCGGCGAGAGCGTTGCTGAGAAAGCAGACAGGCGCCTGGATCGAGATCCTGCTGCTGCATCCTGAAGAACCTACCCGGATTGTCAACGATGCCATGCTGGTGAAAGAGACCTGCGTTTGGGAATGCATGATCGGCAATAAAAAGAAATGGAAGCGGGAAGAAGCGCTTACGGCCTCGCTGCAGATCGGGGGGAAGGGAATCGTACTGGAAGTCAGGCTGGCAGATCCCGTGCAGAACCTGGTGCAGTTTCGCTGGGAAGGGGATATTGCGTTCCTGGAAGTCGTGATGGCCTTAGGCGAAGTTCCCCTGCCTCCCTACCTGGGACGAAAAGCGGAGGCAAGTGACTCGGAACAATACCAGACCGTATACGCCCGTCAAAACGGAGCGGTAGCGGCGCCGACGGCCGGCCTGCATTTCACCGAGCGTGTATTGGAACAGCTCCGGAGCCGGCAGATCGGCCGTGCATTTGTAACGCTGCACGTTGGAGCAGGTACCTTTCAGCCGATCAAAACGGAGCAGATCGAGGAGCATCGGATGCATACCGAACAAATTGTATTTTCTAAAGATTTGATTGGGGAATTGATGCGATGCCGCGGGAAGGTTGTGGCCGTAGGTACCACCTCGCTGCGCTCCCTGGAAAGTCTCTATTGGTTGGGTGTGAAGCTTGGCAAAGAAGCAAATGCCGATTTACGGGTATCCAAAAAATACCCTTATGGCTTTGAGGAGCACGAATTGCCGACTGCTGCCGGGGCATTGGCGGCTGTTGTTGCTTATATGGAGGAACAGGGGCTCGAGACCCTGACAGCGGAAACAGGGATCTTTATTTTTCCCGGCTATACATTCCGGATGGTAAAGGGGCTGATTACCAACTACCATCAGCCGGGTTCTACCCTTATTCTCTTGGTAGCCACCTTTGTAGGCGAGGATTGGCGGCGTATTTATTCGGAAGCGCTGGCCAGCGACTACCGCTTTCTGAGCTATGGCGATTCTTCCCTGCTATGGCTGAAGGCCGCAAAGGAGTAAAAAGACGGCTTCTCCGGACGGTCTGAAAATAATTTGCATTTTTCTCAGGTATCTGTTAAACTAAGTTTCTCCGGATTTGGTTATTGACAGATGATGGGGGCCGTGGACGGTGTCTTGGCAGTCTGCTTTGTTACCGGCTGTCGGCTTTCAGCAATCGGCTATCGGCTTTCAGCAATCGGCTGTCGGCTTTCAGCAACTGGCTGTCGGCTTTCAGCAATCGGCTATCGGCTTTCAGCAATTGGCTGTCAGAAGTCGGTAATGTCCGTGGACTGTGTCCTCACAGTCCACTTTGTGACCAGCCTGGTTCCATGATGACAGCTATCAGTGTTCAGGTGAATAGAATAGTGAAAATCAATTCGTTGGAAGTATATGAAATATTACGTAGCAGCTTTGACAGCCTTTGTGCTCTGGGGGTTTTTTAGTATTGCCTTAAAACCATTGGCAATGCATCCTTCTCTGGATATCCTGTTTTACAGGGTTTTTCTTTGTGCTGCGCTGCTGCTGCTGGCAGGGGTGCTTTTTCGCTGGAAGGTGCTCCGTGAAAATGCTGCCCGCTTCATGCAATTGTCTCTCGGAGAAAAAAGGAAGATTGCGTTCCTGACCTTTGCAGGCGGGGTCCTGTTGACGGCGAACTGGTTTTTCTTTATTTACCTGGTAAACCATATCAGCGTCAAGGCCGGCTCGCTCTCGTACCTGGTTTGTCCGATCGTGACAACGGTTTTGGCACATTTTATCCTGAAGGAACACCTCAGTAAAGGACAATGGGCAGCGGTCGCACTCAGCGCCCTGGCTTGTCTGCTATTGTCGATCGGGCATTTTATGGACGTCGTCTACAGCCTGATCGTAGCCGTTTCCTATGCATTGTACCTGGTCAGTCAGCGTCAGAATGCAGGGTTCGATAAGTTCACTGTACTTACCTTGCAGGTGGTGTGCTCGGCCCTGATCCTGCTGCCGTTCTTTCCGGTATTTTCCGGACCGCTCTATACCGACACCACATTTTATACCCTGATCGGGGTGATCGCGATCGTGTTTACCATTATTCCGCTTTACCTCAATCTGTACGCCCTGCAGCGGGTGCCTTCCTCGACAATGGGGGTTTTGTTGTATATCAATCCCCTGATGAACTTCGTGGTGGCCGTCCTGTATTTCAACGAGGCGGTAACCGGGGTGCAGGCGCTTTCGTATTCACTGATTGCAGTTTCCGTGGTGTTGTTTAACCGGGAATATCTGCTGTCGGGGCGCAAGCCGAAACTGGTCTGAAAAGCTGGATAGGGCTGTTGAGAGGCGAATTACGGTTGGGGTAAAAACACGTTGACCTCCGGATGCATGGTATAGAAGCGGAATCCCTTTTCGGTATCCACCACCATTCCGCTGGAAAGGTTATTTCCCATTATCGGGTTCCGGTCGTATTTCTCCCAATGGATGAGATCGTGGGAAACGGCAATATTCATGGTCCACTCCCGCCAGTCTTCAAATGCGGAAGCATGGTAATAGCCATAGTAGGCGCCTTTGTACCGGATGATCTGGTTCAGGGCCACCGCATATTGGTCGTAGGCTTCCGGCCCGGCCGCTATGACCGGCTCGTCCTGTACGTTGGTCCAGGTGGCAAGATCAGTTGACGTAGCGAGCCAGACGCCCGCATCGTTGCGTTCGTAATACAGGTACCAGGTGTCGCCTTCCTTCCAGACCGTAGGGGTTCCGTAAGGGCCTTCGGGCAAGGGATCCCCGTTTTTCAGACGGATGGTAACCGGCCCCTCCACCTTCCAGTTTACTTTGTCCGTAGAAGTGAGCAGGTGTGCAATATCATCCCGGCTCTCGGCAAACATATAGTAGGTGGATCCGTCCTTGTACACAAACATGTCTTCCACCCAGATTTCCGTATGAATGGGCGTTTCCTGAAAGCGTTTCCAGGATAAACCATCCGGTGAGGTGGCCAGTCCCAGGTACTTGGTATCATCTCCGTTCGTTTTGGAATAGCCTGTATACCAAAGGTACCAGGTGCTGTCTTCCTTCATGACAAAACCCCTTTCACGGATGAGCTGGTCCCAGGTAGCCGTTCCGGTGCCGCTGAAGACCGGATTGTGGTCATACGGGGTGAAGCTCACCAACTCCCCGGGGAATAACTGCTCCGCTTCATCCGCTTCAGAAGAACTCCCGGATTGCTCGGTGGCGGTGTTGCAGGCTGCAAAAAGGAGGGTGAGAAGGGTTACGCAGGTGAGGGATTTCAGCTTCATGGAAAACAACATTTCACTGTAGTACAGGGCAGAAGGGAAAAAGGACTATCGGGAAGCCAATTTTTTTTCAAAAAAAGAAATGCCAAACCAGTGGCTTACCATTTGTCAGATATCCGTTAACTTTGCAATATCCCTGAAAACACGGGATTTAATTACTGAAAGTATTAACCACATTAATGAATAGTTCATCCGAAATTCAGATAACCTTACCTGATGGCAGCCGGCGGAATTACCCGAAAGGGGTGACCGGATTGCAGGTGGCGTTAAGTATCAGTGAGGGCCTTGCCCGGAATGTATTGGCAGCAAAAGTAAATGGCGACGTATGGGATGCTACGAGACCCATCGAAACGGATGCAACGGTCGTCCTGCTTACCTGGAACAATGATGAAGGAAAATCAACATTCTGGCATTCGTCCGCTCACTTGCTCGCCGAGGCGCTGGAGGCGCTGTACCCGGAGGTTAAATTCGGAACGGGGCCGGCTATTGAAAAAGGTTTTTACTATGATGTGGACCTGAACGGGCAAACCCTCAGCCAGGAGGATTTTCCGAAGATTGAAGCAAAAATGCTGGAGCTGGCGCGCCAGAAGAACACCTATATCCGGGAAAGCGTCAGTAAGGCCGACGCACATACCTTTTTTGAAGCCAAAGGCGACCCGTACAAACTGGAGCTCATCGATGGCCTCGAAGACGGACAGATTACCTTCTACAGGCAAGGGGAGTTTACCGATCTCTGCCGCGGGCCGCATCTTCCCAACACCGGTTTTATCAAAGCCATTAAGCTGACCAATATCGCCGGCGCCTATTGGCGGAATAATGAAAACAATAAGATGCTGACCCGTGTGTACGGGATCACTTTTCCGAAGCAGAAGGAGCTGGACGAATACCTGGAGCTGCTGGAAGAAGCTAAAAAGCGGGATCACCGGAAGCTGGGGAAAGAACTCAAGCTGTTTGCCTTCTCCGAAAAAGTAGGACAGGGGCTTCCTTTATGGCTGCCGAAAGGGGCCATGCTGCGGGAACGGCTGGAGAATTTCCTTCGCAAGGCGCAGCTCAGGGCGGGATATGTCCCTGTCGTGACGCCGCATATCGGGAGCAAAAGCCTGTATGAAACTTCCGGGCACTGGGAAAAATATGGGAAGGATTCGTTTCAGCCGATAAAAACTCCGAACGAGGGAGAAGAATACCTGCTGAAGCCAATGAACTGCCCGCATCACTGTGAGATCTACAAGACCGAACCCCGTTCCTACCGGGACCTGCCGCTCCGGCTGGCTGAATTCGGGACTGTCTACCGCTATGAACAAAGCGGGGAACTTCACGGTCTGACACGGGTACGCGGATTTACCCAGGACGATGCACATATTTTCTGCCGCGCCGACCAGGTGAAGGAAGAGTTCAACCGGGTGATCGACCTGGTGCTCTACGTGTTCCGTACCCTCGGATTTCATGATTATAGCGCACAGATATCGTTGCGCGATCCTGAAAATAAGGCTAAGTATATCGGAAAGGATGAAGATTGGGAAAGGGCTGAGCGGGAGATCCAGGAAGCCGCCGCCGAGAAGGGCCTGAATACCGTTACGGTGTTGGGAGAAGCCGCTTTTTACGGGCCGAAACTTGACTTTATGGTGAAAGATGCGTTGGGAAGGAAGTGGCAGCTGGGAACTATTCAGGTAGATTATCAGTTACCCAATCGTTTCGAGCTGGAATATGTCGGCGCCGATAATCAAAAGCACCGGCCGGTGATGATCCATCGGGCGCCCTTCGGATCATTGGAGCGTTTCATCGCCATATTGATTGAAAATACTGCCGGGCAATTTCCCGTTTGGCTTTCACCGGACCAGATTGCGATTTTACCTATTTCCGAGAAATATGCAGATTATGCAGATCAGGTATTCTTCGAGTTGCAGGACCATGACATCCGGGGTTTTGTGGACCACCGGGATGAAAAGATCGGAAGGAAAATACGGGATGCCGAAGTGACCAAAGTCCCGTACATGCTGATCGTAGGAGAGAAAGAAGCGGCGGAAGGGACCGTTTCGATCCGCAAAAAGGGAGAAGGCGACCTGGGAAGCATGACGATTGGAGCATTCAGCGCCTATTTTCAGGAAGAAATCAAAAAGATTTTGTCAGTTTTTTAGTTTTTCCTGAATAATAACGTAATTCGACCTGATTTTGTCGGCGGCATAACCGTCTGAAAAGAAGCAGGTTTTCCGGATCGAAACGAAACATTTAAACTAAATTAAGAACGAATTCCAACGTATGGCATTAAGACCCCCACGTGGCCCAAGAAGAGTAATTGTAGAAGAACCTTATCGTATCAATGAACGGATCACCGCCAGAGAAGTCCGGCTGGTGGGTGAGGGTGCAGAACAAGGTGTAATGGAAACCAGCAAAGCACTGGCGATTGCGGTCGCGCAAAGTCTGGATCTGGTCGAAATTGCGCCGAATGCAGTTCCCCCGGTTTGTAAAGTAACCGATTATTCCAAGTTCAAGTACGAGCAGAAGAAAAAGCAAAAGGAAATCAAGGCAAAGGCCCAGAAAGTAGTGATTAAAGAAATCCGCTTCGGCCCCAATACAGATGACCACGATTTTGACTTTAAACTGAAGCACGCTATCAACTTTCTGAAAGAAGGATCTAAAGTGAAAGCCTATGTCCATTTTGTAGGCCGTACGATTGTCTTCAAGGAAAGAGGCACCAACCTCCTGCAGCGGTTTACCGATGCGCTGGCCGACTATGGAAAAGTCGAAATGGAGCCCAAACTGGAAGGGAAACGGATGATTGTGATCCTCGCCCCGAATGTAGCCAAAAAATAAGTTCTGAGCCATCAGGTGCTTTACTGTATGAAAGGTATGTTTATATTTTTCGTACAGGTTGTTAGTTTTTGAGGTTTTTTGTAGCTTTGCGGGCTGTTTTATTTTTTGTTACCTAATTAAATTTTCGACAATGCCTAAAATGAAAACCATTTCCGGAGCCAAAAAGCGGTTTTCGCTGACTGGTACCGGCAAAATCAAACGCAAACACGCGTTCCATAGTCATATCCTGACTAAAAAGTCGAACAAGCGCAAGAAAGGCCTCGTGAAAACAGGGCTGGTGCATGTAAGCGACGAAAGACGTGTGTTGGCGATGCTCGGACTGAACTAAGCGTTCCCGGCAGTCAAAGTTAAAAAGAACCTGATCGGTTTGTTTGTTACACCCGATGCCCGGTTTCAAAGTCTTAACTGATTAAGCACCGGTCGTCAAAAACAAGTTACTATTATGCCTCGTTCGGTAAATCACGTCGCGTCGCGTGCAAGACGCAAGAAAATCTTAAAGATGG
>JBEBSD010000088.1:0-23023 GCA_040394475.1 Telluribacter humicola | reverse complement strand
CTCAATACTACCAAAATACCGCCCCTCCGGGGCTTTTGTCGGGATGGAGTATCCTCAATACTACCAAAATACCGCCCCTCTGGGGCTTTTGTCGGGATACAGTATCCTCATACCGACTAGGCTCCCCCGGCTGGGCGCCCCCGGCTCCACGAGCCTTCAACGGGTGATAAAAGCCCCATTCGGGGCGTTATTTTGGTAGGAAATGGCAGCCAAACACCTGGCAAAAGGCCTGTAGGGCCGATATTTCAACAGCCAGCAAGTGCATTTCAGCAGGCTGTTTACAACAAATTTCCGAACACCGTTTGGGCACCCTACCCAAAGGGGCGGTATTTCCCAATCGCAGCATTAGCGAACTATCGTGGAGCAGGGGCTTTGCTGACCGGAATACTTCGTTGCCGTTTTATATAAGAAAATAGACAGGTTTTTATCTGACAGTCAACCATTCAATCAAGTTCTGCCAAAATGCCGCCCCTTCGGGGCTTTTGTCGGGATGGAGTATCCTCAATACTACCAAAATGCCGACTGGGCGCCCAAACGGGGGCGGAGTGGCCTGTGAAGACACAGTCCACGGTAAGGCATTTCATACTTGACACGACACCAGGCCATAAAAACGAAGAAGTTGCCAGCCAAAGGTTGACAACTTCCCGAAGTACAACAAAACCACAGAAACTGTGGCCTTGTTGTTAGTAAGGCGGACTTAATTGACTTCTACCAGGTATTCATCGTGCTGGCTGATATCCAGCCCGACTTTCTCGTCTTCCTGACTCACCCGCAAAGGCAGGATCATATCGGTAATTTTGAAAAGTACGTAAGAGCCTCCGAAAGCAAAGACCGATACGCCGACAAGGGCAATCATATGGGAGATGAATAATCCCCATTCGCCGTACGCCAATCCTTGTACTTCCACTGCAGGGTTGATTGCGCTGGTGGCAAAAACACCGGTCATGATCATACCGACCATACCTCCGATCCCATGGCAGGGGAATACATCCAGCGTATCGTCAACACCGGCTTTCACCGCGCGATAGTGGGCGACGTAGTTGCTGACAATCCCGGCGATGGTTCCGATAAAGATGGATGCCGGGATGGTTACAAATCCTGCGGCCGGAGTGATGGCCACCAGTCCTACCACGGCGCCGATACAGAAACCAAGTGCAGAAACTTTTTTGCCTCTGGCCACGTCGAATAAAATCCACGAAACGCCGGCTGCAGCTGCGGCGGTGTTAGTAGCGCCGAACGCCGATACTGCCAGGGTGCTGGCGCTCAAAGCCGATCCGGCGTTGAACCCGAACCATCCGAACCAAAGTAAACCGGTTCCCAGGAGCACAAATGGAATATTGGCGGGAGGAAGACCGTTTTCGCCCACATATTGTCTCCGGCTTTTCAGGAACAATGCGCCGGCTAAGGCTGCCCATCCGGCCGACATGTGCACCACGGTGCCACCGGCAAAATCCAGAACGCCCATTTTGGCCAGGATGCCGTCAGCGTGCCAGGTCATGTGTGCCAGCGGGGTGTAAATGAACAGGCAGAAAAGTACCATAAAGAGTACATAAGATCTGAAATTTACACGCTCGGCCATGGAGCCGGTAATGAGCGCCGGGGTGATCACCGCAAACTTCAGCTGAAAAAAGGCGAATAGCACAAACGGAATGGTGCCGGCGAGGGGAGCCTCCATAACGCCTTTAAACATGAAGTGCGTGGTGGGGTCGCCGATGATTCCGCCGATGTCGTCCCCGAATGCCAGGCTGAAGCCAACGACTACCCATACAATACTGATCACTCCCATGGCAATAAAGCTTTGCAGCATGGTGGAGATAACGTTTTTTGTGTTCACCATGCCCCCGTAGAAATAGGCCAGCCCGGGTGTCATCAACAATACAAATGCGGCGGCGACAATCATCCAGGCCATGTCTCCGGTGTCAATCCCTTCGGTAATGACCGTCCCGGGCAGGTCGGTAAAAAAGGCGCCAATAAAACTCACCAGGAGTAGCAGAATGAGTGGAAGGAATTTGTTCAGACTGTTCATAATACTTTTTGTTTGATGGTTTTGGTTGTACTTAAGCTGTAAAAGAGAGGATAGATGGTGTTAAGAGAAACAGATGGTTTTACAAGGAGTATTAGAATTTATAGATGAATCCGAGTCCGAATGTTGACTGACTGTCTTTGGTGAAGTTTCCTTTTGCATCTTCAAACATTTTGATTTCTCCGGCAGTCCCCTTTTTGAAGCTGTCGACCCGGAATTCCGGTTTCACAAGGAGATGTCCGTCCGCCAGGGTGATGTTGCCGGTAAGGGTAAAGGCATTTACATTGGTGCCTCCTTTCTCCGTTACCAGTGCCCGCACTCCTGAAGTGTTGTCGAAATATTCGTAGCGCGCCCCCAGTCCGAAGTGGTCGGTGATCGCCAGGTTGGCGTAACCGGCAACCCCGCCCCAGGATTTGGTGCCCGTATTGCCGTCACCCTGCATATCGCCGCGTTGGGAGCCGGTGGCAGCATTCAATCCTAAAAGGAAGCGGTCGGTTATCTCAAAGCTCGTGGCAATGTCGAATACCCGGTAGAAGGCGTCGGAAGCAGTGGCGGCATCCGGTTCCGCTTCGTTGCTGTTGATGAAATTCAGGTAAACATTCCACTTTTCGGTGGGAGCGATGAAAAGTTGGCTGATAATGCCTTTTTTACGGTTATTGTCGCCAAGTCCGTCCACATTGTTAACGACCCCCACCATGAGCGAAGCACGATCGGAGAAGGCATAGGTGGCTTTTAAACCGGCATGGTAAAAAGGACCGTTCCCGAAGAGGTAAGACAGTGAATAGTTGAAGTTAACCGGTGCATCAATGACTTCGTAACCGATATGGGTTCCGAACTGCCCGACGGTTGCCGAGAACTTATCGGTGAAATTATAGGTGAAATACGCCTGTTTAATAGCGAGCGCGGTACTGGCAATCTCGTTACCGTAGTTGGCCGCATTGGCGTTGGGGCCAAAGGCCAGGTCCAGGACAACTTCTGATTTGTCATTGGAATAATTCATCATTGCCTGAACTAAACCTAACATAAGCTGTCCGGACCTGGTGTCAAACACCCGGGCTACTTCACTGTAGCCGGTGTTGCTGCGCGAAAGTGGTTTGTTGAAGTTTGCTGAATAATAAGAGTCGGCATAACCGGAAAATGAAAATTTGCCCAGGCTTCCGGTTTCTTCTTCATTGGCCGTTGTATCCTCCGATTGTACTTGCGGCGCTTCGCCGGTTCCTTTATCTGAGGAAGTAGAATTGGTAAAACCCAATATGGGGCTCATTATACAAAATACTGCTAAGTAGGTCTTTTTCATAATTAAATTTCATTTTTAATGTTAAAACAGAGAGATATATAACAGTGCAAATATTGAATGATAAAAGTTTATTTTCAAACAGATTGGGTTAAAAATTTGTATAAAAATGGAAAAATCTGTTTAAAATGTAAAAACTGAGTGTAAAAAACATATAAAATCGAATATTTATATACAATTTTCTGTTTTTATAATATTTCGACAATATCGTATTATGCAAAATATAATTCTATACGAGTATTTTTACCAGGTAAATAAAATCTTGATAAAGTTATATGGTTTTGAGGGGGCGCAGCTGAAGCGGAAGCGGAAGTGAGGCTTCCGCCCTGCCTGGTTTGTATCGAATGGGATCATTTTCAGGGCGCCGAGCCGGGGGCGCCGAGCCGGGGGCGCCGAGCCGGGGGCGCCGAGCTGGTGTTCTCGAATCGCTGCATTGGCAGCACCGGATTGCCGGACCACGGACTGCCGGACCACGGACTGCCGGACCACGGATTGCCGGACCACCGCAGCGTCCCAATTCGTTTTTCTCCGTGCTTTCCTCTGTGTTTTTAACTCCGTGTCCTCTGTGTTCCTTTTTTCGCCTCTGTGTTTTTACCTCCGTATCCTCTGTGTTCCTTTTTTCGCCATATCCGCGCAGGAATCGGGAATTTTCGAATCAGGCGGAGGGCAGTACCAAACAAAAAAAGCCCCGCAGAAGGGCGGGGCTTTTAAAATTCCGGGTAATCCGGAACGCTTATTCGTTATGTAACCAGGCTTTTTTGGCAAGCAGGGTTTCTTCTTCTTCTTCCATTTCAGGATCGGGTACGCAACAATCCACCGGGCAAACAGCAGCACACTGCGGTTCTTCATGAAAACCGACGCATTCTGTACATTTATCCGAAACAATATAATAGAACTCATCGGAAATCGGGGCCTGTTTGGCTCTTCCGCTCACGACAGTCCCATCTCCAAAATCTACCTCATCCAGGCTGGTACCGTCACCCCAGGACCATTCCACCCCTCCTTCATAGATTGCCGTATTCGGGCATTCCGGTTCGCACGCCCCACAGTTGATACACTCGTCTGTTATATAGATAGCCATGATCGACTAATAATTTGTTATATTTGCCTTTATTCCTTCTGTAATAGAAATACAAATATAATTATTTTTAGGTTCACAACGTGAGCAGAAATCAAAAAATCGATTCGCAACCCGCGTCTTTACAAATTCCCAAAGCCCTCAGATATAAGGCGTTTGTTGATTTGGGAGAATTTTTACGTAATCCTATCAATCAGGTAGAGTTAACAGACTGGGCCGATCGGGCACACCAGCATAATAATTGGTTTATTCCTGAAAACGTACTGACTTCACTGGCTGCTTTGGGAAGCGCTATGCTGGAACCCCATGCGTTAAAAACCTGGATGGATGCCTATCCGGAGCCGGCTGAGACGCTTAAGATAGGGGTGGTGATGGCCGGGAACATCCCTGCAGTAGGCTTTCACGATGCCATGTGTGTCCTGATCAGCGGGCACCGCTTGCTCGCCAGGCTCAGTTCCGATGACACGGTGCTGATGCGGATGCTGCTGGATAAACTCAGCGAATTCGTACCCGCATTCCGAGAAAATATCGCTTACGTCGAACGGATTAACGAGGCGGACGCGTATATAGCAACAGGCAGCGACAACACCGCCCGTTACTTCGAGTACTATTTCTCCAAAAAACCACATATTATTCGTAAAAACCGTACTGCTGTGGGCGTCTTAACCGGCACGGAGTCTTCTGATGCGTTAAGGGGGCTGGCAGCGGATATATTCCGGTATTATGGATTGGGGTGCCGGAATGTTTCGAAGGTTTATGTGCCGGCAGGATATGATTTTTCTGAATTATTCCGTGAAGTGGAGTCCTTCCGGTCCTACGCCGCACATCATCATAAATATTTTAATAATTACGAGTACAACAAATCCGTTCTGCTCATCAACCGGGTGCCTCACCTGGATAACAGCTTTTTATTAATCCGGGAGGAGCAGGAGCTGGTGTCGCCGTTAAGTGTGCTGTTCTATGAAGAATACGATTCACCGGAAGCCCTGAACCGCCTGCTGTCGGAACAGCGCGAAAAGATTCAATGCGTAGTGGGCAACCCGGAAGTACCCGGCGTGTCGGTACCTTTCGGAAAAAGCCAGTCGCCCGGGTTGACGGATTACGCCGACGGGGTGGATGTAATGGCCTTCCTGAGCAGTCTGAACCGTTAGGACGCTGATACTGCCGCCCGTTTTAGGGCCGCTATTTCTCCCGCAGGATCTTCTGATGCAAATACGGAGCTGCCGGCGACAAGTACGTCTACACCTGCCGCAGTCAACTCACGGGCGTTCAGGGTAGACACGCCGCCGTCTACTTCGATCAGAAAATCAAGTCCTGCTTCCTGCCGCATTTGGGCCAGCCGCCGGATTTTGTGATAGCTGTTGGGAATAAAAAGCTGTCCGCCAAAACCCGGATTCACCGACATCACCAGCACCATCGCCACTTCCGGAAGGATGTCCTTCAGCAGTTCCACGGGGGTATGGGGGTTGACAGCAACCCCGGGGAGGGCGCCTAACTCCTTGATGAACTGGAGCGTGCGGTGCAAATGCGTACAGGCTTCGTAGTGGACCGTCAGGTAATGGGCACCCGCTTCCCGGAATACTTTCAGGTAGCGGTCGGGATCCACGATCATTAAATGGACATCGAGTGGTTTGGTGGCATGCCGGGATACTGCCTCACAAACCGGAATCCCGAACGAAATGTTGGGGACAAACCGGCCATCCATTACATCAACATGGATGAGCGCTGCTTCGCTGTGGTTAATAAGTTCGACGGCGTTTCCGAGATTGGAAAAATCAGCGGCCAGAATGGATGGGGCTATTTGCGCCATTACTTGACAGATAAATTAAGATATGTATTTTTACCGGCGAATTTAATGGAAAACCGGACAAAAGAAAAGGACATGGCGCGGGTGGCGGGCAAAGGAGGGCAGCAGACCTGTTGTTTACTATGCCGCCGGCTGACCGTTTAACCAATTACCTGAACCAACATCGCAGGGCTGCGTAACGCCCGGATAACTATGGATGCATCGCCCGAACAACGTATTAACGAGTTGACCGACCGGTTGAATTACTACAACGACCGGTATTACCAGGACAGCGTGTCTGAAGTATCAGACACCGAATTTGACGGACTGCTGCGGGAGCTGGTTGCACTGGAAACGGCTCACCCGGAATGGAAACGGGACGACTCCCCTTCCCAGCGCGTGGGCGGGACGATCAATAAAAATTTCAAAACCGTGTATCATCGCTACCCGATGCTGTCGCTGGACAACACCTACAGTGAAGGGGAACTGAGAGACTTTGACGCCCGCGTAAAAAAGGGCCTGTACGGTGCGGCCTACGAATACATCTGCGAGCTCAAGTTCGATGGCATTTCGTTGAGCTTTACCTATGAAAACGGTGTCCTGAAACAGGGAGTTACCCGGGGAGATGGCAAACGGGGGGATGATATTACCCACAATATCAGGACCATAAAGAGCCTTCCGTTGCGCATACGTGATTCGCAGGCCCCGGCATTATTTGAGGTGAGGGGAGAAGGGTTTATGCCGCTGAGTTCCTTCAACCGGCTCAATGCCGATCTCGAAGAACTGGGTGAACAGGTTTATGCCAATCCGCGCAATGCCGCTTCGGGAGCATTCAAATTACAGGATTCTGCGGAAAGCGCCCGGCGGAACCTGGAATGTTATGTGTATTCTTTCCTGAGCGACACGGAGGTGTTTGTCTCTCACGAGGAGAGTTTGCTGGCGCTCCGGAAAATGGGCTTTAACGTGTCGCCGGGCTGGCGCAGATGCGCCGATATTGAAGAGGCGATTGCCTATATCCATGAGTGGTCCGAAAAACGTTTCGAACTGCCGCTGGCGACCGACGGGATTGTTATTAAGGTAAATGCTTTCGAGCAGCAACAGGAGCTCGGTTATACCGCCAAAAGTCCGCGTTGGGCGATTTCGTTCAAATACCAGGCGGAAAACAAACCGGCGGTCCTGCGGAGTGTATCCTACCAGGTGGGCAGGACCGGCGCCGTGACTCCTGTGGCAAACCTGTGCGACATAGAGGAGCGCATGGTCCCGTATGAGCTGGTGAAAGGGGTGCATCTGTCGGGTACGCGGGTAAAGCGGGCGACCTTGCATAATGCCAATGAACTCGATCGGCTCGGACTGCGTATCGGGGATGTCGTATTTGTTGAAAAAAGCGGTGAAATTATTCCCAAGATCACAGGTGTGGATACGGCGCTGCGGGAACAATACCCGACCGAGCCAATTGTCTTCCCTGTCAGTTGTCCGGAATGCGGGGCAGCGCTGATACGACGGGAGGGAGAAGCGGCCTGGTACTGCCCGGATGAAAAATCCTGTCCGCCGCAGTTGAAAGGCAGGATCGAGCACTTTATCCATCGGAAGGCTATGAACATCGATAGCCTGGGTGAGGGAAAGGTCGAGCTGCTCTTTGATAAACAGCTGGTGCGTACTCCGGCCGACTTGTACGAGTTGACTTACGAACGCCTGCTCGGATTGGAGAAAGTGGTAACCAATGAAGAAACCGGAAAAGTAAAGCGGATCAGTTTCAGGGAGAAAACGGTAGAAAACATCCTGAAAGGGATTGACCTGTCGCGGTCGGTGCCGTTTCGTAATTTACTGTTTGCGCTGGGGATCCGTTATGTGGGGGCCACGGTGGCTGAAAAGCTGGCGGCCTATTTCCGGACAATGGATGCTTTACAGGAGGCTACCTACGAAGCGTTGACGGCTGTCCCGGAAATCGGCGACCGGATTGCCCTGAGCGTTTTAGAGTATTTTGCCGATCCCGATAACCGGGAACTTGTCAGCCGACTCCGGGAGGCGGGCCTGCAGCTGGAAAGCGATGAGCAAGCGGTTGTCGCGGAAAGTGATCTGCTGGCCGGTAAAACCTTTGTGATTTCCGGGGTCTTTGAACAGTTTGACCGGGACGAGCTGAAGCTTAAAATCGAAGTAAACGGAGGGAAGGTCCTGAGTGGGGTTTCCGGAAAACTGAATTACCTGCTGGCAGGTGCCAATATGGGCCCCGCGAAGCTGGAGAAAGCTACGAAACTGGGTGTGACCATTTTGTCAGAAGAGCAATTTCTCAGAATGTTACCAAACCAATAGCGAATCTACCCGAACCTCGTTACATTTGCGGAATATTACGGAAATATTAATCAGTGCCTATTTTTCTCTTGTGGATCAGGTGACCGTCAGGAACGGGAAAGCCTGACCGGTAAGACGGGCAAAACAGCATTATAATGTCCATTGACCAACGTTTTAAAGGTGTGGGGGTTGCTTTGGTGACTCCGTTCAACGAACAGTTTGAAGTCGATTACGAGGCCTATCTGAGGCTGTTGAATTTTGTTTCAGCGGGCGGTGTCGATTACCTGGTCGTGCAGGGTACTACCGGCGAATCACCTACTGTAACCACTCAGGAGAAGCAGCGGTTGCTTGCATTGGCCATCGAAAATAACCCGCGCCGGTTGCCGATTGTATTTGGAATAGGCGGGAACTATACGCAGCTGGTGCTGGAAACCATCGCACAGACCAATTTTGAAGGGGTGGACGCACTGCTGTCGGTAACGCCTTATTATAATAAGCCTTCACAGGCAGGTATCATTGCGCATTTTACGGCGATTGCCGACGCCTCGCCGGTACCGGTGATCCTGTACAATGTGCCGGGTCGTACCGTTGTAAGCATGCAGCTGGATACGGTCCTGAAGCTGGCCGGCCATCCGAATATTATCGGGATCAAAGATGCCACCAGCAGCCTGGAGTTTGCCATGGAGCTTGCCTGGAAAGCCCCTGAGGATTTTATCCTGCTTTCGGGTGACGATAACCTGGTAACCCCAATGGTAAGCGTAGGCTGGCATGGGGTTATATCCGTCATTGCCAATGCCTTTCCCAAGGAATTCGGGGAAATGACCTGGCATGCCCTGGAAGGACGTTTTCCCCAGGCGGCGAAATTACAGTACTCCTTCATTGATTTTGATACCTTGCTCTATGTGGAATCCAATCCGGTCGGGATCAAAAAATGCCTGGAAATTAAAGGTGTCTGCGGCGCTCAGGTGCGCTTGCCGCTGGTAAAAGCTTCCGATGACCTGGGAAGTAAACTACGGGAAGCTATGGTGCGGGAGGGATTTATGGGGTAGGGGGAATATTGATTTATCTCTGTGAGTTTTTCAATAGCCAAGCTCTTATATTTTCTATGATTGCTGATGTCTGAGGAACGATATTTACACGCTCCACATGACTGTCAATCCATTCATGGATATAAGGGTTGTTCGCCAATTCCGAGAATTCGTTTATAAGATATGCTTTGACTTCCTCATCGCACATGTCAAGTTCCTCCCACAGCTTCGTTCTATTCTCCAATACAAAAACAATATCTTCAAAATCGTGGCTCAAGCGACCATCTCCGCCACCTCTTCCCTTAAATGCTTCCAGTTTGGTAGCTATGAAATAAGGAGCGGTTAGTATTTTGATACTTTCTCCGCTATATAGTTCATATGCTTGAGCATATTTATATCCGTTGGGATACCAGATATTATTGAAACCGATGGAGGGATCGTTCGTAGGCATTATATCTACAAGGATGCCTTTTATCCTGAACCTGCAAATAACTCCTGATTCGACATCATTCGTAAAGCCGATCTTTCGTAAGTGTTCTTCTAGTTGCTGGCGCTGTTTATAACTTAATATCTCTATGATGACATCGATATCGTCTGTAGGGCGCACTTCTAAAACAGGTCGGTCCGGATACAATGAAATAGTTGCACCACCGACGAATACCACGTGGTTACGAAGTTCTTGCAAGGCATTGTACACTGCCTTGATCCGTGTAATATTAGTATGATCTGACATAGGACAGCTTTTCTTTTAATGCTTTTTCTGCAATGGCTACCTCCCTCAATCGACCAACCCTCATTACATCCAGCAAAGCGAGCAATTGATATAACTGCTCATCATTTTCTATAGCGTCGATCTGCTTTGGATAGAAAGGTTCTATCGCCTGCCCAATAATAGTCCCTGTGGCTGACGGCCAAACGTAATCTTGATTACTGCTGATAAATTCTTTCATGAAAGAGTGGGAATGTGCAGTAGGAATACCTCTGGTTAATATGCCGGGGCTTGCCGGAAATACATATTTCATGCCGTGAATAAGGAAGTCAATAAAATTACCCCTATTGACATGACGTTTTTCAAAGTCGATTAGATTAGCATATAGACTTCTTTCAAGCGATTCGGAGATTTCCGAGTTGCTGATATACAGTGCGTTTGCCAGGTCCTTGAATAGCCAGCTCTCATCCTGTAAGTTTACTATCTTGAGCAGGATTACTAAATCCTGAGGTCTCATCCCACTGTGTTTACGTGCCATAGATACAAATATAATACTACATTTCGCATTTTGCAATTCGCGAATTGCAAAATAGCTCCCGCCGCCATTCTTCTCATATCCAAAAAGACACTAAATACCCTATTGCCGGCGGGGAGCCCCATCCAGACGGAGGCGACGGTATATACTTTCAGCAGGGAATGGGCAACGGGGAATAGGCAACGGGCGCCCTGCTCTTTCCCGTCTGTTGACGGTGAAAGCGTGATAGCGGGTCTCCGACCCGCGAACAGACCTGCTATTGCGCAGGCTTCCGGACCTGTAGCAGGATGATCTACCGCTCATCCTAAAGTGCCTTTCTTTTACCTAACGGTCTCACTATATTGAGTTCTCATTCTGATGTCTGCCTTCGGTAACAAACTTTTTTTACCCAAAAACAGATCATGCAACGAGAACTTTATTCATTGGGGATTTTTTTTCTAGGCTTGTACCTGGTTGCGGCACTCTTCCAGAGCATCCTGTTTTTTCAGATCGATTATCATTTATTTCATCTGCCGTCTTTTGCTGCCTGGTATTTAGTACTGGTAACCACCTTCCTGGCAGCATCTTTGTTTTTACTAAGCTATTATCATCATAAAGCATACCGTTTTGCGCTGATAACAGGTAGCATACACCTTTTTGCGGCGTTTTTACAATTCTGTGTCACCTACTTTGGACTACTGCTTCCAATTGGAGAATTACACAATTACTACAGCACAGTTTCTGTTTTAGCCATTGTTGCAGGCCTGATCTATGCTTTCGGTATACTGTTTTCCGGAGCAGGAAAAATAATCTGGTTGAGAACTGCAGGGATTGTCATGTTACTCGCAGGAGGATTGTCTCTCTATCCTTTTTTCCTCATTCTGGAAAATACAGTCGGGCAGTCCGGTGCAACCCTCCTTCAATTCAGTCAGTGGTCTTCCTTAGCCAGCAGCCTGTTACCCATCCCCTTTATCCTGCTTTTTTATAAGGAGCGTAAAGCAGTGAATACTTCTGCTGAGGCCTCTAACCCTAATAAATCCACAGAACTTCTGTACGCTGCGGGATTCATCGCTTTAGCACTCTGTTTAACTTTCGGTTCATTTATAGGCAATCAGGCTTATGGGAAACTAACCATTTCCCCTGCCACGATAGCATTGGCCAAACCTTTCGAAGCGAAAGCCTTCGCAAACAGTAAGGGCGATTCTTTAGTATACCGCCTCCTGAAACCGCTTGAAATCGCACCCCGTCAGCAATACCCGTTAGTCGTCTGCCTCCACGGAGGGGCGGGCTGGGGAACCGATAATTTCAGAAATATCGAAGGATCATTGTTTGCCAGGGAACTGTCCCGCCCGGAAAACCGCAGGAAATACCCGGCCTTTCTATTTGTCCCCCAGTGTCCTTCGGGGTCATCCTGGGGCGGGGTGCCCAATACCGTGTTTATTGACAGTCTGGTCTTCGAAGCAATCACCGCACTGACAAACGAGTTTCCTATAGACGATAACCGGGTTTACGTAGTGGGGCATTCGTTAGGTGGGTATGGCGCCTGGTATTTTGCTGCTACCCGCCCGGAGATGTTTGCAGCCGCGATACCTGTAGCAGGCGAAGGCGATCCGAATGCCGCTGCCAGGATGCTTACAGTACCCATTTGGGCGTTTCATGGAGCGAAAGACAAAAATGTACCTGTTACCGGGTCAAGGAATGTAATCGAAGCGATCCGGAAAGCAGGCGGCGAACCGCGTTATACAGAAGTGCCCGACGCAGGGCATGGTTGGGAAATCGTGACAGAAGAACCTGGAGTGCTGGAGTGGCTTTTTGATCAGAAACGTGAAAAGAGAGAGGATAAGCCCGATAGGTAACTTTTCGAATTCCTTTTACCCATCCACTTCCTAAAACCTAATCGCTAACACCTGACACCAATACCCCGCTCTTTCCCGTCTATTGACGGTGAAAGTCTGTTCGCGGGTCTCCGACCCGCGAACAGACGTGCCATTAGGCAGATCTATCACCTGCGCCAACCCCATTCCCCCCTACACCCAAAACGACACCAGATACACCACTGCCAACGCCGTCAGCCCCATCCAGACAGAAGCGACGGTATATACTTTCAGCATGACCGGCATTTCCAGCCCGGAAAATCGGGCAATGACCCAGAAATAGGCATCATTGGCATGGGAGATCATCATCGATCCGGCCCCCATACTCAGCACCGCCAGCAGGGTGCCCGAAGGGGTATCCATGTGCAGTACGGGCAATAAGGGATAGAGTAGGGAAGAAGCAGTAATAATGGCTACGGTGGAAGAGCCTTGTGCCGTTTTCAGCACGAACGTGACCAGGAACGGGAACAAGATCCCCAGGGCGCTGTTCCGGGCCATTTCCGAGAAATGGGCTGCCGGATCGGTAGCGGCTAATACCGCCCCAAAAGCACCTCCTGCGCCGATGATCACCAGGATCCCGCCCGCTTTCTCGGCACCTTCCGACAGCGATCGGGTCACAATACCGGAAGCATTTTTGGGGACATTCAGCAGTGCACAGAGAATCCCGACGCCCAGGGCGATGGAAGGCTCTCCCAGAATGTTGATCCACTGCACGATAATACCTTCGTCCATGTGTTCCATGGCCAGAAAGGGTTTCAGTGCAATTAAAACAATCGGGACGATTACCGGAAGGAATGCTTTCCAGGGGCTGGGTTCGAAAGCGGCAGCTTCTTCCGCAGGATGTTCGGAAGCTATTTTACTGTTTCCCCATTTTTTTCCGGCATAATTGGCCCATAAATAACCGGCGATACTCGCCGGTATGGAAACCAGTATGCCGATCAGGATGAGCCGGCCGAAATCTACCTGCATATGGGCCGCCGCAGCGCTCATGCCCGGGTGCGGCGGAATGAGGCAGTGTACAGAATAAAGTCCCGTGGCCAGGGACGTAGCCAGAACAGCCATCGAAATGCCCGTGCGGTGCGCCAGGGATCTGGCCAGTCCGCTCAACACGATGTAGCCGGAGTCGCAGAATATCGGAAGGCCTACAATAAAGCCCGTGAGGCTCATCGCGAGGGGAGCTTTCTTTTCACCGGTTTTCCGCAGGATAAAATCCGCCATGACGCGCGTAGCCCCGGTTTTTTCCAGCAGAACCCCTAAGGCTGTGCCCAGCGCGATCAGTAATGCCAGCGATTTCATGACATGCCCGAAGCCGCTTTTGGCGGCTTCCAGAAGTGTCTCCACCGTCATGCCGGTACTCAAACCCACCACAAAACAGGCAATCAGCAAGGCAAAGAATGCATGGATCCTGAAACGTGCAGTCAACAGGATAATGACGCCGATTCCGGCCGTCAGGGAGAGGATCAGATGTAAAAAAGAAATCGGTTGGGTAGGTTCCATCGCAGGATATAGTAACAATACGACGCTGACAACGGGTGTCGTCAGCGTCGTATCGAATGAAAGGCAACCTACAAACCGAGCACCTTACGGTTAAAGGCTTCGTCGGCGCCTGTTCCGGCGAAGTCGTCAAAGGCTTTCTGAGTGACTTCAATGATATGGCTTTCGATAAAAGGAGCGCCTTCGGCTGCACCTTGCTCCGGCGACTTGATACAGCACTCCCATTCCAGCACTGCCCAGCTTCCATACCCATATTGGGAAAGCTTTGAGAAGATACCCGAAAAGTCAACTTGCCCGTCGCCCAGCGAACGGAACCGGCCTGCGCGTTCGGCCCATCCGGAAAATCCGCTGTAGACACCCTGTTTCCCGGTAGGGTTCAGTTCGGCATCCTTAACGTGGAAGGCTTTGATCCGATCGTGATACAGGTCGATGAATTGCAGATAATCCAGGTGTTGTAACACGAAATGACTGGGGTCGTAATTGATATTGGCACGGGAATGGCCATCGAGGTAATCGACAAAGCGTTCAAAAGTGGTACCGTCGAACAAGTCTTCCCCGGGGTGAAGTTCGTAGGCAACATCTACTCCGTTGTCATCATACACGTCGAGAATCGGTTTCCAGCGTGCCGCCAGTTCTTTGAAGGCTGTTTCCACCAGTCCGGCCGGACGTTGGGGCCAGGGATACAGAAAGGGCCATGCCAGGGCTCCCGAGAAAGTGGCACTGGTGGCCAGGCCGAGGTTTTTGCTGGCTTTGGCCACGTACCGCAGGTGTTGCTCGGCCCATTCTCTCCGGGCTTTCGGGTTTTTACGGACTTCCGGAATGGCAAACCCGTCGAACATGTCGTCATACACCGGGTGAGATGCAACCAGCTGCCCGACGATATGAGACGCCAGTTCGGTAATTTCCAGCCCCAGATCGCGGAGCTTTCCTTTCAGTTCATCGGCATAGGTCTGAGATTCGGCCGCCTGTTTCACGTCGATGATCCGCGGATCCCAGGTAGGCAGCTGTACCCCTTTGTAACCCAGGCCGGCCATGTAGCCGCCGATGGATTCCAGACTGTTAAAGGGCTCTTCATCTCCCAGAAATTGTGCCAGAAATATGGCAGGACCTTTTATCGTTTTCATTTAAATACTTTTGGTTGTTTTTAAAAAATTACGAGACACTCATCCAGCTCTCCGATTGGTTGCTGTCCAGGATCCGTTCGCAGATAAGCAGCTCACGGTAACCATCGGCAAAGGTCGGATACGTCGGGTTTTTAGGCTGTTTTCCGGTTTCAATGGCTGCATAAACCTCCTTGAACAATTGCTTGGAAGTGTCCGGGAATCCTTCGTTGTGTCCTCCCGGAAATCCGATCAGCGACCGGGCTCCCTCTTCAATCAACGACGGGTCGCGGAGCAATACCTCATTGGCTTTGTCGCGGTAGCCTACCCACACCTGATTCGGAGATTCCGAGTCGAAACTGAAGGTTTTATTGGCGCCTGCTATTTCGAAGGCCATCCGGTTTTTGCGGCCGGCCGATACTTGCGATACGGTAATAACACCTTTGCTGCCATTATCGAACCGCAGCAATACATTGGCATGGTCCTCGGTATTGATCGGAACATCCGCATAGTCTTCCGGCGTCAGCATTTTTCCCGAATACGTTTCCACGGGTTTGAGCGGTTTTTTCCGGGTTTTATGGATCGTGTTGAAGTCGGCCAGGACAGCGGTTGTTTTCAGACCGGTGATGTATTCCAGGATATCCATCAGGTGTGAACCGATGTCTGCGATTGCTCTCGAGTTGCCCGATTTGTCCGGCTCCAGGCGCCAGTTGTAATCGGTTTCGTAAAACAGCCAGTCCTGCAGGTAGGAACCCATGACGGAGTAAATGGCGCCCAGGTCGCCTTTTTCCCGTTGGAGTTTCATATGGCGTACCAGCGGATAATACCGGAGGTTGAAATGAACGGCATTCACCAGCCCGGTTTGTGCGGCCAGTTCCACCAGTTCCCTGGCTTCCGCGAGGTCTTTGGCGAGAGGCTTTTCACAAATAACGTGTTTCCCGGCAAGCAATGCCGCCTTGGACTGTGAATAATGCAGAAAATTAGGGGTACAGATATGGATGGCCTGAATGTCCTCCTGCCGGATCAGTTCTTCAAAAACATAAGCGCGTGGAATGCCCAGTGCGTCCGCCTTCTGCTGAGCCAGTTCCTGTGTGACCTCGCACAGCGCGACGACTTCTACATTGGGTAACCGGCGAAGGGCTTCGATATGGGCCGGACCAATAAAGCCCGTACCGACCACTCCTACTTTAATTTTGTTCATAGAATTCTGTTAAGTGTTTATGGTGATTATAATTTGGAAAAGGTTTCAAAAAGCGGTCCATTTAGCCGTTGACTCGTTGGAGGCGAGCGCTGTGTGGATAAAGCGAACTCCCCGTACGCCGTCCTGTACCGTCGGGAAGTCATACAGGGGATCGGGGGCATTTCCCGCCGCGTGCGCCCGGACGGCAAAGGCGAAATTACGGTAGAGGTTCGCAAATGCCTCCAGAAATCCTTCCGGATGACCGGCCGGGGTGCGCGCATGCGCGAGCGCGGCCGGGTGCAGTTCGCCTTTGTTGGTCCTCAGGATGCGATGTGTTTCCTGGGTTTTATGAACGAGACTGTTGGGTTCCATCTGGCGCCATTCCAGTCCGCCCGTTTCTCCATAAATCCGGATGCTCAGGGTATTTTCTTCTCCGCAGGCGATCTGGCTGTTTTGCAGGATCCCTTTCGCCCCGTTGTCGAAGCGAAGGAGGATATTCGCATCATCGTCGAGCAACCTGCCTTCCACGAAAATGGTTAGGTCTGCGCACATCTCTGTAATACGAAGCCCCGTTATATACTCCGCGAGGTTTTCCGCGTGTGTGCCGATATCTCCAAGTCCGCCGCCCGCGCCTGATTGCGCAGGATCGGTCCGCCAGGAAGCCTGCTTATTTCCCGTATCTTCAAGACGCGATGACAGCCAGCCTTGCGGGTATTCGACGATTACTTTGCGCACCTTACCGATCTCTCCGTTGGCGATCATCGCTTTTGCCTGTTTAACCATCGGGTAGCCGGTGTAATTGTGCGTCAGACAGAAGACAAGTCCTGTTTTTTCAACCAGCGCTGCCAATTCTTCCGCCTGCGCTACATCGGTAGTAAGTGGTTTATCACATACTACATGAAAGCCATTTTCCAACGCCATTCTGGCCTGTTCGAAATGGAGATGGTTAGGGGTGACGATGCTCACAAAATCAATACGCCGGCCGGCCGGCAGGCTTTTTTCCGTCCGGATCATTTCTTCGAAAGTACCATATACCCGGTCGTCCTGCAGGTACAGGGCTCTGCCCGTGGCTTTTGATTTTTCAGGGTTGGAGCTAAAAGCGCCTGCCACCAGTTCGATTTCGCCATCAATAGCTGCTGCAATGCGGTGGACACCCCCAATAAAAGCATCGGTACTGCCACCGATCATTCCCATTCTTAGTTTACTCGGCATTTTTTAACAATTCAGGTTATTAAACAGCATGTAATTTTGTCAACAGTTAAAGAGTCAGAATGACAAGTCTTACTATTGTTGCAGGATGCAAATTGAAAAAAAAACGAGTAATCCCCTAAAAAAAGTAGTAGAAAAGGCAGTATATGCATTTTTAGTATCAGTTTTGGTAACTCGGAACCCGATTATTCATGAATTGTTTCTATTAATCAAACCCCTAAAAGATCTATGACCCAGTCCATTAACGCAAACCGACTGTTCAATGCCAGTTGCTTTGCCCTAATCACAACCGCTTTTTCCTTTAGTATCAGGGCTGGAATACTCAATCAGCTCGGAGGAGAATACGGATTTACCGGAGAACAATTGGGAACCATTAATTCCATGTGGTTCCTGGGTTTTCCAATCTCAATGATCATTGGAGGATTGATCTACAACAAGGTTGGCGGAAAGCGAATCATGCAATTTGCGTTATTCGCACATGCCGTTGGAATTTTACTGACGATTTTCTCCGGTGGTAATTATGCTACGTTGTTAATTTCTACGTTGCTGATCGGACTTGGGAACGGCTGTACAGAAGCTGCGTGTAACCCAATGATTGCAGATGCATATGAGGGAAGTAGAATGAGCAAAATGATGAACCGCTTTCACATGTGGTTCCCCGGAGGTATCATGCTCGGTGCTCTTATCTCCAAGCTTATGACCGATGGTGGTTTCGATTGGCAGGCCCAGATCTGGGTGATCATGATTCCTACTATAATTTACGCGGTTTTGTTCTGGGGTCAGGAATTTCCGAAAGCCAAGGTTGCTGCTGCTGTTTCGATTTCAGCGAACCTTAAGGCGATGGTATCGCCCCTGTTCTTGTTTATATTCGTTTTCATGGCTATCACTGCTATTTCAGAATTTGGTCCCCAACAATGGGTAGGTCTGATTCTTAGCAAATCGGGTGCCGATCCTATGATTCTATTGGCGATTACGACAGGTACGATGGCAGTGGCCCGTTTCTTTGCCGGACCTATTGTACACCGGTTTGACCAAACTGGTGTGCTCCTGGGATCGGCTATTTTAGCAACTATCGGGTTATTTCTATTAAGTAAGGTGACGGGGGGAGTAGCCTATGGCGCGGCATTTATTTACGCCTGTGGCATCGCTTATTTCTGGCCGAACATGCTGGGCTTTGTGGCCGAGAAGATTCCGAAATCCGGCGCCTTGGGATTGTCGGTTATAGGTGGCATCGGGATGTTTTCAAGCTCTATATTCCAGCCGTTTATTGGTAGCTGGATTGATAATGCGCGGGAGAAAGCAGCTGCTTTAGGAGTGACAGGCGATGAGCTTGAGTTGGCCGCTGGGCAGGCTACCTTGTCCACGATGACGATATTCCCGGTTATTCTAATAGTTGCATTTACATTCCTTTACTTCTGGATGCGAAACAGAAATGCAGCGCAGACGGCTTGATAGCAAAATGGTTAGATAGAAAGGGGAAGGCTGCATTGCGGTCTTCCCCTTTTTTAATTGTGGTTAATCAGCTTTCGTAAATCCGGAATCAGGGCTCTGCGCTCAGCAATCGTCCGCCAAAATCAGCTATCAGTTATCAGCTATCAGAAATCCGATAGCAGACTGCTGATAGCTGAAATCTGACAACTGAAATCTGATATAATCAGTTAAATCACTATTTTTGCAAAGTACCATTCACTTCAAAATCAACAAAAACCGCTGTAACAGCTATGCAGGAAGGGTTAAGGATTGCGGTCCTGGATATGAACGATGGCGCGGCAAACGAAGGAATGCGCTGTATCCGGAAAATCATTGAGCAGTTTGGCAAGACAGCGCAAGCGGGGCTTACGTACCAGGTGTTTGATGTAAGGCAGCGCCTGGAGGTGCCTGATCTGAGCTTTGACGGCTATATTTCTTCGGGAGGACCCGGAAATCCGCAGCCTTCAGGGGCGCCGTGGGAGCGGAAATTTTTCAATTTCCTGGATAAAATTGCGGCCCATAATGCCGACCGGAAAAACCGGGTCAAAAAACCGCTGTTTCTGATTTGTCATTCGTTTCAAATGGCTTGCATTCACTGGCAGATCGGGATCGTCGGAAACCGGCGGTCGACTTCATTCGGAACTTTCCCCGTTCATAAAACGCATTTTGCCCAGAATGATCCCTTGTTCCGGGAATTGAACGACCCGTTCTGGGTAGTTGATTCGCGGGATTTCCAGGTTACGCAGCCCAACACGGCTGTGCTGGAAAAAATGGGCGCGAAGATTCTGTGCCTGGAGAAAATCAGGCCGCATGTCCAACTGGAACGGGCAATTATGGCGATCCGGTTTACAAAGGAAATCATCGGGACACAGTTTCATCCGGAAGCAGATGCGGCTGGCATGGGCCGCCATTTTGCCAGAGAAGAGCGCCGTGAAAAAATTATTAAAACCTATGGGGAAGCAAAGTATCACGATATGATTGCTACGCTCGGGGATCCGGATAAAATTGAAAGAACCGAAGCGGTAATGCTGCCGCGTTTTCTGGAATCGGTACAACAGGCCCATAAAGGACTGTTGCTTGAAGTCACCCCCTTTTAATCATAACCCAATGGATCCGATCGCCCGTCGACAGTTCAACCAGGCCTTTGATGAAAGCCGTTACCGGCAATTTTTAGCCACGATTGAAAATGACTTTCCCGGTCAGCTTGAGTTCCGGGCAGCGGAAACGCCTGTTTTTATTGATCGTTCCTTTCAGGAAAAGCTCACCGGCGCCTGTGAGGGGATTGTCGATGTGATCCGGTCTGCGGATTTTTTGGAAAAGACGGCAAGGGCTATTCCGGAAGGGCAGGAGGTACCTGACGAAAATGCCCATACGTCGTTTCTGGCAATTGATTTTGCGGTATGTCGCGGTGAAACAGGCGAACTCACGCCTCAGCTGATTGAACTTCAGGGGTTTCCGTCGGTATTTGCCTACCAGGGCTATTTGTCCGAATTGTTCAGGAAATTTTACGACCTGGCTCCCAACTGGCACTACGCCCGCACGGAGGAGCCCGGCACGGAGGAAGCGGATCGCTATATCCATGCATTGCGGGAACTGATTATCGGGAAGGAGGATCCGGATAATGTGATTTTGCTGGAATTATTCCCCGAACAGCAAAAGACCCGCATCGATTTTGCCATCACCGAAAAGTACCTGGGGCTTCGGACGGTGTGCTATACCCGGTTGGTCCGGGAAGGCCGCAAGCTTTATTATTTCCTGGAAGGACGAAAGATAGCGGTGAAGCGTATTTACAACCGGTTGATTTTTGACGACCTGGCCCGCTACCCGGATTTAAAAACGTCTTTCCAGTTTTCGGATCCCGTAGATGTGACCTGGGTAGGACATCCCAACTGGTTTTTCCGGATCAGTAAATTCCTGCTCCCTTACCTGTCGGGCCCCTGTATCCCCGAAACCCGGTTCGTCAGCGATTTCAAAGGCGACTTCCCCCGGGACCTTGAAAATTACGTATTGAAACCCTTGTTTTCCTTCGCCGGTTCGGGTGTCGAACTCCATGTAACACAGGAGATGCTTCGGAAACTGGCGCAACCGGAAAATTATATCCTTCAGCGTAAAGTAACGTATGAACCGGTCATCGCAGATCCGGAAGGCGGACAGGTGAAAGCCGAAATCAGGATGCTGTATACCTGGCCGGAGCGTTCGGACCGGCCTGTCTGGTTGACGGCGCTCAGCCGGTTGAGCCGCGGAGAAATGATCGGAGTTCGTTACAACAAGGATAAAAACTGGGTAGGAAGCAGCGCCGTTTTTTTTGATCATTAAGCAGTAACCTGAAATGCATACGACACACCGTCAGCTTTTTTTCGACCACCTGGCACAAACTTCCGGTTTTCCGCTGGCGATCTCCATAGAACGGGCAGAAGGCTGTTACATGTACGGGCCGGATGGCAGGCGCTACATCGACATGATTTCCGGGATCGGGGTCAGCAACGTCGGGCACCGCCATCCCAGGGTGCTGAAGGCGATTCATGATCAACTGGATAAATACCTGCATTTGATGGTATATGGAGAATACATCCAGTCGCCGCAGGTGCTTTTGGCAGAAGCTCTTTGTGATACACTTGCTTTCAAAACATCCGTTCCTGCACCCTATGGCGCTATCGGGAATGTGTATTTTACTAACTCCGGTACAGAAGCCGTCGAAGGGGCCATGAAGCTGGCGAAACGGTTTACAGGACGCCCGGACCTGGTGTCCTGTGTGAACGCCTATCACGGAGCCACCCAGGGAGCTCTGAGCCTGGCGGGCGCCGAATTCTTTAAAAAGCGTTTCAGGCCGCTGCTTCCGGGTATCCGGCATATCCGGTTCGGGAATCAGGAGGACCTGGAATTTATTACGACGCAAACGGCAGCGTTGGTGATCGAGGTAATCGGTGGAGAATCGGGCGTACGCATTCCCGCGGAGACCTACCTGCAGGCTGTCAGAGAACGCTGTACGGAAACCGGTACCCTGTTAATCCTGGATGAAGTGCAGACAGGCTTTGGCCGCACCGGTACGTTCTGGGCGTTTGAACCCTATGGCATTTATCCGGACATCCTGGTGAGTGCGAAGGGAATGGGAGGGGGGATGCCGATCGGGGCGTTTATGGCTTCCAGGGAAATTATGTCGGTACTGACCCACAACCCGGTACTCGGCCATATCACTACGTTTGGCGGGCATCCGGTAAGTTGCGCAGCCTCCCTGGCCACCTTGCAGGTGATCCGGGAAGGGGAGCTTCATCTCCAAGCAGCTCATAAAGGTGCGTTGATTAAAAAGCGTTTAACACATCCGGCAATTAGAGAAATCCGCGGCAAAGGGCTGATGCTTGCTGCCGAAATGGAGTCGTTCGAAGTGCTGAAACGTGTAATTGACGGCGGTATTGAAAGAGGGGTGATTACCGATTGGTTTTTGTTTTGTGATAACGCCATGCGCCTCGCGCCACCGCTCACCATCACTACGGAGGAACTTGAAACGGTTTGTGAAACCTTACTAGAGGTTTTGAATGCTCAATTGTAGGTTTCTGTTGCTTCTGCATTGGAATGAGGGCAAAATAACGCGGAGCTACGCAGAGAAAAAACACGGAGGAGGCACGGAGAAAAGATAGTTTAACAAACTCGAGTCAGCCTCTGTGTAACCCATTTTCAAAAAAAACATTGCATCGGAATGAAGGCAAAATAACACGGAGTTACGCAGAGAAAAAAACACGGAGGAGGCACGGAGAAAAGATAGTTTAACAAACTCGAGTCAGCCCCTGCACCCCCCATTCTGGCAAAAAACACTGCTTTTCTGTATTGTTTTTTGAAAAAACCACCGGCAAGTCAATTCCCCCAAAAACCTCTGTGCAAAACCTCTGTGTACCTCCGTGCTACTTTTACGGATTGCCTGGAGGAAATAACACGGAGTTACGCAGAGAAAAAAACACGGAGGAGGCACGGAGAAAAGAT
>JBEBSD010000087.1:0-23650 GCA_040394475.1 Telluribacter humicola | reverse complement strand
AAATAACTCAGCCCTGTGCAACCCATTTTCACCGGCAAGTCAATTCCCCAAAAAACCTCTGTGAACCTCCGTGCAAAACCTCTGTGTACCTCGGTGCTACTTTTACGGATTGCTTTGGAGGAAATAACTCAGCCCTGTGCAACCCATTTTCACCGGCAAGTCAATTCCCCAAAAAAACTCTGTGAACCTCCGTGCCAATCCTCCGTGTACCTCGGTGCTACTTTTACGGATTGCTATGGAAGACAAGTAGAACATCATTTGTTCTTCGCTGTCCAGAGCATCAAATTAGCATGCGCAACCATTGTTTCTGATGAATGCAAAAACGGTTTCGGGGGATTTTGCTGTCTTTGTGAGAGATAATATAAAAAAACAAAGATAACTACTGTAAAATTACATTTATTATATGATTATTATATGAATTTATGAAACCGGTTGCGGTTTTTTTGTCCTGAGTTGACTTATTATTGACACAGCCTTTGAAAACGCAAGGTTGATTATTTAGATCGTTAACAATGAAATGGGACCGCAATTCTTTTCTGGATATTCTACAGCGTTATATTGACGGCACGTGTACCGCTGCGGAGAAGGCGCAGATGGATTACTGGTATGGTTTGCTGGATGAAGAAGAAGGAGCTGCCATAGCGGACACCGAACCCGCTAAACTGGAAGAACTCCTATGGGACAGAATACAGGCCAGGGCACAGCCGGATGTTGCAAAGCAGGCGCCTCAGCAAAAGGGCTTTTCGGTAAAACGAACCTTTTACCTGCTCACTTCAGTGGCTGCCTCGTTACTTTTAATCGGTGGCTGGTTGTACTTGTCGCAGCAGACAGCAGAATTTGTCGGATCATCCTTACAGGCTACCCGGAAAATTAATGAGATAATCGGGATAAACCGTGCAGAGCATGTGCTGAGCGACGGTTCGAAGGTGATCCTGGAGCCCAACAGCCGTATCTGGTATGAGGATTTTACCGATGTCCGCAAGGTGCACCTGGAAGGCGATGCTTATTTTGATGTGGCCAGGGACCCCGATCGTCCGTTTCTGGTGTATACCGGTGAGCTGTTAACCACTGTAGTGGGGACCACTTTTACCATACGGTCTTCTCAAAAAAAGGAGGTGGAAGTGGCGGTGCATTCGGGGAAAGTGATTGTCGGAGCGGTAGCGCAGGATGGTGTATTCAGCAAACGGACAACACTGCGGAAGGAAGTGGTGCTGACCCCCAACCAGAAAGTAATTTACGAGCTGAGCAAAAAGGATTTTATACTCGACCTGGTAGATGAGCCCCGGATAGTGGTGCCTTCGGTAGCTGCCGCTGCGGAACAGCAGAATCTGTTCGTTTTTGAGGGGGTGCCACTGGATGATGTGCTGCACTTGCTGGAAAAAACGTATGGTATACAAGTGGTGACCCTGGACGAATCCCTGAGAAGCTGTCCGGTGACAGCGGATTTGAGTGCAGAATCTCTTTATACGAAACTGGATATCATCTGTGCAGCGCTGAATGCGCAGGTGGATAAAAACGGAACACGCATTATCCTGAAGGGAGGCGGGTGCTATTAACCTTTAATTAATTGAATCATTAAACTACCTGAATCTTATGAAACCAGAATAATACCGCAGCATCGTACAGAGGGTGATTCCGGAGCGATGTCCTGCCGTCCTGCCTGAAGCATCTGTCGTAAAACGGCCCTTTTATGTGATCCTGCTCACATAAGGGGCTGAGGGAGTATGTCAAACTAAGCATTTAACTTTTTCAGAATAATGAATAAAAGTCTGCAAATCATAACCTTTGCCAAAAGCTTTATGAGATTTTCGCTCATTCAACTCGCTATCGTAGGGCTGATTGTAACTCAACTTAATGCGTATTCGGTCACGGCACAGGAGTTACTTCAGCAGTCGGTCACCATAAAGGTTAAAAACGCCGACCTGAAAAGTGTGCTGTCACAGCTGGAAAAACAGGCGCATGTGAAATTCGTATATAGCTCCCGTTCGCTGCATATGAAACGGAAAGTTTCGGTGAATGCGGAGAATAAGCCGTTGTCGGCTGTCCTGGATGCGGTCTTCTCTCCTGACCAGGTCAGTTACAAAGTAATGGGTGGGAAAGTGGTCCTGAATATGCATTACGAAGTGCAGGGAGAACCGGAAGTGCTTGAAATTCACCGGACAGGGCCTCCGCCGGAGCCCTTGCAAAGCTTTGACCGGACGATATCCGGTTCCGTTACAGACGATAAGGGAGGAGAACTGCCGGGGGTCAGTATTTCAGTGAAGGGAACTACGAGAGGAACGCTTACCAGTGATAAGGGGACTTTCTCCTTGTCCGTTCCGCCGGGGGAGGTTGTCCTGGTGTTTTCGTTTGTGGGGTATCTTACGCAGGAAATCCCGCTTCAGAACCGGACGAACCTGGACGTTATCCTGGAAGTAGATACCAAGACGCTGGGTGAGGTGGTCGTAGTGGGGTTCGGTACGCAGAAGAAAACCGATATGGTGGGCTCTGTGGTTTCCATCACCCCGAGCGACCTGAAAGTGCCGTCCAGTAACCTGACCACGGCTCTTGCCGGGCGGGCGGCGGGAGTGATTGCGTATCAAACCAGCGGAGAGCCTGGCCGTGATAATGCCAATTTCTTTGTCAGAGGGATTACTACATTCGGGGAGAGCCGCCGTAACCCGCTCATTCTCATAGATGGGATGGAACTGACGACTACCGACCTGGCCCGTCTGCAACCAGAGGATATCCAGAGCTTTTCCATCATGAAAGACGCCACTTCCACCGCCGTATACGGTGCGCGCGGGGCCAATGGTGTGATCCTGGTGACGACCAAACAAGGGAGTGTCGGGAGGGCCAAATTGTCGTTCCGTGTGGAAAATTCGGTCTCTTCACCCACGCAGAATGTGGAATTTGCCGACCCGGTTACTTATATGAAAATGCACAATGAAGCGGTGCTGACCAGGACGCCGATCGGGAAGCTGGGGGCGGAAACCGTTTTGTACGGCGAGGAGAAAATTGCCAATACGAAGATCGGCGCGAATCCGGTAGTTTACCCGGCCAATGACTGGAGGGCCATGCTGCTGAAGCGTTCTACGATGAACCAGCGGTATAACCTCAACATCAGCGGCGGCGGCGGCGTAGCCAAATACTATGTTTCCGGTTCGCTGAATCAGGATCATGGCATTTTTAAAGTGGATGGAAGGAATAATTTCAACAATAACATTGACCTGAAAAGCTACACATTGCGGTCGAATATTACGCTGGATGTAACCAAATCCACCAACATGATCATCCGGATGAGCGGGAATTTCGACGATTATACAGGCCCCATCGACGGCGGAGAAGACATGTACTACAAAATCATGCGTTCGAATCCTGTTCTCTTTCCGGCTTATTACGAACCTACCGACGACTTCAGGTACGTAAAACACATTATGTTCGGAAATTATGCGGCTGGAAACTACCGGAACCCGTATGCCGATATGGTGAAGGGGTACCGGGATTATTCCCGTTCGCTGATGCTGGCGCAACTGGAAGTAAACCAGGATCTTAACTTCATCACACCGGGACTTTCGGTGCGGGGAATGGTGAATACCAACCGGGAGTCACAATTTGAGGTAAGCCGGTTTTATAATCCTTTCCATTATGTGATGACAGGTTACGACCGCTTTAATGACAAATTGTATTTGCAAAATGTAAATGAAAACAGTGCTACCGAGTATCTCAGCTACAACGAAGGGGAAAAAATAATTTATTCGACTTTCTACATGGAGTCGATGCTGAATTACAGCCGTACCTTGAATGATAAACATTCCTTCAACGGGTTGCTGGTGTACATTATGCGGAACCGCCTGAATGCCAACGCGGGGGATCTTCAATTGTCGCTCCCGTTCCGGAATATCGGGCTTTCGGGAAGGGCTACCTATTCGTATGACAACCGTTATTTCCTCGAATTCAATTTTGGTTATAACGGTTCCGAACGGTTTCACGAGAAGAACCGTTTCGGGTTCTTCCCGTCTGCCGGAGTGGCGTGGACCCTTTCCAATGAACACTTCTTTGAACGCTGGAAACACAGTATTACCAACCTGCGGCTGCGGGCTACCTACGGTCTGATCGGGAATGACGCCATTGGCAGCGACACCGACCGTTTCTTTTATTTATCCAATGTCGATATGAACGATGCCGGAAGGGCGGCGATTTTTGGCAGAGAACGCATGCATTCGCTGCCCGGTATCAGCATTTCCCGGTATTCCAACCCGGATATCAGTTGGGAAATCTCCAGTAAAAGCAATATTGCCCTCGAGCTTGGCTTGTTTGAGAAGGTAAACATCCAGGCGGAAGTCTTTAAGGAACGCCGGAGAAATATCCTCATGACCCGCGCTTCGGTTCCCGTCACGATGGGATTGTCGGCTCCCATTCGGGCCAATGTAGGGGAAGCTTCCGGGAAGGGAGTGGATCTGTCGCTCGATTACAAACACAGCCTGGCAAATGGTATGTGGCTGGGCGCAATGGGAAATTTCACCTACGCTACCAGTAAATATGAAGTATATGAGGAGCCCCAGTATGCAGAACCGTACCGCTACCGGGTAGGACAATCGATCAATCAGGGGTACGGGCTGATTGCCGAACGCCTGTTTGTGGACGACCAGGAAGCGGTCAACTCCCCGCGCCAGAACTTTGGGGAATACGGCGGCGGTGATATCAAGTACCTGGATGTAAACCGTGACGGACAGGTCACCAACGCTGACATTGTTCCCATCGGTTACCCGCAGATCCCTGAAATTGTCTATGGATTCGGATTTTCCGCAGGCTTCAGGGGATTCGATTTCTCTACCTTTTTTCAGGGACTGACCAACCGGTCGTTCTGGATCGATGTAAATGCGACCTCGCCCTTTCAAAATCAAACCCAGGTGTTGAAAAGTTACGCCGACAGCTACTGGTCGGAAGAAAGCCGCGATGTCTACGCTTTGTGGCCGCGGCTGAGCCAATATGTCAACAATAACAACGCACAGCGCAGTACGTGGTTTATGCGGGACGGAACTTTCCTGCGGCTGAAGCAACTGGAAATCGGGTATACGGTTCCGGAGTCCGTTCAGCGGAAACTGAAGGCATCGAATATGAGGATTTATCTGAATGGTACCAACCTGTTGACCTTCAGCAGGTTTAAAATGTGGGATGTCGAGATGGGAGGTGATGGACTGGGTTACCCCATCCAGAAAGTATTTAACGTGGGGATGAACTTATCTTTTAACTAGTCAAGCGACTCGCTGAGAAACCCGAATAACTATGAAACGGAGCCTATTGTTTAAATCCGGATGGATGCTGTGCATGGTCGCTATTGCTACTTCCTGCGGGAAGTACCTGGACGTCGTGCCCGACAATGTTGCCACCATCGAGAACGCCTTCGCCCTTCGGGCACAGGCACAGAAATTTCTTTATACCTGTTACTCCTATATGCCCCGACACGGAAGCCTGGGAGACGATCCCGCGATTGCAGGAGGAGACGAGCTCTGGTCGATCGAAGGCCGGGGCGCCTACGTATTCCTGGCCAAAGGTCAGCAGAAAATATCGGGCCCTTACGGAGACCGGTGGGGACAATACTACCGGGCGCTGCGGGATTGTAACATTTTCCTTGAAAATATTGATAAAGTCCCGGATATCGAAGAGTATGAAAGAGATCGCTGGATTGCCGAAGTGAAGTTCCTGAAGGCTTTTTACCATTTTTATCTGGTAAGGATGTACGGACCGGTTCCGCTGATTAAGGATAATCTCCCTATCGATGCCGATGTGAATGCCGTGAAAGTAGTAAGGAATCCGCTGGACGAGTGCTTTGCGTATATCGTACAGCTGCTGGACGAAAGCATCGGGTCGCTGCCCGATGAGATTACCGACCCGACGCGCGAGCTGGGCCGGGTAACCAGGACAATTGCCTATGCAGTGAAGGCTGATGCGCTTGTATTGGCGGCAAGTCCGCTTTTTAACGGCAATCCGGATTACACGACGCTGGTAAACCCCGACGGGACCGCCTTGTTTCCCGCGGCATACTCGGAAGAGAAATGGCGCCTGGCCGCCCGGGCCTGTAAAGAAGCCATTGACTATGCACACGCAATGGGACACAGTCTCTACCATTACCGCCCGGCTTTCCAGCAATACGATTTGTCGGATACCATTAAGACGCAAATGAGTATCCGGAACAGTGTCGCCGAGAAATGGAACCCCGAAATCATCTGGGCGAATACATTGGCTGTCACCGATGGTCTGCAGGCGCTGATGACCCCGTTCCTGGACCCCAGAAATTTGGATATTACCATCACCCGTGGCGAATTATCGCCGCCGATGAAGGTGGTGGAGATGTATTATTCCGACAAAGGAGTGCCCATTACAGAGGATAAATCCTGGAGATATGCCGACCGCTACCAACTGCAGGAAGCCGGCGACTCCGAAAAGCTGCATGTCAAAAAGGGCTATGTAACGGCCCGGATGAACTATAACCGCGAACCACGCTTTTACGCACATCTGGCTTTTGACAGCGGGATCTGGTATGGACAGGGCCGCTACGATGACAAGGATTTTAACAACCTGTTTTATATAGAGGCAAAGTTCCGTCAACGCAATGGCATCGGGAAGGATGGCTTTAATACGGTTACGGGTTACTACGTCAAAAAGCTGATCCATTTTGAAAACGTCATCGGCACCACCGGGAACTCCTATTCCATCACTTCCAACCCCTGGCCGATTATCCGCCTGGCGGATTTGTATCTGCTGTATGCGGAAGCGGAAAATGAGGTTTCGGGACCCAATGAAGAGGTGTTTAAATACCTCGATCTGACAAGGGCCAGGGCAGGACTGGAGCCGGTCGCAGCGTCATGGACCAAGTATTCGACCAATCCGGGCAAGTATTCGACCAGGGAAGGTTTACGCCAGATTATTCAGCAGGAAAGGCTCATAGAGTTTGCTTTTGAAGGAAAACGCTTCTGGGATATCCGCCGCTGGAAACGCGGGGTGGAGCTTTTAAATCAACCCATAGTGAGCTGGGACCTGACCCAGGAAAGAGCTGAAAACTACTATCGTCCGGTCGTCCTGTTTAGCCAGACTTTCGGAAGCAAGGACTACCTGTGGCCCATTGACGAGACGAATATTATTGTGAACAGGAACCTGGTGCAGAACCTGGGATGGTAACCCAACCCCCCATTACCATTCCCCAAAACCTAAGACCTAACACCTAACACCTAACACCTAAGACCTAACACCTATTGTCCCTATGAAAAGCATCTATTATTTGATTTTAGCAGGTGTATTATCCTTCGTAACCCATGCCTGCAAAGAGCAGGGACGTCTCGATCATCTGGATTTCAATGCCCCCGCCCCGGTTCAGGTGCAGAACGTAAAAGTGGAATCACTTCCGGGAGAGGTCGTGCTGACCTATGATATCCCTAAGGATCAGAACCTGTCTTATATTGAAGCCCTGTATGAGCTCCGGCCGGGCGAGACGCGCGAGTCCAAATCATCGGTTTACACCGATACGCTGCGCCTGAATGGTTTTGGTGATACCTTGAGCCACAGGGTGGAACTATACAGTGTGGGAAAAAATAAAAAGAAGTCGGATCCTGTCATTGTAGAAGTAAAAGCGAACACTCCCCCGGTCCACACCGTATTTAATTCCATGCGGATCGCAGAAACCTTCGGCGGGGTCAATTTGTACTTTGAGAACAATACCCAGGCCAACCTGGTGGTTTACCTGCTGGTAGATTCTACAGGCCTGGGTACCTGGGCGCCTGCCAATACCTTCTTTACCAATTCTGCAGGCGGTAGACTGGCAACCCGTGGATTTGATGCCGAAGAACGTAAGTTTGCAGTGTACATTGAGGACCGGTGGAGCAATAAATCGGATACTCTTTTTGAAGCGCTTACTCCCTTGTTCGAGGAAAAGATCCCCAAGACGAACTGGAAGAACATGAAGCTTCCCACAGATACCTGGGAGCCGGCTCAGGCCTATCATCTGGAAAAGGTATGGGATGAAAAGTATGGAGGCTATGAAGGGTTTGCCAGTTCCAATTCCTCGGTTTTACCACAGCATTTCACGTTGGACCTGGGCGCGGAGACCTTGTTAAGCCGCTTCAAAGTGTATCATTTCGGGGCGACCGGACATTTGTACAACGGATCAGCTCCCCTGAAATTTGAGTTGTATGGTTCCAATAGTCCCGATGTAGACGGCAGCTGGGGGAACTGGGAATACCTGGGAACCTTCGATTCCTACAAGCCGTCCGGACTGCCGCGGGGACAACTCACGCAGGAGGACATCCAGTATGCCTCGGTGGATGGAGAGGATTTTGAGTTTGAAGACACCCCGCCTCCGTTCCGTTATATCCGGATGAAAACCTTGTCGACCTATGGCAGCTTCGGGCAGGTATGTATTGCAGAACTGAGCTTCTGGGGACAATTAAAATAGGTTCAGCTGATCACTTAATCAATCGCAATAATCATGTGGAAAATAGTTATACAATGGTGCTTCGCCGGTCTTGTGCTGCTTCTGGGCTGTAAAGGAATGGACAGCACCTATAAAGAATTCGTAGTGCCGGGAGGACTGACCTACGTGGGAAAGCCTGTCCATCCTGTTGCGTACATGGGAAAGTACAGGGTACAGCTGAAATGGGCACGGGGTTCGGACCCGAATGTGGCCTCGACCCGTATTTACTGGAACAATTATACGGATTCGACGGAAGTACCCGTAGAGCCGGGGGTGGATTCGCTGCAGGTGATGATCACCGGCCTGCAGGAACAGAGTTATTCCTTTTTCCTGAAAGCTTTTGACGACAACGGAAACAGTTCGGTGCCTGTGGAAGTGACGGCCCGGGTATTCGGAGATGCCTACGAAGGCGGTTTGCTCAACCGGGGCTTAAACGGGTCGGAAATTGACGCGGACGGGATCGTCACACTGAACTGGGCCCAGGCGAACCTGACTGCCGGGGCATATATGACCGAGGTGACCTATACGGCCAGGGATGGCGCCCAAAAGGTAACGGCCTTCCCGGCAACTGAAAATGAGTCGGTTATTCCCGATTTTGAAACAGGTGAACCGCTTCGGTTCCGGACTGTCTACGTCCCTGATACCTTTGCCATCGATACCTTCTATACGGAATATGACTACGCAAGAGATTTTTTGCTGAAAAAAACAAACTGGAAAATAGTCAGCTTTTCGACAGAACATCCGGGGGCTACTAATGCGGTTGCCAATTTTATTGACGGAACGGCCGGTACCCGGTGGCATTCACAGGTCAATGTGGGATCGAAGTACCCGCACCATGCAACCATTGATATGGGCAGCGAGCAGTTCGTAACACAATTCGGGGTATGGCGGACTACCTTTGAAAACGGGGGAGATGACCGGGCTCCGGACCGTATTCAGTTCCTGGTGAGTAATGATAACAAAACCTGGACGGACCTGGGGAGCTATGATTTTAACCGGTTTGTCAATGGCGAGCAGCTGTACCCGGTTGAAGAGGCCCCGCTAGCCCGTTACGTTAAGTTTGTAGGCCTAAGCGGGCCGCAGGAATACATCGTCATGGGCGAGATCGATGTGTATGTGAAGTAGCCCCGAAGAGGCCGAGGACGCAAACCGGTTGTTTGTCAAAAGCAAGACAACCGGTTTTGCTGTAAACAGGCGATTTCGGGGGGCTGCCAGGAAAAGCGTCGTCGTCCGGATGTGTCTGATGGCTGACCCGCAGGAGCCGCCTGTCGTGTGGAACCGGTTGGTTCCGGTGCATCCCGGCAATGGAGGCTTTGCATGCGATATCCGGAGAATATTGGCTGCTTGTTGTACCGGTATAAGTGCCGGATTGTTTGCTTTATAAACCGGGAGGTGTTTGCGCAGACCATTTTTCAAAATCCTGGTTATAAGTGAATAGCGCCGCCGTTTTTGTCTGAGGGTGCTAATCCCGGTAACAAGGCGGTCCGGATAGAGTGCCCCTGTTGCACAGGACAAGCGTAACCCGGTGGGAAGGAGGACAGTTGGAACATACATAAACCTTTATAGAGAAAATTAGCAAAGTCCATGAAATACAACGAGTTACCTGAAAACCTGTTGTTGCTTCGATTGTATACCGGTGACGCAGAAGCCTTTGAAGAGATTTACCTGCGATACTGGCAGCCGCTGCTTCGAATGGCCAGACGAAAGCTCCATTCACAGGAAAATGCGGAAGAACTTATTCAGGATTTATTTGTTGAGCTTTGGGAACGCCGGGAGAGTTTACAGGTGGAAGATTTAAGAAGTTACCTGCATGGGGCCGTAAAGTTTAAGGTGCTGAATCATATTAAAGCACAGATCATCAGGCAGCAATACCAAATGTTGCACCCTTCTTTATTGAACGGAACAAGCAGTGAAACGGAGGAACAGATTGCCTACCAGGATCTATATGAAGCAGTACAGCGGACAGTAGCCGTATTGCCTGAAAAGACCCGGGAAATATTCCGGTTGAACCGCCTGGAGAACCGCCCGGCTTCAGAAATTTCGAAATTACTGGAGATCCCCGAACGAACGGTGGAATACCATATTACGCAGTCGATCCGTACGCTGCGCGCGCATCTGAAGGAATTTGCGGTCTGGGTCGGGGTTCCGCTGTTGTTTATGTGAGGGGGGAAGTATTAGGTATTAGGTGTTAGGTTTTAGGGAATAGGTTTTAGGTGTTAGGGAATAGGTATTAGGTGTTGGGGGAGGAAAAAGTCGAAGATGTCCTACCATCTCCGACTTAATAACCCTCATAGCGATGCCCTCCTATGATCCTACTCAATGAAGGGCTGTGAGAGCGTGTTAAACTAAGCATTTAACAGCCGCAAAATAATAAATAAACTGCTAAAAATCACAGTTATTGCCGGAAGTGCAGGTATTCCGGCCGGACATCCCGCCGAAGTGGCCCGGAATGGTGCGATTGCGCGCGGGCCCGGAAGCCGAAAGAGTGGTAAAATCCATTTTGGAATTCTATATTTACGGCCGGCCGGCCCTTCTTGTGAAGGTGAGGCGGTTAACGCGTCGATCAGATATGGAAACACCGGATAATATAGAATTGGTAAAGGAAAACGGAGAAAGCTCCAAGTACCACGTCCCGAATTTGGAAAGGGCCCTGCAGCTGATGGAGTTACTGGCACAGTGCCCGGCAGGACTCGGTATTACCGAAATCAGCAATAAACTGCAGTTTCCTAAAAACAGTACGTTTCGGATTGCTACTACGTTACTCAATTTCGGCTATTTGAACCGGGAAGAAAATACCAAAGCTTTCACATTATCCGGCAAATTGCTTTCGCTGGGGTATGCCGCAGTAAGTGATCAGAACCTGGTTGAAAAATCGCTGGATGTCATGCGGGAATTGAGAGACAGGGTAAAGGAAACGGTGCTTGTCGGTGTAATCCTTAACCAGGAAGGGATCGTGCTGGAACAAATACCGGGACTGCACTCCTTTAAATTCTGGGTAGATGTAGGTACCCGGTTCCCGATGCACACGGCGGTGCCGGCGAAAGCCATGCTGGCTTTTCTGCCCGACCCGGTAAAGAAATCGATCTGCGAAAAAATCGATTTTAAAAAGTATACGGAACAAACGATTACTGACCTGCGTGCATTTTATGAAACCCTCAATACCGTAAGAGAAAAAGGATTCGCGGTAGATATGGGAGAAGAGGTAGACGGGATGCATTGCGTGGGAGCCCCCGTCTTTGACAGGCATGGATATCCCATCGCTGCCATATGGACCACAGGCCCGTCCGATCGATTGCCCGCCGCTGCGTTTGAGCAGACCGGCGAACTCATTAAAACGTATGCAAGCCGAATCTCGCAACGGCTGGGATACTATATCCCCACCTGAAGCACCCATGGTCTGTGTCTCCACAGGCCATCCCATTCCCAGCCCGGCAGCGGCCTGTGAGGACATAGACCGCGGTAACGATAAGACCCAGTCCACGGTAAAACACGGTTTACGGTCGGTCCACCATGGTCTGTGTCTCCACAGACCATCCCATTCCCAGCCCGGCAGCGGTCTGTGAGGACATAGACCGCGGTAACGATAAGACCCAGTCCACGGTAAAACACGGTTTACGGTCGGTCCACCATGGTCTGTGTCTCCACAGACCATCTCCTCATCAACCCGGAAACGGTCTGTGAGGACACACTCCCCGGTACTACCGCATTGCGGTTTTTTCAAGAAAGGAAATACGTTTTCAGACAACAGCCAACGGGTTAAGATGAATCCGTATATCCGGGATATTCACAGCTGAAAAATAAAAAAAGTCAACTAAATGTGTGAATAGTCTTGCTTGATTTCTATATTTGAAAAATAAAACCAAATATAGAACAATGAAAACAACCTTAATCCTCTCCAACCTTACAGGAATCCTGGTCCTGTGCGGAACGGTGTTGTGGAACCCGGCCGTCTTTGCAGCAACCCCGGTTTTATTTCAGGAAGTACGTGGTCAGGTGACGGATGCGGCATCGCTGCCGTTGCCCGGAGTGAATGTCGTGGTGAAAGGAAGCACGGTAGGTACCACTACGGATGTGAACGGGAAGTATGTGATCGTTGTGCCTGACGAAAATGCGGTGCTCGTTTTCAGTTATGTAGGGTATGAAAAGACCGAGATCCCGACCGGCACCCGGACCACGGTAAACGTCGTTTTGCAGGTCGGTGAACGATCGCTGGATGAAGTGATCGTAGTGGGATACGGCACCCGGAAAAAGTCAGATCTGACGGGTGCTGTTGCGACGGTCGACAGCAAAGAAATTACACAATTGCCGGTGGACAGAATTGAGCAGGGACTGCAGGGCCGGATTCCGGGAGTTCAGGTGACCCAGACGAGCGGAGCTCCGGGAGGAACAATGCGCGTGCGGGTCAGAGGAAGTAATTCGATACAATACGGAAATGATCCGCTGTATGTGATAGACGGATTCCCGGTAGGGGGTTCCAGCATTTTCCTTAATCCGAATGATGTCGAAACCGTGACGGTACTGAAGGACGCCTCTGCAACTGCTATTTATGGTTCCAGGGGAGCAAACGGAGTCATTATCATCACCACCAAAAAGGGAAAATCAGGAAAAACGCAGGTGGACTATGATTTCTATTACGGGGCGCAGCAGGTGACTAAAAAGCTGGATTTACTGAATGCACGGGACTGGGCCACCCTGGACAGACAGTTCTGGAGCGTTTTCCGGAACGGCAGTCTCCTCAGCCGGGCGTACACGCCGGATCAGATTAATGAGATGGGCGCAGGAACCGATTGGCAGGATGCTATTTTCAGAACAGCTCCTGTGCAGAGTCATACGATTTCTTTCCGGGGAGGCAATGAGAAAACTCAGTTTTCTGTTTCCGGAAACTATTTTAATCAGGATGGGATCATTCTGAATTCCAATTTTACAAAAGGGAATTTGGGGTTTAACCTGGAACACCGTGCCAGTGAAAGATTCCGCCTGGGTATGAGTATGGCTGCTAACTATAACCGTGACCGCCCCATCCCGCACAGCACTACCGGACATGACAATTCGGGAGTCGTGTATGCTGCGCTGCATATGGTTCCGACCTTGCCCGTGCGCCACGAAGACGGCACTTATTCTTCCCAGGATAAACTCTGGACAGAAACGGGCATTTATGCTAATCCCGCTATTCAGAATCCCGTTGAAATGGCAGAACGCTCCCAATACAAAAATACCAATAACCGGATCCTGGGAAATCTGTATGTGCAGTATGAAGTGCTCCCGGATCTGGTAGCCAGAATCAGTGCGGGTACCTATATTTCGAATAGCAGACAGTACAGCTATATCCCGTCAGACTTCGTGGTTTCCAGGACAACAGGCGGCAGCGCTTCGGTGGGATCCGGCCAGGATATTAACTGGGTCAATGAAAACACGCTTACGTACAAAAAGAATATTGCCGGAAAACACCACCTGGAGGTACTCGGAGGATTCACCCTGCAGCAGGAAACCAGTGAAAGTTTTTCCACCTCCTCAAGAGATTTTTTTACCGATGTAACCGGTTACTATAATATTGGCCTGGGAACTGATCCCCAGTTCCCCGCTTCCGGCGTCTCGCGCTGGTCGATTGCATCCTTTTTGGGAAGAGTTAACTATGATTTTGAAAACCGCTACCTGCTTACCGTGTCGGCACGATACGACGGATCCAGCCGCTTCGGGAAAAATAACCGATTTGGTTTCTTCCCTTCCGCCGCCTTTGCCTGGAGGGTGGTGCAGGAAGACTTCCTTTCGGATGTGGATTGGCTAAGTGATCTGAAACTGCGGACAAGCATCGGAGTGACCGGCAACCAATCGATTCCACTCTACCAGAATTTGCAGACATACAGCCTGGGCGCCCCGTATGTAATTGGAAATAATTTCGTTACCACGATCGTTCCGGGAGCCCTGGTTAACGAAAACATGAAATGGGAAAGCACAAAGCAGCTGGATGCCGGGATTGACATCGGTCTGTTCCGGAACCGGTTAACCCTGGTGGCAGATTATTATACCAAAACCACCCGCGATCTGCTGTTCAACGTGGCCATCCCCCGGCAGGGCGGTTATACCTCCTCTTTAATGAATATCGGGAGTGTACGCAACAGAGGGGTCGAGTTGGGAATCAACGCGGTGTTGCTTGACCATACAGTGAAGTGGAATCTATCCGGAAACATCTCGTTTAACCGTAACAAAGTGATGAAACTGGCTGATTCGGACCGTTTCTTCGGCTCATCGATCAGCGGGTACATGATCCAGCGGAACGGGGGGGCCGGATCGGTGATTATGACAGGACAGCCGATCGGGATGTTCTGGGGAAATATTTTTGACGGGCTCTGGCAGACAGAAGCCGCATACAAAGCCGGGCACATGGCGACGAACCTGAATACGGGTCCCGGATTTGAAAATTACCGGGATATTGATGGGAACGGGGTCTTTGAAGAAGGACTGGATGAAACGATTATCGGGAATCCGCATCCGGACTATGAATTCGGAATTAACAATACGCTTAGCTATAAAGGGTTTGATCTGAGTGTCTTTATAAATGGCACGCAGGGGAACGATATCCTCAACCTGAACCTGATAGACCTTACCACCCAGGTAAACGGGATGAATGGCCTGGCGATTTATAAGGAAGCCTGGACGGAAGCGGGTAGTTCCGATCGCATTGCCCTTATCGATCGTCCCGATGGCAGGCAGGGCACTTTCCCTAACCGTGCCAGCAGCAATTATATTGAGGATGGGTCATTTGTCAGGCTGCGGAATTTCACACTGGGCTATAGTCTTCCCCTGAAAAGCAAAACCCTGTTTGCGCGGGCAAGGGTGTATGTCGCAGGGGAAAACCTGCTCACGCTGACCCGATACTCCGGCTACAATCCGGAGGTTAATTCTCTGGGGAATAACAATACCGTGCTGGGGGTGGACATGAATGCGTATCCTGCGGCTAAAATGTACCGCGTCGGTGTTCAGGTCGGGTTTTAAGAAGTGTTTATTTTCTAAAAGGAGCAACGAAATGAAACGAATAACTGTAATAGCAGGCCTGAGTACGCTATTGATGGCTGCCGCCTGTGAGAATTTTTTACAAGAACAGCCGCTTTCGGCAATTAGCAGCGAGAACTTTTACAAAACCGCGGCAGACGCGCAGGCCGGCGTTAATGCCGTTTATGCTGTTCTGAGCGGAAATTATGGAAGTACGGCCTGGTACTTCGGCGATGTTGCCACAGAAGTGGCCAACAGAGGGGAGCTGAGCGGCGGGCTCGACGTGATGGATTATTCGGCCGCCGACCCGGTCTTCCGGGAGTTCTGGAGCCTGAATTACCGGGGGATTAATTATGCCAATCTGGCCCTGCAGCAGATTCCGCTTATTTCCATGGATGAAACGCTCAGAAACCGCTACGTGGCCGAAGTGCGTTTTCTGAGAGCATTGTTCTATTTTGATTTGGTTCGTGCTTTTGGCGAGGTGCCCTTATTGACAACGCCGACCCTGGATGATGCCAACAACCGTTTGCCGCGGGCACCCGTGGATGCCGTCTATGCACTGATCGTGGAGGACCTGGCTGCTGCGGAAAACATACTTCCGGCTACGTATCCGGCGAGCGATGCAGGACGCGCCGCCAGGGGAGCCGCACAGGCAATGCTGGCAAAGGTATATCTGACCAGGGGTGAATGGAAAAATGCCAGGGATAAAGCAGAGGCTGTAATCACGACTGCCGGGTACAGTTTGTTTCCGGACATGAAGGATGTTTTTAAGGTTCAGAACAAGAACGGAAGGGAACATATTTTTTCGGTCCAGTTCAAATCCGGTAACAGCCGTGGCGGAGGCAGTGCTTTTACGTCGCAATTTGCCTCCCGGAACCCCAATATCCTGCTGAACGGCGCTATTGCCGGCACGTCAATAGCTGCGGAAAGGGCGTTTTATAATGCGGTGCCGGATCACTACCGTAAACGCATTACCCTGGTAGATTCCTTTCCCAGCAGTTACTATCCTGAAATTACTGCCAAAGGGAAAGCACAGGCCGGCCCGGCTTGTATGAAGTACTGGGACCCGGCCTTTGGCCTGTCACAGGGAGGAGATGCGAACTGGATGCTCATACGCTACGCCGAAGTGCTGCTGCTCTTCGCTGAAGCGGAAAATGAATTGAACGGACCGACAGCAGCAGCATTTGACGCTGTCAATCAAATCAGGCACCGGGCAAGGAACGGGAACAATGCCGCAGCAGCGGATGAGACGGCGCTGCTGCCGGACCTGAGTGGACTAACACAGGAGGAACTACGCCAAGCCATTTGGGAAGAACGGCGGATGGAGCTGTGTTTTGAGGGCCACCACCGGTGGGACCTGCTGAGGACCGGAAGGTTTGTCGAGGTAATGAAAGCCGGCGGGCGGAATGCCGAAGACCGGCATACTTTGTTTCCGATCCCGTTGCTGGAGATTCAGGCGAATCCGGCTTTGACGCAAAATCCGGGCTATCCGATGTAAAACCGGCAAATTCAAGAGCATTAACTGTCAAAACTGCGCATGAAAGTACTAAAAGTAGGATGCGGCTGGTGGGGGTTCCGTGAAAAGCCGCTGGAAGACCATTTTGAAATTTGCCGGAGGTTCGGGTTTGCTACCCTGGAAGTAGGTATCGGCGACGAGTTTTTACCCGCTATCCCGCTGGCTACGTCCGGCGAAGCGCTCGGGCAGATCAGATTATTGGCCGAAGAGCAGGGGATCCGGATACCCTTTGCTACTATCGAGAGTGATTTTACCTTTACCGACAGGGACAAGCATCGCCAAATGATGGCACAGGTTGAAAAGGCCATTCAAATCGCAGAAAAGCTGCAGAGTACCCACCTGCGTTTTTTTGCAGGGTTTACACCCGCAGAAGCGATAACCGAACGTCTGTATCAACAGGTGCTGACTGCCTTTAACGTTTGTGAGGAACGTTGTTCACAGGCAGGTATCCTGATCAGCATCGAAACACATGGCCGGATTGAGTGGAAAGCGGATGTCGCTTTTCATCACAATACGATTTCGACAGATCCTCATTTTCTGGCAAGATTGCTTCGGGATTTACCGGAAACGATCGGCTTTAATTATGACCCGGGCAATATGAAGGCCGTTCGTCCGGATGACAAAAAATATGGCCTGGATTTGTTGAATCATCGGATAAATTACTGTCATTTAAAAGATTGGAAAAGAAAGGACGGCGGCTGGACGGCAGCGGCCCCCGGAGACGATGACCTCGATTACGGCGTGCTGCTATCGGAAATGAAGTTCGACGGGACGTATCTGATCGAGTATGAGCCCCTGGAGGATCTGGAAGCGGGAATTTCCAGGAGTCTCCATTATCTGAAAAAGACTGGTTTTACTTTAAGTTTTGTTTAACACAGCAGTCGTATGCACTGCATGATTGATTAACTGATTAACACGAATGAGTGAATTAACGAAGAAGGTCGCTTTGGTAACCGGTGCTTCCGGTGGGTTTGGAGCAGGGATAGCCGAAGCCCTGACCGCACAGGGGTATGCCGTGTGGATAACGGCGCGCAATAAGGTTAAACTGGATGAAGTTGCGCAGCGCATTGGAGCAAGAGGGATCGTTGCGGATGCGACGAGTCCCGGAGATTGGGACCGGGTTATGGAAGCAATCCGCAGCGAGTCGGGCAGGCTGGATGTCCTGGTCAATAATGCGGGCGGGGGCATCGCTATTGCACCCATTGTCAGCCAGACGGATGAAGCGATTGCAGCCAGTATTCAGGTAAACCTGACCAGCGCTATTTTGGGAAGTCAGCGCGCCGCCCGGTGGATGGCCAGGCAGCAAAGCGGTACCATTATCAATATTTCCTCGGTCTGCGCGGTGCAGGCCTGGGAAGGGTGGGGCATCTACGCGGCCGCAAAAGCAGGTTTAAACCAGTTTACACGCTCGCTCTATGTCGAGATGCGCCCGTACAATGTGCGGGCTACCGTGCTGATACCTTCCTGGGGAGCAACCGGTTTCCAGGAGAACGCCAGCCTTCCGGCAGCGTCTCCTGAAGTCACATCCTGCATGATAAGTCCCGCTGATATCGGAAACGTAGTCGTCAGCATATGCAGCCTGCCGGCGCACCTGGTAATGCCCGAGGTAACTTTGCTGCCGCTTGTACAGGAAATAACGCCTTTCTGATAATGAAGGAAACCCTTACATATGATCTGATCGTGGTGGGAGCCGGAAGCGGGGGGATCGGCGCGGCGCTTGCGGCAGGCCGGCTGGGACTTCGTGTATTATTGCTGGAGAAGCAAGCGTTCATCGGAGGAAATGCCGCTCAGAGCGGGGTATCTGTCTGGGAAATGGGAGTGGGAGGGACCGGGATCCCTTTCGATATCTACCGGCGCCTAAAGCGGCGCCCGGATGCTGTCGGAATATACCGCTTCGAGCGCCATCGGAACTGGCAGTCAAAGCGGGGAGAATACCCTTTGCATCCGGGCGCCGAGCTGGTAATCGATAAGCGACTCCGGTATACGGATTCCTTGCTCCGGCACGGGTCCGGTACCGGAATAGCCAATGAGTCATTTGCCCGGAAGCATTGGCATGGCGTGCCGTTTGAGCCGGTTCATTACCAGGAGGTTATAGAAGAAATGCTGGCAGAAACCGGGAACGTGACGGTAGGGAAGGCGTCGGCCTTTGTCGGTGTGAAGACTGAAAACGGCCGGATAGCCTCCCTGATCCTGCACAATGGCCGGGAAGTCCGGGGACAGTGTTACATCGATGGGACCGACAACGGAAGTTTGTGCCGGGAGCTGGGATGCCGCATGCTTTTCGGACAGGAAAGCCGGGCGGTTTTTAACGAGCCGGATGCCCCGGAGACCGCTTCAGCGCGAATTAACGGGGTGTCCCTGATTTACCGGATCGGCTTGGGGGCACTTGCAGGAGAGACTCCGGACCGGGCGCTGCCCGCCGACTGCTGGTGGGCCGGGTCATTTCCACCGGCGAGTATGGTAGAGTACCCCAATGGCGATTTCAATGTAAACATGCTGCCTACCATGGAAGGAGATGAGTTTATGGGATACCGCTCCTATGCGGCCGCCTATGAAGAATGCCGGAAACGGGTACTGGCGCATTTTGAATGGATGAAACGGGAATATCCTCCGTATGCCGGGTACCGGATGGTCGGGATGGCGCCGGCGTTGGGAGTGCGGGAAGGCCGGAGGGTTGTTACGGAATATGTACTGACGCAACACGATTTGCTGGCCGGGTTATCCCGGCAGCTCCATCCGGATGGTATTGCGCTTGCAGACCATCCCATGGATACTCATGGCAACAGTACCGGGAGGGCAGGGTGCAGGGAGCTGGAAGAACCGTATAGCATCCCCTACCGGTGCCTGCTGCCCAAAGGGTATCCGAATGTTTTAATTGCTTCGCGTGCCGCCGGTTTCAGTTCACTGGCCGCTTCCAGTTGCCGCTTGTCGCGGACGATGATGCAACTGGGGCAGGCCGCCGGTACCGCCGCCTGGCTGTCCGTAACAGAAAACGTGCCGCTCCCGCAGGTAGCACCCGGTAAGCTGCGGAATGCGTTGAGGAAGCAGCATGTTCAGCTGGAATATCCGATGACTGCAGCACTAAAGGAACACCTGGAAAATGAGTGATCTGGATCGTATCATCATTATAGGTTACCTCGCGGTGTTGCTCGCGGTCGGACTGTGGGTAAGCTATACCAACAGGCAGCGGAAAAGCAGTGATTTATTTCTGGCCGGGAGATCGTTACAGTGGCAGACGATCGGCTTGTCCATCTTCGGGACCAATATCAGCCCGCTGAACATTATCAGCGCCTGCGGGCTGAGCTATACCTATGGGATGATTGCCTGTAATTTTCAATGGTTCGCCTGGCTATACCTGCTATTGCTGAGTGTGGTTTTTCTCCCGTATTACCTGAAGCACGATATCCAGACCATGCCCCAGTTTATGCTGAGACGCTACAATGAATCGTGTCGAAAGGCCCTTTCCTGGATCGTTTTTTTGCAGATCGCTATCGGAGCCGGGTCAGTGCTGTACGCCGGATCCATGTTGGTGAGCCAGCTGGTAGCAATGCCCGTCTGGCAATGCGTGGTGATGATGACCGTGTTTTCCGTCAGTTTTACCATCACCGGCGGATTGAAAGCGGTGGCGCTGACAGATTCGTTTCAGTCGGTGGTTATGATTATCGTATGCAGCATCATTGGCTTTCTCGCCCTTACGCAACTAGAGGACTGGAGTATCTTCGAACGGACGCTCCATGCGGATTACTGGAAATTGCTGCGCCCGTCCGATGATCCGGACTATCCCTGGCAGGCGATTATTGTAGGCTATCCCATTATGTCCATTTGGTATTGGTGCGCCAACCAGAACATTGTCCAGACGACCCTGGGGAGTAAAAGCCTGAACGAAGGCCGGAAAGGGGTATTGTTTTTAAGTTACCTGAAATTGCTGGTTCCGTTGCTGTTTATTCTCCCCGGAATTATTGCCCGCGTGGTGATGCCTGATCTTGATCAGCCGGATGATGCTTTTCTGATGATGATTTACCGGTACCTCCCGCACGGTCTGGTCGGGTTGGCCATTGCTGTACTTATCGCAGCGCTGGTTGGGACGGTCACCGCAATGTTTAATTCAGGGAGTGCGGTGTTTACGTTGGACATACTTCCCAATTTCCGGCATTCACCGGCAGCTCCGTCCGTTACCGCGGGGCGTCTGGTCATTGGCGGCCTGGCCTTTCTGGCGATGTCAATTGCCGTTGGCCTGGACCGGGTGGAAGGATTTAACCTGTTTGAAAAAATAAACGCTATATTTTCGTTCCTCTGTCCTTCCCTGGTGGCGGTATTTATCTGGGGAGTCTTTTGGAAGAAGATTTCATCTGCTGCGGCATATTATACCTTGATTATCGGCAATATCCCGTGTGTGGTGATTAGCGTGCTGTACTTGTCGCAATACCCCAGCAAAGCATTCTATCCGAACTTTTTTATGATTTCTTTCTATTTGTTCGCAGCATTGAGCGGGTTGCTGATCCTCTTATCCTACCGGATGCCGGATACCGACGGGGAAGAACGTCCCGTTTTCAGTCGCAGGGAATACCGCACTCATCCTTTGCCGACATCTCTGAAATGGGGGTGGGCGGCTTTGGCGGTGATCATGGCAGGTTTATACATTTATTTTAATTGAAATCCATTTATCCTATCAGCGCAATGAGAAAATACAAAATCGTGGGAGTAGTCTTCATTTTGCTGGGCGCTCTGGCAGTTAATGCCAGGGGGCAGACCGTTTGGTATGTTGCACCCACCGGAAATGATCAGCATCCGGGAACCCTCCGGCAACCTTTTCAAACCGTGGAAAAGGCATTGGAACGGTTAAAAGAAGCCGCACAGCCCGCCGATTACCGGATTATTCTGAGAGGGGGAACCTACCGGCTTACCGAACCTGTGCGTATTACCGCATCGATCGGACTTACTGCGGCAAGCAGTCTTACCCTGGAGGCTTATCCTGGAGAACAGCCGGTGCTGTCGGGAAACCGGCAGGTAGCCGGAAACTGGACGAAGGCGGGTGAACGGCTCTGGAAAGTGAAAGCAGCACACCGGTTTAATCAGTTATTTATTGATGGCAAGAGGGCGATACGCTCCCGGTATCCGAACGAAGGACATTGGTTGGAGCCGGATACGATTCAGCTGGAAGCCAACCGGCTGGTTTTTTCCGAAAGTATTCCGGAAGCCTTCGGGCAGCTTACAACAGCTGAACTGCATATTACCGGGTTCTGGCATTATATCCGGCAGTCTGTTCAACGATTTGACGTGCAGAACAGCGCTGTCTTTACCAATCAGTATCCCGGGCCCGAGTGCAGCGCTACTAAAATCAACCGGCACGATCGCGGGCACTTTGAGAATTCCCTGCTGTTTGTAGACACGGAAAACGAATGGTTCCTGGATCCCCTGACGCAAGAGTTGTTTCTCTTCACGGAAAACAATCCGAACAGCATGCACATTGAATATCCGGTCCTGCATGAGCTGATCCGGTTGACCGGCACCCGGGAGCAACCTCTGGAGAATATTTCGCTGAAGGGGATTACGCTCACAGGTACGGAGTGGGAAATGGGGGCGGTGGAACGGAAAGGAATTCAGGCTGGTTTTTGGGGAACTACCAGGGATAAGCCGGTATATGCTCCCGGTGCGGCGTTCGTATGGGAATGGGTCCGGAACAGCCAGGTTCTCGCCTGTACGTTCCAGTTGCTGGGGGAAGGAGCGATTGCCCTGGGAAACGGGTGTTCCCAGAATCAGCTGGTCGGGAATCATTTCGAAGATGTCGGAAGCAATGTCGTGCAGATCGGTTACCGGCCCGCTTATTCAGGGGAGGGGCACCCGCTGCATAAGGATTTTACGGATGCCAGGGAAGTATCGCACCACAACCTGGTCCGGTACAATCATTTCAAAAACTTCGGTACCACCGACAAAGGCAGTGTCGGAATATGGGTGGGCTATTCCCATAACAACCAGATCGATCATAACCTGCTGGAAGATTTTCCTTACTCGGGGATCAGCGTCGGATGGTACTGGGGCGATGCTGCCGATTTGGTAGAAACGAATTGTCATAGCAATACTATTGCCTGGAACGAGGTAAGAAACGGGATGAAGTACCTTTCCGATGGCGCCGGTATCTACCTGGTAGGCAATCAGCCGGGTACCGCTATCCGTGACAATTGGGTGCATACGATAGGAGGCGGCTACAGTATCAATTCCGGTATTTATGTAGATGAGGGCGGGGCCAATATGGAAATTACCCGGAATTATTTTCTGGATTTAACCAATCCGCGGGAATCCCACGCCATCAAACTTCATAAAAACGCTATCCCGACCATGCGGATTTATAATAACGGTGGAGAAATGAGAACGCAGCGAGTCGTTTCACCTAACCAAAACTACCAGGCCGCCCAATACGCAGATGTAAAGCTCGCCGCACCCGAAAATCCGGAATTGTACGGGAAGGGAGGGGACCGGTGATTGAGCGAAGTCGAAATCCCGTAGTAGTGCCAGGGTCCTGGGTTCGGGGTTCGGGGTTCGACTGCGGGGTTCGACTCTGCTCACCCATCGGGTACTACTGAGCACTCGCCCTATAGCGCGCCCATTCCCCGTTGCCAGTTGCCCATTCCCTGGGTTCGACCGTGCTCACCCACCGGATAGTACCGGGCACTCGTCCTGCAGCGCGCCCATTCCCC
>JBEBSD010000086.1:0-24332 GCA_040394475.1 Telluribacter humicola | reverse complement strand
CCGATTTCAGGATAGCCTCTTCGTCGAGCGGCTTGATGGTATGAATATTGATAATTTCCGCATCGATTCCTTCCGCTTCGAGCAACTCTCCTGCCTGGATCGCTTCCCACACCAGGTGCCCGGTGGCAAAAATACTGACATCCTTCCCTTCATTGACCATCCAGGCTTTCCCAATCTCGAACGGCTGGTCCGGATCGGTAAACACCGGCACTACAGGTCTTCCGAAACGCAGGTACACGGGTCCTTCGTGGTCGGCAATCGCCAGGGTGGCAGCTTTGGTCTGATTATAATCACAAGGGTTGATAACCGTCATCCCCGGAAGCATTTTCATCAGCCCCAGGTCTTCCAGGATCTGATGCGTAGCCCCATCCTCTCCCAGCGTCAGCCCGGCGTGTGAGGCGCATATTTTTACATTTTTGTTGGAATAAGCAACACTTTGCCGGATCTGATCATAGACCCGCCCGGTAGCAAAATTGGCAAAGGTGGAGGTAAAAGGAATTTTCCCGCCGATCGTCAGGCCTGCAGCCAGTCCGATCATATTGGCTTCCGCGATACCGGTCTGAATAAACCGTTCGGGGTTCTCTTTGATAAAAGCATCCAGCTTCAGCGAAGCCACCAGGTCGGCACAAAGTGCTACTACATCCGGGTTACGTTGTCCCAGCAACTGCATTCCGGCGCCAAATCCTGAACGCGTATCTTTCTTTTCGGTAAATGTATATTTTTTCATTGGTATATATTATAAGGTTTTAGCTGTTAGGTGATAGGTAGTAGCTTTCAGCCGTCAGCGGAGCTCTGATTTCCGATAGCTGATTTCCGATTGCTGATAGCCGATAGCTGATAGCTGATAGCCGATAGCCGATAGCTACTCAATAATCACCCAGCGTTTCCGGCAATTGCTCCAACGCTTTCGCCAGCTGTTCATCATTCGGTGCCGCGCCGTGCCATTTGTGGGTACCCATCATATAATCCACGCCGTAGCCCATTTCTGTATGCACAATTACCATCACCGGTTTGCCCTGGTGCGCCGCTGCCTTTGCCGCATCAATACCTGCGAGCACCGACTCCAGGTGGTTGCCTTCTTTCAGGTCAATTACCTCCCATCCGAATGCACGGTATTTCTCTCCGAGGTCCCGGTTGTTGAGTACTTTCAATGTCGGGCCGTCAATCTGCTGTCCGTTGAAATCCAGGAAAGCAATCAGGTTATCGACCTGATTATGGGGAGCAAAAGCCGCTGCCTCCCAAACCTGTCCCTCCTGCTGTTCGCCATCCCCCATCAGCACATACACCAAATGGTCATCTTGGTTCAACTTTTTAGACAGCGCCGCTCCTATCGCAACCGACAGTCCCTGCCCCAGCGATCCGGAAGCAATCCGTACCCCTGGCAACCCTTCATGGGTGGTCGGATGCCCTTGTAAACGGGAATCGAGCTTTCTGAATGTCGCAAGTTCCGCCTGCGGAAAGTACCCCCGGTGCGCCAGCACGCTGTACCAGACCGGAGAAATATGCCCGTTGGACAGAAAGAACAAATCCTCCCCCGTACCGTCCATATCGAACACCGGTTTTCCTCCGCTTTCCCGAAGCTTCATTTTATCAAAATACAATGCTACCAGCAAGTCGGTACAACCTAGTGAACCACCTGGGTGCCCTGACTGGCATCCATGCACCATCCGGACTATGTCTCTCCGGACCTGAGAAGCTACTTCTTTTAACTGATTGATTTCCATTATATAACTATTAATTATCGCAAATACATTCTCTAAAGAAGTGTAGTTTCCCTCACTTCTACTGCCAAACTCAGTCGGCAGACACCTTTAAAATCTGATCGGCGTGGGCGGCGCTTTTCACCTTGGTAATCACTTCTTCGATGAACCCTTTTTCATCGATTACAAAAGTAGTCCGCAGGATTCCCAGATAATCCTTCCCGAACAACTTCTTTTCACCCCATACCCCGTAGGCCTTAGCCATCCGCTGCTCAGTATCCGCCAAGAGGGAGAAAGGAAGCTGTTGCCTCGCAATAAACCGCTGATGTGATTTTTCAGTATCTGTACTGACGCCCAGCACCTCATAACCTGCAGCCAGCAGCCGTTCGTAATTGTCCCGCAGATTGCAAGCCTCCGTTGTACAGGTAGGCGTGGCATCTTTGGGATAAAAATACAGCACCAGCTTCTTCCCGGCAAAATCGTCCAGGCTGACCAGCACCCCTTTTTCGTTTTTTTCTTTAAAATCAGGCGCTTTATCTCCAATCGTTAACATACTTCCGAACACGTTACAGGCCCCTTCGCAGGAGCACGGCAATAATAACAATAAATGTATACATGACAATTAAAATTGTCGAAATCTTTTACTTCTTCCGGGCGGGTGCTTTGACAGGCGCCTGCACGGTGGTGGTATTGCCTGCACGGTCGGTCACTTCCAGGATTACATCTCCTTCGAAGGGTACCGCTTCCGCCCGCTTTTCCGACCACAAATAATGTTGTTTATACTCATAGTTCATCAATACCCACTCTCCGTTTACCCAGGCCCGAAAATGCTGTATTCCCGATAACTCATCTGAAATATAGGCCCGGATCCGGTTGGGGCTATGCTCTGCCAATCTGACTTTCGGAGGAATGGTATCGGTAAGCGGGTAAAATTCGCCCAGTTCCCGGGTCGTAAACCGGAAGCGTCCTTCGTCCCAATAGCCTCCTACGAAGCTCCGGTGATTATTAATCAGACGATAGATATGGGTTTTCCCCTGAATAACAGGCGTACTGACGGGCCGGTAGACTACGTCCACGCCTCCCTTCAACGGCTGAAAGCGGTCCTGTACCTGCAACGTATCTCCCCGACGCCGCACTTCCAGGTAAAGGGTATCGAACAAACTTACCGGGCTGAATTTCACCCTGATGTCTGCTTCCATAAATTCGGTTTCCTGCCCGGCTGCCACGGCTGCTTTGATGTGCAATGGCAACAAAAGGTTACCAACCCTCACCGAATCCGGGATCCCGTCCCGCTGGTCCCACAGGAAAACACCATCCTGCTGCCGGTAGTAGCTCAGGGGCCGGATAAACGGTTGCCCTTTCCTGTAAAACACTGCCTGAGGCTGCGCGGAGTGATAGTTCGGTGCGGTTACTTTCAGCAGGTGCTGCTGTGCCCGCACGTGCAGGGCGGACGGCCCGGTTTCGGCAAGGCCGGCGACCGGTTGCAGCGGCGCTTCCCCTTTCATGACAAACTGCAGCTCCTGTACATTTTCATACGTATCGAAAATCCGGATGCTGACCTGATGCAGCAAGGTATCTCGGATTATTAATTTCCCGCGGTATTCATCAGTGATCGAAAATTGCTGCTGATTTCCCTTTGGGTTATAACATTTGTAATAACGGGCGCCTTCCCGCTGGCGGGCTTCATAATTGACCAGGTAGTTATAGTCCCTTGCGATGGTTGCGGGCAATTGCTTCATGTTGTAGGCAAATATTTCCTTCCCGTCAAGCCGGACTTCAATACAGGACACCCCATAGTTAAATCCGGTACCATCCATCCGGTCAAAGGCTTCCAGTTCGAGGCCAATAACCCCGGCAGCACGTATGGTATCTCTTAACGCCAGTCCCTTCACCCCCTTTTTTACAAACGATTTGTATACCTTCCGGTCAAAAGTCCCCTCGATACGGGCATTGAGGTCCATAGGCACCAGCGCTATACTCACAAAGCGGGGCGGCGTCTGATCCCTGATTTCCGGAAAATCAAACGCCAGCGGGTTCAGGTGATTCTGATGTGAATCCCTGATTTCAAAATGCAGGTGTGGCCCCTGAGAGCTCCCTGTATTGCCGGACAGGGCTATCAATTCACCCTTTTTCACGGGAAATTGCCCGGGTTCCGGAGTCAGGTCTATCTCGAAGGTTTGGTTTTTATATTGTTCGTCCCGGACGTAACGGGCAAGTTTGTCGCCAAACCGCTGCAAATGCCCGTATACGGTTACCAGGCTGTTGGGGTGCCGGATGTAGATCACCTTGCCGTACCCTCCCCGCTGGACGGCTATGCGCGAAACGTATCCGTCAGCTGCCGCAGTAACCGGCAGTCCTTCCCGTTGCGCGGTCCGGATATCGATTCCTCCATGAAAATGATTCGAACGCAAGTCCCCTAAAACACCCGACAGCGTGTTGGGCTTACCCGGGTAAACGGGAAACTTAAAATAATTGCGAAGTGTATCCTGAGGCTGGGCAAACGCTGCCTGAACCCCTACCAGTATCTTCAAAAGCAGCACTGCCTTAAACTTTCTTGTCATTCACTAAGTCCCGTTATCCCGGGCATCAAAACTTCCGTCTATTTAACGTATATTCAACTCTAACATTGTCCGGCCGGCCAGCTGTCCTGTTAACCGGTCCCCGGCCTGTACGGCCCCTACTCCTTTCGGGGTCCCCGTAAAAAGCAGGTCACCTGTCTTGAGCGTAAAATACCGGGAGACAAACGCTATGAGATAATCAATCGTATACAACATCATGGATGTGTTGCCCTGCTGGCGTACGGCGCCATTTACTTCCAGCCCGAATTCCAGCTGCTGCAAATCCCCTACTTCGGATTTATGCACGAAGGCTGACACCGGCGCCGATCCGTTAAAGCCTTTCGCAAGCTCCCAGGGGAGTCCTTTTGCTTTGAGGCGGCTTTGCAGATCCCGGGCCGTAAAATCAATCCCGAGTCCTATTTCCTCATAATATTTATGCGCGAACTCCTGGCTGATGTATTTACCCATTCTGGCTATTTTTACCACCACTTCCACTTCATACTGCACATCGGCGGAAAAATCGGGCAGGTAAAAATCCTCGCCGGGGCGCAGCAGGGCCGTCTCCGGTTTCAGGAAGATAACCGGTGCCTCAGGACGTTCATTTTTTAATTCTGCTATATGGTCGGCATAATTGCGACCCACACAAATGATTTTCAAAGAATTACGTAGTTTCTATTTTGGCGCAAAACTAAGGAATGTAACGTCATATCGAAACAGGAATTTGATTTTACCCTGTAAATTCACAATATTTCAGCCCAAAGTCGTTTAATTAACGGCTGGGCGGATGTCGGATGTCGGAGATCAGCTATCGGATGTCAGCTATCGGAGATCAGAGATCAGCTATCAGCTATCGGATGTCGGCTATCGGATGTCGGAGATCAGATGTCGGATGTCGGAGATCAGATGTCAGAGATCAGATGTCGGCTGTCGGCTGTCGGAGATCGGAGATCGGATGGCTGAAAGCTGATTACTGAAGGCTGATTGCTGATTACCGATTGCTGAAAGCTGAAAGCCGACGGCTGAAGACTCCCCCCAGTGCCAAACTCCGAAAACACGAACAACCGGGTTCCATGAGAAGATTGCTATATTCCCTTTTTTGCTCACTATTGATAATAAGTCTGTCGTCCTGCGAAGTATTCAAAACTACTCCCCGCTCTTCTCCCGATTACCGCGGCCCGGGGAGCGCCAACCGTACGCCCCCTCCCAAAAAACCGGCAGCCACAACACGTTCTCAATCCAGACCCGCTACTGCTGCATCGAAACCTTCTGCAACGAAACCGCTAGCCTCCCGTCCGAAAGGATCGTATGACGAAAATGCTCCGGAAGTCGTTCAGATCGCCCGGACCTTTACCGGGACGCCCTACCGTTCGGGAGGAAATGACAAAAACGGTATTGACTGTTCGGGGCTTATCTGCAGGGTGTATTCGGAAATGGGTGTCAAAGTGCCCCGTATTTCATGGCAGCAGTCCGAATTCGGTAAAGAAGTCGCACGCATCCAGGATATCCGTCCGGGCGATTGGTTGTTTTTTGTCCCGGAAGGCGGCAAGGAAGGCTATGTCTCGCATTCCGGTATTGTTACAGAAGTGAAAGGCGAACGGGATATCGTGTTTATCCATGCCTCCTCCTCCCGCGGCGTTATAGAGGACAACTTGTTTTCGAACTACTTCCGGAATCGCTTTGTAAAAGCCATCCGCCCGTTTTGATGCTTTGCGGCTGACCTCCTGACTCCTATGAGCCTTTCAGGGAGCCGTAAAAACTCCAGCCGGCCGGCATTTTGGACAACCGCCGGGGATGCTGACGGGCTGTTTACACCGTGGTGCCAACGAATTTCCGGGCACACAATTACCCTTTGAACATCCTGCATCGTAAGGCGTTACAGCCACAGGAACAGGGCGCTTTCTCCTGCAGCAGGCATCGCCCGCCGGGATTCTTAGTGCGTTAGGAAACCGTTTAAACACTGTCCCGCTCCATATTAATTCAACATTTTAAAAAAATAATACTAAACTATTGACAGCTACTTATTTTACGTCTACCTTTGCTACAAGTTAGTGCGTTAAGAAAGTAACATGAGAAATTCCCCGCTTCGCTGGTTTGTTGTTGTCCTGGTTTTCATTGCCACAGGCCTGAGTTTTCTCGACCGGCAGGTACTTTCTATTGCGATCCTTAAAATTCAGGAAGAGTTTCATATCAGCGATGTCGCCTATGGCTGGGTCAATACCAGTTTTCTGATCAGTTATGCGATCATGTTTACATTAGGCGGGTGGTTAATCGATCGGGTCGGTGGTAAAAAGGGACTTGCCTTGTCGGTCGGTGTCTGGTCAATTGCCAACACCATGCATGGGTTTATGACCAATCTGCCCCAGCTGATTGCCTACCGCTTTCTGTTGGGAGTCGGAGAAGGAGGCGCCTTTCCCGGTGCGGCCAAAACCGTTTATACCTGGTTCGACAAAAAGGAACGCGGACTTGCCAACGGGATCGCCATCGGCGGGTCTGCGATCGGCGCCGTCATTGCCCCGCCCCTCACTATCTGGATTTCCGCCCATTACGGCTGGCGGGGCGGATTTGTAATTCCCGGAATTATCGGCATTGTCTGGGTACTGGTATGGTTATGCATCCCCTGGAAAAGCCAAACCGAACCGCTGCCGACGGTCGCCCCCGCTCCTTCGAAAGGAATTTCGATCCGGAGCCTCCTCAAGATCCGGCAAACCTGGATATTTATCCTGATCCGCTTTCTGCTCGATCCGGTCATGTACTTCATGATGTTCTGGATACCCAAATACCTGAGTGATGTCAGGGGTGTCTCCTACGAAAAAATAGGTTCCCTGTTCTGGATCCCCTTCCTGGCATTAGGAGTTTCCAATATCCTGGGAGGCTGGTTTTCTGACAAGCTTACCGTGCGTCATTTCAGCATTAACAAGGCACGAAAGACGGTGATGGGAATCGCTGCGGCGCTGACCCTGCTCATCCCCTTTACCAACTGGGTTTCCTCGGTCGAACTCGCCGTCGGCTTTATGAGCTTGTACATGTTTGCGCACGGTCTGTGGATCACCAATTATATAACGGCCATTTCCGATGTATTCGGCGATAAAGCCACTTCTACGGTGGTCGGACTTTCCGGTACCGCCGGCGCCATTTCGAGCCTGGTCCTGAACCCTATGATCGGGCAGATTGTACAGCATTACTCGTATACCCCGATGTGGGTGGCATCGGGCATTCTTTATCCGGTCGCCTTTATCTGCTTCCTGGTTTTTATTCCAAACCTAAAAACCGTTTTCGCGCCGCAAACGACACCTGTTTCACGATAACCATGCCCTATTCCCCGGCCCGGGAAGGGAACTAACTGGCGACCCATACTTAACGCTCTAAGAATTTAAAAATAAAATACAAACCTTTATGACGACCAATACCGCAACTGTAAAGCCTGCATCCCAAACCGAATTCTTCCAGAAACGAAAGCCTACCATTCCGCGCATAGGTGTTTTCGGAGTAGGATATTATAAATACTGGGACCAGTTTGAGGGGTTACTTGATCAACTCCTCCTCAAACAAACGGTTCTCATTGATAAAATCAAGGCCAGCGCTCCCGCAACCGTAATCGATTATGGGTTGATCGATGATGTTTTCAAAGCGTACGACCTCGTACCCAAGCTGAATGCGGGCAACCTGGACCTGATTTTTTGTGACATGCTGACTTATGCCACTTCCAATACATTCGGGGCCATCATCCGGAACTTAAATGTCCCTATCGTCCTGGTAGCCCTCCAACCCGACCAGGCGATGGACTATACCCGGGCGTCTACCTACATGCAGCTTTACAACGATGACATCTGCTCCCTTCCCGAATTTGCGGGTGTAGCCGTTCGAATGGGAAAAAAAGTACCGGATATGATCATCGGGACGCTTTACGACGACCCGCAGGCGGATCAGGAAATCAGGGAATACTGCCTGATCGCTGCCGCACTGCACGACCTGCGGACTTCCCGGATCGGCCATATCGGCCACCCGATCGAGGCTATGCTGGACATGCATTCAGATTCCACCATGTTCACCGCCCACTTCGGAGCACATATCGTACAATGTGAAGCCCATGAAATCGTCAGCCACTATCAACAGGTTGCCCCGGAAGAAACCCTTCCGATGAAAGCCCGTATCCTGGATTTTTTCGACACGCCTGATCCGGTTTCCGACCCTATTTCTGAAAAGCTCAGGGATACTGATCTGGAGGTCTCAGCCAAGGTGACCGTGGCCCTGGAAAAATTTATTGCAGAAAAAAAACTGGACGGGCTGGCCTATTATTACGAAGGCCCCGACCAAAGTGATACCCGGACCGTTATGTCCAACCTGATCGTCGGCAACTCGCTGCTCACCGGCGCCGGCTTCCCTATGTGCGGGGAATCGGATCTGAAAACCCTTTTTGCAATGCTCATTATGGAACGCCTGGGAATCGGCGGTAGTTTTGCCGAATTTCACCCGGTCGATTTTATCGAAGATTTTGTACTCGTCGGGCATGACGGTCCGCACAATGTCGCCATTGCCGAAGGCCGCCCCGTTCTCCGCAGCCTCATCAAATACCACGGAAAGCCCGGCTTTGGCGCCGGAGTGGAGTTTAAAATCAAGGAAGGCCCCATCACCATGCTGAGCATTAACTCCACCTACGATGGAAAATTCAAATTCATTATTGCCGAAGGCCAATCGGTAGAGGGACCAATCCCCCCTACGGGCAACACAAATACCCGCGGCTTCTTCAAGCCGGATGTGCGTACGTTTTTACACCGGTGGATGAAAGAAGGCCCTACGCATCATTTTGCGCTCGGCGTCGGACATCATGCGAAAAGCATTCAGAAAATCGCTGAATATCTCAACCTGGAATCGGTCATCGTGGAAACCCGCTGATTACCGGTTATGTACCGTTATTTTCTACAAAAAAACGATAATTTATTACTAACCTGTCTCTTATGAAAACCATTCCAAACATGCGATGGGTGGCATGTCTCCTGGCTGCACTATGGCTGCTGCTGCCCCCTTCCCCCGGTTTTGCCCAGAGCGGCAAAGTCATTGTGACCGGAAAAGTTTTATCTACTGACGAAAACGCTCCCTTAATCGGGGCAACGATTGCGGAAAAAGGTACCATCAACGGTACGACTTCCGATAAAGACGGTAATTTCAGAATTGAGGTCAGCGCAAATGCCCGGCTCGTCATTAGTTTTATTGGGTACACCGCGAAAGAAATCCTTGTCGGAAACGCTTCGAACCTGACGGTTTCACTGGATCCTGACGAGCAGCAATTGCAGGATGTAGTGGTAGTGGGGTACGGAACCCAGCGAAAATCAACGCTCACGGGATCGGTTGCTTCCATTAAAGCAGATGACATCATCAAGGCTCCCACCAGCAATGCAACCAATAGTTTAACGGGCCGTATGCCGGGGGTATTTGTTGTCCAGAGAAGCGGAAAGCCGGGCGATAACCAGGCCGACATTTTCATTCGCGGAAGGGCGACTACCGGTGATTCCAATCCGCTTATTATCGTGGATGGCGCGGAAAGGCAAACCTTCGGCGACATTGATCCAAATGAAATTGAAACCATTTCCGTACTGAAAGATGCTTCGGCAACTGCCTTGTTCGGAATTAAAGGGGGAAATGGCGTTATCCTGATTACCACCAAAACGGGAAAGGAAGGAAAGCCCCGCATCAGCTATTCGGGGAATGTCGCCATGCAAACCTATACGGCGCTTCCTAAAACCCTCAACGCCTTTACCGCCGCGAGCCTCCTCAACGAAGCTAATGCTAACATCGGCAAAGCGCTCGCGTTCACAGAAGAAGAATTACAAAAGTTCAAAGATGGGTCAGATCCCTATAAATATCCGGACTTCAACTGGTTCGACTACCTTACCAGAGAACTCTATCCGCAGACACAGCACAACGTGAATGTTTCCGGAGGGACGAAAATCGCGAAGTATTTTGTCTCTGTCGGTTATCTGTTCGAAGACGGAATTCTGAAAAAGTTTGACAACCCCTATGGATACAGCTCTACTCCCAAATACAACCGGTACAACTTCCGCTCCAATATTGATTTGAATTTAAGTCGTGACCTTACCGTTTCGGTTAAGCTGGGCGGACGGCTGGAAGAGCGGTATGCTCCTGCCGGAGACCCGTTCTACGCGAATGCGGAAATTGAATACCTGCTTTCACGCGTCAATGGGATACCGGCCTACGCCTATGTGCCGACCCTTCCTGACGGTCGCCTTATGGAAAACCCCAACGCAGGTGTCAACCTGACCAATCCATTAGGCTGGATCACCAGAAGAGGGTATTATATCCAACAAAACAATGCTATAGAAAGCACGCTGGCGCTCAACTACAACCTCGACAGGGTAGTAAAAGGCTTGTCATTCCGCACCCAGTACGCCTACGATGCTTATTTTATCGCGAACAGACGACAGCAAGGCTCCTTTACCTCGTACTATATCAACAAGCAGACCGATGAGATTATTAAAGGAAACAGCTCATTCAGTGATGCCGACACTCCTTTGGGGCCTATTGGCACTTCCTACGACGGCTCGCTCAGCTACAATCTGCAAAGCAGTCTGAATTACAACCGGACCTTTGACAAACATTCCCTTACCGGTCTGGCCTTATACCAGCGGCAGGCCCGCCGGGTAGCAGGCGCCCAGCCCGCATTTGCATCGCAGGGTCTTGTGGCGCGTATTGCATACGCTTTTGATGACAAGTATTTCGCGGAATTCAATGGCGCTTATAACGGATCCGAAAACTTCGCGTCCGGGAAACGCTATGGTTTTTTCCCGGCCGTTTCGGCAGGATGGACCATCAGCAATGAAAATTTCATGCAAAGTACCAATTGGATCAGTTACCTGAAGGTAAGAGGTTCCTACGGCAAAATAGGCTTTGACCGGATAGGCGGCAACCGGTTCCTCTATCTGGATGAATACAGCAGAACAACCGCAGTATATAACGGCGGCTCTAATTTACCGCTAACAGCCAAACCCGATAAAGCGGTTCAGTTTGGCTATCCCACTTCGATGAGCGTTTATCCTGCACTTATCCATTCCCGGATAGGCAACCGCTTTATTACATGGGAAACCTCGACCAAAAGAAACATTGGTTTCGAAAGCAGCTTCTTTCACGATGTTGTCTCCCTGAACGTCGACCTTTTTGATGAGAAGCGTACCGATATTCTCCTCAACCGGCAATCCGGCCTCACTACTTATGGAGAAGCCTATCCGAGTGTGAATTTCGGAGAAGTTCTCAACCGGGGTTTCGAAATCGAGCTGCGCTATCAGAAAAGACAAGGAGATCTGGGTTATGGTATCGGCACACAGATGAGCTTTGCCAGGAACAAAGTAATTACGCTGGATGAACCGGCCGGCCGCCCCGATTATCAGAAAGCGGCAGGTTACAGGATCGATCAGATCAGAGGATACAAAACAGATGGCTTTTATGAATCCGAGAATGATATCAACAGCTATATTCCAAACCTGCTTGGAAAGCCTATCCCCGGCGACCTGAAATTTAAGGATATTAATAACGACGGAGTGATTTCTACCGATGACATTACCCCGATCGGTTATTCCAACGTTCCGGAATACTCGTACAGCATCGAACCCAACATCAGCTGGAAGGGCCTTTCACTGTCGGTCATGTTTCAGGGCGTCACGAATGTCAGCTCCACCATCCAGTTTGACCAGCGTAACCTGAGCAGCAACCAGATGTACGAGAATATGCTTGGCCGCTGGACACCCGAGAATTCTCAAAACGCTACCTGGCCATCGCTTCAACCAGCGGTCGGCGGAAATTTCATGAGCTATTCGACCAATGATTTCCTGCTTACCGACGGCACCTATCTCAAAATCCGAAACGCTCAGCTCGCGTATCAGCTCCCTTCAGCTATCACAAAAAAAATCGGTGTAAACGGACTTCGCGTCCTTCTTTCAGGACAAAATCTTTATACATGGACCAAGGTATTATACATGGATCCGGAGAATTTTCAACGTCGGGCCCCACAGGGAGCCTATAATGTTTATCCTACTTCAAGGGTTTTCAACTTAGGGATTAATATTGACTTCTAATAGTACAATCATCATGAAACTAGATAAAATCTCTGCAATAATCGGTCTTCTTATCGTAATGGGGGGCTGTAACGATAAATTTCTGAACGTGGCGCCGGATGTTGCCCTCGACGAAGATATGATTTTCGCCAATCCTGTTATGGCTACCCAATACGGCGACAATGCCTACAGCTACATAACGGACGACTACCTCAGGTTTAATGACTCTTTCGGGACTGCTCAGGCATCCGATGAAGCGGTAGGTATCGATGTAACGAATACCATGATTTATAACCTGAGTAAGGGTTTATATCACGATCATTCGGCATTTACAGCTATTGCGGCCAATGATATTTCGGCAATTTATGATCGCTGCTATGCCGGAATAAGGATTGTCAATAAAATGCTCTCAAAAATAGACGAAGTCGCATGGAGGCCGGAGCAAAACCCCCGGTTCATCAAAGGGGAAATGTACTACCTGCGGGCATTTATGTATTTTGACCTGATCAAAAGGTTTGGCGGTGTGGTGCTGATCGACAAGGCGTACGGCCCCAACGATGACATAGACTTCCCCCGCAACAGCTATGAAGAATGCGTTGACTTCATTCTAGCAGATCTTGCCCAGGCCATTGCACTCCTTCCCGAAGAGCAGAACGCTGCCAATTACGGAAGACCTACGATCGGCGCTGCCAGAGCGCTGAAATCCAGAACCTTACTGTATGCCGCAAGTCCCCTTCATAATCCGGACGGAAATGCGGCAAAATGGGCAGCTGCGGCAGATGCTGCCAAAGAGGTCATTAACATGAACAAATACGTGCTTCATCCTAAGTATGATGAGCTGATAAGTCCGTCAGGAAACGGCACCACCGATGAGTATATTCTGATCAAGGTAAGAGGGCCGCGTTCTTTCAACTGGGCGATCCAGTCCGTGATGTCGCCCGGCTCCGGCGGAAGGATCGGCACCTTCAATCCCACCCAGAATCATGTGGATCTGTATGAAACGGCAACGGGTTTCCCCATCACCGACCCCCGGTCGGGGTATGATCCGGCCGATCCGTACAAAAACCGGGATCCCAGGTTTTATGCCAATATTCTGTATAATGACGCCCCCTGGCAAGACCGGAGACTTCAAATGTGGGATGGAGGAGCTGACTATAGTTCGACAAGTTCTTCTTACACCGCTACCCGGTATTATGCCCGAAAGCTTTGGCCCGAAGTCTACAGAACACCCGGACAGCAAACTGCCCTTGTTAACTTTATCTTCTACCGTTACGGAGAAATCCTGTTGAATTACGCAGAAGCACAGAACGAAGCGGCCGGACCCGACGGTACGGTATATGATGCCATCAACCAGTTAAGGAAGAGGGCCGGAATGCCTGATCTTCCTGCCGGGCTCACGAAAGAGGAGATGCGGGCAAGAATACACAACGAACGGGCTGTAGAGCTTGCCTTTGAAGACCAGCGCTGGTACGACATCATGCGCTGGAAGAAGGGCAAAGAACTTGTCGCCCAAACCATGTATGGAATGAACGTAGTACGCAATTCCGACGGGACTTTCACCTACAGCAAAATCGAACTTCCCGGTTCATTCCAGCGCGTGTATGAAGACCATATGCATTTATATCCAATCCCCAGAAATGAGGTTCAGAAGAGTAAGTTCATTGAACAAAATCCCGGTTGGTAACAGTTAAGATTTAACCTCAGTATATCATGAAATCATCGAACCTATTTTTTGGACTATTAATCCTCTTTTCTGCGCTCTTTGCAGATGCGGCGGCGCAGGATTCCCCGCCCGCCATGCTATCGGGTGTGGTTACGGACACTGACAACCGCCCGGTAGCAGGGATGAACGTAACCGTGCAGGAAAAAGATGCAGCAGCGGTCACCGGAGAGGACGGCACGTTCAGCATTTCCGCCACAAAGGGTGATGTGTTAATTTTTGAAAAACAAAACTACACCACTTCCTATCATACCGTCCTGAACGAAACAAGCCGGTTAAATATCTCTGTGACGATAAGCAAGCTTTTCGCCGGAATGGAAGACGATGTGTACATCCCGTTTCAAACCCTGAAACGGCGGGAAGTGAATGGCGCGGTTTCTACCCTTAAATCGTCGGTGCTCCCTCAGATTCCTTCCAGTTCGCTCACTAATTTATTTGCCGGGCAGTTGCCCGGACTCAATGTATGGCAGACAGGCACCTTGCCCGGGAGGGATGAAACCACCATTGTCATACGTAACCGGACATCTTTTGCCGGGGCCAATGTACCCTTGGTATTAGTCGACGGCGTTGCAAGGGACTTTTCAGACATGGATGTCAGCGAAATAGAAGCCATTTCCGTTTTAAAGGATGCGGCATCGCTTGCCTGGTATGGAAATCGCGCAGCAAACGGTGTATTGCTCATCACCACCAAACGAGGGACCGCAGATAAAACCCGGTTCACTTATGACATGCAGATGGGAACCCAGCAGCCAACGGTGCTGGCAAAACCACTGGATTCCTATACGTTTGGGTCACTTTATAACCGGTCCCTTGAGAATGACGGTCTTTCTCCCCTGTATTCTCAGGAAACGCTCGACGGATACAGGAGCGGAAATGATCCCTATAAATATCCGAACAATAATTTTGTGAAGGATTTTTTCAAAAGTAATGCGCTCATTCACCGGCACGTACTTACGGCTTCCGGCGGATCAAAGGCCATACGTTATTTTACCAATCTGAGCTACTTCAGTCAGGGCGGCCTTTTTGACAACACCGATCACCCCCTGTTTAATACCAATGTTGGTTACCGGCGCTACAACCTCCGGACAAACCTGGATATGCAGGTGACCCCGCTTCTCAACGTACAGCTGGATATGGGCGGACGCATTGAAGATCGCCGCGAACCGGGGAGTACCAGTACGGCTTTCATGAATACCATCTTCAGCACCCCTCCGAATGCATTTCCGTTACTGAATGAAGACGGATCCTACGGCGGCAGTAACCTCTTCCGGAGCAATCCGCTGGCGCAGCTGAGGGGAGAAGGAAACCGGAGCGAAGTTACAAGAGTTTTACAGGGAACGCTTAATGCCAACCATAAACTGGATTTCTGGCTTGAAGGACTGTCTGCCAATCTCTTTTATACCTTTGATATCCAGGGCAGGTACATCAGCGGCCGGAGCCAGCAATACGAAGTGTACGAAAGAAGTCCGGACGGGACATTAACCCGCTTCGGGACAGAAACTCCGCTGAATTATCTGGCGTCGACATTTGCAGACAACATCCGGACCAACGAATTATGGGCTGGTTTTGATTTTGACCGGTCCTTTGGCAAACATCGCCTGAGAATCAACACACGGTATCAGCAGGCGGTAACGTTTGTCCCCACAAGACTGGAAGATAAGAGGCAGGGAGTATCCGGAAGAATGTTTTACAGCTTTAACAACAAGTATTATGCGGACGTTGTTGCGAGCTACACCGGCGCCGACAACTATATGCCGGGAAAACAGTTTGGCTTCTTCCCGGCCGTAGCAGCCGGGTGGGTCCTATCCGAAGAACCCTTCTTACAGAACTCATCCATCCTGAGTTACCTTAAATTACGGGCTTCCTATGGCAAAGCAGGCAATAATTCGACCGGCGAAGCCAACAAATTCCCGTATGCGCACCTTTATAATCCCACCAACGGGAGTTATCCTTTCGGAACCAGTTTTTCTGCACAGCCGGGGGCTTCGGAAAATACACTTCCCAATCCCGATATTACATGGGAGACGGCCCTCAAGACAGATTTGGGACTGGACGCGCAGCTATTTACGGATAAGCTGACATTGTCTGCAAATTACTTCAACGAAAACAGGAGAAACATTCTGACAAACCCTATTTATCCGTCGATTTTAGGACTTGCCACCTATCGCGTCAATGACGGCGAAACACGGTTGCGGGGTTTTGAAGGCGAGATCAGCTTCAGGCAAAACCTTGGCGCTCTTACCCTACTGGTAAGCGGGAACTATACGTATGCTAAAAACCAAGTCCTGCGGATTAATGAAGCGGCGGGTCTTGCCGAATACCAGCAGCAGAAAGACAGCAACATTGGCACGGTAACCGGCTTCGGAAAACTCATGCTGATTTCAGATGGTATTTTTAAATCTCAGGACGAAATCGATAATAGTCCCGTACAGCGTTTTGCCGGCAGGCTGAGACCCGGTGATATACGGTACAAGGATGTCAACAATGACGGAGCGATTGATAACTACGACAGAGTAATGACAGATTTTAACGATACGCCCAATGCATTTTATGGATTCCAATTGGGGATGCGTTACAAGGCGCTGGATTTTTCACTGCTTGCCCAGGGCGTTACCGGGCGTACCATCCAGGTCCGGACGCTCGTCATGGCCGGATCCAATAACAATGGTTATATTAATCAGTTTAGCCCTATGGCCTGGACGGCAGAAAACCCCATGGCTCCCTATCCCAGATTAGGCATGTCTGACCGGAGCAACAATACGGCAGATTCAGATTTCTGGTTGCGCTCCGGTGATTACCTGCGGCTTAAATCGGTCGAGCTTGGCTACACCCTGCCCGCTGCCGTCCTGGAGAAAATCCGGATAAGAAGCCTTCGTGTCTATGTAAACGGATTCAACCTGCTAAGTTTCAGCAAAATAGCCGAGAAAGTTGATCCTGAAATGCCCTTTGCGGGATACAATTCCTATCCGTATGTACGCACATTGACCGCCGGCCTAAATCTGAAGTTCTAATAATGAAAATCATTTCTCAGGTATCATGAAAAAAATCGCAAATTTATATCTCCCCCTACTGCTGTTGCTGGCAACAGTATCCTGTAAGGAATCAAGATTTCTTGAATTCAATTACTACGACGGCCCCGTAACGGAAGAGCAGTACTGGAATCTGAACAACGCTGCACGAGGACAGCTGAACCGCGGCTATTCCTTTCTCCAGGAAGGGTACAACCGCTACGACGGGGCCATGCTTGCCGCCGGGTCAGACGAAGCGGTCAATTCCAACCTCAATTCGTCCGTCAACATTTTCAACAACGGCACCTGGAGTTCGCTAAGGACACTTGACGACAACTATAGTCTCAATTACAATGGTCTGCGGCAGGTCAACGTATTTTTAGCCAATGCCGACAGGGCAAATATTACACCCGCCACGGATATTCCCCGGTTGAAAGGAGAAGCCTTTTTCCTGCGAGCGTTCTTCCATTTTGAACTGCTGAAAAGATACGGAGGCGTGATCATCGCCAACAAGGTCTTTTCTACCGGTGACAACCTTGATCTGCCGCGAAACACCTTTAGCGAAACTGTCAATCAGATTCTGGTGGATTGTGATTCTGCGTCTGCGCGACTCCCCTTGTCGCCGGCCCAGTACGGCGCCGGTGACCGTGGAAGAGCCACCAAAGCCGCCGCGCTGGCTCTTAAATCCAGGACACTCCTGTATGCCGCCAGTCCGCTGAATAATCCATCAGGAGACCCCGTTCTCTGGCAACAGGCAGCCGCCGCAGCCAAAGAGCTGATCGATTCGCAGGCACATAGTTTGCTGGCAAACTATTCCAACATATTCAATTTCAGCGCTGCAGCTTATAATGCCGAGGTTATTTTCGCAACGGCCGCCAATGCGCGGAATGACATTGAAACGAACAATGCACCCATCAGTTACGATGGCGCCTCCGGACGTACCAACCCGACCCAGGAGCTTGTGGATGCTTACGAGATGAACAACGGATTGCCCATTTCAGATCCTGCATCGGGATATGATCCTCAAAACCCGTATAGCAACAGAGATCCGCGATTTAATCTTTCCATCATTTTTGACGGCGCTATATTTAAGAATACGTCTGTCAGGACGTATATTGGCGGGAAGGACGGCATCGGCCAGAGTATCAATGCTACTAAAACCGGTTATTACATGCGTAAGTTTCTGAGCGAAGCCGCCAGCTGGAACCAGGTATCCAATGCAACGGTCCGCCGCCCGTGGGTGGTTTTCCGTTACGCCGAAATTTTGCTTAATTATGCCGAAGCGCAGAACGAAGCCGCAGGTCCCGACGCGGCCGTTTACAACGCCATTAACCAGATACGGACCAGAGCCGGGATGCCTGACCTTCCGGCAGGTCTTACCAGAGAGCAGATGCGCGAGCGCATCCGCAATGAAAGGAGGGTGGAGCTCGCCTTTGAAGAACACCGGTTTTATGACGTGCGGCGATGGAAACTCGGGGAAGATGTATTTGGAAAGGGTGTGACAGGTATGAGGATCGCGATGATTGACAGTACACTTACCTACGAACCGTTCCAGGTAGAAACGAGACTGTTCAATGAAAGGATGTACCGTTATCCGATACCGCAGGCCGAAATAAATAATACCACTCAATTACTGCAAAATCCGGGATATTAATCCAGAACCTGACCTGATATGAAACGATTGCAATTGCTGTCATTCTGTTATTTTACAAGTTTTCTCGTTATTGTTACACCCTTTTCCGTATTCGCCCAAACTCAGCTTGCCACTTTAAAAGGGAAATCTTTTAATAACATCACCCTGGAGGCATCGCTGAAACCTTTTAAACTTAACGAAAAGGAATACATCCGGGCGGTGGCCACCGAAATGTTCACCCAATGGCATTCCCTGCTCCGGCATACCGATACTGTTTCCGTGATGCTCTGGACGGGGGATGGTTCCGAGATCCTCGATTACAAAGGGCAGTCCGGTCAGCCGCTGGAATGGGCCAAGTACATGGGGAACCCCAATACGCAGCACCCGGTAGGCTCGGGTCCCAAGGAGTTGTCCATTCATGAAAGGGCCTATTTATACCTGGAAAATCCGCCTTCCTTTTCCTACGGAGACCTGGAATTTATTGTCAGCGCACTCAAGGAAGCGGGCCGGAAAGTAACCGGCAAGCCGATCCTGGTAGGGGCGACCTTTGATCCCGGACCCGAATTCGCCAAGTCTGAGTTTAAATACAAAAAACACCCGGAAATCCTGGGAGGCAGCGCGATGGGCCACAAAAGCTTTGTGGATTGCTATTCGGTACTCAAAGAGGACAAGGAAGCATATGCGGGCTTCCCGGACGGCATTCCGGACCAGACCCCTTTCGGGACTTTCTTCGGCCGCCAGAGCCAGCATTTCCTGAACGACCTCGGATTTGACTACATCTGGTTCAGCAATGGTTTCGGATTCGGCGCCGAGGGCTGGTCGTCCACAGGCTCTACCTTTAACGGGAAGGAATTCAAACAAGATCTCCTGCCTGACTACACCGGCAAAGTGCTCAATTTCTGGAAGCTGTTCCGAAAAGAATGTCCTGATTTCCCTATACAAACCCGGGGAACGAATCTTTCTGTCGGCGCCGACCTGGCCCGCGACGCGGTGGATCTGAGGGGTATTTATAACGGGCAATTCAATATGCTCCCGCCCCCGAACTCCCCCTGGGCCGCGCTCGACGGCGATTTCGGACTGGAGATGGTGGGTTATATGTCCCGCATGGCCGAGCTTCCGGACAACCGCTTCCTGTTTCGCTATTATACGCACGATCCCTGGTGGCTTAACAGTCCCTGGCTCGATCGTTACGGCCGGGAACCACATGATATTTACCTCCCTATGGCCGTGTCCCGTATCGACAAAGAAGGCCGGACGGGGCTTCCCACCCATCTTAATTTCTTGTCGATCGACGATACCTACGGCAATATGCCCACACAGGTTCCAGACGAAGTGACGCCGCACATTCTGAAAGCGCGGTACGATTCGCCGACCGCTCCCGGTCCGCTCGTATGGGTATATCCCTTCGATGAATACCACGACTGGGCCTATAACAATCCGGGTCGCCTTGCCGAAGTCTACTACGGGGACTGGTTCATACGCCAGGCCATCAACAACGGACTCCCCCTCAATACCGTTATTTCGACCGGTTCCTTCGAATCGGTCATCCGGAAGCAACCGGCGTTTTTCAAAGAATCCATCCTGGTGACGATCGCCCCCGATGCCAATTCTTCCCTGGAGAAAGCGCTCACCGGCTTTGTGGAAAACGGCGGCAAGCTTATCATTTTTGGTCCGGTTGACCATTCAAGCGACCATTTCCGCGCGTTATTGAACCTCGAAAACACCGACTCGCTGGAGGGAGAGTTTACGATTCAGTCAACCTATACCCCGGATCTCTTCGAAAAGCCTCATCCGACCACCCTGATGCACCGGTCGCTGTTTAACGGAGGGGGAATCCGCACGGTGATCGGGGACAAAAAACAACCGTCCACCCGGTCGCTGGTTCAGGTTGCACAGAAAAAACAGGTTCGCGATGTGGCCTGGTCAGTGAGCAAGCCCGACTGGAACGGGGGCAAAGTCGTATACCTGCGGGGGACTAACTCGAGTCATTTCAGCGGCGGCCGCCTGCTCACGCCCGACAATCCGGAGAAATATTTTACCGGCCCCTCCTATCTTCGCTATGTGTTGCAGGAGTTTGGGGTACACGTGTTTGTAGACAAGCAGGCGCCCGCGGTCAAAAGCCCGGTCCTCACCATTTCCCGCTCCAACAACGCGTTTATTTTTTCCGGGTATCATCCGAACAGTACCATAAAAAACCGTCTTAAGTTCCCTCAGGGAGCGCCGCTGCTGCTGGGCCTTGAAACGGTATTGGCACAAGGCCATTCTTCCTACTACCTGCCCACCTCCTGGAACCGGGAATGCCGGATTTTTGTGGAACAGGAAGCCGGGATGCTTTCCTACAAAGAATTGCATTCCGGGGTGAAGGATATTCACAAACGGTATGCAGTATCGGGTCTGAACAAAGCCACGGTAAGGATCTATGCCGACGACCATATTACCAAAGAAACCTTTCAGGCCTACGTCAACGCGGGTTACCCCTGGAAGAAGGGTCAATATGCCTTTAAAGAAATGAATGATGCACTGGGCCGGTATTTTCTGGTCGAAAATGTAACCGGAAGCCTTGTGGTTGCCTGGTAAATCTGAATGCTGCCCCGGGAAGGATTTCTCCCGGGGCTTCCAACATCTCCTAAACCTATGAAAAAAGACTATTTATCCCCCTTCTTGTTCCTGGCATTAATGGCCGTTATAGGAGCATGTAATTCTGTCCAAACTACGACCCCGACGAGTCTGGAAGATTTCCGTGAAGGCTTTGCCGATCCCACCGGAACCGCAAGGGCCAAAGTCTACTGGTGGTGGCTCAACGGTTATACTGATCGGACCCGCATTAAGGAAGAGCTGAAGGCCATAAAAGATGCGGGTCTTGGCGGGGTAGACATTTTTGAAATCGGCTTCCGTCCCGATGGCGTTGTTCCGGCGGGTCCTGCCTTCATGAGTGATTCTTCCCTGAATGAGATCGCTTTTGCCATCCGGGAAGCCAACCAGCTTGGACTGGAGGTAGGATTGAACCTTTCCAGCAGCTGGAATGCCGGCGGGAGCTGGGTCAAGCCTGAGCACGCAGCCAAAACGCTGTATGTTTCCAAAACCACTGTTTCCGGTCCTTCGTCCGGCGCCATCACGCTTCCTTTCCCTAAAATCGGCAACGTGGATGCCAACGGCAAGCCCCGCCTGATGGCATTCCAGGATAACGGTCGTCCGGTATTCAGCCAGGAAGTAGCCGTACTCGCCCTTCCCGTCAAAGCCGACCCGCTCGATACGACTGAAATAGTGGATGTAACCTCCTATTTTGACGTTGAAAAAGATTTGTTGAATTGGCAGGCGCCTGCCGGGAACTGGGAGATTCACCGGTATGTGTGCTCCAATACCGGTGAAAACCTGTTGCTCCCCAGTCCCAACTCGCACGGCCCAATCATTGATCATTTCGATGCCAGTGCAACCGAAGCTCATTTCATGCATTTTATTAAGGGTCTGAAAAGTAAATTGGGCGAAGATTTATCGCAATCGGGGCTTAAGAACCTTTATCTGGCCAGTTTTGAGGCACGGACAACAATCTGGACTCCCACCATGCAGGCTGAATTCAAACGCCTCAATGGGTACGAAATCAATAAGTTCCTGCCGCTTCTTTTTAATCCGAATGCTTTTACCGCCGCCGCCGCCGAGGAGTTCAACCGCGGACTCCGGCTCACCATTTCCGAACTGATGATCAACAATCATTACCGGAAAGGGAGCGAAATTGCCAACCTCCACGGACTTAAACTCATTTCCGAATCCGGAGGTCCGGGTCCTCCGTTGCACAATGTACCCGTTGAAGCAATCAAGGCCCTGGGAGCATTGGATACGCCCCGCGGGGAATTCTGGATCAACCACGCGCGCCTTGACCACTCTCCTGACAGTATCGACCTGTTGATGCTGGTCAAGGAAATTGCTGCTGCCTCTCATATTTATGAACAAAAAATCACGGAATTAGAAGCGTTCACCAGTTTTCAAAATTGGAGAGAAGGCCCCGGCGATATGAAGCCAATCGGCGACCGGGCCTTTTGTGAAGGGATGAACCGGGCTGTTATTCATGGATTCACCCACAATCCCCCCGGAATGGGCGCGCCCGGAATTGTATACTATGCCGGCACCCATTTTAACGACAAAACCACCTGGTGGCCTAAAGTAAAACCTTTTAACGATTACCTGGCCCGCATTTCCTACATTTTGCAGGAAACCGATTTCGTTGCCGACGTCCTCTATTATTACGGTGACAAGACCCCTAATTTTGTCACTCCAAAAAACACCCGCTTTACGGCTGGCTCGGGATACGATTACGAGATTATCAATACTGAAATTCTTCTTCGGGATATCACGGTTAAAGACGGCTTTCTTACGCTGCCTTACGGTGCACGCTTCAAAGTGCTCGCCCTGGATGCCATTGAAGCCGACAACAAAGTAGTTCTTGCTAAAATTGAGGCCCTGAGGAAACAAGGCGCTATCATTACCGATACCCGGCTTGCCAACGTTTCCAATGCGCTCAAAGCCGCCGACATTGTTCCGGATTTCGATTACCCCGACAAGCAATCGGAACGGCTGGATTATATGAAGCCGGACCACGCTGTACTGGATTACATCCATCATAAAAAAGGCAATCTGGATTTCTATTTCATCCGGAATACCCGTAACGAATGGATTACCCGTAACTGTCGTTTCCGTCAGGAAAACAAGTCGCCCGAACTTTGGGACCCGGTTACCGGCTTCACCCACCAGATCCCGGTATTTGACCAAAAATCGGGTCAAACGGAGGTCCCGCTCACATTTGCCCCTTACGGTTCTTACCTGATTGTCTTCAACCCAGCCGGTCAAAAAGCAGTCTATACCGCTCTTGAAGATCTGAACGGGACTGCAAAACTGGCCTACGAAGGAGGGGATATCTTCCTAATGGACACCGCTTCAATCCGGCTTCAAACCACTGAAGGTGTGGAAAACAGGACCTTCTCCCCAGCTCGTCAAACCCTTGCGGGCCCGTGGCAAGTGGCTTTTACCGAAGAATGGGGGGCGCCGAAAGCAGCGACATTCCCGGAACTGATTTCCTGGACCGAATCCTTGGAAGAAGGAATTAAATATTACTCGGGAACCGCTACCTACGAAAAAACCTTTACCCATACATCCGGGGCTGAAGGCACGAACCGTATTTACCTGGACCTGGGCAGCGTAGCGCGCGTAGCGGATGCCTGGTTGAACGGCGAACCGCTGGGCATCACCTGGACGCCTCCTTACCGGTACGACGTGACCGCGCATCTGAAACCGGGAGAAAATCACCTCCGGATTGAAGTAATCAATACCTGGGCCAATCGCATCATCGGCGATCTGAACAGTGCCGCGCCGTACACCAATACCAACGTAAAAGAACGCGCCACCCGTGAACTGAAATGGTCGGAGGCGCCCTTACTGACATCCGGATTGCTGGGCCCGGTTACCCTGCAAACCCATCCCGCAATTACAGGGAAGAGGTAAGTGGGTCATCGTGAAGATCCTCATAATTCGCTTCCGGGCTGGTGATGGGATGGTCTGTGAAGACACAGACCATGGTGACACAGACCATGGTGAAGCGCCCTCACTGACATCCGGATTGCTGGGCCCGGTTACCCTGCAAACCCATCCCGCAATTACA
>JBEBSD010000085.1:0-25445 GCA_040394475.1 Telluribacter humicola | reverse complement strand
GATAGCTGATAGCTGACGTCCGATAGCTGATAGCCGACGTCCGATAGCTGATAGCCGACGTCCGATAGCCGACGTCCGATAGCTGATAGCTGATAGCTGATAGCTGAGGACACGTTTGGTTGAATTCCATACCCATCAACGAATCATCTGTGTAAATCTGCGAAATCTGTAGTGGAACAGCAATCAGGAAACGACGGTTAATCAATTAATTATGAATATAGGAGACAGGGTCCGGCTTATTCACGGAACGGAGGAGGGAGTCATCACCAAGCTCAGATCGGGAAATTACTTGGAAATCGATATCGGCGACGGATTCAGTATTCCGGTACTTGCCAGAGAGGTCGTTCTTATTTCACCCGTAGAGGCGGAGCGCATGCGAAGACCCGCTCCGGAAAACCCTGACGCAATCAATACCCCGACACGGCCTCCTTCCGCGTTTGCCGAGAACGGGCTGTTCCTCGCCTTCATTCCGCAAAACGACCGGGAGTTTCATCTCTATTTCATCAATAATACCGATTGGCGCATCCTTTTCACGATGCACGGAAGCCGGGAAGGGCTGGTAAAAAGCCTCGCTTCCGGTGTGCTTGACGCACGGAAATCGCAACGCATTACATCACTGTTCCTCAAAGACTTCGAACAATGGCCGGTATTTGAAACCGCAGTTCTCTATTTTTCCGAACATCGGATTCCCCGGGAACCTGTTTTCCGCCATCAGCTCCGCTGCAGGATTCAATCCTTTTACAAACAACAGCAGACCACACCCGTTGTCAACCAGAGCGGGCATGTCTATCAACTCGACACTACCGGAACTGCAGGCGAAGCGCCGCTGAAGATTACCCCGGAAGCGCTCCGGGAAGGAATGTTAAGCCCTGTACCCGTGTCTCCTGCATTGCCGGCCGGGAAAACCCCGTCGGTTATAGACCTTCATATCGAAAAATTACAAGGAGATTTTCAGCAATTATCCAGCGCTCAAATACTGGAACTGCAACTCCATACGTTTGAACGGTATCTGGAGCATGCCATTGCGGGCGGCATGGATGAAATTACATTTGTACACGGCGTAGGACAGGGGAAACTACGACAGGAAATTCATCAGCGATTGAGCCGGCACCCCAATATTGCTTTTTACAAAGATGCACAAAAAGAAAAATTCGGGTATGGCGCTACGCTTGCTCACCTTAAATAGCCGTCCCACTTTCTGAACGATTGCACAAGCAATGCCGCCGCTCCAGCAACTATTACTATTGGGGTGCTTATGCCTTGTTGGTATCGGACATCCGCTCTTGTCCCAGACCATCCCATCCATCCAGGCCCCGCAAGCCAGTTATCGCTATTCCAATATGGATATCACGAATGAAAAATATGCCTCTGTGCTTACCATCACCGCCCGGCTACCGGTTAGTGAGCTTGAAAAGCAACTCAATAAGCAGTTGACCGGACTCCTCTATGAGGATAAAAGCTACGATGACGACGGGCAGGATAATCTGAAAGCAAAAGTCTGGAAACTCGACGACATTCGTGTGGAAGCCCGTGACAATCATTTTCTGTTTGAAGTCCCGCTGAAAGTCTGGGTGAGTACAGGTTATAAATTCAGCCCACTGGGAGTGACCCTTTCCGGGTACAAGGATACCTCGTTTTCCCTCCGTGTACGGCTCATCAGCGAGGTTACTTTCTCCGCCGACTGGCAGCTGATCACCAATACGCGGGTCGATAGCTACGACTGGCTTACCGACCCGTCGATCAGTGTTGCCGGTTTTGCGATTCCCATCAAGAGTATCGTAAGCCGTCATCTCAACCGGAACTCCCACAAAATCACAAAAGCCATCGACAAAGAGGTGGCTGAAAGTTTCGACATCCGTTCGTCTGTCCGGAACGTCTGGGAAATGGCGCACCAACCGGTTCACCTCTCCGAAGAATACCGGACATGGCTCCTTAACACTCCGCAGCAGGTAATGGCTACACTTCCGTATGCCGACGGAAATAATGTGACCATTTCGGTAGGCATCCGGGGCTATACCCAAACCATCGTATCGTCCCATTCCCCGGTTCGCTCGGTAGCTGTAAAACTTCCGCCCCTGAAAATTGTGGACAAATTACCTCATTCTTTTCAGATCGGACTCATCAGCGCTATCAGCTACGAAGAGGCCGCTGTGATGGCTTCTGCTTATTTTAAGGGACGAAACTTCTCTTTTTCCAATGGAAAGTACAACCTGCAAATCAATAGTATCGATTTATTCGGCCAGGATGAACAACTTGTGATCAAAGCCGGTCTGACCGGCAGTCTCAGAGGCTATCTGTACCTGAAAGGAATTCCCCACTATGATCCTGGCACAAAATTAGTAACGCTTCGGGATGTGGAATATGATCTCGACACCCGTAATGTGTTGGTCAAGGCTGCTAACTGGTTACTGCATGCCCGGTTTACGCGGATGATGAAAGAAGCGCTGGTGTTTCCGGTAGGTGAACAACTGGATGCCCTCACGACAACCATTCGTCAAACCCTGATCAACCATCCGGTATCCGATGGGATTTTTCTCCATGGGAAGCTGAACGAAGCGACCCCGGATAAAGTATACCTGACCCCTACCCATATTTACACCGTAGTGAATGCCACGGGAGAGGTTAACCTGGATATCCGCAACCTGAATTACTGATACAGAATTGCCGGGACTGAAAGTCCTTGCTTTCCGAAAAAAGCAGGGTCGTTCCCTGCTGCCAATACGAAAGAATAAGTCGTCCTATCGCCTCACTCCGGTGGGGAGGAAAGTCCGGACAGCAAAGAGCGCCATACTTCCTAACAGGAAGGCAGTTGCCTGGTGACGGGCAGCTGACAGCCAGTGCCACAGAAAAGATACCGCCCTGCCGCCGGCAGGGTAAGGGTGAAATGGTGGAGTAAGCGCCCACCGCGTTGCCGGTGACGGCAATGGCAGGGTAAACCTTATGGGCTGAAAGACCAAATAGGTGCCGGGAAGGGGTTGCTCGCTCCTGTTGGTGTGTATCCCACACCGCACCGGCACGGGTAGGTCGTTAGAGGCTGCGGGTGACCGCAGTCCCAGATAAATGATAGGAGGTTTGCCGAAAGGCAAATCACAGAATCCGGCTTACAGACTTATTCTTTCTTTTTTTATCAGAAATACGGAATTAACATTTATTGTTTATACTCATGAATTGCAGGAATGTTTACATCGCTTTAGGTTTAGTAGTACTCTCCACGCTTGAGCTGGCCGGTCAGAACCGCACGTACGAGGGGCCGAATAAGCTCAACACCTGGTCTGTAACAGGTTACGGAGGTATCACCCGTTTTTTTGGAGACTTGCGGGAATACGATTTCAAAAGGGGCGAAAAAGAAGCGCTGACCGGGGCCTGGGGAATTTCTGTCAATAAACAGCTGTCTCCCCTGTTCGGGGCACAGCTGACGTTTAGCAACGGTAGTCTTGCCGGCTCCAAAAAAGGGGTTCAGGATATAGAGTTAAGCACCCGGCAGCCGACCACCGGCGAAAATGGTCAGCCGCAGCTATACGATGTTTACTTTAAAAGTCCCTCCTATATACAGGCGTCACTGGATGCTACGGCCAACCTCAACCGGCTGCTTATGGGATACAACAAAATGAGCCGTTGGAAAATAGACGCCCATGCGGGTTTCGGGATCATGTATTTCTATTCCCGCCTCTATGATATGTTCGATGACCATCTGCTGATGGAATCCAATACGCCCGCGAGTTCCAAAACGGCGGGTACCTGGGACAGAAACGGCTCGGTGTACACCCGTGAATGGGTATTCCCGGTCGGACTGGCCATTCATTATGAAGTTTCTCCCCGGATCGATATTGGCCTGGACTTTACCTATAACATGGTTAATACCGAAAAAATAGACCTCACCGCCGGATCGCTCACCAGCTATGAACGGCAAACGGGGTTATGGGGATTTTTTAAAGGAGACTCCAAACAAGACAAATACGCCTTCGGCGCCCTGGCTATAACGTATAAGCTGGGCAAAAACGCCGTCAGGGCACAGCAAGGCAGCGCTGATGCTTCCAGGGGCCGCTATCATCTCCGCTATACCAACCCGGCCCAACTGATCCCGCCTCCGTACAACCCGACGATGCAGGACGCCGATTCGATCGCAAAAGTCAACATGCCGGCGCCGGTCGATCCCCGGCTCTATACCGATTCGGACGGGGATGGCGTGGCAGACCTGTTCGACAAGGAGCCGGACACTCCGGCCGGCAGTATCGTATCCGGTGGCGGGGTTGCGGTAGATTTTCAAAAGTACATAACCGAATCCGTCACCAGTCAGCTTCCCAAAGAAGAATGCGAAGCCCTGTTCAGTAATATTGAATTTGACACCGACAAGGCAGCCATCCGCCCGACATCCAAAGAAGTTCTCGACCAAGTAGTTGCCTTGTTGAACAGCCGCCCCAACTGCCGCGTGGTGATTGTGGGACATACCGATGCCCGCGCCAGTGACCGGTACAACACCGCTTTGTCGCGGCGTCGCGTGGATGCCGCGAAGCGTCAGCTCATCCGGTCAGGATTAAATGACCCCAGCCGCATCGTGACCGAATATTACGGCGAACTGATCCCGGTCGCCGGCAACAACACCGCACCTGGCATGCAGGCCAATCGCCGGGTCGAAATCCGAATACAGCCTTCGAACACCTTACGGTCCAGCTATCCGGCCGGGTTTAGGGAAAAGTAAGTATTCGGCTCATATCCGTCTCCGACGGTGAACGTAGTGCGGGGCTGCTTCCAGACAGTGGGTCTCTGACCCGCGAACATACCGCACACTTACGCAGGTCGGGAGACCTGCTTTCACCCTCCCGTCGTCAGAAGACGAGGGAGAGCCGGAGTGATTGCCGCCCATTCCCCATTCCCCATGAAGAAACTAGCAATCCAGGAACTTAACCGCATTTCTGTTGAAGAATTTAAAGAAGCTGATAAGCTTCCTGTTTGTATCGTCCTGGACAATCTACGCAGTATGAATAACGTCGGTTCTTTCTTCCGGACCTGCGACGCTTTTCGCATTGAAAAACTGTACCTCTGCGGCTATACTCCCTGTCCCCCGCACCGGGAAATCACTCGCAGCGCACTGGGAGCGGAGCTTTCGATGGCCTGGGAACAGGTGAATGATACGGTGGAAGCCGTACACGCGCTCCAAACAACCGGCTACCGGGTATTGGCCGTGGAACAGGCCGAACGGAGCATCTCACTCGAAACGTTTCCGGTAGTATCCGGACAACGCTATGCCCTGGTATTCGGTAACGAAGTAAACGGCGTGGATGAAGCTGTAATGCGGCAGATAGACGGCGCCATTGAAATCCCCCAGTTCGGCACCAAGCATTCACTCAATGTCTCCATAGCGGCCGGAATCGTCCTCTGGCATTTTGCGATGCCATACTTAACAAAAATTTAACAGCTTTTTTTTGAATCCTACCCGATTAATGCATTTATTGTGATTGGCATCAATACATGTAACTAAACCATCCATCTAAATGGGTTCTACTAAAAAAAGTATTTCGAAGGAGATTTCCAAAACGTTGGAATCCAAAATTGATGAGATTGGAGTCAAATCCAAAAAAATCAATAAAGCTATTTCCAAGGCTGCCGAAAAGCTCGGCAACAAAGTAGCGAAACTTGCCAAAAACCTGGAAAAAGAAAAGGCCAGGGAAGCTAAAAAAGCAGAAAAAAAAGCGAAAGCTGCCTTAAAGACAAGTAAAAAAGAGAAAGTGGTTAATGAGGCGATCCCGTTGCCCCCGCCTCTTACCGAAGCCGCAGTCCCCGTTGTTGAAACGCCGGCGGTCCCTGTGACCCCTGTTGTGCGGAGAGCCGCCTCGCGCACACGACAGGCCCCCAGTAAAGCACCAGCCACCGGAAAGGCGGCGCCCGACAAAAACAATCAAGCCTGAACGGCAAAAAAGCCCCTTATAAAAAAACGGACTGCCTGAAAAGGCAGTCCGTTTTTTTATAAGGGGCTCATTCGGCCCTAATTCGTCACTTCTTCTTGCTTATTACGCACCTCGATCGAGAGCTGTTCGCTTGTGCCGTCATGATCCGCAATCAGCACATCTCCTTCCTTCAGGTCTCCTTTCAGAATCTCTTCTGCGATCGGGTCCTCCAGGTATTTCTGGATCGCGCGGTTCAGCGGACGGGCGCCGTATTGCGGGTCGTATCCTTTGGCAGACAGGAAGTCTTTCGCTGTCAAGGTAAGCTCTATGTCATAGCCGAGGCCCTTCACCCGGCCAAATAATTTACCCAGGGAGATATCGATGATCCGATGGAGGTCTTCCCGTTCAAGGGCATTGAACACGATTACGTCATCCAGACGGTTCAGAAATTCGGGCGAAAACGCTTTCCGCAAGGCACTCTGAATCGTTGAGCGCATGATTTCATCCTGGTTCTCGGATTTGGCTTTGGTCGTAAATCCGATACCGGCTCCGAAATCCTTCAGGTCACGTGCTCCGATATTCGAAGTCATGATAATAATGGTATTCCGGAAATCTACCCGCCGCCCCAGTCCATCGGTCAGGATACCATCGTCCAGTACCTGCAGCAGAATATTAAACACATCCGGGTGCGCCTTTTCAATCTCATCCAGCAGCACTACGCTGTACGGTTTCCGCCGGATCTTTTCCGTCAGCTGACCGCCTTCCTCATATCCTACGTACCCCGGAGGCGCTCCCACCAAACGTGAAATACTGAATTTCTCCATGTACTCACTCATATCAATCCGGACCAGCGCGTCATCTTTGTCGAACAGGTAGGTGGCCAGCACCTTTGCCAACTCGGTTTTACCAACCCCTGTAGGTCCCAGGAAAATAAACGAGCCGATTGGCTTTTTAGGATCCTTCAGTCCTACGCGGGTCCGCTGGATTGCTTTCACCAGCTTTCCGATGGCTTTGTCTTGTCCGATCACGCGCCGTTTCAGCTCATCCGCCATTTTCAACAGCTTGTGTCCTTCGTTCATCGAGACGTTGGTAACCGGTATGCCGGTCATCATCGCCACTACTTCGGCCACATTTTGCTCGCTGACGGTATAGCGTTTCTTTTTAGTTTCCTCTTCCCAGGCCACTTTCGCACGGTCAAGCTGGTCGATGAGCTTCTTCTCACGATCGCGCAGTTGTGCCGCTTCTTCATATTTCTGACTTTTCACTACCCGGTTTTTCTCCTGTTTGATATTCTCTATCTGTTCTTCCAGCTTCAGAATATCATCGGGTACGGTGATGTTGCTGATATGCACCCGGGCGCCCACTTCATCCATCACATCAATCGCCTTATCCGGCAGAAAGCGGTCTGTAATATAACGTTCAGACAACTTTACCGCCGATTGCAGCGCCTCTGAAGTATAGCTGACATGGTGGTGTTCTTCGTATTTATCCTTAATATTTTCCAGGATCTGGATGGTTTCTTCCACAGAAGTCGCATCCACCATCACCATCTGGAACCGCCGCGCCAGGGCGCCGTCCTTCTCGATGTATTGCCGGTACTCGTCCAGTGTGGTCGCGCCGATGCACTGGATTTCCCCCCGGGCAAGCGCCGGTTTAAACATATTGGAAGCATCCAGGGAGCCGGAAGCTCCGCCTGCGCCTACGATCGTATGCAGCTCATCGATGAACAGGATGACATCCTGCGATTTCTCCAGTTCGTTCATCACCGCCTTCATCCGCTCTTCGAATTGCCCCCGGTACTTGGTCCCTGCCACCAGCGATGCCAGGTCGAGTGTCACCACTCTTTTCCCGAACAACACGCGGGAGACTTTTTTCTGTACGATCCGCAAGGCCAGTCCTTCGGCGATTGCCGTTTTCCCTACCCCCGGTTCACCGATCAGGATCGGATTGTTCTTTTTACGACGGCTCAGGATCTGGGCTACCCGCTCAATTTCCTTTTCGCGGCCTACTATCGGATCCAGTTTGCCTACCTCAGCCAGTTTGGTAAGGTCACGGCCAAAGTTATCCAGAACCGGTGTTCTGGATTTCTCGGTACCTTTCGGTTCTTTCCCGGTGGAAGAGCCTCCGAAAATACCGCCCCGGCCTTCTTCATCCCCATCCTCCGTTTCAGAGCCCATTTGCGGACGTGTGCCGGAAGATTGATATTCGAGCATTTCCTTTATCACTTCGTAATTAACGTTATGTTTGTGAAGTACCTGGGTAGCCACATTGTCTTCATCCCGCAGGATCGAAAGCAACAAATGCTCCGTTCCGATAAGGGGACTTTTGAAAATTTTAGCCTCCAGATACGTGATTTTTAACACCTTTTCGGATTGACGGGTCAACGGAATGCTGTGCAGGTTTTTTACATTCGTTGTAGCTGCTCCCCTGGTAGCATGCTCTATATTCTGCCGGATTTCATCCGGAGAAATTCCAAGTTTCTTCAGTAAAGCAACCGCAACACCCTCTCCTTCCCGGATAATACCCAACAATAAATGTTCGGCTCCGATATAATCATGACCCAGTCGCAGAGCCTCTTCCCGGCTCATGGATATGACCTCCTTAACGCGATTTGAGAATTTAACTTCCATTGATGGAATTCATTAATATTTTTCAAAAATACAGAACGGATTATCGTTTCAGCTGGTTCCCCTCCGTTCCTTTACTACGATAACCTCCTTACAATCTGCTGCTATTTTATGATTTAACGAATATTTCTTACGCTTCGTTCAAATCCTCAGGAGATAGTTTTTTTACGGATTTCATCAGGACTTCCGGCCCCTGAGGCCCCAGATTGAATAAAAGGTCGACAATACTGAGGTTTCTAACAAAATCATTCCCGAAGGTTTGATAGTAAGGGTATTCCTGATAAAACGAATACGTATTTACACCCTTTTTATCAGTTATGCAACTTCTCGCATCAAAAACCGGAAAATTTACTTCCTTTTGATATGACAAATTGTACTTTAACTCTTTTCTACTTTTCAACAATTTCAGACATAATGTCAGGAAGCGTTCGTTCAGGTCGAACAGGAAAACAGGTTTGGAATCAAAAACCGCCTTAAAATCAGGGGCATAATACTCAAAAAAAGGAGACTTTGCGTAAGCAGCGACGAGGCAGCCCCAGTGCCGTTTTAACCAGTCCTGCCCGTAATCTATCCGCACATCCCGCACCAGCATTTTGGGCGCTTGTTTAAGAACCGGCACGCTCAACCCGGCAACTCCGTTGGCGGTCAGTACATAGCACCTGTTACGGAGGGTCTGCCGTGTATAATTTTCGCATGATTCGATCCAAACGGTATCGAACTGCTGCAGACAGGCAAAATATTCCAGGTTGGGAAGGTAATGCAGGGGCAGTATAACGGCCAGGTCGTTGTCGCTTTTCAAATTACTCTGAATGGTTTATAATGAATGAATTAGCGTGGATTAGGTCTTGTCTTGGACGGGGTCTTCACCGTCCATCTTCACAGTCCACTCTGTTTTCCGGCGGGTATCCAAAATGGTCTGTGGGACACAGACCATGGGCGTTACAGGTATAAGGCAATGTTGCCCAATCCTTCCCTGACTACGTCAAAGTCGTCGGTTGTGGCGTCGACCACGGTAGAGCCTACATTTCCGCCGTACCCGCCGTGAATGACAATATCGACCTGGTGCTGGAATTTTTCAAAAATCAGTTCCGGATCGGTCGAGTATTCGATCACCTCGTCTTCATCCCGGACAGAAGTGGTAATAATCGGATTCCCCAGCTCCCTGACCATCATCCGGCAGATATTGTTATCCGGTATCCGTATCCCCACGGTCTTTTTCTTCGAGTTCAGCAACTTGGGGACATGGTTATTACCGTTCACAATAAAGGTAAAGGGGCCCGGAAGCGCTTTTTTCATCAACTTAAAACAAGCATTGCTCACCCTGCTGTAGTCCGCGATATGGCTCAGGTCATAGCAGATAAATGAAAAATCATTCTTTTCCGCCCTGATGCCTTTGATCCGTGCCACCCGCTCAATCGCCCTTGCATTATGGATGTCACACCCGATCCCGTATACCGTATCGGTCGGATAAATAACCACCCCGCCATCCCGTAAGCAGGTCACTACTTCCCGTATCCGTTTTTCATCGGGATTTTCGGGGTAAATTCGAATAAATTCTGCAGGCATAATTCTTAACTACTAACTAAACTGGCCCTCCCTCATCAGAGAGAAGGTTCGGGAGTATTCCCTCTTATTGTCACCGGCCTTTACCAAACATTTTTTCACCGGCGGCTATGGCTACCGATAAGTGATTCTCCCTTGGAGGAATGGGACAGTTCCAGTCATCCGAGTAAACGCAATAGGGGTTGTAGGCCTTGTTAAAGTCCAGCCATAACCGGTCTCCCTTTATATCACTCACGAGCGCATCCAGGTACCGTCCCCCCTCATAGCTCCCCACCCCGTTGGTCAGGTCCTTAAACGGAATAAACAAATGTGACCGGTACTGCGGCAGCGTCTGTTCCGGATTCCGGTATACTTCCAGCATTTGGGTAGTTCCTCCCCATGAAAAGGTGACTTCTCCGTATTTTACAAAGGGCTTCACGTTACCGCTGGAGGTAAGCATTTCAAACGGAACAGTATCGGGTGTTCTTCTGAATACCCCCTCCACTCTGCCGGCTTCCTGCACCGGATAAAACTGCACCCGGTGAATATGCCTTTTCTTCACCACCTTCGACGCTGCGTACAATTTCTTCCGGTAGTCATCCCGGTAAGCGTTCAGCTCTGTCGCATAATCCTGCGACCACCCGGCGGTCGTGCAGAGGACCACTCCTGCCAGTGCCCAACCCATCCGCTTCCCTATCCCTTGCTTCTTCATCCGATTCCTGAATTATTTCGGCTTTAGGGTGTATCGTGCTTGCATACTTACTCAAATTATCCCTAAATTCACCTGTCAAAATATTAATTAACAAAAATAGCAAATATGTCCTATACTAAAAGCGTGCTGATAGCGGAAGACAGCTCGGTCATTCAAAACCTAGCCCGTAAGATTCTGGAGTTCCAACACTATGAGATTACCGCCGTAAAAAATGGCGAACAGGTACTTCATTTGCTTGAAAAGGAAGACTTTGACATCATTTTATTGGACATAAACATGCCGGTTCTGGATGGAATGGAAACCGCCCGTCAGATCCGTGCATTGGCCGACCCGAAAAAATCGAAAACCCCCATTGTGGCCATTACCGGAAATGCTAAAAACTATTCGGACGAAGATTTTAAAGAGGCCGGTTTTGACGACGCCCTGATGAAACCGCTCAACTTTGACCGTTTGGTCGAGGTGGTTGCGCATCTGACACAATAGAGCAGGTTGATGAAGATAGCTTTTTTGGGCACTGGCACGTCGCAGGGCGTGCCGGTAATTGCCTGTGAATGTTCGGTTTGCCAGTCAATGGATTTCCGGGATAAACGTCTCCGGTCGTCTGTGTGGATTGAGACGCAAGGCAAATCGTTTGTGATTGATACCGGTCCCGATTTCCGGCAACAGATGCTCCGCATCCGCTCCAAAGAATTGCATGCCGTTCTTTTCACCCATCAACATAAAGATCATATTGCAGGCCTGGACGATGTTCGGGCCTTTAATTTTCAACAGCAGCGGGATATGCCGATCTTTAGCAGTGAGGCTACGCTCCACCGGATCCGGGAAGAATTTTATTATTCCTTCAGCGACAATCCTTATCCGGGAGTTCCCCGCCTGCAGCCGCGGGTGATTACGAATGCCCCCTTTGAATGCGAAGGGATCCTGATCACGCCGATTCTGGTGATGCACCATAAAATGCCGGTATTCGGATTCCGGATCGGCGATTTCACTTACATTACCGATGCCAACTACATTGCAGCGGCGGAACGGGACAAAATCGCCGGCTCCCGCGTACTGGTCGTCAATGCCCTGCAAAAGGACCGTCATATTTCGCACTTCACCCTGCAGCAGGCGCTCGAATTAATCGACGAGCTGAACGTACCGGCGGCCTATCTCACACACATCAGCCATAAACTGGGGACGCATGCTGCCGTAGAAAAAGAACTGCCGCCCCATGTTCGTCTTGCGTACGACGGCTTAACACTACAACTGTAATGCATCAGAATTACTATTTCCTCCGACAACTGGCGCCGCACCTGGACGCACGACTCCGGGGATTGGTCCTGGAAGAAGCTTTCAGCCAAGATAAAGACGAGCTTATTTTCAGCTTCGTCGAACCAGGAAGCGAGGGACGTTCTTTCCGGATCAAGGCCAGTTTACGGAATAACTTTTCCTGCCTCTCCTTCCCGGAACACTTCGACCGGGCGCGCCGGAACAGCGTCAGTCTGTTTAAAGGATTGTATGCGATCCCCGTTGTGCAGGTGAAAAACTTTCTCAACGAGCGGGCATTCTCTATTGGCTTTGAAGATGGTCAGCAACTGGTTTTCAAACTTTTTGGAAACCGTTCCAATATTGTCCTGTTCAATGCAGCCGGAATTGTAACCGAACTTTTCCAAAACAAGCTGGCTGCCGACCATCAGCTATCCGTCGGGCAGCTTGACCGTCCTATTGACCAGTCGTTCGATGCCTTTCTGAAAGCCGGCGAACGTCCAGAACAGCTGTTCCCTACCTTCGGAAAACTGGTCAACCGGCACCTCACCGACAAATCCGGGACACAGACAACGGCAGCCGCGCGCTGGCAGACCGTACAGGAAACGCTGTTTTTGCTGGAAAATCCTACTTTTTACACAACCCTTTACGAAGGGACGGTTACGCTGAGCCTGCTGCCGCTGGGCGATATCATGGCGACCTTCCAGGATCCGGTTGCGGCCGTTAACCATTTTTATACCGCCTATTCCCGCATTGGTAACCTTCAGCAGGAAAAAGAAAAACTGATCGCCTCTCTCCACAAGCGGATCCTTCAGACCACAAACTACCTGGAAAAAAGTTACCATAAACTCGCCGAACTGGAAATCGGAGGAAAAAATGACCAGATGGGACACCTGCTGATGGCCCATCTGAACCAGATTCCTCCCCGGTCCGAACAAGTGGAATTACGCAGCTTTTACACAGGCGAACCGGTTGTCATCCGCCTGAAGAAAGACCTCTCCCCGCAGAAAAACGCAGAAATTTACTACCGCAAAGCCCGCAATGAAAAGAAAGAGCTGGAACAGCTACAAGCCAATATCACTGCCCGTGAGGAAGACCTGGCCGGCTTGAACAGCCACTTGGAAGAAGTTGAACAGATAACACTGCTGAAAGCATTGCGGGCCTACTGTAAAGTACACGGACTTCAGGCCGCTGTTGCTGCTTCCGGAGCACCCGGCCAGCTTTTCAAAACGGAAGAATTTATGGGCTTCACCATCCTGATCGGAAAAAGCGCCCGGAACAATGACCGGCTGACCCGGCAGGCGTACAAGGAAGACCTCTGGTTGCATGCGCGGGACGTTTCGGGCTCGCATGTTGTCGTTAAATACCAACCGGGAAAGCCCTTTCCGGCCCCTGTGATCGAACGGGCGGCACAGCTGGCGGCCTGGCATTCCAAACGCCGCAGCGACAGTCTGTGCCCGGTCATCGTGACCCCCCGGAAGTTTGTACGGAAAAATAAAGGACTGGCCGACGGCGCCGTGATTGTGGAAAAAGAAAAAGTGGTCCTCGTGACGCCCTCGGCCTAATCCCCTTCTTCATCCGGACGCAGGGTTTTCACCACAGCATCCACCTGTTTGTAATCGGTAAAGCTATCCAGCATTTTCCGGTTAGTCTCCGATAACTGCAGGTCGACCTCCCAATTGAGGCCGCTTGCCAGCTGGATCATCATAAACTGCAGCTGATTGGAGGCGATGCGCGGCAAATCGCTTTTGAGCGCCTTTTCGTTCATGGCCTGCTTGGCCTCCGTGAGGATATGGGTATAGTCTTCCGTCTGGAAACGGTTGAGCCACCCTTGTTCGATATCATAAAACTTATAATCGGTATCCATGGACAGCACTTCCGGCTCCGGGAAAAATTCGATCACCAGCTTTCGGCCCGTCTCGTCGATACGGAACCGCATCTTCCCGAAATCGTACCCGACCAGCACTTTTGCCTTCGAAATCACCAGCGCTTTTTTCTTGTCGTTGAATACCTGCCAGATATTCCGGTCACTCTGATAATTGTAAATCTCGGTGAAATATCCTTCCGCCATCACGACCTTGAAGACTTTTTCGATACGTTCGAGCAAGACTGAAATATCCTTCGATGTCTCTGTTTTGCGCCTGGATCCGTTGGAAACATACGCATAAATCCCCACGCCTCCTGCTGCCCCCAGCGCCAGTGAAACCAAAAAAATGAAAAGCGTTTCCATTCGTGCTACAGTTTGATGATCAGATCACAGGGAATTCCGCCGGATCATGGTAAAAGGATTTTTCACCTTGATGCGTTTCCCATCCAGCAGCAATGCAGCGGCAGTGCGGCCCATTGTTTCAAAATCGGTGGTCACTACGGTAATTCCCTCCGCAAGCACCTCCTTCAGGGTAGTTTCATTGAACGACGCAATCCCCACCTGCGATCCTAGCTTAAGCCCTGAATTCCGTACTTTTTTAATCAGTTCCGTCAGGTCCGTTTCCTCCACCACCAGGTAAGCCACTCCGTTGGAAACAGTCTCATCCTGCGCATTGTCGATAATCCGGAATTCCATCTTATAGCTGATACACCAGGCGCGGAAGCCGCGGACAATTTCGACCGGGTACTGTCCGTCACCCGGAAAGACCAGCACCAGTTCCCGGTATTTTTCCAATAAGTCGGCGCCACTTTCCAGCGCCCTGAAAATATCCTTTTCGAAATCCTGGTAAATGGCCAGGTACTCGCCCGGGAGATCCGGAAGGTCACGATCCAGCAAGACCAGCTTGCTGTCCGGTATTTCCATCAGCAGCTCCTTCACATTAACCTTATTAATGCTCTCATAAAAATGCGGCATGATCACATAATAGGTATACTTCCCGCGGCTTTCATCCAGGATATCCTTAAACAACAACGCATTATAATGATGGATGTATAAATCTACCACCGCCGCATCGCCCAGTGCCCTGAGAAAGGAATAATAGATGATCTTCTTGTACGAACTCATCTTATTCATGACCAGGAGCACCCTGATTTTACCGGAAGATTCGGACTCTACAAAATAACCTTTCCCCCGGACCGACTTGATGACACCCCGTTCCTTCAGCTCATTATACGCTTTCTCCACGGTATCCCGGGCCAGGTAATTCGACTCCGACATTTCATTGATAGACGGCAGCTGATCGTCCCGTTTCAACGCACCGCTCCTGACGGATTGGATCACGATATTAATGATCTGCTTATACTTCGGCACCGGTGATTCCGGGTCAATGGTAATTATCATAATAATCCTGTAAGTAGGTTCCTGACGGGAAAGTTACTAAATAAGTGCATCTCTCTCCAAATCCCCGGGTTGCGCCGTGTGCATGCTACGTTTCCATTGCAAATAACCGCTTATGGCCAATACCGTAAATACCAGGTACAACACAGCGGTCAGGTAAAGTTCTTTATAATAAAACATCGCGACGTAGCACACGTCGGCAACAATCCAGATGAGCCAGTTCTGGAGATACTTTCTGGCCATCATCCATTGGCCGATCAAGCTGGCCATGGTCAGGGCAGCATCCAGGTAACTGAGACTGGCGTCGGTAAACCGTTGCAGCCCGTACCCCCATCCCAGGGTAGCCGTCAGAAAAATCACCGCAAAAACCGGGTACAAACGCCCTGGGGTCTGCGACACTGCCAATTCCGCCCGACCCGAACCGCCGTACAGCCACATCCACCAGCCATACAGGCTGGTTACAAAATAATATCCCTGCAAGGCTGTATCGGCATATAAGCGTGCTTTATAAAAGACCAATCCGTACAAACAGGCATTTATAATCCCGAACAGCCAGCCGATTACGTTCTGGCGCGTATTCAGGTACACGCAAATCGCCCCGGTTACAAACCCCAGGATCTCCAGAATGGTGGTCCCGATTCCCAGAATGAAGACAGCCTCTCCCAGCCATTCATCAAGCGCCTGCATAAACAATCCTGTTGCGATATCTTAAAGCGGAATGGGCCGGTTAAGACTTTCTTCCAGCGAAATCAATGTCTCCGTCCGCTGGATCCCGGGCACTTTCTGGATTTTATCATGCAACACCTCCCGCAAATGACCTGTATCCCGGCAAACAATTTTGGCAAATATACTATACTGCCCGGTGGTATAATGAATATTTGTCACCTCCGGAATCTGCTCCAGCTGCAGGGCCACCTCTTCATACAGGGAGCTTTTATCCAGGTAAATCCCCAGGTAAGCAGTAATGTCCCAGCCCAAACGGACCGCATCAATCGACAGCAGGGTTCCTTTAATGACCCCCATTTGTTTCATTTTACTCACCCTGACGTGCACGGTCCCCCCCGAAACGAATACCCGTTTCCCGATTTCAGCGTACGACAAATCGGCATTTTCAACCAGCAGCCTCAGAATGGCGAGATCGGTTTTGTCAATTTCTAAATTTCTTTCCATATAAAGCCTGTAGACTAGACAATATCTAATATATCTATGTAAATATTGAACATTTTCTAAATTTTAGTAAATTTTTATTGAAATATTTTAACGAATCGTGCTTTCCTCTTATATTTGCAATGTCTTTCGGAAACTAGAACTAATTCTTATCCGGCAGACGTGTTCTTTTTCTATACTGTAGGGTGATGAAATTTGGCAGCCATGCCCTCCTGTCTCGGGGGTGGTGATAAAGGACAAACGCGATATAGTGCCGGTTTCGGCCGACTGGGGTGGACCACCAAAGTTTTAGTTATTGTATCGTGGCTAACTGCACCGTGGGTGGTTCGAATCCCCCTCCTACAGCATAAAACTTACAATAGTTTAAGTAGATTTTATCTTATTTAAGTCTTTGGTTTTTAGTTTGTTGATGAAGTGTAATTTGACACGCAGGTCCGGTTTGTGATTTGCGTGTTTTTTTGTGGGCAAAAAAAGCAACACGAAGGAGCCCAGAAGGGGGGGGACCACTGCGGAAGGCTCCGAGAAAAATGAGCCGGCCCGGTGGGGCGTTGCACACGCAAGCCTATTCCCTAAACCCCATCCCCCGCACCATTCCCATCACCTGCGGCAACCAATAGCTGTACTTTTCCGGCGTGTGCGCCAGCTCCTGCTCCAACACCTCAGGAGCAATCCACTGGTAAGCGGCTACCTCATCTGCATTCGGATAAACTTCCCCTGTATATCTTCCTGAAAAGACATGGTCGACCTCATGCTCGATCATTTGATTTTCAAAAACAGCACGGTACCGGAATTTCCCCACAAATTTCAGCTCGCATTCAAACCCCATCTCTTCCATCAGGCGGCTATGGGCGGCGACAGCAACGTCTTCTCCCGGTTGCGGGTGGGTGCAGCAGGCATTCGACCAAAGGCCCGCGGAATGGTATTTGCCGTCTGCCCGCCGCTGGAGCAGCACTTCTCCCTTACCGTTCAGCACCATCACCGAAACAGCCCGGTGCAACCATCCCTGCTCGTGTGCCACTACTTTATCTGCGGTACCTGTTTCCCGGTCATCCTCGTCGACCAATATAACTTCCTTTCTATCCATCTTGTTCTGTTTTCAACTACTGTCATTCCCCGCACCCTGCTTTTGCCCGGCGCTCCTATAGCTTCTTACAAAGTTAACCTAAAAAAAGCATTAACTTGTGCAAAAACCGGTCTTCCGGACCGTCTGCAACAATTCATAACCATTTAGTCAGGCACGTCTATGAAAGTCATCAGTGATATTGCTACCCTGGATGCGAGCGCGTATATCCGAAAGCTCTGTAAGCATTTTATCCACAAAATTCCTGCCCGCTACACGGAGGTAAGCGGGCAGGCGGATTTCCCGAAGGGGACCCTCCGTATGCTGGCAACCCCTACGTCCTTACAGGCTGAAATTGAAGTCGATTCCCCGGAGGATCTTCCCGGCATCCAGGGCGCCTTTGAAAGGCACCTGGTACAGTTTGCTTTCCGGGAAACACTTGAAATCAACTGGAAGGAGGTTCCGGATATGCCCGACTGGCAGGAAGTGGCCCGGCAACTGCGGAATCCTCAGGGTGCGGCCGGCCGGCAAACCGGCATGCAGATGAACCGTTCCAACCAGGGAATGATCCAACGCGCTTTTGCCCTGCTGGAACTGAAGCCCGGCGATACGGTACTTGAAATAGGCCCCGGCAACGGCACTCATGTACCGGCAATTCCGGGCATCAGCGCTGTTACCTACACCGGTGCGGACATTTCAGAAACCATGCTGGCCGAAGCGATCGTTCACAACAAAAACCTGCCGAATGTGTCTTTCTTAAAAACCGACGGGCGGGTACTTCCTTTCGGAGCGGCCTCATTCGATAAGATTGTTACCGTGAACACGCTCTATTTCTGGGAGGAGCCCCTGGCATTTGCCACGGAAATCCGGAAAGCCCTTAAACCGGGAGGGCGCTTTTGCCTGGCCATTGCTACAGCGGAATTTATGAAAACACTTCCCTTTACCACCTACGGCTTTACCCTGTATTCGGCTGACGCAGCCCGCAGCCTGCTGGAAAAGGCCGGGTTCTCCATCAAAGAAATCGTCACGACCCAGGAAACCATAGAAAGTAATACCGGACAGCCGGTTACCCGGGACCTGGTACTGGTGCTGGCCTCGTACTGAACGTAAAAAAGCCGCCGCTTTCCATTGCAGGAAAAGCGGCGGCTTTGATGAAACACTCCCGGAGCTACCGGTTCACTACTACTTTTTGCGTAGCAACTACACCGTTTACATCCGTAATCCGTGCCAGGTACAGCCCGGCGGCGAGGTTGCGGACATTGATGGCCCCTTCAACCTGTGTACCGGAACGGTAGACCACCTGGCCCAATCCGTTGATAAGCTCAATCCTGCTGATCTGTTCCAGTCCGGCCTCATCCAGTGTCAGGAAATCCGAAACCGGGTTCGGATAAACTGTTAACAGATTGGCTTCGCTTCCGAAAACAATACTGCGGATACTGCTCCGCTCAAAGGTTCCGTCCGCATCGACCACCTTCAAACGGTAATAATTGGTCCCTTTTACGGGCGTCGCATGTGTAAAGCTATAATTTCTGCTGGCAACCCCCTCTCCCAGAGACTGTCTTGTACCCAACGGGCGCCAGACAACGGCATCGGCGCTATGTTCAATTTCAAAATAGCTCGTATTCACTTCCTCAGTTGTAGTCCAGTTGAGGACAGCAGCGCGACCTTCGCCGGAAACCGTAAAATCAGCCAGCTTCACCGGAAGAGAACCATCAACGGAAAACGTAAAGAATGCACTGGCCGACTGATCGCCATCGGTTGCAAACAACGGAATATCCGTAAATGTCTCCCCGGCCATATCTCCTGTTACAATCCCGGTCAGATTGTTTCCGGAGAACGTAAATCCGGGAGGCATTCCTTCAATCGACATTCTCGCATTCGGATCGGTAGCAGAATAGGTATAGGCACCTCCCCCGCCGCGCGTATCTCCGCCGCCATCCCATGTTTGCGAATAGGGCCCCGAGCTTAATGCAGTCGGGAATGAGCCGTTCGCAAATTCCAGTTTCACCGTAATCGTAAACGAATAGGTTCCCACGAAAATATTTCCTCCGTCGGTCACATCCGTAATATCCACCATAAAGGTTTGATTCACGGCAGACGCTGTCGGTGTCCCGGAAATCGTACCATCCAATTCCAGCGTCAGTCCGTCAGGGAGAAGCCCCGCAGTAGTAAACTCCAGGGTCCTGTCATCGGAACTTGCCAAAGGAGTATCCCCATCGTAAACCAGCTCGATAACGGCCATTTCCGGACTGATCGTAGCAAGTTCAAGTACGTTGACAGTGACTGTTTCCTGAGCCGACTGATCAGCGCATCCACTAAGAGAAGCTGCCACTTTATAACTCGTTGTCACAGTCGGAGAAACGGTAGTACTGGCCAGAGGCGTCACGCCGTCCGCCTCGTACCAATGTAACTCGTCTGATGCATTCAGTGATGTCGCCTGCAGGGTAGTTGACTGGCCGTTATAAATAGTCACAGTCGACTCCGCTACGACCGGTGCCGGCAATAATCGTTTTACCGAATGAATTTTCAGACTGGATAAAACTCCGCCGATAGCGTTTGTACTTATTTTCACTCTGTCGAATTCTCCCGATGCAGGTACGTTGAAAACCACAGGCTCCCCGTTATTGAACAGTCCTAATAAATCAATATTCAATAAACTACTCAGCGAAGCGCTATTCAACTCAGCCGCTCCGTTCATTAACGTAACCTCAATGTTATCGAAGACCTCCAAAGCGAGAATGCTTGGCGGAATTGACAAGGTTACCTGCGCACTACCAGGCCGGGCACCTGCAAAAACCACGGTTTCGTAAAGGTTGGCAGCCACAGCCACACCGGTATTCAATTGTGTTTCCGGCAATGTCTGTGTTAAAACGTTATATGGATTTGAAACACTGGCTAAAAGAGTTGCCACTCCGGACGCTCCATACAAAGCATCTATGGGACTGTCACAATCTATAGGAGCGGTCGCGTCCTTTAAAAAATAAGCGTGAAAATAATTGGCGGATACACCAACTCCTAAGGTGGGGCTTACTCTTACCCGAACGCCGTTGTAATTGGCACCCGGCACAAAAGTAATTTCGAAAACATTCAACCCGTTGGATAAAACTCCCCCGCCCAGCAACGATATCAGGTTACTTTGGTCGACTTTCGTTCCCACCAGCGTTCCGTTAAGGGTCGCCTGCACTTCCAATCCGCCCAGAACATTCAGTATGGATGCGCCGGTAGCTACTTTAACGGTAACCGGGGTATTGCCATCTGGAGGCAGGTCACCCGCAGGAAAACGGACATTCTGATAGGCCTGAATCAACGACAATGTGCCAATGGTGGTAAATAACGTGGAAGCATCTTTCACATTGCCATTCCTCGCGTTGTTCGGGTTTGTTACCTCAGAAAGGGTTATTATAAGTGACTGTGTGGGGCTGATATCAGCTGGTACTGAGGGAGCTGTAGCATATACCCTTTCCTTATACTGAGCAACGGTCACCTGGACGCCAACCAGGAAAAATAATACTGCCAAAGCGAAAATCTGCTTCGCACCTCGCCAAGCAGTTAAAGGCATAACCTTCGTAAAAAAATTCGTTTCCATAACTAAACGTAAGATTAAGTTCAAATAATAGGATGGTAATAATCCAATAAATAAATTGTTGTTATTGATGAGAGTTCAAGTAGCAGCCGCCCAACGGCTGTTCGTCAATTGATGTACCATAATACTATCAAGGGCCGGTTTACAACGCTTTTCTAAACTATACGCTCATGACACGGACGCACCGCTGCCAAAGCGCTGTCAAGCGTTTCTTCCGTAATCCTGTTAACGTTGTTGCCTTTTGAAAATCAACAACGCCACCGTTGACTATAGTATACCCGCATGCAGTTTCTCTGTAAAAAAGTTATTACAAAGATGCGGACACCATAGTTCTACAAACATTCAAGTAATTGCACTGGCTCTGGCTTAAGGATCCCTTCTATATACGCCAGAGAAACATCTAAAGGAGTTTTTTCATATTGTTCTTCATTAAAATCGTTAGTATCTATTTATTCAATCGTATATTATCCTGACAAACAACAAGTTACCGATTAGGCTATCGTTAGCTAACCGTATTACAAATATTACCAATATTATCCACAAAAGTACTATTTTGTTAGAAAAATATCGTAATATTTCTATGATGTCAAATAGACTGATTTATGATTTCTATCAGATTTTTTTTCAGCGCCCTATCCGCCGGGTATCCCGGGGGCACCTGCTAACAGCAACGTTTACACACTGCTACCGCTGATCCACACACGACCTTCTTTGTATTTCCCGGCTGAAAAGAATATTTTGGCAGGCTCATTCATTTTCCAACCCTTATGCCAACCTCATTTTCCAACCCCAGCCGCCGCCAGTTTCTCAAATACAGCAGCTTATTGAGCGGGGCGTTCCTGCTCGATGCGCCCGATTGGCTTGCCCGCCCCCATTTCCAGGGAAAACCGGCCCTTCCCCTGGCTCATTTTCCTGACCGGCTGCATGCACTGATCTGGAGAAACTGGAACCTGGTTTCTGCTGAAAGACTGGCCAAAGTGGTAAAAGCGCAGCCCGGACAGATCCGGAAAATCGCCCGGGCCATGCGGCTTCCGCCCGAGTCAGCAGTAACTCCCGAGCAATGGCAACGCAGCTACCTGACCATTATCAGGCGAAACTGGCACCTCCTTCCCCAGGAACAACTATTGGAACTGATGGACTGGACCGCAGAGCAACTGGCATTTACGTTACAGGAAGACGATTTCTTTTATATTAAACTGGGTAGCCTCAAGCCCGAATGCGAGCCTGTGCTTTACACCGAAACATCTCCTGCATCCCTTCAATGGCTCCGGCAAACCTTACAGACAGAATTCCCCAAAGGATTACCCCGGCAGAAAGAATCCTATTTCCAATTTGTAAAAGACCTTTCCGCTCCTTCGGCAACACCCGTCCTACCTGCTTCCTCACAGTTTAATCCGCGGTTCGGCTACGCTTATTTTTCATTGTTCGGCGATCCACTGCTGGAGCCGGATATCGACCCTTACCCGGACGGCTATCTGGAAAAAATGGTAGCAGCCGGAATGGATGGCACGTGGATGCATATTGTACTCAGTAAGCTGACTCCCTTCCCCTGGGACCCTGCGCAAAGCGCAAACTGGGAAAAACGGCTGGAAAACCTTTCCAATCTGATAAAGCGTACCGGCAAAGCAGGTATCGGAATTTACCTGTACCTCAACGAGCCCCGCAATCAGACACCCGCCTTTTTTGCCCGACATCCCGACCTCAAAGGAGCCGGAAATTCACTCTGTACCAGTCACCCAGAGGTACAGCGCTACCTGACCGGCTCCATTGCCACCATTGTGGAGGCAGCCCCCGGACTGGCCGGTTTCTTCTCTATAACTGCTTCGGAGAATCCAACCCACTGCTGGTCGCACGGAAAAGGAGGAGATTGTCCCCGCTGCTCCAAGCGCACTCCGGCCGAAGTAGTGGCGGAGCTCAACAACCTGTATGCACAGGGGATAGCGTCAGGTCTCCGGCGTTACCAGGAAAAAAGCCAGGATGAAACCTTACCTGCGCCTCCCCGCCTCATTGTCTGGGACTGGGGCTGGACAGCCGGCTGGGCCGAAGCCATCATGCCTCTTCTCCCCAAAACCTGCAGTTTTATGAGTGTCAGCGAATGGGACCTTCCGATCAGCCGGGGGGGTATTGAAAGCAAAGTGGGAGAATATTCCATTTCCTCCGTAGGACCAGGCCCCCGTGCGAGCAAACACTGGCAGCTGGCGCAGCAACAAGGCCTTACCACCATTGCCAAGATACAGGCGGGCAACACCTGGGAAATCGCTGCCGTTCCTTATATTCCCGCAATGGCGAATGTCGCCCGACATGTTTTCAATCTCAAAAAAGCAGGAATCGAGGGCCTGATGCTCGGATGGACCCTCGGGGGCTACCCTTCTCCCAACCTGGAGATTGTAGCGGCAATAGGCGCACAACCCGATATCACTCCAGCCGAAGCCCTGCTGCAGGTAGCCCAAAGACGGTATGGGGCGGCTGCGCCTCTTATGGTAACAGCATGGGAACAGTTCAGTGCCGCTTTCAGTGAATTCCCCTATCATATCGGCGTGGTATACAACGCGCCGCTGCAAACCGGTCCGTCGAATCTCTTGTGGGAACAACCGACCGGCTACCGTTCCACGATGGTGGGTATTCCCTACGACGACCTGACCAGCTGGCGGGCAGTTTATCCCGAGCACATTTTTGTTTCACAACTCCTCAAAGTCGTGAACGGATTCCAGCAAGCAATTGACGAAGTTGCCCGCAAGCAAAAAAGCCTCAGGCTCCCGACTGCTGCTACCCGGGCAGTTCAACGGGAAATGAATATTGCCCAAACCATCGCCATCCATTACAAAAGCATCGCTAACCAGGCGGAGTTTATCCGGCTGCGCAACCAGCTCCAGGAATCAGGCGACGCGCCGATCCGGCAAATCGAAACCCTCTTGCGGGATGAAATCCGATTGGCCAAACAAATGGCCGTGCTGCAATGCAACGACTCCAGGCTCGGTTTTGAAGCTTCGAATCACTACTTCTATACCCCGGCCGACCTCCTGGAAAAGGTACTCAATTGCCGGGACCTGCTTGATCGCTGGCTACCGGCACTAAGCCGTTAAAGGATAGTGGGCCGGGGAATAGGGTTTGTGAAGGCATTATAGCGTAACTACCCGATAATTTCTCAGGTCAGAGACCTGATGTCACCCTCCCGTCGTCAGCGTGACCCGGTCACAGACGAGGGAGAGCGGAGCCACCCGGGAAGGTATTTCCGATGGCAGCGCCCGGAAGCCATGGACTCCGCCGGCGGGCTCTGTCTACCGGAACAACCTTAAGCCGGGGCAACCGGCATTGCTCCCCGTTTCCCCAATTCGATTACCTCCATATTCCGTATGCTGCCGTGATCCAATTCAAACCGGATAGCTGTCCGCATCCTGTGAAACCCTTCGATGCCCGCGGCGCCCGGATTAATATACAACAGGTTATGGTTCCCCGGGTCCCGCATCACGCGCAGCACATGAGAATGCCCGCAGATAAACAGATCCGGGGGATCTGCTTTCAACGCCTTTTTAACGGCCGGGTTATACCGAGGCGGATACCCGCCGATATGCGTCATCCACACCCGGAGCCCTTCCACTGCGAAATGCAGGTTTTCCTGCGTTCGCAGCCTTACATCCTGTCCGTCAATATTACCGTATACCATCCGTACCGGCCGAAAATTCTCCAACACTTCTATCAGCGCTACCTGGCCGATGTCGCCGGCATGCCAGATTTCGTCACACGAGTCAAAATGCTTCAGTAAGCTCTGATCAAGGAAACCATGCGTGTCTGACAATAATCCGATTCGTTTCATTTATAAGCAGGGGTTGTTTGTATTTCCGGAATTCCGTTTCTTCTATATAAATTAATCAACAATCAGCCGTCAACCGACCTCCTCTGATAGCTGACTGCCACCTCGTTCCCGCGTCTGTTGCTTACACCATGGGGGTGTCCCGGGATACCGTAGGCAATGTCTGCGCACTCACTTACAGGCGGGTCCCGGGATGGTCTGTGAAGACACAGACCATGGTGGCATGGCTGATAGCCGACAGCTGACAGCCCACTGCCACCGCATTCCCGCGTCTATTGCTTACACCATGGGGGTGTCCCGGGATACCGTAGGCAATGTCTGCGCACTCACTTACAGGCGGGTCCCGGGATGGTCTGTGAGGACACAGACCATGGTGGCATGGCTGATAGCCGACAGCTGACCTCCGATAGCCGACAGCCGACCAATATACTCGCCGGAATTCACAACTCATAATTTGAAGTACATTATAAAAAGTTTGAGGCCGAATGGACGGAAAAGTGCAAACTCCTTTTTTATTATCCGGTTAATGGGCAATTTTACGATCC
>JBEBSD010000084.1:0-25702 GCA_040394475.1 Telluribacter humicola | reverse complement strand
GGCAACGGGGAATGGGCGAGGGCTGATTGCTGACTGCCGAATGCTGATAGCCGACTGCCATACAGAAACATAAAAAAACGAAAAAACATTTTTCATACCCATGAGAACCATAGGAATACTCCTGGCATTTTGCTGCCTTAGCCTGGCAGGGAGCGGGCAGAACATTACCGCTTCATCGGTAATCAGCCATATTGAAGTACTGGCTTCCGATTCTCTGGAGGGACGTGGAACCGCCACTACCGGAGAAATCAAGGCTGCCAATTACATTGCCCGCCAATTTCAGCAAGCCGGTTTACAACCCAAAGGCAGTAACGACAGTTATTTTCAGCCGTTTCCGCTGTCTTTTAAAATAGATGGCTTTACGCATCAGCAAACCGCCCGTAATGTGGTCGGATTGCTCGACAACGGCGCTTCGAAAACCATTGTGATCGGGGCGCATTACGACCACCTGGGTAAAGGGATGCAAAGCGGCTCCCTTGAACCCAATAGCGCCGGCTATATCCACAATGGCGCCGACGACAATGCTTCAGGGACCTCCGGGTTAATCGAACTGGCCCGTTATCTTTCGGCCAATAACGTGAAAGAACGGTACAACTTTCTCTTCGTTGCTTTTTCTGCCGAGGAACTGGGGCTCATCGGGTCAAAATACTTTGCCGACAATTCTGCTGTTCCGATGGAATCGGTTGCTTTCATGATCAACATGGACATGATCGGTCGCTATGATGCGCAGAAGGGAGTTACGATCGGTGGCTGGGGAACCAGTCCGTGGTGGGGAAAACTGATCCCCGGCATTGCCGACAACGTACCGGTCCGCTATCATACGGATTCCTCCGGGATCGGCCCCTCGGACCACACCTCTTTTTACCTGAAAGAAAAACCGGTTCTTTTCTTCTTTACCGGCGGCCACAGTGATTATCACAAACCCTCCGATGACACCGAAAAAATCAACGCTCAGGGCACGGTAGCCATTCTGGCCGTTATTACCGGACTGATTGAAAAACTGGAAACCGAGCAGGGAGATCCCGGTTTCACCCCGGCAGGCAACCCGCATGCGCAAACCACACGAAGCTCCTTTAAAGTAACCTTAGGGGTCATGCCGGATTACAATTTTTCAGGGAAAGGACTCAAGATAGACGGCGTATCGGCAGAACGTCCTGCGGCACTGGCAGGTATCAAATCCGGCGACATCATCACACAGATCGGGGAATTCCCTATAAAAGACATCTACGAATACATGGAAGTACTCGGCAAACATGAAAAAGGGCAAACCGTACCCGTGAAGTTTGAGCGGGAAGGCAAATCCCGGGAAGCCTCGCTTACCTTTTAAGCCGGGCCCGGCCGGTTTCTGAAAAAAGCATAGTATCTCCGGACGGCTCTCTCCTTTTACAGTAAACCGTTTACCTGAAACAGGATGTTGAAAAGAAGAGCCTTTCTCCAGTACAGCGCGGCGCTTGCCACCATTCCCCTTACCCGGTCGTTCGGAAAACCTTTTGCGCAGGATCCCGTAACACTGCCGGCCTGGCTAACAGCACTCGTAGCCCTCAATGATGCCAAAATAGCCCGTTTCCTGGCGGTGCAGGACAGTGACCCCGGCAGTCCTACCTACGGAGGCCTGGCCGATGGACAGGAGATTTATAACCCGCACAGCACCGCAGGCTTTGTCCAGACTGCCGCATGCAGTCTTTTTGCGCCCGGTTCATCGTATCACCGGGCTTCCACCCTGGTGCAGCATATGCACCGGGCCGTACAATACCTGCTTACCCTGCAACATCCTGATGGCACCATCGACCTTTTGTCCACCAACTTTCATTCTACCCCCGATACCGCTTTCCTGGTCAAACGGCTCGTTAATGCCTACACCCTGATTGAAAAGTCGGGAACACCGGACATACAGCCGCTTCTGAAGGACCTCAGGGCTTTTTTACTGAAAGGAGGAGAGGCCCTCAGCGTGGGCGGAATCCATACTCCCAATCACCGCTGGGTAGTATGCGCCGCCCTGGCAAAATTACAGGAACACTGGCCTCATCCGGCTTATACGCGGCGCATCGAACAATGGCTGGCAGAAGGCATTGATATGGATCCGGACGGACAATACAACGAACGGAGTACCTTTATCTATTCCCCGTTGTCGGACCGGATTCTTATTTCCATTGCCAAAGGAGTAAACAAGCCGCATTTGCTCGATTATGTGCGCCGCAACCTCGACATGACGTTGTACTATGTACACCCTAACGGGGAGGTGGTGACCGACGTATCAGGACGCCAGGACAAAGCGCTGATCGGTACGATGGAAAACTATTATTACCCTTACCGCTACCTGGCCATCCATGATCAAAACCCTGTTTATGCCGCGATGTGTCACCACATTGAGCAGACTGCCGGGGCCAAAATCGGCAGCTTTCTTGATTATTACCTGACGGATTCCTCCCTCTGGGGAGCGCTGCCGGTGCCCGGAGAGCTTCCCACGACCTACGTAAAGGCCTTCCCCCATTCCGGTATCATCCGGATCCGGGAAGATACCTGGGACAGCACGCTTATTTCGAAAAATCCGGTTTGGTGCACTTTTATGAAGGGAAATGCGGTTTTACAGGGCATTCGCTTTGCATCTTCCTTTTTTGGAAAAGGGCAATTTCAAACCTCCGAAATCACTCCCGTTACCGATGGCTGGCAGTTTACCCAGCACCTGGAGGGACCTTACTATCAACCGTTGCCCGCCACCCTGCTTCCGGGTGATGGCGACTGGCAGAAAATGTCGCGGCCGCATCGTCCCCAAAGTGAAGTGCAGATCCTGGATACCACCATCGTCATTCGAAAATCCGGACAAGGGCTTACCATTACGATCAGCACCTCAGGGACGGAACGTGTGCCCGTAGCACTGGAGCTGATCTTCCGGGCCGGCGGTACTTTTGAGGGTGTCACACCCGTACAAGAGGTTGCCGACTCCTGGTTATTGAAGGAGGGCGCCGGCGCCTATCGGGTGGGAGACGATACCATTGCCTTCGGTCCCGGTCTGGCCAGGCATGCCAATACCGCCTTACGCGGATCGCTGCCGCATTCCGGGTCTCCCACCGTATACCTGACCGGTTTTACCCCCTTTCAGCATACGATCACCCTTAATTGATGGTTAAATCATGGAACGAAGAACATTTCTGAGGAACGCCGGCCTTGCGGCATGTGTTCTCCCCTCCCTGGCGGCCTCCTACGCAGCCCCTTCCAATAAGCTGCCCCGATGGCGGGGCTTCAACCTGTTGGATTTCTTTTCTCCGGATCCTGCCCGGAGCCGCCCGGCTACCACCGAAGCACAATTCCAGTGGATGCAGGACTGGGGATTTGATTTTGTCCGTATCCCGATGGCTTACCCCTATTACCTGAAATTCGACCGGTCCCGCAACATCACCCCGGAAGAAGTGTATCAGATCGACACCCGGGCCACGGACAAAATAGAACAGCTCGTAGCACTGGCCCATCGCTACAACCTGTACGTCAGTCTGAACCTCCATCGTGCCCCGGGGTATTGCATCAATGCGGGTTTTCACGAACCATATAACCTGTGGAAGGATGCCGCAGCGCTGGAGGCCTTCGGTTTTCACTGGAACTTCTGGGCAAAGCGGTTCAGGCAGGCCAGTCCCGATAAAATCAGCTTCGATTTACTGAATGAACCCAGTATGCGGGAGGACATGAACGATCAGCATTCCCGGAACAGCGCTGTTCCGGGGGAGAGCTACCGGAAACTGGTACTTGCTTCGATTGACGCCATCCGGAAAGAAAACCCCCGGCACCTGATCATTGCCGACGGCAACAGCGTAGGGACGCGGGTGATCCCGGAAATCGCAGACCTGGATGTAGGACAAAGCTGCCGGGGGTATCATCCCGGGATCATCTCCCACTACAAGGCTCCGTGGGCCAACAAGAGCATAGACAACCTGCCCGAGCCTAAATGGCCGGGCCAGGTAGGAAACCAATACCTGAGCCGCGAAATGCTGGAATCGTTTTACCAGCCCTGGATTGCCCTCAAAAATTCGGGAGTCGGCGTTCACTGCGGCGAGTGTGGCTGCTGGAATAAAACACCGCACGCGGTTTTCCTCGCCTGGTTCAGCGACGTCCTCGATATCCTTACTTCCAATGGCATCGGCTATGCCCTTTGGGAGTTTTCCGGTGATTTCGGGATACTCAATTCCGGGAGAACCGACGTGGATTACGAAGACTGGCATGGCGCGAAACTCGACCGGAAACTGCTTACGCTTTTGCAGAAATATTAGCAGCAGCATTTTTTAAGGATTCTCCACCGTGGTTCTGTGTCGTAGCCGTGGGCTGTGTCTTAACCGTGGTCTGTGTCTTCACAGCCTACTTTCCGGGCGGTAACGGGATGGTTTGTGGACATACCAATAAACTTCAGCCGTGGACTGTACCATAGCCGTGGACTGTGTCTCCACAGCCTACTTTCCGGGCGGGTAACAAAATGGTCTGTGGGGACACAGACCATGGATCGCCTTTAAATTGGAACTTCTGGCAGAAAGTGTTATTTTTGAAACAATACTCATGAAAAATATACAAAATGACATTATTGCGGAAGGGTTCGTTTATCCGAAAAGTAAAAGATATTAGTATCAGCAGTGCATTGACCGTCACTTTTTTATCGGCAGGAATTTTGTTCCAGAGTTGTACCCCAGGCCAGGACACAGAGGCCGACTACTCTTATGAAGAAGTCACGTATTCCAGGGGAATCCGCTCCCAGATTAAAGAAGTCAGTCCGGGGGAGTTCCAGATTACTTCGGAAGAAAGCGTACCCGTTGAATCCGCAATGGCCATTGTGACCTATCTGGACGGTCATACAGATACCCTTACCGTAAGTGCCTCCAAAGCGCTTATCGATGATGAAATCCAAAACAACGGTTCACAGGTAGGACACCACAGCGGTTTGTCGTCCATGCTGCTGTACGGCGGCATAGGCTACATGTTGGGACGTTCGATGAACAATGGCTACATCAACCAGCACCGTGACGGGGCCGCTAACAAAAGCCGCTTTTACGGCTCGTCGACGGCCTATAACCAGTCGCAGGCTGCTACACAGGATGTCAATTCTTCGCGGACATCCCGTATGGTCAGAACACGGCCGGCCGGAGGAAAGAGCGGCTTCTTCGGAAGCAGCCGGTCCGGTGGCCCGGCCGCCAGCTGAGAAGGCCTGTCATCGTCCTGTTTTTTCCCGGTTATTATTCCACTACCTATGATACAATTAAAGCCGCTGGCCTCTCCTCCGGACCCCATCCTTAAAAAAACCGGCTGGGACTGGATGCTGGGGACAGACACTACTCCTTATGTCACCAACGAAGTGGTGCGGGTAAGTACCGAGGCCGCCGAAAATTATTACCAGGCAACCCAGCAGCTGTACGATATGCTGGTGGAAGCCGCCCAGTATGTAATCGATCAGGGGCTTTTCCGGGAAATGGGAATCCCTGAAAACCTGGTAGAGCTGATCCGGTACAGCTGGGAAGACGACCGCCATGTGCATTTATACAGCCGTTTTGACCTTGCTTACAGAGCGGACGACCCGGGCGTCAAATTCATCGAGTGCAATGCCGACACGGCCACCTGCCTCCCCGAAAGCGCGGTTGTACAATGGGCGCAGCTCCGGATGAATCACCTCGATGAGACACAACAATTCAACTCTTTGCACGAAACGCTGGTCGGACAGTTTGACTTTATCAAAACCGTCAATTCGGACCTGACCCCCTCCATTCTTTTTTCAACCCTCCGGGACTACCCGGAAGATGACGCCAATGTTGCTATCCTGATGGAAGCCGCCAGAGAAGCCGGATTCGACGTGGCCTTTGCCTACGTAGACCAGGTCGAATTTTCGGAGGAAGCCGGCATTTTCATGCATGACCCCCATCAGGCTGGTTTTATCAGGTTCGATTTCTGGTTTAAGCTGATTCCCTGGGAATATATCGGAAACGAGGAAAAAGGGCTCGCCGACATTCTCAGCAAATTGGTCATGCAACGGAAAGCGGTTGTACTCAATCCTGCCTATACCTTGCTTTTCCAATCCAAATACATCCTGAAAATACTATGGGACTTGTTTCCCTACCACCCTTTACTGCTTCAGACCGAACGCTATGCATTACCGCACAAACAATCCGTCAGCAAAGTGCTCTTTGGCAGGGAAGGCGCCAATGTTTCGCTGCTGGACAAAGGAGGCCAGGCGCTTGAAAGTGTAGATGGGATTTACGGTTCGCAGCCTAAAATTTACCAGGAATACATCCGGTTTCCGACAGACGACGCAGGAAACTCCTACCAGGCCGGTGTATTTTACGCAGGCGAACCCTGTGCGCTGGGTTTTCGCAGGGGAGGCCGGATCCTGGACAATACGGCCCAGTTCGTTGGCCATATTGTAGAGTAAGTTACATTTCTAACGTGCTTTCCGCAGCACCGTCGCAGCGCTGTCTGCCGCGCAGATCAGACCGGCTGCCAGCATGATGCAATCTTTTAGCACCAATCTCCCTGCCCCTGAAAGATACGGAAAACCGTATTGTGGGGTCGGGTCATCCCCGCCCAGGTTGGGCACATACACTTCCGGTGTGGTGATGAGAAACGACAAGGTGACCAATGACATCCCGAATGTCAGCAGCCCTCCTGCTACCCCTATTTTCGGAAAATAAATCCCGAGCAAGACTAACACACCAATGATTACAATCACCGTTCCGAGCCCGTAAGCGAACACATAAGTACCGTTTTCCTGGTGCCATGCTATGTTTTTCCGGACTACCTTTCCTTCGGGGTTCTTGTATTGCTGATAGTCAGGTGCCTCCTTTTGATAGAAAAAACTCATTAAAGGGCTATTGGCCACGAACGGCACAATCCCGTCGGCTTCGTATTTGTAAACTTTCAACCCGCCTATCCAGGCCATTACGATAAAGATAGCGATCCGGAGGAGGTTAATTGCCTGTGACTGGCTGTTGGCCAGCAGGATAAGTAATCGTTTCATGAAAGCAGGTGTTAGGTATTGGGTAATAGGTATTGGGTAATAGGTATTAGGTTTTAGGTAATAGGTTTTAGGTATTGGGTTTTAGGTTTTAGGTGGTGACGATGGTTGTTTCGTTTGGAGAATGCTTGTATCCGGCAATGTACTTGTCGGGGGGTGTTTTCGGATAAAAACAATTCGGGTCTTCTTTCTACTTACATAACTTTTGTACTCCGCATGAACAATCAGCTTTCGAAGCCTGCGATCTGACAGACCCTTCTGAACTCTTCCTGCAGACCGGCGGTAATCTGTACCTGATGCCCCGTAAACGGATGGTTAAAAAGCAGCTCCGATGCATGCAATAACATGGTGTTCATTCCGAAAGTCTGCAGCCAAAACCGGTTTTGCTTATTGCAGCCGTAGGGACGGTCGCCAATGATGGGATGAAAAATATGTGCAAAATGCTTGCGGAGCTGGTGCATTCTGCCCGTCTGCGGGATGGCTTCAATGAATGAGTACCTGGAGGTGGCATGTTGGCCGAGTGCGATGTCCATCTCCCTCCGCTGGAGCGTCCGGTAAGAGGTAACGGCCTCCTGCAGCGTGCCGTTCTCGCGTTTTAAAGGATAATCGATAATTCCCTCATCCGAAGTAAACCCTCTCACAATCGCCCGGTACTTCTTCACTACCTCCCTTTCCGCAAACAAGGGCTGCATACGCCGGTCGGCCTCCTTCGTTAGGGAAAACAGCAGTACGCCCCCCGTTTTACGGTCGAGACGATGTGCCGGAAAAACTTTCCGGCCGATCTGATCACGCAGCCGGTGCAAAGCAAACTCCTGTGCGTCCCGCGCAATTGCACTGGGATGTACCAATAATCCATGGGGCTTGTTGATAGCAATCAGGTATTCGTCTCGATAAAGGATTTCAAGCATTCGGGACAAATTTACTAAAACGGACCGGATTGTACATCAGGGGCCGTGTTCCCGGAGCCAATGCTCTTTCTTTCACAGCCCCACCGGTGTACCACAATCCTTCATAGGAGGGTTTGCACAGCATGCATAGCGGGATTCCCTAACTTATTTTACATTCGTTCATAGAAAAGGATCTGTACAGTATACGGAACATTTCCCGAAAAGGGCTATTCTCCTGAATATGACCCTTCTATCCAGCAACCTGCAGGAGATACCTTTACCGGTCCACTTCTCCCATTACCACGTCAATAGAGCCGATCACGGCAATCAGATCGGCCAGGAGGGCGCCTTTTGTAATTTCCCCGATAACAGAAAGATTGTGGAACGAACACCCTCTGGCTTTACACCGTAACGGTACATCCGACCGGCCGTCGGTACGGAAAAAGAATCCTAATTCTCCCTTGGAATTCTCAGCACGGGCATAAAAATCCATTGCCTTGGGACGTATCTTCTTAGGTACCGCCGCCTGCGGGTCAAAATCACGGGTACGCTGATGATCGCCCTGCAATTGGACCAGACATTGTTCGATAATCTTCAGTGACTCCCGGCACTCGGCTACGCGTACCCAGTTCCGGTCCCAGCAGTCGCCTTTGGTCCCTTGCTGCCCGGTACCGACGGGGATCTCAAAATCCAGCTCCGGATAAACCGAGTATCCGTCCACCCTGCGTAAATCATATTTTAATCCCGATCCTCTGAGGACCGGCCCCGAGCAGCCGTAATTAATGGCAACCGGCAGGGGCAATACCCCCACATTGGCAGTTCTGTCTATGAACACCTTGTTGTCCGAAACCAATTGCTCCAATTCCTTCAACTTAGGCTTGACATAGGTTACAAATTCGGCGCACCGTTCTTCAAACCCCACGGGCAGATCATAAAACAGTCCCCCGATCCATATATAATTATACAGCATCCGCGCCCCGCTCAGCCATTCCAGCAGGCGCAGGATGTGCTCACGGTCACGCAGCAACCATAGAAAAGGCGTGTATGCACCCATATCCAGGGCATAGGTACCGATTGCAATGAAATGCGAAGCCAACCGGTTGAGCTCCGCAACCAACACCCTGATGTATTCAACCCGCTTCGGAAGCTCGTTCTCAATTCCCAGCATCCGCTCTATCCCCATCACAAAAGCATGCTCAGAATTCATTGCGGCCACATAATCCATCCGATCTACGTAGGGAATCGCCTGGTTGAACGGTACCGATTCCGCATGTTTTTCAAAACACCGGTGCAGGTAACCCAGGTGCGGCACCACATCCACGATCACTTCCCCGTCTGTCACAACTTCCAGTCGCAACACACCATGGGTCGACGGATGCTGGGGACCAACGTTCAGGACCATCTCCGTAGACTTCAGTTGCTCGTAGTCGTATTTGGCAGGAGCCGAGTTTACCAAATGCTCCTTTTTATAATCATATTGTAAGATACGCTTGCTCATAACCGGTTTTATCTGCCAGGAACGGTAAATTTACAGAGAAAATCGATAGCAACACCCGGTTTTTCCCGGCCGCCCCCTTTTCCGTCACTCCCTTTGCGGTAACAGCTCTATCCGAAGCTTTTTCCCGGCCTTGCTGTTAGTTCCGAAAAAAATATCAAAAAAATAGATGTATATACATTTATTGTTGCTACATTTGTATTGCAACTGCAAAACAACCATCAAACCGTACAAAACGATCTTATATGTCAGCTATTCAATGGTCACTTGACCCCAATCACAGCGAATTACGTTTCAAAGTCAAACACCTGGGTATCTCCAATGTTACCGGAAGCTTCCAGGTTTTCAGTGGAAATGTCACGTCTTCAGATGAAACATTTTCAGATGCCAAAGTGGCTTTCAGTGCCGATGCCGCATCGATCACCACCCAGAACGACAGCCGTGACCAGCACCTGAAAAGCGCCGATTTCTTCGATGTCGAGCATTTCCAGGCCATTTCATTTGAAACCGATACTTTTAACGCTGCCTCTGAAAAAATAGTGGGAACCCTCACGATTAAGGACGTTGCATTACCTGTCACCTTCGATGTCGAATTTGACGGCATTGCCAAAGACCCCTGGGGAAACCTGAAAGCCGGTTTCTCTTTTAGCGGAAAAATCAAAAGAACGGACTGGGGACTCGCCTGGAATGCAGCATTGGAAACCGGCGGCGTACTGGTCAGTGAGGACGTCCGCATCCAGGGTGAAGTACAATTTGTAAAACCCGCCTGATCCCGGGGCGGGAGCCTGCTGCCCGGATACAGGAAGTCTTCCGTGCAGGAAAACTTCCTTCCAGCGGCTATCTTTTAATAACCGGCAGTTTTAACCGACGATTTTCTCCGGACCAGTTCCGGCATCAGCACCCTGGTTTCGTAGGTTACCGGGGGCTTTTTGCTTTCAATCAGTTCCAGCAGTAAAACGGCGGCCTGCTGCCCCATTTCGAATGTCGGCTGAATCATCGTGCTGAGCGGGGGGTCCAGCAGGGAAGAGATGGCCAGGTCGGAGAATCCCATTAAGGCAATATCTTCCGGCATCCGGTATCCCAGTTTCCTCAGGGCGGTGTGCACCCCGATCGCAATCCGGTCGCTGGCCGCAAAAATGGCATCCGGGCGTTCGCGCAGCGCCATGAGCTGATACGCCAGCTCCTCTCCGTCCGCCTGGCTGAACTCACAGTGCACCATCCATTCCTCCCTGACGGGCAGCCCGTGCTTGCCCAGGGCATCCAGATAGCCGCGGGCACGGTTCCGGCCGATGCTCAGGTTCTGGGGGCCGGCTATATGGGCAATCTTCGTGCATCCTTCTTCGATCAGGTGTTCGGTAGCCTGAAAAGCGCCGTTGTAATCGTCTACCAGTACTTTATGGGTGCGGATCTCTTCCGCCGCCCGGTCAAAAAACACGATCGGGATGTTGTTCTCTTTCAGCTCCCGGAAGTGCTCATATTCGACTGTACCGCTGGCGATCGAAATAATTAAGCCGTCGACGTGGCGGGTAGCAATGTGCCGGGTGGATGCCACTTCCCGTTCATAGGATTCATGACTCTGATAAATCATGACGTGATAGCCGCGGCTATAGGCTACCTCTTCTACTCCGCCGATAACCGAGGAAAAAAACGGGTTGGCGATGTCGGGTACAATTACTCCGACCGTATACGTACGGTTATTCAGGAGGCTCAGCGCAATCGGGTTGGGCGAATAGTTCCGCGCACGGGCCAGGTCCAGCACCCGCTGTTTGGTGGCCTCCCCGATTTCCGAGCTATCGCGTAGCGCCCGGGACACCGTTGATTTGGATACTCCCAGTTCCTTTGCCAGTTCTTTAATGGTCACGGATGATCTCGCCATGGTATAATATCAAAATAATACAATCCTTTACAATCCTTCAAAAAGCAACGTGTTTCGTGTTTTCCCTATTAAAGACGCGAGAAAATAAAAATTCCCGGAACACACTTCTTTTTGGGAACGTTTCCGGGAACGGTTGCGTAAAAATATTCCGGTTTTTTTGGATGTTTCTTTGGATTTCCCCTTCCCTGTCGTTAATCTCAACCTGTCAATGTTCCGAAAAGACGTTTAACTATTTTCTGTTTTTCTATTTTTTTTCCAATTTCTCTTTCACTAACCTCATGGCAGATACAGTCCCCCCTTCAGGCTTGCGCAAAACCCATTCGACCGGAATTGAGGCTTTGTTTACGAAAGTGGTACGTGACGGTGATTACAAAGCCTATTGCGAACTGTTTACCCGACACTACCATCCGTTATGCAATTATGCCATGCGTGTGGTAGCCTTGTATGAGATTGCGGAGGAAGTCGTGGCGGATGTATTTGTAAAACTCTGGAAAAATCGGGAACAAATAGCGGTGCATACCTCCTTTGAAGCCTATATCTACCGTTCGGTACGGAACCAGGCCCTGGACTACCTGAAGCTGAAAGCGTACCGGATGCAGAAAACCGATTCGCTGGACACTATTCAATGGAGTTACGCCCATGCCAACCAGTATACCCCGTATGAAGAACTCAGCTTCAACGAATTCTTTGATGAGGTAGAACATTTTGTCAGCGCCCTGCCCCGGCAATGCCAGTTGATTTTTCGCCTCAACCGGGAAGAAGGCCTGCGTTACCGCGAGATCGCCGATAAGCTGCAAATATCGATCAAGACAGTAGAAACCCAAATGGGACGGGCTTTAAAAGTATTACGGGAACGGATCCCGCGCAGCCGGCAGGTAGCCTGAAGCACCCGGTCGGGACCCCATTTCTTTTCTATTACCCAGCAAATGATCAATCATCTATGTCTTTAGAACAAACCTGGCGCTGGTTCGGCCCTAACGATCCGGTCTCCCTGCAGGATGTAAGGCAGGCAGGCGCAACGGGCATCGTAAGCGCCCTGCACCATATCCCCAACGGGAACGTATGGGCAAAAGAAGAAATCCTGAAGCGGAAAGCCGAAATTGAAGCTGCAGGACTCACCTGGTCAGTTGTGGAAAGCATCCCGGTACATGAGGCCATTAAAACCCGTACCGGCGCCTTCAAAACATATATCGACAACTATAAAGAGTCGATCTACAACCTGGGGCAGTGCGGCATAGACACCGTCTGCTACAACTTCATGCCGGTGCTGGACTGGACCCGCACGGATCTGGACGCTCCCATGCACGACGGCTCTACCGGGCTGCGGTTCGATGCGGTGGAATTCGCGGCCTTTGATCTCTATATCCTCCAACGGAAAGGGAGCCTGGCGGAATACGACGAGCACCAAAAGGATGCCGCCCGGCGCTGGTATGAACAGGCCACCCCGGAGCAGCTTACCAAACTGGAGCGGAATATTATTGCCGGATTACCCGGATCGGAAGAGAGCTTCAGCATCCGGGAATTTGCCGAAGTGCTCGGCACCTACGCACATGTAGGCGAAGCAGAGTTACGCCGGCACCTGTACCAGTTTATCAGCGACATTGCTCCTGCCGCAACCGCCGCCGGGGTCCGGCTCTCTATCCACCCCGATGACCCCCCTTATCCGATTCTCGGTCTTCCCCGGGTGGTGAGCACCGAAGCCGATGCGCGGCAACTGCTGGAAGCCAGCGATCTGCCGGCCAATGGCATCTGTTTTTGTACCGGTTCCTATGGGGTCCGCGCCGATAATGACCTGGTCGGAATGGCCAGACGGCTCGGCCCGCGGATTCACTTCATTCACCTGCGGGCTACCCGCCGGGAACCCAACGGCAGCTTCTATGAAGCCGATCACCTCAATGGCGACGTAGATATGTACGGCGTGCTTACCGAATTGCTGAAGGAACAGCGGCGCAGGTTTTCTGAAGGGCGGGGCGACCTGCGGATGCCTTTCCGTCCGGACCACGGCCACCGCATGCTCGACGATCTTAACAGCGGGAAACGGACCAATCCCGGTTATACGGCTATCGGCCGCCTACGGGGACTGGCAGAGCTCCGGGGATTGGAGCATGCCATCGAACGGTCGCTGTAACCAGTTGTTCGCTTGAAAATCTCAACAGGCCCATCTTTGCCGGATGGGCTTTTTTCTTAATTTTGTCACCTGGTCCGGAGTGGTAAGCGCTACCATCACCCCCCGGCCTATCAGCCTGATTTCATTTTTATGGGAAAAATAGTATCGTTCGGTGAAGTTTTAATGCGGCTTAGTACACCGGGCGCCGCCCGGTTTGAACAAGCCCGGCAATTTGATATTACCTATGCGGGCGGAGAAGCAAATGTTTCCGCCGCGCTGGCCTACTGGGGCCATCACACGGCGCACGTCACGCGTTTCCCGGATTCTCCTATCGGGCGCTCCGCCGCCCAATATTTGCAGTTCCATGGAATTGACATTTCGGAGATCCTGTACGGAGGGGAGCGGATCGCGGTCTATTTCCTGGAAACCGGCGCTGCCTTGCGCCCCAGCCAGATTGTATACGACCGTTACCATTCGTCTTTCGCGGAACTGGACCCCGCAGAACTGGATTGGGAAACCATTCTGAAAGGCGCTGACTGGTTCCACTGGGCCGGTATTACCCCGGCGCTGTCGCAAGCCGCTGCCGATGCGCTCCTGGACGGCATCCGGATGGCCAATCAACTGGGAATTACCGTTTCGGGTGACATTTTTTACCGTTCCAATTTATGGAAATACGGCAAGAAACCGTCGGATATCCTTCCGGCACTGACCGAAGGCACCCATGTCGTGATCGCCAATCCCATTAACCTGAAAGAGATTTACGGGATCGAATCAGCTTCTTTTACTGACGGATGTGAAAAGTTCAAAGCCGCCTATCCTTCCATACGGCGGGTGGCCGATACCCGGCGTACCTCCATCAGCGCCTCTCATAACCTGCTGAAGGCTTTTCTCTGGACAGGTGATGCGGTGCTGGAAACGGAAGACATCGAAATTAACCCGATTATTGACCGGGTGGGAGGAGGCGACGCCTTTATTGCCGGATTGATCCACGGTATGCTTACCTTTGACGACGAACAGCGTGCGCTTTCGTTCGGTGTAGCCGCTTCTGCCCTGAAGCATACCATCGAAGGAGACGCCCTGATTGCCACCGAAGCCGAGGTGGAAGCGATCCGACAGGGAGATACCTCCGGCCGGATTAAAAGGTGATTGTAACATTTTAACCCCGATCCAGCGTAACGGCAGTGCTGGGAAAAGCTACCTATGGCTTCTTTAAACCAACTGACAGCAGTATCCCCAGTCGATGGGCGTTATTTTAGACAAGTAGAACAACTTTCTGAATATTTTTCCGAGTTTGCATTGATCCGCTACCGGGTTCATGTTGAAATCGAATACTTTATCGCGCTTTGTGAGCTTCCGCTGCCTCAGTTGCAGGAGGTAGGCGCTCATCTTTACCCGCGCCTCCGGGAAATCGCTTCCTCTTTTAATGAAGCGGACGCCCTGTGGATAAAGGAGAAAGAAAAAGAGACCAATCACGATGTAAAAGCGGTCGAATATTTTATCAAGGAACAATTCGATACCCTCGGGATTGCGCAGTATGCGGAGTTTATTCATTTCGGGCTGACTTCCCAGGACATTAACAATACGTCGATTCCCCTTTCGCTGAAAGATGCACTGGATAAAACGCTTAAGCCTTTATTCCGCCAGGTACTGTTTGTTCTGAAACGCACCTCCATCGAATGGAAAAACATTCCGATGCTGGCGTTTACACACGGGCAACCCGCCTCGCCTACCCGGCTGGGGAAGGAATTCCTGGTTTTTGTAGAGCGCCTGGAACGTCAGCTCGATCAGCTGGAAGCCATTCCCAATTCGGCAAAATTTGGAGGAGCCACCGGGAATTTCAATGCCCACCATGTGGCCTACCCGGAAATCGACTGGATGCATTTCGGCAACCAATTTGTGACCGGACTCGGACTGAAGCGCAGCCGGCATACGACCCAGATTGAGCATTACGATAACCTGGCTGCCGTTTTCGATGCCTTGAAACGCCTGGACAACATCCTGATCGACCTCAGCCGCGATGTCTGGACGTACATTTCGATGGGGTATTTCAAGCAGAAAATCACGGAAGGCGAAATCGGATCTTCGGCAATGCCGCACAAGGTCAACCCGATCGATTTCGAAAACGCGGAAGGGAACCTGGGAGTCGCTAATGCGTTGTTTGAGCATTTCGCCACCAAGCTCCCCATTTCAAGACTTCAGCGCGACCTGACGGATTCTACGGTTTTACGGAATATCGGCGTCCCGGTTGCCCACCAGGTAATCGCCCTCAACTCCCTGCTCAAAGGCCTTGGAAAACTCGAATTGCACGAAGCGGCCCTTAAAAAGGACCTGGAAGCGAACTGGGCCGTGGTGGCCGAGGCCATTCAGACCATTCTGCGCCGGGAAAATTATCCCAAACCGTACGAAGCCTTGAAAAACCTGACCCGCACGCATGAAAAAATTACTTCCGAATCCATCTCCCTGTTTATTGATACGCTGGATGTCACGGAAGCGGTACGGCAGGAGTTACGGCAAATCACGCCGTTTAATTACCTGGGAATTGTCGAAAATTAACGGGGCATTATATTTACAGGTTATCTGAGTAGCGCGCACCCCGCGAAAAAGTAACGCGGAGGGCACAGAGAAAAAACACGGAGAAGGCACGGACAAAATAGGTGACATGGTCCGGTACTGTTAAGAAAAAATCCGGCCTCATCCGGGTAAACTTCCCGAGCCTTTAATCACACTGCTTTCCGGTCGCTGTGGCCCAGGGATTTTTCCGGGGAAACGATATCCCGCACCCGTTGCTTGAGTTCTTTTGCTTCGGGGAAACCACCCGCCGTCTTCCGGTCCCAAAGTACGGTATCACCCAAACAAACCACAAACAAGCCGGGCGTTTCGGCAGGCTTGAGCAATACCCCCTGAAGCTCCTCCGTAAAGGTGGTCAGTAATTCCTGCGCCATCCAGGCTGCCCGTAGCAACCATCCGCATTTGGGACAATATTCGATGGTAATGACTGGTTTCATAATCGGTTCGCTTAACAATGACCCGGGCCTCTTTCCCCGGCCTGTACAAATCTACACAGAATATTCAAATCCCGCCAACGGGTACCGGGGCGCTCGTCCGGAGCGGGGAATCCAGCGCTTTCCGCGTTGAAGCCAACAACGGTTCTGTTGCAGGGACATTTCCGCGAAGGGAGACAGGTCGTCCCTGCCAAAATTATTCAGTAGTTTAGTTGTTTAGTTAGGAATCCTAACTAAATTTACAGTATCAATTCTTTTTTCTCAACAAAACCTGTTTTTTATGAGCAAATCCATTTTTTATCATGCAGGATGCCCGGTTTGCATCAGTGCAGAACACGACATTCTCACCCTCATCGGGGCCGGGAACGTTGAAATCGTTCACCTGGGGGAAGACAAGACCCGTATTGCAGAAGCGGAAAAAATGGGGGTAAAGTCGGTTCCGGCGCTACTGACTCCCAACGGCAATGTGCTTCACCTCAATTTTGGCGCATCCATTGCGGACGTAAAAGGCTGACGTCAGTCATGGGGCAGGCGGTGCCTGCCCTTCACACTTTTAAAGTTTGCCGTCGGGACATCCTCCAGCCGGAACCGAGGCGAGCGTACCGCTTGTTGGCATTATTATTTCCTGAAATTGAAACATGAACAAACAATTCATACCTTCGGCTGGCAGTACCTGCCTCCGGAAATCACGGCTCAACCGGGCTTTGTCCTACGGAGCAGCCCTCATTGAAAGTATCCCTCAAAAAAGGGGCGTATGTTATAGAAATGGAAAATTGCGGTTAAATGGCTTCATCCTTCAATTTAAACGTACAGGAAAGTAAAATTGAGAGTAAAATCGTGGTTGCCCTTGAACGCATCTCCGAAGCGTTCAGGGTTTTACTCTGGAGCGAGAGTAAAGAAAATTCCCTGAGCCCGATTCAAATCCAGGTGTTGATATTCCTGCTGTTTCATTCACAGAAGCAATGCAGAGTCAGCTATCTGGCCGATGAATTCAATATGACCAAAGCCACTATCAGCGACAGTGTAAAAGCGCTGCTCCGGAAAGGACTTGTAGCAAAACTCCCGGACGAGCTCGATACGAGAAGCTTTTCACTAACCCTCACCGCTGCCGGAAAAACCGTTGCCCTGAAGGCTTCCTCTTTCGCCGCTGCCATTGAAGGCCCTTTGTCAAAACTTCCGGCGGCCCAGAAAGCAGTATTGCTTAACAGTCTGCTCCAGTTGATTTACGACCTGAACAAAGCGGGCGTCATCACCATTCAACGAATGTGTTTTACCTGCACAAACTATCAGTCCGGGAATGGGATGCACTACTGCAAACTGCTGCAGACCACGCTGGCGGAGACCGAATTACGCCTGGATTGTCCGGAACACCACCTCGCAGTATAACCGCCCCCGGAGAGAAGAATAGTTATTCGAAACGCGTTTTTTTGGAAGAACAGGGCTTCATATTCTTTAAATACCTGACTGTCAGACGAAAGATTATCTCGTCCCTGTAAAAGAAGCAACGTAGGATTCCGGCAAGCAAAGTCCCTCCCCCGCGACAGTTCGCGCCGTCACAGATATTGAAATTTCAAAAGATTATATATAAATTTAACACTCCAAACCGAGCTTCTTTCGCGATCAGCCCACGATCCCGTGAATAATAATCTGTAAAATCCGTGTAAACTGTGGTGCGTATAAAACGATCCTTTCAACTATGGAAAAAGCAAACGATCATCCGGGAGTTTACATTCCTCCTCCGTTAATCTATGCGGCCGTATTCTTGCTATCGCTGCCGGCCCAGCGGTACTTTCCGATGGGCAATCAGTTCATTTACGGCATAACGGCTAATATCCTTGGAACGATAGGGATCATGGCCGGCCTTTTGCTGGTCATTCCGGCCATCTATCAGTTTATACGAACGAAAAACACACTGATCACCGTAAAACCCGCCCATTCTTTGCAGCATTCCGGGATTTACCGTTTCAGCCGCAATCCGATGTATCTGGGGCTTTTACTACTATACGTCGGACTCGCATTTCTCATCGGGAACTGGTGGACACTGCTCTTTGTCCCGCTGCTGATCGTCATCGTAACCTACTTTGTTATCCGGCCGGAAGAAAAATACCTCGGGCGGGCCTTTGGTGAGTCGTACCGGGCGTACAGGAGGAAGGTACGGCGTTGGATATAGCGGGCGGATCCGGGGCGGTTACCGATCTTACATTTCTCCCTGCTGACGGAAGCTTTTCATAATCCAGCCACCTCCGATGACGTCATCCCCCTCGTAAAACACCGCTGCCTGTCCGGGGGCAATGCCGTTGACCCCGTCGTGAAAATGCGCTACGATCCTGTCAGCTCCCTCCTGCACGATCACTGCAGGTGTTCCGTCGTGCTTGTAGCGTACCTTGGTCACTGTTTCAAGCGGTTGGTCCAGGGAAGCGTATTTCTGAAGGTTCAGTTTTTGAACCACCATTCCGTCCTTATACAAGTCCGGCATGTCTCCCAGGACTACTTCATTGGTTTCTTTCCGGATTTCGGTCACAAACACGGGTCTGCCCAGGGCAATTCCAAGGCCCTTGCGCTGTCCAACCGTATAAAAGGGATAACCTTCATGCTGCCCCAGGATCTTCCCGTCGGTACCAACAAAATTACCGCCGGCCACTTCCGCTTCCAGTGTAGGGATTCTCCGTTTCAGGAAACCGCGATAATCATTATCCGGCACAAAACAGATTTCGTAACTTTCTGATTTATTGACGAGGTCGACAAAACCCCGTTGCTTAGCCATCTCACGGATTTCACTTTTATGCAGGTATCCCAGCGGCAGCTTCGTACGGGCCAGGCTTTCTTGCGAAACGCCCCACAACACATAACTTTGATCTTTCGTCGTATCGATTCCCTTTGAAATCACGTGGCGACCGTCCAGCTCCCGGATATTGGCGTAATGTCCTGTGGCAATAAATGCACAATCCAGGCGATCGGCCCGGCGTAGGAGGGCGTCCCACTTGATATGGGTATTGCAGAGGACACAGGGATTAGGGGTCCTCCCTTCCAGGTATTCTCCGGTAAAATGGTCGATGACATAATCTCCGAATTCGTTGCGGATATCCAGGATATAATGGGGGAACCCGAGTTCTACCGCAATATTTCGTGCGTCGTTGATGGAGTCTAGCGAGCAGCAGCCTGTTTCCTTTTTCGAGCCGCCGCTACCGGCATAATCCCAGGTTTTCATGGTCATTCCTATGACCTCGTATCCTTGCTCATGTAGTAAGACAGCCGCAAGGGAGCTGTCGATGCCGCCACTCATGGCGACCAGAATTCGTCCGTGTTTACTCATATTCCAAACCTGCGAAGGTTCAAAGCCTTCCGATTATGTGATAAATTAATTATGAATTATGAGTTATGAGTTGCTTGATTATGATGCCTTCATACGCTCTTGCCTTCCGAACACAGAGGGCAGTCCAACAACAGATCTCTGAACATAACTGCCTAACCAGTTCCCATAGATAGGAAAAAGCCCTAACTCATAATTTATAACTCATAACTCATAACTCATAACTCATAACTCATAACTCATAACTCCTCCAACAGCTGTTTGCCGCCATAAAGTTCCTTCAATGACTTCTGCCTTCGGAATCGTATACGATCACCTTTTCCCATAGATGCGAATAGTCTTCGATAAATTGCTGGTGGATCGGGTGCGTTTGGTAAACCGCCTCTTCTTCTCCCGTATTGAAAAGGAGCAGCCACGAAATGGCATAACTCCGATCGATCACCGGACGGCTGGTATTGGCAGGAGTCCCTATATGCGCCAGCTTATAGCCGGGAATAGTTAAAAGGGTGTTCAGTCCTTCAATCAGTTTCTCCCTGTCTTCCAGGCTGTCCGGGTTTTTTAACCAGAAATACACGTGATGGACAAATAACGCGGTGGCACTTTGAGTGGTCATAAAGTAGGTTTTAGGTGTTAGCTATTAGGTTTTAGCGATTAGGTTTTAGCTGTTAGGTAGATAGCTTCAGGTTTTAGGTTGCTTATTGTTTGATGCAATAAGGATGGCTTCTGAAAGCCTGCTGCCTTGTCAGCAATTAGGTGATTCTTTATCGTTTTTCTTTAAGGGGGATCACCAGCTTTTCGCCGCGGGCTGCGTGGTTCCTGGTTTTCCCGTTTGCTTTCATCAGTTGATCGACCGTGATGCCATATTTACCGGCAACGACCCTTAAGATATCGCCCGCTCCTACGGTATGAATGGCTTGTATGGGCACTGTCAGTTTCTGCCCTGCCCGGGGCTCGCTGACCGACGGGTTCAGACTCTTCACCGTTTCCGGTTTGAGATTATACCGCGCGCCTATACTGAAAAAAGTATCTCCTGATTTGATAGTATGAGTATACGACTCCTCCCCTGCACCCACGGAAACCGGGGCAGCGGCGCCGGTTTCTTCCTGCACCGGCTCAGGCTCTACCAGTGAGGGTTGGGAATAGACATCCAGTTCAACCACCTCCTTACTTGTATCCGGCGCCACGTCTGTCAACTCCTTCGTTCCCCCGCTGTCGTCCCTGAGGTACTCGTAACCGGCGTAAAGCAACGCCACCACCAATCCCGCCAGAATCAATAAGGTAACAAAGGGAAGTTTAGACTTTTCCACCGGCCGGACGTTGCGCTTCTTGTTAGTTCCGTCTTCCATAGTTAAATGGGGTTAAGTGTTGTTACTAAAGTTTACTGCTCCGGTCCTCTTCAGGACCTTGCCAATTGTCGGTTCATTTCGACGACTTTTTCCTTCAGCGACTCCTTGTAGGCCGCCAGGCGGGCAGCCACCTTGTCGTCGCTGATGCCAATCATCTGAGCCGCCAGAATCCCGGCATTTTTGCCGCCATTAAGCGCTACAGTAGCCACCGGGACCCCACCGGGCATCTGGAGGATCGACAAAACGGAATCCCATCCATCAATGGAGTTACTGGATAATACCGGCACTCCGATGACCGGCAACGTCGTCAGCGATGCCACCATTCCCGGGAGATGCGCCGCACCGCCCGCGCCGGCTATGATCACCCGGATACCCCGTGCCCGTGCTTCCCGGGCATACTGGACCATTTTTTCAGGAGTCCGGTGCGCCGAAACAACTTCTATCTCCGAATCAACCCCCAATTCTTCCAGTATGGCCGCAGCTTCCTTCATAATATGAAGGTCGGAGAGACTGCCCATGATGATTCCTACCATAATTTTTTGCTAGTGGCCGGCCGCTATGCGATGACCCTTATTGATTCTTTTACCAAACGTACTTTTTCCTTTAAAAGCGCCGTATCGGTATCCATTACTGTTACATGGCCCATTTTCCGAAACGGCCGGGTGACGCGCTTTCCATATAAAAACGGGAAAACACCGTCCATTCCCAGCAGGTTTTCCATGCCTTCGTAAACCGCCTGTCCTTCATACCCTTCCGCTCCCAGCAAATTCACCATTGCCGCCGGACCAAGCGCCTCCGTGCTTCCCAGCGGCAATTCCAACAGCGCCCGCCAATGCTGCTCAAACTGTGAGGTTACATTCGCCCGGATGGTATGGTGCCCGCTGTTATGCGGCCTGGGGGCCACTTCATTGACCAGGACTTCGCCGTCCGGGGTCACAAACATCTCAACGGCCAGCAACCCCACAATTCCCAGGGCTTCCGCCACCCGGATCGCAATAGCCTCCGCCCTTTCCTGCAGTGCTTCCGACAATATCGCCGGGGCAAAAAGGTATTCCACCAGATTGTGTTCCGGATGAAACACCATTTCCACTATCGGGAATGTACGTATTTCCCGGTGCGAACGCGCCACAATGACCGCTATTTCCTTTTCGAACGGAATTGCCCGTTCCAGGATTCCGGGTGCATCAAACGCTTGCTCCCAGTCGGCAGCCGTGGCAATCCTTTTAACCCCGCGGCCGTCGTATCCGTCCCGCCCGAGTTTATGAAAAGCCGGCAGCAACTCCGGGTACTGCCTGACATCCGCCCGCGCAGTGGTCAGGACGAAGTCGGCGGTTGGAATACCCTGTTCCCGGTAGAATTGTTTCTGTACCCGCTTGTCCTGGATCACCCGAAGGACCGATGGTTGGGGATACACCTTTTTCCCTTCCTTTTCCAGCGCCTCCAGGGCGTCAACATTGACCTTCTCGATTTCAATGGTAATCAGGTCAAGCGTTTTTCCCCATTCGTAAACCGTGTCAAAGTCCTCTAACGAACCTTGCTGAAAATGAGGAGTCCACTCTCTGCAGGGAGCCTGCGGATCCGGATCCAGGATATAGAGATCGAGGTTCCAGTCGATGGCGGCCTGCAGCAACATCAGGCCCAGTTGCCCACCTCCCAGTACTCCGATTTTTGATAAAAACATAAATGGCTACTCTTTTTTTACAAAAATGCGCGAAAAAGGGTGAAACTTAAAAAAATGCCCGAACATTCTGACCGGAAACGCTCTGCTCTTCCGACGGCCCGTTCCAAATATGCCACAACAAAAGTAGATTTCTGAGAAACCCGTGTTATTTTTAGAAACTTTTCCCATAAAATCACCCGAATGGCTCTAAATTATATTTTCGTTGCCTTTTTTGCCATTGCGTTTCTGCTTGCCATCGTCCAGTTCCTGTTTACAGGAGATTCCCGCATTTTTCAAAATATCGTGGAAGCCATGCTCGACATGTCGAAGGTGGCCGTTATGGACATCGCCCTGCCGCTGACGGGGGTGATGGCGTTTTTCCTGGGAATCCTCAATGTAGGAGAAAAAGCGGGGATTATCGGCCTGATGGCTAAAATCATCGGCCCGTTCTTTCATAAACTCTTCCCGGAAGTCCCGGAAGACCACCCTGCAAACGGCCAGATGATCATGAACTTTTCGGCCAATATGCTGGGTCTTGACAATGCCGCAACCCCTTTCGGCCTTAAAGCCATGCAGAGTCTTCAGGAGCTCAACCCCTCCAAAGACACCGCTTCCAATGCACAGATCATGTTCCTGGTCCTCCATACTTCCGGGTTGTGCATTATTCCGTTAACCATTATCGCGCAACGAGCCATTCTCGGAGCTGCCAACCCTTCTGATATTTTTATACCCTGCGTGGTAGGAACCTATGTAACGACCGTCGTCAGTATGATCATTACCGGGCTGTGGCAGCGCATTAACCTCTGGAACAAGACCTTTGTCCTGGGCGTGGGGGGCATTACAGCCGTCATCGGGTTGCTGATGTGGTTGCTCAGCGGTTTGCCTAAGGAACAAATAGAGATGATTTCGGTAGTGACCGGCAATTCGCTGCTCCTGTTGATTGTCGCAGGCTTCCTGAGCTGGGGCCTCTTCCGGAAAATTAATGTGTTCGATGTATTTATCGAAGGCGCAAAAGGGGGGTTCACCACTGCAGTGACCATCATTCCTTACCTGGTAGGCCTGCTGGTAGCCATCAGCGCCTTCCGGGCCTGCGGCGCCATGGACTATTTTGTGGACGTCCTGCGATGGGTAATCGGGCTGACCGGGCTGAACACGGAGTTTACCGACGCCCTTCCTGTAGCCCTCATGCGGCCGCTGAGCGGCAGCGGCTCCCGCGCGCTCATGATAGAATCCATGAAAGAATTTGGCCCTGATTCTTTTATCGGCCGCCTTTCCTGTATTTTCCAGGGATCCGCCGATACCACTTTTTATATTGTCGCCCTCTATTTCGGATCGGTAGGCATCAAGAACACGCGGTACGCCATTACCGCCGGACTGATCGCCGACCTGATCGGAGTGATCACCGCTATCTTTCTGGCCTATATGTTTTTCCATTAAACGGCATTTCCAAACGGGCCGGGCCTGAATGCGGTGATGCGGACGATCCGCCGCACTTTACCTTTTTTCCTTTATCTTTGTTCAATGGAAACCACACGGGAACTCAGACTAGCTGTATTGATCGACGCGGACAATGTTCCTTATTCGAACGTACAGGGGATGCTGGAGGAAATTGCCAAGTACGGCACCCCCACCTTTAAACGGATTTATGGTGACTGGACCAAACCCACACTTTCGGGCTGGAAAACCGTACTCCTGGAAAACGCCATTACGCCCGTTCAGCAGTATAGCTATACGAGTGGTAAAAATTCTTCCGATTCTGCATTGATTATCGACGCCATGGACATTCTCTATACCGGTCGCGTCGACGGGTTCTGCATCGTCTCAAGTGACAGCGACTTTACCCGCCTGGCTACGCGTCTCCGGGAAGCTGGCATGCAGGTATTCGGGATCGGTGAAAAGAAAACCCCCGCCGCCTTTATAGCAGCCTGCAATAAGTTTATCTATATCGAAATCCTGAAAAAGGAGCCTAAACCGGACAACATCGTCGCTAAAACAACCGTGCGCGCCCCTAAGAAAACCACCAAAGGTGAGCCGCACAAAGAAGATGCCGCCAAAGAGGAAGTGGTCAAGGAAGTAATCGCTCCGGTCGCCAGAATTGACAAGGGACTCACCCGGCTGATCTCGGAAAGCATCAACGATATGGCCGATGAGGACGGATGGGTGTTTCTGGGCGTACTCGGCAATATGATCTTGAAAAAACGTCCCGATTTCGATCCCCGCAACTATGGATACAAAAAGCTACTGGACCTGATCCGGTCCTTTAAAGCAGTGGAAGTTGATGAACGGAAAACCGGGAAAAACAACACTTCCCATTTTTACGTACGGACCCGGTAGTCTTCTTTGAGCATGACGGACAGTTTTTCATTCAGCGGCCCTGTTGTTACGCTCTGGAAACCGCATTTTGACAACACTTTCCGGGATGCGTTATTATCCGGATGCACATAGGCTGTCACTAAGGCATATTGCGGATCGGCGCGGGCCATCACCAGCAGCCGGCTGCAGATTTCCGTGGCATACCCCCTTCCCCAGTACTGCGGCAATAATAAACAGCCATATTCGAGCTCGTCCACTCCTGTTACCGCCAGTTTAGCCAGCCCGATAAACTGCCGTTCAGTCCGGTCGAACACCTTAAATTGTCCGTAACCCGGAAACATACGATTGACTGCCAGCGCTTCCTCAAAAGTAACCAGGGCTTCTTTTCTGGAAAGGGCCCGGCTCGGCTCAAAGCCCATCACTTCCGGATTACCCACCAACCGGAAATAAAGGTCAAAATCGACTGCTTCGTAATAGCTGAACCCTATTCTGTCCATATTTTCACTAATATAGTAAAAAAAGTAAGGCTAAAATACTGAGTCCCGTAACAGATCAGAAAAGTAACATTGAAGGGCTTTTCGTCTCCTTGAGAACATCGGAAAAATAACACGGAGGTACACGGAGTGGCGACACGGAGGATGGGTTTTGGGTACCCGGGAACGTCGGAAATATAACACGGAGGTATTATGTTTGAAAGGTGAGACTTATAGGCGGGGTTTCTTTTATA
>JBEBSD010000083.1:0-26885 GCA_040394475.1 Telluribacter humicola | reverse complement strand
GGCTCAGGTCCTGGGTTCGACTGCGCTCACCCATCGTATTTTGTCCGATAGCTGAGGGCTGATAGCCGAAAGCCGAAAGCTGCTAGCCAACAGCCAAAATCCAGCAACAACTCCCCCCGCCCTTTACCCACACTTTTTTTCATTTGGCCGGACAATATTTCAGAAACAATTGGCAAATCCGTCAATGATTCTGTAAATTGGCGCGCCGTCCTGTTTTCCGGCAAGTTAGAAAAAGGCAGCGTCTGTACGTAAGTAAGCCGGTTACAGGCAATATGTGCCGCTATGAAAAAAACGATCCAAGCGCCCGATCTGGTTGTATTGTGGACCCTCCTGAAAGAGAGTGGCGATGAGAACGTTTTAAAACAGCTGATGGATGCGATGTACGGCACCTTATATAATTATGGCCGGAAATTCACCAAAGACGACGCCTTTATTAAAGACTGCATTCAGGATGTTTTTATCAACCTGTGGCAATACCGCACTTCGCTGACGGTGCCTGATTCCCCGAAAGCCTATTTACTGACTTCCCTGCGCCGGAAAATGGTTAACAATGGGAGTAAAGGGGCCTGGGTGACGCTGGAAGGGCAGCCTGAAGAGGTCTTTGCGCACTATAGCACACCGGAGAGCCTCGTTTCACAACAGGAAGCCATACGGGAGCAAATGCATCTGATAGCAGAGCTGCTTGAAAAGCTGTCCGGACGCCAGCGGGAGGCTATCTACCTGAGGTATTACCAGGGGCTCACCCGTCCGGAAATAGCCGCCGTCATGAACATTTCCGAACAATCGGTCTCCAATATTCTGCAAAAGGCCATTCACTCCCTCCGAAAAGCCTATCCGGCCAATCTTTCCTTGCTGGCCACACTCCTTTCCTGCCTGCTGCAAGCACCCTGATCGTGCTGAATACAATCGCTGTTCAGAAAAAAACAGAATATTTTTTAACCGAAACAGGGTATCTGTCCTCAGGTTTGCCATTCTCTTAATTGAAACCGTAGAACCGAATGATGGAAGCATCCTACACAGATTTTCTTGCTGAAGATTTTGCCAGAGACCCCTGGTTCAGGGAATGGATCGTCGGACAGCACCGGGAAGCCGACGTATTCTGGCGGGAGTGGATGAAAACACACCCGGGTAAGCAGCAGGAAATTAACCGTGCGGTTGCATTGCTGCGGACGCTGGAAGTGCCGCTCCATCGCCTGTCCTCCCGGGAGGCAGACCAGGCGATAGCAGATACGCTCCGGAAGATCAGGGAGTCCGACACCATCAGGATCCCGGGCCGGCCGGCCTGGACAACCATCGCGATGCGGTATGCAGCTTCTGTTATGCTGCTGATAGGACTGGCGTTGGTGTTGGGCCGGTTTTACTGGAATGGAAGCAGGGGGACCGACGTAACGGATGCTGTTCCGGCAGGCGAGTGGATCGTGGCAGCCAATCACGGGAACACCCCGAAGAATGTGGTATTGCCCGATGGCAGCGAAGTGCTGCTTGACCCCGCAGCCTCTTTAAAGTACCATCCCGATACCAGCACCGGCGAGCGGGTGACCTACCTCGAAGGCAGCGCCTTTTTCAAGGTAACGCGTAACCCGTCGAAACCCTTTCTGGTATATACCGACGATTTGGTGACAAAAGTGCTCGGCACCAGTTTTCGCGTCAATACCAGGGCCGGGGTGAAACAAACCGTGGTCAGCGTCGTAACCGGCAAGGTAGCGGTCAGCCCAAGGGCGCCTCTGGATGGATTGCAGGCGGAACCGGTCGTGCTGTTGCCGAATCAGGAAATTGTCTATAAGGATGGTAGCCTGCAGCCCGGCAAGGCACTTGTTGAAATCCCGGAAATGCTGCCTGACCTTAAGGCCCGCAAATTTGTCTACGAAGATATCGCCATAGGCAGGGTGTTCGATGAGCTGGAAGCAGCCTACGGGATCCGCATCCGGTACGACAAAGAACTGCTGAGGAACTGCCAGGTGACGGCAACCCTGGGCGATGAGCCTTTTAAAGAAAAACTTGACCTTGTTTGTAAATCGATCCGGGCTTCTTTTGAAGAGACGAACGGAGAAATTGTGATCAGCAGCCGGGGATGTAATTACTAAACCCTTAACCCTAAATTCGTTGCCTATGTATCAGCTGTTAGTGCCCTAAAAAAATTCGGTAGTGCAGCCACACTACCGAATGTCACTCCCCACCTGAAACAGCCGTACACTCCTCAAAATGAGGAGCGGGGGGGATCGTTTTTGCCAGTTTTTCAAAAAATCCAAAAACAAACAAACTTAATGAAAAAACAATTATTTCGAAGGAAAAACTTTTTTCTGATTATGAAAATCGGGTTTCTACACATGATGGTTACCGTGCTGCTGATGGGCATGGTCAAAGCTGAATCGGCGTCCGGACAGGAATTGCTGAACCAGCGGATTTCGATGACCGTGATCCAGAAAGAGGTGCGCGCCGTGCTGAAACAGATCGAAAAGCAGACCAGAGCTAAATTTGTCTACAGCCCGCAAGTAATTCCCGCGAATCACAAAGTGTCCCTGCGGGTAAACAACCAGCATTTGTCGGAAGTGCTGGAGCAACTATTGAGCCCTATAGGCGTAACTTATAATGTATCCGGCGGACACATCGTACTCGATAAGTCAGTGGGCGGGGCAGAGCAGCCGGAAACCATGGAGGCCGTCCCTCCTGTCAAAGAGATCAGAGGGAAGGTGACGGACGACAAGGGGGAAGGGCTGCCCGGGGTAAGCGTTCTGGTAAAAGGAACGCAGCAAGGTACCGTTACCGATCAAAACGGGAATTTTCAAACCCAAGTAACCGATGAGGACGCCGTTTTGGTTTTCAGCTTCGTCGGGTTTATCAGCCAGGAAGTACCGGTGGGTAACCGTACGGCAATCACTATTTCACTCGCTGTCGATCAGAAAGCGCTGGAAGAAGTGGTCGTAGTGGGCTACGGAGTGCAGAAGAAAACCTCCGTTACAGCGGCGGTGTCGACGATGAAAGGGGAGGAGATCGCCTCCATGCCGCTTACCAACCTCAGCAATGGCCTGGGAGGAAGATTGTCCGGCGTAATCGTGAAACAGGGTTCGGGAGAACCGGGTCGCGACGGCTCTAACCTGTTTATACGCGGAATCTCTTCTACGGGTACCAATCAGCCCTTGCTGATCGTGGATAATATCCCGAGAAGTTTCCAGCATCTGGATCCGAATACCATTGAATCCTTCACCGTCCTGAAAGATGCCGCAGCCGTGGCGCCGTATGGGGTGGCGGGCGCCAACGGCGTGATCCTGGTCACCACAAAACGCGGGAAGCTGGGCACCCCTACGTTGTCGTACAACGCCTACGTGGGGTTTCAGAACCCGACGACGCTTCCCGACTACGTCAATGGCTATGAATTTGCCAGGATGAAGAATGATGCTGCACGGAATGCGGGCCTTCCGTTGCCGTATTCGGATTATGCGCTCCAGAAGTTTAAGGACGGCACCGACAACGATGCCTACCCCAACAACGATGTGCGCGGCGACCTGATTCGTTCGAACTCACCGATCACCATGCATAACATTGAACTGAACGGCGGGGCTGAAAGAATTAAGTATTACGCCAGTGTCGGGTACCAGCATCAGGGCGGAATGTGGCATAGTACCAACAACAACCGCTTCAACCTGACCCTTAACCTGGATGCCCAGGTAACCAATACGACCACGCTGTCATTCAACCTGAATGGCCGGCATCAGCGTGCTTCCTATCCTTCCATTAACACTCCGCGCCTGTTCGAATTGCTGCATTACGCCGCTAATCACAGCATCGGGCCCTTGTATTTCAGCAACGGGATGTACGGTTCCTATGTAACCGGCAGCATTTTAAACAGCGGGTACCAGAAAACCAATACCACGCACCTGATGTCGCAGCTGTCGTTGGAGCAGGAACTCCCGTTTATAAAAGGGCTGAAGCTAAAGGGGACGATTGCCTATGACCCTACGGTGAACCTCAACAAAACCTGGAGTACGCCCGTTCAGATGGCTTCCATTGATACCACCCAAAAACCGTACAGGATCACCAACGGAATTTTCGGGATGACCAATCCCACTCTGGATCAGAACATAAGCAGTTCGTACCAGTTGACGTACCAGGCGGGAGTCAATTACAGTAATACGTTCGGGAAAAGCAGTTTGTCGGCGCTGGCGCTGTTTGAAGCGAAAGCCAATGATCAGATGAGCCTGGCGGCGTTCAGAAGAAACTATAGCCTCACCATCGACGAGATCAATATGGGAAGCTCCAGTTCTGCCGATATGACGACCAACGGCACATCGAGTCAGGCACGGCAGGTGGGACTGGTGTACCGGGTGGCCTATGAATATTCGAAAAAGTACCTGGTAGAGGTAAGCGGACGTTACGACGGGAGCTACTATTTTGCCCCTGAAAACCGGTACGGGTTTTTCCCGGCCTATTCGGTCGGCTGGAGAATCTCCGAAGAGCCCTTTATCAAAGACAACCTGCGGTGGGTTGAAAACCTGAAGCTGAGGGCTTCGTACGGTGAAGTGGGCGCGCTCGCGGGAAGCCCGTTTCAGTATTTGAGCACCTACAACGTATCAGGGCCCGCCTACAGCATAGGAGGGAACGCGGTTCAGGCAGTAAGCGAACGGTCGGAACCCAATCCGGAGATCACCTGGGAAAGGGCGAAAAAAAGCGATATCGGGCTTGAAGCGACGTTGTGGAACGGACTATTGGGATTTGAAATCGACTATTTCCATGAAAAGCGGTCCAACATGCTGGTGAACCCGGATGTTGTGATGTCGATGGAATACGGGATCGGGCTGAGCCAGGTGAATGCGGGTATTATGGCTAACCGGGGAGTCGATTTTTCGGTGGGTTCCGTGTACCGGGTCTCCGGTGATTTACAGGTTTCATTGAACGGGAACTTTACCTTTGCCAAAAATAAACTCATCCAGGTTTTTGAAACCCCTACTACCTATAATAACCCGAACCGGCGGCAAACAGGCAGGCCGTTAGGCACCCAGTTCGGCTTTTTGTCGGAAGGGTTCTTCCAGCAGGCAGATTTCGACGATGCCGGCAACCTGCTTCCGCACATCGCTACGCAGCCCTGGGGAGCCCTGGAGCCGGGCGATATCCGCTACGCAGATCTGAACGGGGACGGCAGGATTAACGACGATGACCTGACCGTAATCGGTGATCCGGTTGTGAGCCCCCGCATTGTCTATGGGATTGCCCCCTCGATCAAATACAAGGGTTTCACACTGGACCTGCTTTTCCAGGGAGCCGCCAAAACCAATTTCTATTATGAAATGGACGCCGGATGGGCGTTTTTCAACGGAATGGGAGCATTTAAGGACCATCTGGACTACTGGACTCCCGAAAATACCAATGCCCGGAATCCCCGCATCACCTCGGCGCCTACTACCAACAACACCCAAAGGTCTTCGTTCTGGATGGGTGACGCCAAATACCTGCGGTTGAAAAATGCCAGCCTGGCTTACAGCCTTCCGGCTGATTTCACGGAAAAAATCAAATTGCAGCATGTTCGCGTGTACCTGTCGTCCCAAAACCTGCTGACCTGGACTTCGCTGCGCAATTTCGATCCTGAAGTGAGTCATAACAGAGGGTGGAATTACCCGCAGCAAAAAGTAACTACCATTGGCCTGAATGTAACATTTTGATCGGTTGAAACAGCCCTGAGCAGTCAGCAATCAGCTATCAGAAACCGGATTGCACAAAAAGCGGTACGCCGCCCGCCGGGGGCCTGGGTGGCCCCGCCTGGGCGGCCCCGCTGATAGCTGACTGCCGAAAGCTGATAACCTTTTATTCACATGAAAAAGAATAGAGATATGCGCAGTTGTTTTGTTTATAAGAGATTGAAGAGCGGAATATTGCAGGCTTTGGTACTGACATGTTGCCTGAGTGCGTGTTCCGATTTTCTCAACGTTGTTTCCAAGGATCAGATTTCCGATGCGACGTTATGGGAGACCACCGGGAACGCGGATTTGTTCCTGAACAATGTATACGCCGGCCTGCCGGGGCCTTTTCAGACGGACGATCCGTGGGAAAATTTCACAGACAATACCATGAATGGCCTCAATTACCCGTTCAGCCGGCAGGTATTTGCCAACGCAAGCTACACGCCCAACAATGCACCGGGTTACTGGGGACTCTATAATCAAATCCGGAAGAGCAATCTGTTTATCGAGCGGGTAAACGCGTCGGAGCTGCCTGCAGAATGGAAAACCGTAAGACTGGCGGAATCGCGATTTTTGAGGGCTTATTATTACATGCTCCTCTGGACACATCATGGCGGCGTTCCGTTGATTGAAGAAGTATTGAACCAGACTACGCAGGGAGAAGCTGTATTTCGTCCCCGGAATTCTTACGCGGAAACATTTCAGTTTATCGTAGACGAGTGTGAGGCGATTGCGATGGACCTGCCGCTTACAGCCGAGAAGAACCGGGCTACACGCGGCGCTGCTCTGGCGCTGAAGGGCTGGTGCGAGCTCTTCGACGCGAGCCCTTTGAATAATCCTTCCGGAGAGGCAACCCGGTGGGCCGCGGCGGCCGAAACCTACGGGCGGATTATTGCCGGTGGAGCATACGAGCTATTCCCGGATTATGAAACCTTGTTTTTTGAAGAGAATAACGGCAACCAGGAAGTGATTTTTGCCAAAGCCTATGTCGGCGGTACCTCGTTGGGAGGAAGCCGTGAAGGGCTGCAGGGTCCCCGGAATGCGGGGGGAACACCCAAATCGTACGGCGGGGTGAACCCGACACAGGAATTGGTGGATGAATATGTAATGGAAAACGGGTTGCCGATTGAAGACGCCAATTCAACCTATGATCCCCAGAATCCCTATCTTAACCGGGAGAAGAGGTTTTATCAGTCGATCGTGTTCGACGGAGCAACCTGGCTCGATGAGACGATCCTGTTCAGGACCGGGGTGGGAAGCATGAACGAGATCGACTTAAGCGATAACAACGGAAATTCAAACACCGGGTATTCGATGCGGAAGGGACTCAATCCCAAATACGCAGTGCATGGTTCAAATGGCTTAAATAGCGCCGATTTTATCATATTCAGATATGCGGAGGTGCTTTTGGGATATGCTGAAGCCCGGAACGAAGCGGAGGGACCTGACGCATCCGTCTATCAGGCCCTCAACAAAGTGCGGGAACGTTCGGAGCTGCCCCCGCTTCCGGCGAACCTTTCGAAAGCCGATATGCGGAAAATTATCCACCGGGAACGTCGCGTCGAACTGGCTTTTGAGGAAAAAAGATGGTCGGATCTCCTTCGTCTGAAATTGGCGGAAACAAACCTGAACAGCACCTTGCATGCCATGGTTATCACAGAAGAAAATGGCTCCTGGGTTTATAAAGTTGCGCCTGCCGCGGGCGGAAGCAGAGTATTTCTGGCGGATCGGAATTATTATTTCCCGGTACCGCAGGAAGCAATTAACCGAAACAGTAAACTGACCCAGAATCCGAATTATTAATACAGGCGATACGGGAAGCCGGACAACCTGTTTTCCGTATCATTTACCCCAAAAAATTACCATGAAATAGCAATCGGCAATCAGCCTTCAGAAAACGGATTGCACAAAAAGCGGTACGCCGCCCGCCGTCGATGAATAAATGCCTGGGCGGCCCCGCCTGGGCGGCCCCGCCTGGGCGGCCCCGCTGATAGCTGACTGCCGAAAGCTGATAACCTTTTTATACAGATGAAAAAATACGTGCTGCCCGCTGTTGCAGGGGTTTTATGCTTGCTTTCAATCGGAGTATCCAATGCCCGGGGACTATTCAAAGTGCTTTCTTACAATGTGTATGAAGGATTTCAGGACAATGAGGGATTAAAGGATGCATTCGTGGATTGGGTGTTGCAAAAAGATCCCGACATGATTGCTTTTCAGGAATTGAATTCCTTTACCCAGTCGGACCTGCAGACATTTGCCCACCGCTATAACCATCCGTATGCCGTGATTTTAAAGGATAAGGGGTACTATGTCGGCCTGACATCCAAATACCCTATTTCCCAGGTCGAACGGGTAACGGACAATATGAAGCTGGGCTATATGTATGCCAGGGTCAACGATTACCACGTAGTCGTCCTGCATCTCAATCCCTTTTCGTATCGCCGCCGGCAAGAGGAGGTCAACGGCATTCTGTCAAGGCTTTCGTATATCGCCAAAAGTGAGAAAATACTCGTGATGGGGGATTTTAATTCGTTGTCGGAAAGGGATAGCGCCGTTTATAACGCCCCGGGGAGGATTGACCGGGCAAAACAGTTCCTGGATGGAGGACAATACGATGGGATCAGTAATTATCCCGACGGGAAATTCGACTATTCGGTCATTTCCAGGATGGAAAAAGGCGGGTTCTTCGATACCTTCCATCTTTTTCCCAGAGCGTTTGAACCTACCACGAATCCCTATGTTAATAAACTGATCAAGGATAACATACTGGTCTCACCGTCAGGAGGACCCGCACGGATCGATTACATCTGGATCAACCAGACCCTTAAGAAGAAGCTGGTGAAATTCGATGTCCTGAAAGACAGCGTTACCAGTGAGCTCTCCGATCATTTTCCCATAATGGTTCACCTGAAGGAATGAAAAGCGGCAATCCTTTTCGAAAAACACATTTATCACCTAAATCCGTGCCGGTGTTACTAAAAAATCACTTGAAAGCAGCAGGGAGATCGCTGCTGCTTGTTCCGATCCGTATGAACCGCCGTTGGAAGACATTTTTCTTCGGACCGCTGGTTGCGGGCGTACTTTCTGTTTTTTCCTGTCATTCGCCACAGCCTCTCCGTGGGCTTTCACCTGAAGAGGGACTCGCCAGCCTGCAGGTAGCGGAAGGTTTCCAGGTGGAGCTGATAGCGGCCGAGCCGCTGGTGGCGGATCCGATCGCGATGGAAATCGATGAACTGGGGCGCCTCTACGTGGTGGAAATGCACGGCTACCCGCTGGATAAAAGTGGTTCCGGGAAAATCAGGCTGCTTACGGATACGGACGGCGATGGTAAAATGGATCATAGCACTGTGTTCGCGGAAGACCTGGTGCTGCCCACCGGCGTCATGCGCTGGAAAAAGGGCATCCTGGTTACAGACCCGCCCCATGTATTTTACCTGGAAGATACCGACGGTGACGGCAGGGCCGATGTCCGGAAAGAAATACTGACCGGCTTTGCCCTGGCCAATCCGCAGCACAACGTCAACACCCCTGTCCTCGGGCTGGACAACTGGATCTACCTGGGCCACGAGCCTGCAGCTACCGCCAAAGTGTATACAAAAGAATTCGGCGACAAAGGCAATGAAGTGTATTTTCCTGCCAGTCCCAACGGTCCGCGCCTGCCGGAAAATGCGCTGGGACGGAGTGTGCGTTTTCAACCCGATCGCCTGCAGCTGGAGAACCTTTCAAGCAATACACAGTTCGGACATACCTTCGACCAGTGGGGGAGAAGGTTCCTGGTAGGGAATGCCAATCATGCGATCCACGAGGTGATGGCCGCCCAATACCTTCACCGGAATCCCAACCTGCTTATTCCCAATGCCACTGCCAGCATTTCCGATCATGGCAACGCCGCCGATGTGTACCCGGTTACCAAAAATCCGGAACATCAGCTGCTGACCGATCTCGGTGTATTCACTTCTGCATGCGGCATCACCGCCTATTCCGGCGGCCTTTTTCCTGCGCTCTTCGACAGTGTCACGTTGGTGGCCGAGCCGGTCAGCAACCTGGTGCACGCCGATGTGCTGAAACACAAGGGCGCTACCTTTACCGCCGGCCGGGTCTACGGGAAATCGGAATTTCTGGCGTCAACGGATGCCTGGTTCCGGCCGGTGAACCTGTACATCGGGCCCGATGGGGCGTTGTATGTGGTGGACTACTACCGGCAGATTATCGAGCATCCCGAATGGATGGCCGATGATGCCGCCCAATCGGGCGCCCTTTACAACGGGATTGACCAGGGCAGGATTTACCGTATTACGCCCAGGGGTTCCTCTCCGATCAACTGGTCGGGCAAGACACTCCTGGATGAAAACAATACCGGAGACCTCGTAAAAGCGCTTTCTCACAGCAACTCATGGTGGCGCAGAAATGCACAGCGCCTCCTCACCGACAAGCAGGATCCGGCCAGTATCGGGCCGCTGGAACACCTGGCGTTGCAGGGAGAGGCTGCTCCGGGGAGGCTGCATGCGCTGTGGACGCTCCAGGGCATGGACAAACTACGCGCCGGGGTGTTGGAAAATGCACTCGCCGACAAAACGGCGGGAGTACGTGAAAACGCCGTCCGCATTGCTGAGCTTGCTTTGCAAAACGAGCGTTTCGCAGACAAATCATCGATAATTACGGCGCTGATAGGGTTACAGCAGGAGACACACCCCAAGGTAGCGTATCAACTGCTGTGTACCCTCGGCTTTCTGGAAACAGCCGAGGCGATCCATGCCCGGAAACAATTACTGTTCCGGCACCTGGATGACGAATGGATGCAGCTTGCTGCACTTTCCGCCCAACCGTCGCCCGGCGACCGGTTGCTGGAAGAAGTGCTCGCCCGCTACCAAAAGGATGTTCCGGCCTATGCCTCCCTGGTGGAACGGCTGAGCCGGATGACGGGGAATTCGGGTGATACCGTGCAGATCCGATCCTTGGTACAGCAGGCCTTGCAAAGCCGGCACAAAGGATGGGAGGCTGCGGTTCTGAAAGGATTGGCTCGGGGTTATAAAGCCGGCCGGCCGGCAGGATTGCAGAAAGAAAAGGAACTCCTCGTACAAACTGCGCTCTCGCACCCGGAGGGTAGCCTGCGGACGGCCGGTATGGAGTTGCTGTACGCGCTGGGATTGCCCGATACCCCCCTGACCGGCATCGCTATGGAACGGGCGATGACCACACTCAGGAACCGGAATGCACCGTCGGAAGAACGCGCAGAAGCCGCCCGGTTCGTCGCCATCGATCGTCCGGAGCAGCATGCGGAGGTGTGGAAGGAATTGATTGACACCGCGGAACCCCTGCAGGTGCAGCTGGCAGCTCTCTCCATCCTGAATGGACTTCCCGATAGCACAGTTAGCAGGTTCCTCGTCGAAAAATGGCCCCGGCTCACGCACGGTGTCCGGGAAGCGGCCATCGGCAATCTGCTCCGGAACGATACGCGGATCTCCTTCCTGCTGGAAGCGCTGGAAAAGGACATAATTGATCCCAGTGCGATCAGCTGGCCCCGGCAGGTCGGGCTGATGGCCAACGGTGATGAACAACTACGCAGCCGCGCCCGCAAACTGCTTAGCGAGGGTACCGGCATCCAGGAAGGGGTGATCAAAGACTACCGGGAAGCGCTGTCACTGACGGGGGATGTGCGCAATGGCAGCGTGGTGTTTGAAAAAAACTGCTCGGTATGCCACCAGATCGGCGGCGGGAACGGTACCCTGTACGGACCCGATCTGGGAACCATCCGCAACCGACGGCCGGAATCCATTCTGGCTGACATCCTGAACCCGAACCTTTCTATTGCCGACGGGTACGATATCTGGAACATTGAACTGAAATCGGGAGAGACTGTCCAGGGGTTGATTGCTTCGGAAACACCTGCCGCATTAACCCTCCGTAACTACGGCGGCGCTGAAACGACCATCGCACGAAACGATATTGTACAGCTCCATGCGATGGGGGTATCGGTCATGCCCGCCGGACTGGAAGGCCAGATCACCAAACAGGAAATGGCAGACCTGCTCACCTACATACGCCATGCCGATTAACGACGCATGTGTTCCTTCTTTTTACTATAAAAATAGCATGAAAATGACTGTCAAATTTCCGCTTTTTATCGTGTTGCTGCTGGTTATCCGACCCCTGTCTGCCCAAACGCCGGCCCCGGGATTTCCCTGGCCCGAAGGCAAGCGCATGGCCCTCAGTCTGAGCTTTGACGACGCGCGGACAACGAATGTGAAACAGGGCACCGATCTGTTTGATCAATACGGCGTCCGGGTGACGTTTTACGTGGTGCCCTCCAACGTACAAAAGGACCTTCCGGGCTGGAAAAAGGCGGTTGCCAGCGGTCATGAAATGGGCAACCACTCCATCGTGCATCCCTGCAGCGGCAATTTTGTCTGGTCGCGGGGGAGTGCCCTGGAAACCTATACCATCGGACAAATGCGGGCCGAGCTGGAAGAAGCCAACCGCCGGATCAAAGAGCTGCTGGGGGTTACGCCGGTCACCTATGCTTATCCCTGCGGGCTGACCACCCTGGGGCGCGGCGCCCGGGCGCAGAGTTTCGTGCCGGTCATTGCCGATCTGTTCACCGCCGGCCGCGGCTGGCGGGACGAGGCCCCTGTAGACCCCTCCTATTGTGACATGGCGCAGCTGACAGGTGTTGAAATGGATGGAAAGGACTTCGAAGAGCTTCTGCCCATGATCCGGGAGGCTGAAAAGGCCGGACAATGGCTGGTGTTGGCCGGGCACGAAACTGCTGAAACCGGTGACCAGACCACTCGGCTGGCCATGCTCGAAAAGCTCATTCAGTATGCTCAGGACCCCGAAAACGGGATCTGGATTGCCCCCGTAGGGACCATTGCACACTACGTGCAGGAAAAACGCGAACAAGGATTGATCAACCTGCCGCAAACCATTTATGCCCAGCCTGGAACAGCAATAGCGCTTCCGGCCCGGTACGGGACTGCTACAGGACCTGCAATAACCTATATGCCCGAGTGGAACGCTTTTGGCTGGTTTACCGGAAAGGATAAAGTGGAGTGGGCCATTGAGCTCCCCCGGGCGGCGCGTTATCGGGTATACCTCGACTGGTCCGTTTCGGATGAAGAAGCCGGAAAAGGGTTTATCCTGGAAGCTGCCGGCAAGACCCTTTCCGGAATCGTTGAAAAAAGCGGATCATGGGAAACCTTCAGAGAAAAGCCGATTGGGGAAATCCGGTTGCCTGAAGGAAGGCACCAAGTGGTATTTAAGCCTGCGGAGGCTTTCGAAAAGGGCGCTTTACTCGATCTTAGGACCGTACGGCTGGTGCCGGTTAACTAGCCTGCAGCCCACCCCGGGCTGCCGTCAAAATATCGCCCCTACCTACCAGGTAGCAGTGAGTAGAATCTGTCCCCGCCAAAGCTACGGCGGGGCAGCATTTTTCCGTTGCAGTATTCGTGCAATAACGATCGGAAGCGACTTTGCTTACCGGAATCCTTCGTTACTGTTTTTTACAGGAAAAGAGATGCGTTTTTGCCTGATAGTCGACTTTCAGGAGCTATGTTTGTGAAGATTGTTTGCAACGGCCAAAAAGCTCATGCAACCGACGGACAGGATCAGGCGCGTTTTCAGAAAGTGTAATTTTTTTGATTATTTTTTGAATCCGGCTAGGAGTTTCTTTCTTCCGGATTGTCTTAATAGCAGAAGATGAGCATTCTAATCCCTGGTCTTGAAAATAAAATGAAATAGCAGTATGAAGGATTTTTCAGGGCGCCAAAAGAAAAAACAGGAAGAGATCACTCCTCCGGTGGCGGGCAGCAGCCCTGGGGAACCTTCAAATGAGTTGGATTCGGAAATTCTGATACGCAGGGCCTTCGAACAGAATTATGATGAAGCAGTGGAATTGTTATTCCGATGGTATTACGCGCCGTTATGTAACCATGCAATTCGTTATGTATCCTCCCGTGAAGTAGCGGAGGACTTGGTTTCGGAGGTGTTTTGTACCTTTTACCAGGAGCGGCTATTTGACAAAATCGATAAATCTTTCCGGACCTATTTATTTACAAGTATCCGGAACAAGGCATTTAATTATGTTCGCATGGAAATCAACCGGAGCGCCTCTATTGAGCACGCTGCCATGGTCCCGGATCCGGCCTGTCAGCAGCCGGACGAAATTGTGCATTATGAGGACCTTTACCATGATGTGGACCGGGTTATCAACCTCCTTCCCCAACGGCGGAGAAAAATATATATTATGCACAGACTGGAGGGAAAAAAGCACGAAGAAATAGCGGGCGAACTTGGTATTTCCGTCAACACTGTAAAAGAACACATGTATCAGGCACTTCAGCAAATCCGGGGCTACCTTCGCGAGAAATGGCTGCCGGTAACAATACTATTTGTAGTTAAACTGGGAGGGGTATGGAATCTGCTTTAACAAAGGAAGAGATCTTCAGCTACTTTTCCGGAAGGTGTACCGCCTTTCAAAAAGAGCGGATAGGAAATTGGGTGAAGGATGAAAAAAACCGGGAGCTCTTTTTTAAATGGCTCCATGAATGGGAAAAGAAAAATGTTCAGTATGACGTCGATGTGGACGCCGGACTTGACAGGCACCGGCTTTGGGTGGCGTCCTTAAAGGAGCAAAAAGCAGAACACCCAGTCAGCCCGGATACCGTTGCCGCGGGATGGTCCCGGCGCTGGATAACGGCCTGTATGCTGCTGCTGGCGGTCCTGGTGACCGGAGGGGTGTTCCGGGAGAAGCTGTTGTATAAGTCCTATACCACCACCTATGGTGAAATACAGAAAGTAGTGCTGCCCGACGGCAGCAAGGTGGTGTTAAATGCAAATTCTGTCATCCTGGTACCCAGAATTGGCAATAACCGGGATGTCCGGTTAAAAGGAGAAGCGAGTTTCGAAGTAGTAACTACCCCCGACCGCCGGCGTTTCCGGGTGCTGACGTCCAGGAACATGCAAATAGAAGTGTTGGGCACTACATTCAGCGTATATTCCAGAGCGTCCGGGGAAAGAGTGGTGCTGAATGAAGGAAAGGTCCAGCTGCAGTATCAGAAGGGGAAAGAACTGGAGATGCAGCCCGGAGATATGATAACGGTGGACGCAGAAGGAGTCCTGAAAGTAGACTATACCCCGAATCCGGATCAGTATACAGCCTGGATGTTCCATCGTTTTGTGTTTGAGGATCTTACGTTTGAAAAGGTCGGGCAGCAATTGGAAGAAGTTTTTGGGAACCGTATCGTCATTAACGATAGTTTGCTGGCGCAGCAGGTGATCTCCGGGTCATTTACGGCGTTGGATGCTGAAGAACTGCTGGATTTTCTGAAAGAGGCGGGTGACTTTACTTATGAAAAGACAGGAGACCAGCTCATAATTGATTCCAATGGAAGCAGCATGAATCCCGATGGAATCCCGGATGGAATCCCGGATGGAATCCCCGATGGAGACAATGGAATATAAATGAATGTTCCGGGAGGAACGTTAAGCCGTTTTGAATAGTGAAACCTAAACCTTTAAGTATTATGAAGCGATTTTTGCCAATGCTGCTCTGGTTGACAGTGGGGGTGGGCGCCGCCACAGCCCAGATAATTGCCAGCAGCGAGTCCCCCTTGCAGTCGGTCGTTCGGCAGGATAAGAAAAAGCCGGCCTCCCGGAATTTAAAAGAGGTGCTGCAGGAATTTAAGAAGCATTATAAGGTGGATATTCTCTATTTCAACTCGATGGTCGAGAAACACCAGGTGGCGGTCGATCAGATCCATACAAAGGGCGCCTTTGAAGAGAGCCTTCAGGACCTGCTGCGAGGTACGGGCCTGCAGTTCAAAAAGGGAAAAAACGGCGGATATATTATAACGAAAGAGGATGAAGAACGGCTGCTGGAAAAAAGGCCGGCCCCTTTCACCGGTAAGGCATCATCTGCGAACCCGGACAAAAGTGCGGCTGAAAAGATCCCGGGGAATGAAAGCCGCCGGCTTCCGGCGCTGGAAAAAGTGGTTGCCGGTAAGGTAAGAGATGAGGCAGGGGAGGGATTGCCGGGGGTAAGTATTCTGTTGAAAGGAACGCAGCAGGGAATTATTACGGATACAGAGGGCAATTTTAGCCTGGCTGTTCCCGACGGGCAGGCGGTTTTGGTGTTTTCATTTGTCGGATACCTGCCGCAGGAGGTTGAAATAGGAACACAGACGCGTCTGGAGGTGGTTTTGAAGGTAGATGAAAAGGCGTTGGAAGAGGTAGTGGTGGTCGGATACGGCACACAGCGAAAAATGACCGTTACCGGAGCGGTAGCTTCCGTACAAACCAAGGAAATCAAACAAAGTCCTGCCGCCAATTTAGCGGTCTCATTGGCGGGCCGTCTTCCGGGGCTCACCAGCATTCAACGTAGTGGTGAGCCGGGAAGAGACGAGACATTGCTCTTTATACGGGGACAAGGGACGGTGAATGCGCAATCCCCGATTATCCTGGTAGACGGGGTTGAGCGCGGATTAACCTATATAGATCCCAACGAAGTGGAATCGGTTACCATCCTGAAAGATGCCTCCTCTACTGCTATTTTCGGGGTACGGGGGGCCAACGGGGTGATTTTGGTGACGACGCGGCGCGGTACGAGCGAGATTCCAGAGATTAATTTTACCGCAGAGGGAAGCGCCCAGGATTTCACCCGGGAAATGATCCCTGTCAATTCCTATGACTATGCCCGGTTAAGGAATCAGGCGCAGCGAAACGACGGGTTGGGAGATGCATTCTCCGAGGAGGCGCTGGAGCATTACCGGACCGGAGACGATCCCTTGCATTACCCCAATACCAACTGGAGAAATGTCCTGCTGAAAGAATATTCGCTGCAGCAGCGCTATAATTTGAATGTCTCCGGAGCCGGCAAAATGGTACGTTATTTCGTCAATGCAGGTTTTCTGGATCAGGGGGGGCAATTTAAAACCGAGAAGGATTTAGCATACGATCCCGGTTTCTCGATGAAACGGTATAATTTCCGTTCCAATATCGACATCCAGCTCAATCCTTCCTTAAAGGCCTTTTTGAATGTTGCGGGCTACCTGGAAAAGCAAAATATGCCGAACCCTAACGGTACGGCCAGTTATTCCCCGGCCCTTAATATTCTGGCCGGAATGTTGTTCTTGCCCGCTACGGTCCCCGGACCGGTAACGCCGTTCGGAGAAGTGCTGACATCTCCCCAGGAACTGCTGCCGGCTTATGGAAAAATGAACCGGTCGGGCTACATTCAGCAAAGCCGCTCCAATGTAACCGCTACGTATGGAATGGAGCATGCACTCGATTTTGTGGTGAAGGGATTATCGGCAAAAGCAGTCGTATCCTTCGATTCCAGGGCCGTAAATAACCTCCTGGCCAGAAGAACGTATGAAACCTACACACAGGTGATCGATCCGAATCTGCAGGGCCAGAACGGACAGGACAGCGTGTATTACCGGTTGCTGGGAGATACTCAGAATACGCCGCTGACCATATCCGGGGAAAAGTCTTATGTAACGCTCTCGAATGTTCAGGGCTACCTCAACTATGCCAGAGAATTCGGGAAACATGAAGTCTCGGGGTTACTGCTCTACCAGCAACAGAAAACGGTCAGCAACGAGGAGCTGCCTTATAACCTCCAGGGACTTGCGGCCCGGTTCAAATACGGGTTTGACAACCGGTATTTTGTGGAGTTCAATGCAGGCTATAACGGTTCCGAACAGTTTGCCAAAGGAAAGCGGTTTGGGTTTTTCCCGGCGCTGTCCGGGGCCTGGGTGATTTCGAATGAAAAATTCATGGCGGATCAGGAGGTGCTTACCAATTTAAAAGTGCGGGCCGCTTACGGAGAAGTCGGGAATGACCGGATCGGAAATCGCCGGTTTTTGTACCTGGACGATATACAGGTGGTCGGCGGAGGCGCCACCGGAAGCCTTGGAAGGGGGCAGCGGATCAATATTTCATTGCTGAAAAATGAAGCCCTGCAATGGGAAGTCGCCAAGAAAACCAATATTGGCCTCGAAATAGGATTGTTTAACTCCCTGAACATCCTGGTAGATGTGTTTCGTGAAAACAGGGATAATATCCTTCGCAGCAGAGGGACGATCCCGGTCCTTAACGGGTTTCCGAACAGTGTTATTCCCCCGGTTAACATAGGGGTCATCCGGAACAAGGGATATGAAATAGAGGTGAATTACCGGAAAGCCTTCCGGAAGGACCTTTCCCTGTTGGGTAAATTCAACCTGAACTACGCCACTAACCGGCAAATCTATGCGGACGAACCGCAATTGCCGGAAAACTATGCATACCGCTATCGTCAGACCGATTACCGGATCGGACAGTTGTTCGGATACCTCGTGGACGGTTATTTTGAAAGTGAGCAGGACATCGCCACTTCGCCGCAGCAGCATCTGGGCACTTCCCCGAAACCCGGAGATTTTAAGTACAAGGATCTGAACCAGGACGGGGTCATCAATGAGATGGATCAGGCCCCTATCGGGTATTCCAATGTTCCGGAATATACCTTTGGGGCCGCCCTGAACGTCAATTACAGACAGTTCGATATGAGCATTTTGTTCCAGGGGGTTACCAATGTCACGAATTACTATAACAGCTGGGGTACTTTTCCGGAAGGGAATTATCTGAAACGGCATCTGGAGAGCTGGACGCCGGAACGGTTTGAAAACGGCGATCCGATCAACTATCCGAGGCTGACCACGCAGACCTCTCCCAGCCAGATCCCCAATTCGTTTTTCACGATCGACGCCAGCTATCTGCGGTTGAAAAATCTCGAGATAGGATACCGGGTGCCGGCCGGTGTGGCCGGGAAAATCAAGGCCAAAGGAATCCGGGTTTACGCCAACGGGCTGAACCTGCTTACCTGGGACCGGCTGCCGACAAAAGACCTGGATCCGGAGTTGGTGTATAACCTCTCTTATCCGATTACACGCTTGTATAATGTGGGAATTAATGTTACTTTCTGAGTCCTGACACTGATATGAAAAAGACAATACTTGTTCTGGTTTCCTTTTTGTTTGCAACAATAGCCTGTACCGATAGTCCGCTGGACGTGACTCCCGATGGTAAAATTACGTTGGAAGATGTATTTGCAGATGAGGTACGTACGGAGGCATTTTTGAATTCGGTGTACGCGTATATCCCCTGGTATTACACTGGCTACAATGAGTGGTCGTTTCTGGCGGGGGCTACTGACGAGGCGCAGGATGCGGAGGTGGGCAACAATCCCGGCATTGTTTCCAACTGGATTACGGGAAGTTTAACGCCCAGCTATAACCCGCTGGCTTCCGGGCATCACAGTAATGTGAACTATTATCCGACCTTCTGGTCCGGAATTGGTTATGCCAATATTTTCCTTGCCCATATCGACCAGGCAGCGGTGAACAGTCCGGTGAACAGAAGCCGGTTAAAGGCCGAAGCACAGTTGCTGCGGGCCTTTTATTACCTCGAACTGGTGAAACAGTTCGGACCGATGCCCATGGTGGATAAGCCCTTTGACAATGCGTTTGATTACAGCAGCCTGAAACGTCCTGCTTTTCAGGAATGCATCGACTTCATTGTGAAGGATTGCGATGCGGTAATTGCCAATCAGGAACTGCCCCTCAGGATCACCCAGGCGACGGAGAACATTCGTTTCAGCAGGGCGGTTGCTTATGCGATCAAGTCGCAGGCATTGCTGTACAACGCGAGCCCGCTCTGGAACCCTGCCAATGACAAGGCAAAATGGCAGGCGGCTTCGACCGCTTCTCAGGAGGCACTGCAGGTGCTGACGGCCGGCGGGCAATATGCGTTGGCGCCGGATTACGGGGATTATTTTTTGAACAGGGCGGATTACAATACGTCTCCGCGCGACAGAGAGACTATTTACGAGCGGCTTAGCGGCTTCCCCTTCAGTGTGATGAGTATCCCGAGCAAACCGGGAACCTGGAAACTGGGCGCCTGCCCGTCTCAGGAGCTGGTCGACAGCTATGAAATGCAGGCTACAGGAGAACCCGCTATTTTGGGATATGCTGATGAAGAGCATTTACAGCCCGTTATTAACAGCGCCTCCGGATACGACGAGAACGACCCCTATACGGGACGCGACCCCCGCTTTTACGCAACGGTGTGGTACAACGGCGCGAGCTATGACAATATCGGGGGACGAATTCATACGATTGAAACATTTATAGGCGGCGCCGATCAACTATTGAAATCGCCCCCTAACCGGACCAATACACATACGGGTTATTACCTTCGGAAATTTGTAGATCCGAAACTTCAGGCAGGACAGGACCAGACTTCCAGCTGGAAGAAGTATCGCCTGGCGGAAATTTATTTAAACCTGGCGGAGGCCGAAAATGAAGCCAATGGAGCGACACCGGCCGCTTACCAGGCAGTCAATACGATCCGCATGCGTGCCGGAATGCCTGAATTGCCTGCCGGACTGAGCCAGGAGCAGTTCAGGGAACGGGTACAGCGGGAGCGCCGGGTAGAGCTGGTATGGGAAGAGCACCGTTTCTGGGACGTACGGCGATGGAAAATTCTGGATAAAACAGATAAGCTGGTGACCGGGATCGAAATCAATAAAAGTGAAGCGGGCAATTTTACCTACAAACGCTTCGTAACGGAACGCAGAAATGCCTGGCAGGATAAATTCCGTATCTTTCCTATTCCCATTACGGATGCCTCGATAATCCCGGATTTCAGTGAAAACCAAAATCCGGGCTGGTGAGGGCCATTTCCCGGGGCGTGAAAATAGTGTTAATTAGTTAGCTGTTCTAAACCATGAAAATAATCAGTTGTGCACGCAGTGTCGGAATCGTGATGATTGCAGGCGCCTTCCTGCTCTCCTGCAAAACCGGGGGAGCCAGAGAGGTGGACATTTCTTCTCCGGAACCCTCCCTGACCGGGCTGACCGTAGCTGCCGACGGGACGCTGCTCTTAGAAGGCAGCCCCTATCACGGAGTGGGCGTTAATTATTTCAATGCATTTATCAGAACCCTGCATCCGGAGTCGCTCCAGGACACCTCCTATCGCACAGGATTTCGGTATCTGAAGGAACGGGATATCCCGTTTATACGGTTTAATGCCGGCGGCTTCTGGCCCGCCAACTGGAATCTGTACCGGCACAACAAGGCGCAGTACTTCAGGAATTTCGATGCTTTCGTAGAGGCGGCAGAAGCGATAGGAATCGGGTTAATCCCGTCGCTGTTCTGGCACCACAGCACCATCCCTGACCTGGTGCAGGAGCCGGTCGGTCAGTGGGGCAATCGCGAAAGCAAAACCATCGCCTTTATGCGGACCTATGTGGAGGAAGTGGTGACCCGGTACAAAGATTCTCCCGCCATATGGGGTTGGGAATTCGGGAATGAATACAACCTGGTCGCCGACCTGCCGGGCGATAACGACCACCTGCCGCAGATTACCGTTGAAAACGGCACGCCTGCTTTCCGGACAAAGGCGGATAAATTGGGCACGCAGGATATCCAGGTTGCCTTGACGGAATTTGCGAAGGCAGTCCGGAAATACGACGCTTCCCGGATTATTATCAGCGGCAACGCCAATCCCAGACCGGCGGCCTGGCACCTGTACACCGAAAAAAACTGGAACCGGGATACCCCCGGGGAATATTGCCGGATGCTCGACGAGCAAAATCCGGACCCGGTCAATACGTTTTCCATTCATCATTACCCGGACAATGAGCTGGAATATTTCGATGATCAGAAAGCCTCTCTTACCGAAGTGATCCGGGTCACGATGGAGCATGCTGTCAAACAGAAGAAGCCGCTGTTCGTCGGAGAATTCGGAGCACAGGAACTAAAGTTGGGGGCAGAAAATGCCCGTACAAAATACCTGGAACTGTTGCAGGGAATGGAGGAGTGCAAGGTGCCGCTCGCAGCAGTATGGGTGTTTGACTATCCGCCGCACGACCAGCAGGAAGGCATTAATATCAGTCCGGATAACGGCCCCAGAGAGTATATGCTGCAGGCGATCCGGGAAATGAACCTCCGCATGAACCGGGAAGCGGGGAAAAAGTAAGCACAATTTATTAAATAGAAGGTCCTGATGACTATAAAATGGTGGATGCGTAAAGCTTTCCTGCTTGCCCTGACGGTTGTTTGTATTGCCTTTAAGGCAGGCCCGGTGCCGGAAAAGAAGACGTTGACGTTTGACCTGGCGGTACAGTCGGGAACAATCAGGAATATATTTTCGGATATTAATCTGTGGGATTTTCGGGAAGACTGGCTGGGTGCGGGGGATGCTTACCCGGCGGATTATTTCGCCCGGAACTACCCGTTTGTCAAACGGATTCAGTTGATGACTGCCACCGGAGGCAATCATGCCCGGGATCTTTTCGTGGATCCCACGGATACGGGTACGATGACCGACTACCGGTTTGATGTCCTGGTTGCGGCAATCCGGAATGTGGTGAAACAGGGATTGAAACCGATGATCAAAACCGGTAATGTGCCCATGAAGTTCACCAGGGAACCCAAAATCGGAGGATTCGGAGTGAATGTACGTCCTCCGGACAGTTATGAGGTATATTATGACTATATCCGTGCGCTGGCAAAGGCATTGGTAGCGGAGTTTGGATTGGAAACGGTCAGAGGCTGGTCATGGGGAGTGCTGACCGAATATGAGAATAAGGACTGGTTTGTGACGGAAGATGACAGCCCGGAAACAAGCCTGATCGCCTATTGTAAACTCTATGATTTTACGGTTGCCGCACTGGAAGACGTAATCGGAGCGGAACAATTAATAGTCGGGGCGCATAGTATGACGGTTTCTGAGGGACTATGGGACGAACGGAAATTTATTGAACATGTTGCGAAAGGAACCAACCACAAAACCGGGAAAAAAGGAACACAGGTCGATTTTCTGTGTGCGTCTTTCTATGACAAAAGCCCCGGAGTGGCCTTGCCCGGTAACCTGACCCTGTCCCGGTCACTAAGTCATTTGCAGGAGCATGCACGGACGAATGGCCTTACGGATCTGGCATTCGGGATTGACGAAGGACGTTTGCTGTACGGGCCGGAAGCGGATGGGAGAGACCTGTGGACGCGTGTGGTGGGGCATTCCTTCCAGGGGGCAGCCGATGCCCGGATGTTCCGGACGATGGCCGACCTGGATGCGGACTGGTTTGCTTCCTGGGGGCTGACCACTGAACGTTTGTGGGGAGGAGTGCCGACAGTAGCCACGCACGTGGCCGGTCTCGGATACCGGATGGCAGGCAACCGACGGGTAGCGCTTTCGGGTGAGGCAGGAGATGCTGCGGGTGAAGTAGGGGGAATGGGAGGCTTTTCGGAAGAAACCGGTAAGGCCCATTTTATGGTCTATAATTATCAGCAGGATTTAAATGCCAGGACGGTAGAGAAGCCGGAGATTGTGATTAAAAATATAGTTCCCGGAAAGGGGAAAACCGTACGGGTACGGCAATGGATCATAGACGACGCACATGCGAATTTCTGGCCGGCCTGGTACGCCGATATGCAGGCTAAAGGCATTGGTAATGACGCCTTTAGCTGGTCAAAATACTCGGTAGACGTGCCCAGGAATATGAAGAAGCAGGCCGATAAGGATTTCTGGTACTCCAAAGAGGCTTCCTATAAGGCATTGGCAACCCTGGAATCCACCGAAACCACGATGCGGATTAAAGGAAATACACTTGTTTTGAATCCCATTTTAAACCCGCACGCTGTTGTGTTTTACGAGGTGTCGGAAGTACGCGCAGGAAAGTGAGTTTGGATGACGTACGGCCCGTCATGGAGAGCCTGTCGAATCGTCCTTTGACGGGCCTCAGGATGACGCGTGACCCGTTAGGGTGATGGAGTATTTTTCATTTTGGAAACTCAAAGCAGCTGTAACATGACTACTGGATTCTTTGTATGACAGGCACTACCGAATTCCCGGTTTTTTTTGTGCTGAGTATTAGCAACCACAATTGCCCATATGTGAATTATGTAATTATTTTCGCAAAATACATAAAACATCCCGGCAGTTCAATGGGTAAGTTTGCATCTGTCGTGAAATTGCAGGAGAGATCTGCAAATGACGTATACAGGAGCAAACGCACAAGACAACTAGTATAAAATAAAAAACCATGGAAAATAATCCTAAAGGGTGCAATTTAAGTATCACAGTAAACAACGTTAATTTAGCATATAATGACGTTGGCGAAGGAAGTGTTCCGATTATCTTCTTGCATGGTTATCCTTTCAGCAAAGCAATGTGGGACGGCCAGATCGATTTTTTAAAACCTTCCTACCGTGTGATTGCCTGTGATATCAGAGGATTCGGAAAATCTGCCGATGAAAAATCTCCGCTGAGCATTGATTTGTTTGGTGATGATCTGATAGGATTTATGGATCAGTCAGGCATTGATAAAGCGATTATTTGTGGATTGTCCATGGGTGGTTTTATCGCATTGAATGTAATGGAAAGGTTCCCTGAGCGCTTTACGGCTTTGATTCTATGTGATACGCAATGCGTTGCCGACACTGCTGAAGAAAGGGAAAAGCGTTATAAAATCATTGATGAAATAAAAACTGAAGGAGCAGCGGACTTTAACGAAGGATTTGTGAAAAGCGTTTTCCACAAGGATTCACTGTCCAACAAAAAGGAATTGGTTGAGCAATTGAAAAGCGTTGTGTCTGCTAACTCAGAACACATTATTATGCAGGGATTAGTAGCGCTGGCGGAACGTTCGGAAACGTGCTCCGCGTTGGGCGAGATAGCCGTTCCGACGTTAATTATCTGCGGGAAGGAAGATGCGGTAACACCGCTTGCGCAATCTCAGTTCATGAATGAAAATATCAGGGGATCAGTCCTTCACGTTATCGATAACGCGGGGCATGTATCCAACCTCGAGGAACCTGATGAATTTAACAAGTATCTTGAGGGTTTTCTGGCGTCGTTAAGCAGCGTCACGGTTGAAGAAGTCAGCGCTTCAAGGGAGTAACAGCATCATCAGCAGTCTGAAAACGGTCACACACTCTTGCTCCGGGGGGCTTCTACAGAGCATAGTCTGATAGCACAGCTTACGTTATGTTGTGTAGAAATTCCTCCTCGGGGTAAAATCAGCCTCGGAACCCGGGCGCTGATCGCCTCCTTTCACGGCTCGTTTATTGCGAAAGTAGGGTTCCAGACAACTTCCCACAAGTGCCCGTCAATATCCTGGAAATAGCCCGCGTAGCCACCGTAGAAAGTGTCCTGAGCCACTTTAATAATTTGTGCGCCTGCTTTTTCTGCCTGCTGCATAACGCTGTCAACTTCTTCTTTAGTGGTTACATTGTGCCCGATAGTGAATTCTGTCGCCGAAGTGGGCTGTTCGGCAATGTTGGTGTCCCTGGAAATGCTTTTTTTGGGCCAGAGTGCGAGCTTCAGATTACGCTGTAAGTCGAAAAAGGCGACAGCTCCGTATTCAAATTCTTTTCCGATGATTCCTTCAGTGGGCCATCCAAGCCCATCCCGGTAAAATGCAACTGATTTTTCAAGGTCCGTTACTCCTAACGTCAATACTGAAATGCGTGGTTTCATGTTTTTTAAGTTTGTGGTTTAGAAAGTCATTCGTCACAATACCGGTTGCCGCCAGTGTCTGTTCGGTTATCCCTGCCGGCGGCGAATTCACTTCAGCTTTTCTGCTAAAAAGAGATATTGTTTTGGTAAGTGATGCTGCCAGATATTCGAATTGTCGATTTCATTGCTATACAGTTCGAAATATTCTTCGTCCGGATAAAGTATAATGGTATTGCCGGTTCTGACGTAGTAATTACTTTTATAATACGCTGGTGTATTGAAATTGGGGATCTGTTTCCCGACGGCTTTGGAAACCATTTTTCCCAGGTATCTTTCATAATTCTTTTGCGCTTTTTTGCTGGGTTTGCTTAACTGATTGTAAACACGCTTCAGGGCGATATTTGCAGGGAATTTTTGTTTTCTGATCAGTAACTTTGCCCCACGAAAGGGATTGACTGCCGTGAAATCGTCAATCGTCTGAACTGAAAACGGTACATCGGGGACCCAGTCAACGGTGTTCACCACATTGTAAGCCCATTCGCCTTCGGTCATTTTCTCGTAGTCATAAGCAAAAAACAGGTTTCCCGGTTTGGGACCGGCACTACAATAGGTTTTGAATTGAATGTCTTCCGGAAGTTTGCCATCGAGCTTCAGGTTTCCGAGGTAAGCGTTCAGCATGAAGGTAATACCGGCGCCCTGACTGTGGCCTGTAAGGATAAAATCCTTAATGCCTGCCTGGTAACAGGAATCAATTTTAGGGCCGATCGTTTTCGATAAATAGGCCATCGCTACAAACCAGCCCACCTGTACTGCTGCGTTGGAATGGTTGGCCAGTTTGTACGTAAAAAGAAAGTCGTTGTCAAGCTGCAGCTCGCCTTTGGCAGGAATCATAGCGGCATACAGATTCGCAAGAAAGCTCGCTTCCGTCTGAACACTGCCCTGAACGGCAATTAAAGCCACCGGTTTTTCCTTGTGTACCCATAAGTCCCAGATATTATCAAATGCCACAACAGGCGAGCGATAAACAAATTGAAATTCCTGCGGATCCGGGACAGCCACGTTTTCATGCCACTTATCGACCGGAATATGCGCTTTATGATTGATTTTCAACGTCTCGATGTACTCTGCTTTATCAAACCCTGGCTTTAAAACCTGTCCGCATATCGCTTGTGAGAGCAGTATGAAGCCCGTTAAGAGTGTTCCTTTCATGCGATGCAGTTTGGATTTAGTAGGAGTTCGTTGATGAGGCCGCGAATAGCCCCGACGGCGCCCCGAATCGTAAAACCCACCTCCAACCGGAGGGCGACAGGAACCGACGGGTGTAACATCAGCTAAATTGAGTGGTATTGGTGGTCCAATATAAGGGAAAGCATAAATGATTCAAAGATTTTTTTTTCGATGCGGGTGACATTTATGGGAAACAGTCTGATCGATGCTTTGGCGGAACGTAGCATAAGTATACCGCTGAAAGAGCGCCGATCCGTAGCCAATGTCACCCCTTAGGGATGCGACCCATCGGGTGCCGAGCCAGCATTTCCCCGGTCGTTTTTCTCCGTGTCTTCCTCCGTGTTTTTCTCTGAGCGCTCTGTGTTCCTTTGTTTGCGTCGGGTTAGCAGTGTGCTCCCGTTGCCGGTCCACAAAAAAACGCCCCGGAGTGGGGCGTTTGGAGCGGAAGACGAGGTTCGAACTCGCGACCTATAGCTTGGAAGGCTATCGCTC
>JBEBSD010000082.1:0-27078 GCA_040394475.1 Telluribacter humicola | reverse complement strand
ATTAATAAAGCTTAAAGCTGCTTAAAATGTCGATGTTATATGGGAGGTGTTAGGTAAAAGCTGTCGGCTATCGGCAGTCGGCTATCGGCGGCTTACTTTCTGATGGTTAGATGCCTGGGTGGGGCCACTTATGCGGCCCCACTGATTTCCGACAGCTGACAGCTGATTTCTGATAGCTGATTTCTGACAGCTGATTTCCGATTTAAATATTCACGACACCTACCATGTTCTCCGGCCGTACCCACTCATCAAACTCCTCCGGTGTCAGATACCCCAGTGCTACGGCAGTTTCCTTAAGGGTGGTCCCGTTCTTATGCGCGGTCTGGGCGATTTCCGCGGCTTTGTAATAGCCGATCCGGGTATTAAGCGCTGTGACCAGCATCAGGGAGTTGTCTACATGCCGGCTAATGTTAGCATACAGGGGTTCGATACCCGTTGCACACTTATCATTGAACGCAACGGTCACGTCACCGATCAACCGGGCCGAATGCAAAAAGTTATAGGCCATCATCGGTTTGAAAACATTCAGCTCGAAATGCCCGCTGGCCCCTCCGATGTTGATGGCCACATCATTTCCCAATACCTGAGCCGCCACCATGGTCATGGCCTCGCACTGCGTCGGGTTCACTTTTCCCGGCATGATGGAACTCCCCGGTTCGTTGTCGGGAATGTACAATTCCCCGATCCCGGACCGTGGTCCTGATGCCAGCATACGGATGTCATTCCCTATTTTCATTAAACTCACGGCCACCGTTTTCAATGCGCCATGGGCTTCTACAATGGCATCATGGGCGGCGAGGGCTTCAAACTTGTTTTCAGCTGTTATGAACGGCAGGCCTGTCAGACCGGCAATATGCCGGGCCACATTTTCGGCGTACCCTTCCGGGGTATTGATACCCGTCCCCACGGCCGTCCCGCCCAGGGCGAGTTCCGATAAATGCGGCAGCGTATGCCGGATAGCCCGCAAACCATGATCCAGCTGCGACACATACCCTGAAAACTCCTGTCCCACCGTTAAGGGAGTAGCATCCATAAAATGCGTGCGCCCTATTTTCACAACATCTTTAAAAGCCAGGGCTTTTTCCTTCAGGGTATTCCTTAATTTCTCTATCCCGGGAATAGTGACTTCCACCAGCATTTTATAGGCTGCGATGTGCATCGCGGTGGGATACGTATCATTCGAGGACTGCGATTTATTCACGTCGTCATTCGGATGCAGCGCCTTCTCCTTATCGGTTAGCGCCCCGCCGTTCAGGACGTGCCCCCGATAGGCAATCACCTCATTGCAGTTCATGTTCGACTGCGTCCCCGAGCCCGTTTGCCAGACGACCAGCGGAAACTGGTCGTTCAGGTCTCCTGACAGAATTTCATCACATACTTTTCCGATCAAATCAGACTTTTCCGGGGAAAGTACCCCTGCTTCGGCATTGGTAATTGCTGCCGCTTTTTTCAGGTAGGCGAAAGCAGCGATAATTTCTTTGGGCATTTTGTTAATATCCTGCGCAATCGGGAAATTAAGAACGGAACGCTGGGTTTGGGCGCCCCAATACACATCAGCAGGCACCTGGACCTCGCCCATGGTGTCTTTTTCTATACGGTATGTCATTTATATACGTAAAAAGTTAGTAACCGGACACGGTCAACTGCCGTGTATATTTGAAAGTAGTAAAGTTAGGGCAGATTTGGCGAATCCCCAATAAGGCATTAGATTTACTATTCTCTACAGACTCCGTAGCTCAGCCGGCAGAGCCCCAGATTCATAACCTGTGAGACCTGAGTTCGATCCTCAGCGGAGTCACGTGTCCGGTTGTCGCCATCCCATCCCGGGACCGAATGGCGTTACGCTTTGAGGTGCAGGTGAACGGAGAGCTTGAATCGTGCCATTTCTCCGGATACCAGTCCTTTTACCCGCAGCCAGTTTCCGAAATGGCTTACTTTTACGAAATAATGTCCGGGGGCAGTAATGTTCGGGAACAGGGTCCCTTCAGGAATCCAGTTGATTCCGTCGGCGGAAATTTCGACCTGTGCCGTCAGCATCGGGTTTTCGCCTGCTGTTTCTTCAACGACTACAAAAAACAGGGCCTCCGAAGCCCAGCCGCCTTCCATGGGGTGGGACTCCAGTAAACTGTCCACAAAAATGCGCCGCTCAACGGCAGATGCCTGAAAATGTCTCATTTGTTTGGGGTGGCTTCATTTAACGGTTTTACAAGTTATCCGGCCGAAATAACGACCGAGTCGGCATAAAAAAACACCCTGCGGTCGGTGTCATTTTCCACCCACATGCCCGGATTGAACAATCCCTTGATGCGGGCATAGGCCGGCGTCGTAGTTGCTCGGATGCCGCGGAGATCAAAGACCTTGTCGCCGGACTGCAATTCGACGTACTCTCTTTTCTCAGTGTCGATCAGTAACCGGATGTAAGACCAGTTGATCTTATCATCGCTTTCATTGTAGCAAAGATCCTGGCCGCCGCCGGGAACCCAGATGAACCCGTCGGTGCTGCCATCGGCATACCTTCGCCCGTACCACATGTTGTCAACGCCGCGTTTGCACCAATCGTTTTCAACCCCGTAAGCCCATTCGGTATCACTTACGTCGGCCGCCTGGAACAGCTGCCACTTTCTTACCATCTCCCCATTGACCGAATTGAGGTACCTGGCGCCGATGAAGTAACGGCATTCCTCATCCTGTACATCAAAAAAAATACCGAAAGCCCTGACCGCTTGTTCGCTGAGGCCCTGCCTGTCCTGTTCAGGCGTATAGGCAAACCAGGTTTCGAACTGGCGGAGTCCTTTTGGCAAGTGCGTGGTCAGCCGCTTGATCGCATGCGACATGCTGCCCGGTGCAGGAGGTTCTTCATAGGCGGCCGCTACCGGTCTTGTCGCCAGCTTCAGCGAATAAGTACCATCCATAGAGCCATGCGTCCCCGCAAACCTGTAACTCGCCGAACTGAGCATCAGGGGGCCCCATTGCGTTTTTTCGATCTGACTGTGCCGAAGCAGGTTGAAGTTTTCGCCGACATAGTTCGGGTGCAAGTCCATCCAGCCATTCAGTCCTTTGTCGAAGTCGTCGTAACTGATCAGATGCGACAAGGGTTGGTATTTACTTAAGCCGGAATCGATCAGCTGCACCCGGGTGACCGGGATTCCCGGCTTTTGTGATGCAGGCAATATGCCATTGGATAGGATTTCGTGTTTTGTCATTGTGTTGAAATTTGTCAGTTACTGGTCGTTCTATCCGTTTCGTAAATCGTGAGTCCGCTGGTTTGTTTTTTCCCCGGGAGCCATAAACTCAGCAGGTATCCTGACGTCACGCATGACGTGAATCCGATCATACTGAACAGCCAGAAACTCAGGGGCGTATAGAGCTTCACCGCGTACAGTACCGCCACACTCAGGAAGGTACCCAGCAAGGCGCCCGTACTGTTGGCCTTTTTGGTAAACATTCCCAGGATAAACAGTCCTGACGATGCTCCGATAAACAACCCGGTAAGTTCCTGGAAGAAATCGAGCAGGGAAAAAATATCCAGGTAGAGCAGGCTCGTCGCGAGTAGGGTGGACACACCTCCCAGGACAAGGGTCCAGGTACGGGCTGTTCTATAGGTTTGTTCCGGCGTCAGCTTCCGGAACCTGCCGTAAAAGTCGGTCGTCACAATGGTGGCAAGGCTGTGGATATGGCTTTGGGAGGAGCTCATTGACGCCGCAAAAATACCGGCTATGATCAGCCCGCTCATCCCCATGGGAGCATTCTGAGCAATAAAATGGGGTAAGATGCCATCTGTATTCGACAGCGGGTTCAATTCACCGGGATGCTGCTTGTAAAAAACATACAATACGGTTCCGAGCAGGTAGATCACAATCGCCCAGGGAATGGAGGCCCATACGTCCGTCCAGACCGTCTTTTGTGCCTCTTTTACGGTTGGAGTCGTGAGGTAACGCTGAACCACCGCCTGGTCAGTGGTGAGGTTGCCCAACCGTATGAAAATGTTGCCGATCACAATTACCAGCAAGGTGGAACTCGTTACGTCCCAATTCCACTTCCCGAAGCTCAGTTTTTCGTCGGTGACGGCCACTTCCCAGAATGTGCCCCATCCTCCTTCAATGCCGTATATGCCGATAACTACACACGCGAGCGCCCCTCCGAACAGCAGCAATGCCTGCACCACCTCAATCCAGATCACGCCTTCAATTCCGCCGATCACGGTATAAAAAGTACTCAATACCCCCATGACCAGGATGCAGGTCAGGGTATCCAGCGGGGTAACGGCCGAAAGGGCCAACGCAGGCAAATACAAGACCAGGCCCATCCGTGCCAGCTGAAACAGCAGAAAAAGAATGGCCGCCATCAGCCTTACCGTGGCGTTGAAACGGTTTTCCAGGTATTCGTAAACGCTGGTAATCCGCATGCTCCGGATCAACGGAATGAAATAAACAGTCACGACCGGGACGGCAATAAACCATGTAAAAACCCCGATAAAATAAGCCCAGTTGACGGCGTACGACTTGGCGGGTATCGTCATAAACCCGATGGCACTGACCTGGGTGGCCATTACACTGATCCCGGCCGCCCACGCAGGGACACGCTGTCCGCCCAACAGGTAATCGTTGGCCGTTTGGTTCCGTTGCGAAAAGAACCAGCTGATGCCTGCCAAAACCAGGAGGTAAAGCAGCAGTATGGTATAATCCGGCCATCCGAAAACACTTTTCGAAGTAACCCGGTCCGGCAGGCCGGTCACAACCGCCGGTGTCCTTACGGAAGGCGCCGTTTCGCCGCCTGCAATCCAGATTTCCCCCTGGTACAGGCGGGCTTGCGCGCCTACGAGCCCTCCGGGCAATTCGCCGACCGGCACCCAGGTATCCGTGATGGTGTGGTACGCCAGGATTTCCGGGATGAACCGGTAGTCATCCGCCGCCTTCATTTGCCGGATACCATCGGGATCGTGTCCGTCGGAACCGCTGAAGACCAGGATATGCGAAGGACCGTAGGCCAGGGCCGGGGCCAGAAGCGCGGCACGCGGCATGGCAGCAGCCCGTTTCCACCCGCCGCCGGGCCGGGGATCGAGCACATACCCATCGGTAAGGTATTCCGTATCTGATTTTCCCCCGAACACATACAGGCAGGGCACCTCCCCGTTGTTTTGTACCTGCAGGACCGGTCCGAACCGGGGCGGCCCCGGCCAGGAAGGAAGTTTCTCCCAACGCTGAGGGAGTTTCAAATCGAGCTTCCAAGTATTGGACATCGCTTCGCCGGCAACATTCCTTCCCCCGGTCACATAAATCACCGTTCCCAGTTTCGCGGCGGACAGCTGATAACAAGCTTCGGGCAGCGGGGGCAATGTGGTAGTATCGACAAGGATCCGTTTCGCGGAAGCATCCCATTTCAGAATGAATACGGCGTCATACGCCTTGTTTCCGTCCGTTCCGCCCAGGCAGATCAGGCCCGCTGCACTTTCTACAGCAGCGCCGTCGGCGACGGCAAAAGGCAGGTTGCCCACTTTCTGCCATTCGGAGCCGTTTTTCCCGGCGTCTTCCAGGAGGTAAATTTCATCATGAAAAGCCTTTATGCCCCCTTCCCACTTGGGTTTGTCAAAATTATTCCCTCCGGCATAGATAAGTGTACCATTGTGAAATCCGGTGAAACCCGAGCTCAGCCCCTGCTGGACGGGTAATGGCGCGCCGGATTGCCAATGAAAGAAGGGAGTGTGCGTGTTAAGCTCGCTTTTTACTACCTGGGGGACAAGCACAACAAAATAGCTGGTGAAAAAAATAATTGCTTTCAAAAACCGCATTCTATCAGACAATAAGAAGCATGTGCGAATTTCAATCCAATACCTTATTGGATCGTATAACTAAACAGGTCCCCATTTCTCAAATAAAACTCCAACCGTATCGGTTTGCCGGCAGGAAGTTTGGCTCGATCCCGCCAACGGATGGGTTGCCTGACGGAATCTGCCTGGACGGGTAAGCAGTTTTCTTTTTCGTAACCCTGTACCGCCCGTCCTTCTTCGTCTGTCACCGCCACCAGCAACATCCCTTTCCGGGAATCGGCATTGACTGTCAGCTCCCCTCCTTCCGGCTTCAAAAATACGGTTTCTACTTTCCCTTCGGCATCCTTCGCCTGCAAAGACACCATTCCGTCTATACGCCAGGAAGCGCGGGCGATGGACATTACTTTCTCCGGCACGTATCCCCCGTGAGTAGTGGTCATGGCGGTATAATACATCCACATTTCATCGCCGTGAATTACGGGAGTATTGCACACACCGAGAATGCTGCCGGCATCGTAAGCATGCGGACCGAGCGCAATCACCGGGCTCCGGTCGGAACACCGGCTCCAGTTTCTCCCGTCTCGGCTATGGACCAGCTGAACATCGATGGGGCCTTCTGACTTGCTTTGAGCCCAATCCGGCCCCTTCATTATTTTCGGGCTGCCGGTACGCCGGAAGTGAGTGACCACGCCGAGCCATTGACCGGCATAAGGGAAAGCCGACATGTTGTAAAATTCGGAATGTGTGCCTCCCTCCAGCTTACGTGCCTCTATGTTATCTGTTTCGTCGGGGACCATCACGAATTCCGGCTCTGACCAGTTCAGCATATCTTTACTTACCGATAAAAATACCAGTCTTCTGCCGCCTGTCCGGGGATCTCTGCTTCTCTTGTGAAAGGCAAGGTATTCGAGCGTAACCGGATCCTTTGATAAGGTAATCGTGTCGTCCCGTTCCAGAATAGCCTTTTGGGAATATAACTCCCAGTTCAGTCCATCCGGAGAATAGGCGGCCTTGTATCCGTCACCTTTACACGATCCGACCGCCTTGTAGCGTTGGGAAGGATCTTTTTCGGATGCGTCATATAGGATACTGGGAGAATGAAACTGGTGGAGATTCAGGGTGTTGCTCTTTCCCACCGGATCGATTAGGGGGCGTTCCCAGTTAACGCCGTCATGGGAGACCGCGTAGTAGTTATTGCGGAGACGGTTGTACCACATTTTGAAGATGCCTGTTTCTTCATCTTTGAGGACGGTTCCGTAAATGTAGATTCTGCGGTCCGTTGACCCATCGATGATTTTTCCCTGCTCCCACGGCATATCCGCTTCAAGAACGGGCTTCTCCAGCTTTGCTGCCTGATGAGTTCTTCTTTCAACCCCCTTAAGAGCGTGAATCCTGCTATCATCGACAAAAATTTGCTTTTCGCCTTTTCTAATCAATTGCCAGTGTCCTGCGCCAGTCACAACCGGCAATGATATTCCTGAAAAACATTGCTCAAACGAATGGATCCCAACCAACCCTAAGCTTGTTTTCATAAAGAATCTTCTATCTGTTTTCATCGTCCTTGATTTCGGGTTTTCAATTGTAAGATTTACGGCATCACTTTACTTCCATTCAGGGTGCTGCATCAGGTTTTTCGACTGGTCTATGGCAATCTGCGGGATTGGCCATACATAGTGTCTGGAAGGGTCAAAGACTCTTGTCTGTACATTTTTTTCAATTAAAACAGATTTCCCGCCTGCATCCTTCGGCGCATCTTCCCATTCCGATAAATCCATACTTTTTAACTGTTTATTCAACACATCTTCAGCAATTTTCCACCGGATGATATCGTCATATCGTAAACCTTCCCCCGCAAGTTCCACCCTTCTTTCGTTTCTGATCAGTTTTCGCAGACTGGCCTGGTCCGGGTACCGCTGCCGGTCGACCGGAGGCATTCCTGCACGTACGCGTATTTGATCCAGTACCTCGTAAACAGAATCTTCTGGTCCGGAAGCCTCATTTTTCGCCTCTGCATACATCAGCAGCAGATCTGCATACCGGAACAGGTTCCAGTTGAGATGCATCGGTCTGAAACGATCCCGGAAATCCTGAACTCCTTTTCTAAAGTATACATAGGTGAAAGCAAAGCCGGATTCCGTACCGGTCAAGTCCAAAGAAGGGTAGGAATCATTCAACGTTTGTCCATGCCACAAAAATGTATCATAAAACCTGGAGTCTCTGTTGTCAAAAGGCCTTTGAGGATTATAAAGAGGTGATTCCGTGATCGGCAAACCATCTTTCATTTCAAATGCCTGAACGAGTTCAGGAGTAGGGAGAATTAACGCAGCCCCGTTATACGTTACCGGGGAAAACCTCACGCTAAGATCGTGGGTCCGGACATTTTCCACATATTGCAGTTCCAGGATAGCCTCATTTTTCCTGTTGTTGAACGCGGTAAGAAAAAGCTCATTAAAACGAGGGTGAAGCGCATATTTCTCCAGATCGATCACCTGTCGCGCAACAGCAGCCGCTTCTGTCCATCGTTCATTATACAGCAATACCCGGGCTTTCAGGAAGAGCGCAGCCCCCCTGGTAATTCGTCCAGCCTGGGTTTCGGGCCAGGTCACCGGTAAATCTTCTATAGCGTCATCCAGTTGTAAAAGAAGGTACTCAAGGACATCACTTTTAGGCGTAACACCCAGGTCGCTTTCAGAAATGGACACCACTTTGGTGACCAGAGGAACATCGCGAAAACGCGTGATGAGCTTGAAATATTCGTATGCCAGAAAGAACTTCACCTGCCCTGTCAGCGCCTTTCGTCCGGATTCGGAAAGTGCCGGAACCCGGTCGATATTCTCAAAAAATTCATGACACAACCGAATAGTTGTATAGTTCCAGGCATCCGCCACCCTCACATCATTGGACTGAAACGTACCGTTGGCAATGTTGTTGAGCGCACCGCTGGTCCGGCCGTACGCGTTGTCGCTATAGGCTTCCTGGGTAGTGACATGCACACCTCCCAGGCCGCTCATACTTTCCTCTGCGAAACTATACAGGTTATTCACCCACATTTCTGCTTGCTCCTCAGAGGTCCAGAAGGTCTCCATAGAGATGGAACTTAATGGCCTTTTTTCAAGGAAGTCATCGCACGAGACCGATGCCATGGATACCCACAAGATCAGAAGAAGACGGAATTGCTTTTGGTAGTTCATTGCTATAAAATCGTTTAGAAGCTGGCATTTATTCCTAAATTGTACATTTTGGGCAGCGGATATACAGCTGAATTTGTCGTCTCCGGGTCGTAGCCGAGGTACCGGGTGATGATCAGCAGGTTTTCCCCGCCGGCATATATTCTGACTGGACCCATTTTCCATTTGCCGGTCGCCTGACCGTTGAAAGTATACCCCAACTGCAGGTTTTTAAACCTAAAATAGGAAGCGTCTTCAAGCCAGAAACTGGAGAACTGCGTATTGACATTGTTCAATTGTCCGTTCCTCGGCTTCGGGAATCTGGCGTTTGGAGTTTCGGGAGTCCAGCGATCCAGATGGTAGGTACGGATCGTCGAAACATCCCGGTCAAAATTGAAGGCAGTATATCCCTGGCTTTGCCTGAGCCCCTTCATCACTCCCTGTCCAAACAGCAGAAGATCAAAATTCCGGTAATTAAAATTCAATCGTATTCCAAAAGGGAATCTCGAATCCGAACGCCCCAGCCGTACCCTGTCGTCGGGCGTAATCGCGTTGGGATTCCCGCCATTTTCTTCAAAGCGAAGGTCGCCCGGCGAGGTTACCGCATTCTGGAAAGGGGCATCGGCGACCTCTCCTTCAGATTGGAAATACCCGATGGACTTCAGGCCGTACCATTCATTCATAGGCCTTCCTTCCTCGGTAATCTGGTTCCCGGAAATCCTGGGTCCTGTCCCTACCATATCAATCACTTTGTTGGTAGCATCCGAAATCTGGAAGGTCACGCCATAAGAAAAGGCATTAATCTTCTTGCGATGATGTAGTTCCAATTCCCACCCCCTGTTTTCCACCGTTCCGGCATTCTGCACCGGCGCCATCTGTCCGAAAGTAGTAGGTACAGGTAACTGCAATAAGATATCCTTCGTCTTTTCTTTAAATAGCTCCAGGTTGAATTCCAGTAAGCCCGATAGCAGATTCCCTTCAATACCCAAATTGATCGATTCTTTTGTTTCCCAGGTAAGCAGGGGGTTAGGCGCACCGGCAGGCCTGACCCCTCTGAATGGCGATTCATTGAAAAAAACGGAATTCTGTACCAGCGTATTGGCGAACGGATAATAACCTCCGGCGTTCTGATTCCCTACCTGCCCCCAGGAACCCCGGATTTTCAGGAATGATATCACTTTGCTGTTTCTCAGGAACTTCTCCTGCGAAAGTATCCACCCGGCTGATACGGACGGAAACGTCCCCCAACGGATATCTTCCCTGAATCTGGAAGAACCGTCGCGACGGATGATTCCCTCTATGTAATATTTATCAAGATACGAATAATTGCCCCTTGAAATGAAAGAAGCTAACGACCAATCAGCGGCATCTCCTGAAATATTCCACAGACTCCGGTCACCGCTTCCCGCACTGATGGCATATAGCTCGTCGGTTAAAAAGTCCCGGGTCTCAACAAAATCATTGAACTCGCTGTACCATTCTGCAGTAGAACCTGCCATTACAGAGAGCTGATGCTTCCCGAAGCGTTTCGAATAACTGGCCAGAAGGTTTACGTTCTGGAAAACATTCGAAGAATTATCTACTGTCAGGATATTGAAATCCGTATAAGAGGCGACCTCGTCGGGACTGTACTGTTTGTAATAAGTGATTTTCTTCTGGTAATTCCTGAGACGGTCCTGATTACTCGTAAGCCCGTAGGTACCCGTCAGGGTAAGGTTTGACAACGGGGTGTAGTCCATTGTAAAATTCCCCAGGAATCTTGTGCCTTTTAAAAGCTCCTGCCCGCCTTCAGGCGATATGCGGGCAATGGGGTTGCGTCCGGCTCCGGCGCTTTCCGGATGCTGAAGCCACTTGCCGTCCTCGCTTTTTATAGCGTGCAACCTGGGTTTCTGTGCCACATGGTTAAAGAAACCGTCAATTGGCGGCGCGATTCTCGTTGAAGGAGAAACTCCGGTCTTCATGCTGAACTTCAGCTTGTCTGAAACATTAAAGTTCTGATTAACCTGGATATTGAACCGTTTCTGGCTACTGTTAATGACAATACCGTCCTGACTTAAATATCCCAACGATACATAATAACCATAGCGTTCACCGCCGCCGGACACGCTGAAATTATGATTTTGCTGAAAAGCCTGCCGCATCATGGCGTCTTCCCAATCATATGATTTAAAGCCGGGAGACCTCATCTCCGACAGCTCTGCATCGCTGTATTTCGCGGGAAGGCCATCATTAACCCTCGCTTCATTTAAAAGCAGCGCATGGTCCAGAACAGATACCTTTTCCGGATACCGGGTAGGGCTCTGAATACCCACTATCCCGCTATAACTGAACTTCGGGATTCCGGCCTTTCCATTCTTGGTCGTGACAATAATTACCCCGCCCGTGGCCCGCGAACCGTAAATGGCAGCGGATGCGGCATCTTTCAGGACACTGATACTCTCTACATCATTAGGATTAATCCTGTCGAGTGACGAGGGTACTCCGTCAATAATCGTAAGCACGGGATTACCCGAAAAAGTACTGGTGCCTCTTATCTTAAAATCGACACCCTGGCTGCCCGGCTGCCCGTTTGCGTTCGTCACATTCAGACCCGGCACCATCCCTTGTAACGCCTGCTCCACTCTTGTAACCGCCCGGTTCTCAATTTCGCTGCCTTTCAATGTTGAAATCGCCCCGGTAATATCGCTCTTCCTACGCTGGCCGTAACCCACCACGACCACTTCGTCCAATGCCAGCCGGTCGGGTGCTAATGTGATCTTAAGGGCGGAATTGCTTCCCGGAATAATCTCTTGTGTTACATACCCTATGAATGAGACTACCAGCGCCGATTCTGTTGACGGGATCGTCAGCTCGAAACGCCCGTCTATGTCGGTGATCGTTCCGGTTGCCGTACCTTTTACGGTAACATTCACGCCGGGCAACGGCAGCTCACTCTCCCCCTGCACCACCCCTTTAACGGGAACTTGCGCTTGCCCCATCGTCTGGATAAAGCAGCACAACAGCAGTAAAGTACAGCGTACCTTCCTTAGGATAATTTGCGTAAAATCTTGTTTCATCTTCGCTAAGATTTAGGTTTTATAGCATATATGTCTGACATATATGGCAAATATAAGCGTATTCTTAAATCCATGTCAAGGGATTCCTTAATTATTTATGAAAAAAGTTATACAATGAGCGTTCAGGCTATTTTTCGGGGGGTGAGGCCATGATTTTATAGTGGGGCTCGAAATGTTTCCGCATGGCTATCCGGAAGGCTTCCGCATCGCCTTCTCTCAAAACGGCGATCAGGTCGGTATGGGTGACCGACGAGGGGGCTACCGGCTGTCGGAGATGCGCGTTGTATTCGGTGATGTACTGAAACAGGGGCAACAGCATTTTCTGGAAACGCATCAGTGTTTCGTTGCCGGTTATTTTGTACAGCTCCGAATGGAATTGAGAGTCCAACTGCACGCGTTCGGCTTTCGATTCGGCTTTTTTTTCTGCTTCCACTACGCCTTCCAGCCGGTCGAGGTCATTTTGGGTGAGTCGTGGATACAGGAAATCGCTAAGGCCTATTTCCAGCATCAGCCGGATCTGAAAGAGCTGTTTGATAGATTCGTGGGCAAGAAAATGGGGTTTCAGCAGGCGTTCCATGCCACTGAAAATGTCCGGCTCCGCCATGACGGCCCCGCGTCTTTTACGCACATCGATCAAGCCCAGCATCCGCAGGCGGCTCATCGCCTCCCGCACTACGCTGCGGCTTACACCCAATGCCTCTACCAGTTCTATTTCCTTCGGTATCTGGTCTCCCGGTTTCAGGTTACGCTGTTTGAAATATTCCAGTAATTTTCCTTCCACCTGATCGGTCATCGTAATGCTAATGACCGGCGTCAATGTTTCTTCCATGTGTCTAAATTTTCCCCAAATATCATATAAATCAGATATGTATTACAAATAGAATTAAAAATCGGGTCTGTCGTCGCGCTTTCACCGTCTGCGCGACCCGGTCAAGAGACCGGAAAGGGCCTATACCTGTTCCGCTGCTTCCTCGCCGGTGTTAATCGCCCCTTCCATAAAGCCCTGCCAGTCGGCCAGGTGTTCTCCGGCAAACAATGTATGCAAAAAGGGCGCCTGTAACACAGGCCGGACGGTAAACCACTGACCACGGCTATACATCGCATAGGCCCCCCGCGAGTAGGCATCATTTCCCCAGTAGTAATTTACCTGCTTTTTCAGAAAGGGCCTTATCTCTCCGAAGCAGGGCTTTAATGTTTTTTCCATTTCCGCCGCATTCCATTCGTTGTCCTGGTTAGCGATAACGGCTGCCTTCTCTCCGATACTGTAGGAAATCAGGACGCCTTTTTCAGAGACCTGGTTTTTAGTGCCGTGATAAAAGTAATGCGGCGTCTGGTCCGTAACCATATCGAAGCGTTCATCCTTCCAGAAACGTTTTTCAAACAATAACGCATGCTTGTTGATCCGGGCATACTGCAATTCCTGCAGCGCCTGCAATTTGGCTTCCGGCAGTCCGGGCTGCCAGTCAATCTGCTGCAGGGCAAACGTGGGGATACTACAGATGATCTTATCTGCCTCGAATACCTTTCCATTGTCACAATAAACTTTAACGGTATCGTTCTGTACAATTTTCGTCACGGTGTGCTGCAGCAGAATCTTCTCCTTTCCGATCTTTTCGGCCAGCTTTTCCGCGAGCATCCCGTTCCCGCCCTTTATTTTCAAGTCCATTTCATTTTTTTCACTGCTCTCCGCATATTCCGACAGCGCAGCATAAGCCGAAACATGGCGGATCCCTTCTCCAAAGTCGGTGCTGTCCAGTAATTCCCGGATATCCAGATCCCTTCCTTCGCACCCGTTCTGAACCAAAAACCGCCACCAGTCCGTTTGATCGAGCCGGCGCTGTTCAGCCTCCGGGAAATGCGGATAGTCGGCTATTATTTTTCGCAACCGGGCCTCCCAGTTTTCACTGTACTGCCAGCTGCCGGCCGGGGCATAGTCTCCCTTATACAGCAAATGGGTGTCGAATTCATTATTCTGCAGTTCCAGGTTCAGTTCCCCGCAGAGTTCCTGTATCCGGACATGCGATTTCCCCACCCATTCCCCGCCTAATTCAATCACCAGCTGATCGTCGATCCGATGGGAAAACACACGGCCGCCAATGCGGTTGCGACTTTCCAGGACGATGCAATCGATATTTTGCCGGGCCAGTTTCCAAGCAGCTGCCAGGCCGGAGAACCCTGCTCCGATGACAATTACTTTCCGTTTTCTTACATGAGGAACGGCACTTAAGGCGAAGGGAGCCACTACTGCTCCACCGGCAGCAAGGGCTGCCTGTTTGACAAAAGTTCTTCTTGTAGTCATATTCAGGGTGATCAGGGACAAAAACACCGAAGGGCTTTCAGCCTTCGTTTTCAGCGTTCAATTTCCTTATTTTCTATCAAACTAAGCTTATTATTTTACAATTTTAGTATCCGTTGTTTTTCCGGTAAATGCGTCTTCCGGGCTGCAGCCCTTTATCGGTCAGATAAACAACATTAATCCGGTAAAACCCGGTGAATCTCTCCTTTATAACGGAGTAATCTATGGTGTCAAATCCCGAAAGTACAAAAACCAACTTCGAAAGCACATGAAGCCATTTATTCTCACCCTGTTGCTGGCCGTTTACATTCCATTCCCGGCCTCCGCCTATGACAAAAGAGACCTGTTACAACAAAAAGCTTCCTTGCAGCAAGTTCGCAGCGCGCTGCTGGAACCCTCGGAATGGGTCCCTTACCCGGCCTATTCCGATCGCCGGGCGTGGGAACAACTTACGGATCCCTTCCGGGAGGAGCAGCTCAAAGTCGGAGAACGCTACCTGGATTACGAGTGGAAAGTGATCCGGTTAACCGACTACCTCGATTATTCCCGCACGGGGGCCCGGACCACCATGCAGGACCCTTTCGGCAGCAACTGCAATGCCTTATCCGCCCTTGTGCTGGCCGAATTGTGCGAAGGGAAGGGCCGCTTTATCGACCAGATCGCCAACGGTGTCTGGATGTTTACCGAAATGACCAGTTGGGTGCTATCGGCACATTTATCCTCTGCCCAGTCGTCCAAGCTGGCCATTCCCGACTTCCGGGAGCAGGGGATCGATCTTACGTCCGGGGATATGGGATCGTTTATGGCGTGGGTCTATTATTTCTTTAAAGAACCTTTCGACCAGATTAATCCACTGATTGCAGAGCGGATTAAAGTCAATATTCAGGACCGGATTCTGACGCCCTTTAGGGAACGAAGCGATTTCTGGTGGCAGGCCTTCCAGTTAAAGCCGGGCGGAATGGTCAATAACTGGAACCCCTGGTGTAATTTCAATGTACTCACCTGCTTCTTACTGATGGAAACCGATCCGGACAAACGTGCGGCCGGCGTCTACCGGGCCATGGTTTCTACCGACGAATTCATTAACTACACGCATGCCGACGGCGCCTGCGAGGAGGGCCCCTCCTATTGGGGGCATGCGGCCGGCAAACTGTATGATTTCCTGCAGATACTCAGTTACGCCAGCAACGGTACCCTTTCTGTCTTTCAGGAACCCATCATCAAAAACATGGGTGAATACATTGCCAATTCCTATATCGGGAATGGCTGGGTGGTCAATTTTGCCGATGCCTCGGCCCGCGGAGGAGGTGATGCAGGCGTTATATTCCGTTACGGGAAAGCGGTAAACAGCCCTGTGATGCAACGTTTTGCTGCCTACCTGAATAACCGCAGGCCGGAACGCGTCATCCGCGCCGGACGCGACCTGTTCCGGGCCCTGGAAGACTTCCGGTACACACCGCAGTTACAGGAGCAGCAGCCGGCGCTGCCTGCCTTCAAAGCGGTATGGTATCCGGAGACGGAATTCTGCTATCTTAAAAACGACAATGGCTTCTTTTTCGCTGCCAAGGGCGGAAACAATGCTGAAAGCCATAACCATAATGATATCGGTACCTTTTCCCTGTATATCGACGCAACACCTGTCTTCATCGATGCCGGTGTCGGCACCTACACGCGTGAAACCTTCAGCAGCGCCCGCTATACGATCTGGACCATGCAAAGCGACTACCATAACCTCCCTAAAATCAACAATGCCTCACAGGCCGCCGGGGCCGCCTACCGTTCCCGGAACGTAACATTCGACGAAAAGAAACCCATGCTTTCGATGGATATCTCCGGCGCGTATCCTGAACAGGCCGGGGTCAGGGAGTGGAGACGCTCCTATACGTTCAATAAAAAAGGGGAATTCGTATTGGATGACGCTTTTACGCTTCATAACGCAACGGCCCCAAACCAGGTCAACTTTATGGTTTCGGAGCAACCTGACATTTCACAACCGGGTATCGTACAGCTAAAAGCCGGTGACAAACAGGTGAAGCTGCGTTACGATGCGGCACAGCTGGCACCGGAAATTGAAACAGTTCCGCAGCCGGACCCGCGCCTCTCCAATGTGTGGGGAAAAGCGCTGTACCGGATCACTTTCAACGCCCGTAAACTGGCTCAGAAAGGGCATTACCAGTTTATTGTCACGACAGAATAGGTTGCCGGTCTCACCAGTTCCAGGGGCCGGCGAAGGCGAAACCGGTCCCCGGACTGCTTCCGGCTATTCATTGGCCCTTCACACAATTTTCCGGTTTATTTTAGCGTTAATTATTGCATTGTTTTTGAAGCCATTCAATTCCTTCTTAATTTGCATGGCTATCTGACTATCCATCCCAACTAGCACCATTATGATACGTTCCAATCACACCGGTCCCGACAAGAACATTTTGATCGAACTTATTTCGTACAAAATGCCGTATGGAAAGCACAAGGACAAACTGCTTACCGATCTGCCTGTTTCCTATCTTGAATGGTTTGCCCGTGAAGGTTTCCCTAATGGGAAATTGGGTATTTTAATAGGAACACTTTATGAAATCAGGCTAAATGGCCTTGATTATCTCCTTCAGGAGCTCAAACACAAATGGTAACTTATTTCAACGATTGTTTCAGAACTTCCACCGCTTTTAAGCAAGGCACGTTTTCATAAAGCACTTTATAGACCATTTCCGTAATCGGGAGCGATACCTTCTGCACGGCATTGATATGGTAAATGCTCTTGGCGGCATAATACCCCTCTGCAATCATATTCATTTCCAACTGGGCTGCCTGTACACTGTAGCCGCGTCCGATCATGTTTCCAAACAACCGGTTACGGCTGAACTGTGAATAGGCCGTAACGAGGAGGTCGCCCAGGTAAGCAGACGCACTCAGCTCGCGCGGCCGGGGGTCTATGGCATCCAGCAGCCTGGAAATCTCCTGCAAGGCATTCGAAACCAGTACCGCCTGGAAATTATCCCCATAGCCCAGCCCGTGCGTAATCCCGCAGGCCAGCGCTACAATATTTTTCATCACGGCCGCATACTCCATTCCATAGAGGTCCGCCAGCGGGTGTGCGACCACATAACGTCCGGTCAGCAGCTCCGCAAAACCGGCCGCACACTCCCCGTCGAAAGCAGCAATCGTCAGATAGGACTGTTTTTCATGACTCACTTCTTCGGCATGACAGGGACCTCCTATCGCCGCGATATCCGACAGCTTCACCCCAAACTTCCGGACAACCCAGTCGGTAACCAGCAGGTTAGCCGACGGGATCATGCCCTTGACTGCTGAAATGACGCGTTTGCCCTTCAGGTCCTCCGGACGTAACCCAGAGACGGAATCTTCCAAAAATGCCGCAGGGATCACCAGCACTACGTAATCCGCGGCGCTGACAGCCTCCCTGATGTCCTCAAAAACCGTCACCCGCGACGGTGAAATATACACGTCGCTCAGATAACTCGGATTGTGACCATATTTGCGGATGTGTGCAATATCGGCCGGATCCCGCAGCCACCAGTTAATGCTGTTGTCCTTCCCCTCTGCCAGAATTTTCACCAGCGCAGTAGCCCAGCTACCTCCCCCAATCACCGCAATTTTAGTAAGAACCGCCATATCGAATCATTCACTATAGGTATGTTTTTAGTATTTTCCGCTAAACATCGTTACTTTTTCACAAAAGCCTGGTATAAATAGCAATTAGTTTCTAACTTATTACTGCTTATAGAGAAAGCGTGAACATTTTATTTATTAATCAACATTTATCCTACAAACCTTATGAGCAAATTTGATGACGCATTGGCAACCTACAGCCAGGAAGCCCAGAAATTAGGATTGTCCATAGACGCTTCTCTGCTGGAGAAAGTTACCAAAGGCCTCGGACCTTCTATTTACAATACGGACTCATCGAAAGTTGCATCGAGCGACAAAGCCGAATTGGACCGGGTAAAAGCAAATTTTCTGATCAAAAAACTGGGATTAGCGGATGGTCCGGCACTCGACGGTTACATCTCGGACGTGGTCAGTCAGTTGGGAAGCTCTAATCCCAACAAGTACCGCGCGCTGTTCTACTACCTGTTGGTAAAAGCAACCGGTAAGGAAAGCGTGTATAACTGAAAAAGCGGATTTTGTTTTTACAAAAAAATCCTTGTAGCTAAGTGCTTACAAGGATTTTACTTTGATTAACCTAAACTAAATCGAACTAATTCAGTAATAGAACGATCAGTTAGACGAATCATTTGATTTTGCTGTATCCTTTTTGCCGTTAGCGGCTTTCGATACGATGGCATCGCCTGACTTCAGGCGTTTTGAAACGGCAATAAAAGGGCCGGAAATGACTTCTTCTCCTTCTGCAAGCCCTGCAATAATTTCAATATTCTCAAAGTCGCTGATCCCGGTTGTCACCTGCTTGACCGCAGCCTTCCCTTCCTTGTTGACAAAAACGATCTCATTCACCACATTGCTTTTGGGTTTCTGAGCAGCATTTTCGGCATTCTGGTCCGCCTCTCCTGCCGCAAGGCTATCCCGGGTAGTGACGGCTGCAATGGGTACGGACAGTACCCGTGATTTCTTTTCCGTAATAATTTCGACCGATGCCGTCATTCCGGGTTTAAACGGATACGCCACTTTCGCCCCTCTGCGGCTGATATCCGCATACGACTCGTTCAGGATCCGGATCCGCACCTCAAACTCGGTCACGCCGTCCGTTGTGGTCGTGGTCGTCGTGGTAGCGTTGATTAACCCGTTTGCGGTATTGGCAATTTCCCGGACCACCCCGAGGAACTTCTGTCCTGTCGATGAATAGGCATCCACATCGATCTCGGTCGTATCTCCCACGCTCACCCGCACGATATCATTTTCGTTCACATTTACCCGCACCTCCATCGCCTCCATATTGGCAATCCGCATCATTTCCGTACCGGCCATCTGGGTCGTGCCGACCACCCGCTCCCCGACTTCCACCTTTAACAGGGAAACAATACCGCTTACCGGTGCAAAAATTGTTGTTTTACGAAGGTTTTCCGCCGCATCCCGCATACTCGCTTCGGCCCCGCGCACGTTGTACATGGCCGCCTGAATATTGGCGTTGGCAGCTTCTATATCCTTTTGCCCCACCTCATAATCCGCGCTCACCTGTTCGAATTCCGAAGTAGCGATCACTTTATCGTCATACAATTTTTTACTCCTTTCATAATTGGCCTTCAGCCGCACCAAACGCGCCTCTGCCTGTGCCAGCGAAGCCTTTGCCTGTTCCATCGAGGCCTTATTGGCATCTACCACGGCCCGGGACCTGGCCATCTGCGACTCGTAGTTATCCGGACGGATTTTCAACAAAATCTGTCCCTTCACCACTGAATCTCCTTCAGCCACATGGAGTTCGGTGATTTCCCCGGACACATCCGGGCTCAGCCTCACTTCCACCTCCGGCTGTATTTTTCCGGATGCGCTTACTTTTTCCACGATGTCGGTTCGGGAGACCTTGGAAAAGTCGACCTCTGTCGGCTTTTCTTTCCCGATCCAGCCCATTTGCTTGGCCAGGAGCAAGCCCCCGACAATAAGGACTACGAGTCCTCCGATGCCCCACCAGATAGTATTAGAAGATTTCCGTGCCATATAATTTTACTGATAATTAGTCGATAATGATATAGGTGCAACCGGGAGCCGTTCCCGGAAACTTTGTTAATTCGTATCCAGTGGCCGGCCCATGTAAAAATCGAGCACTTTGGTCCGGAAATAATAATCGTATTTCGCCTGGACGAGGTTAGCCTGTCCCCTGTCCAGATTGGCCTTTGCAATATTGAATTCGGCGGTGCTTAAGGCCCCGGCAGTAAACCGGCTTTGCGCCGCCCGGAACGCTTCATCAAACGCCTGCACCTGGTTCTGCGTAGCGGTATACCGTTTCGCAGCATTGGCCATGCTGATATAGGCCTGTTCAACATCCTGCCGGATGGTGTTGGCTGCAATTTCGTCCTGGTAGGTCGCATTCAGACGCTGTACCTTGGCGCTGGCCACACTGTACTTGGCCTGAAAATTATTGAATATCGGGATACGAAGACTAAGATTCAGCGAAGAGCTCCTGTTAAAATCCAGCACATTAAAATAGTTAAAATGCTGGTACTCTCCTCCCGGGACGCTAACGATCCTGGTCAGGAACTCCCGTTTTCCATCGATTAACAAGAAGTCTGTCGTAGAAGGCACCTCCATCTGAGACCCGGGCTGGCCGGTCGAAATGAAGCGCTCCTTGGGAGCATTGCTGGAATAAGCCGTACTGATCCCCCCGCTTAATGTCAGTGAAGGCAGATAGCGTCCCCGGGCAATGGCGATTCCCGTTTCAGCAGCCTGAATACGAAGCTTGGCAGCTTCCATTTGAGGCAAGCTGGCAATGGCAGCTTCGTACACTTCGTTGACTGTCGCATCGTACAGCTGGATCTGCGGATCCGGAAGCGCTATAGCGGCTATTTCCAGCTGGGTGTTGCCCGGAATATTCATGTGCTGCTTTAGCGACAGCTTCGACAGTTCCACATTGTTCTGCGCATTCAGCAGGTTCAGCTCATCGTTGGCCATCTGCGCTTTCAGGTCCAGCAGTTTCGTAACCGGCTCAACACCGGCAGTGACCAGCCTGTCCATACGGGTCACCTGCTCATTGGTGGCATCCAGCTGCCGTTCCGCTACAATCACCAGTTCCTGGTTATTGAGTACCTGCAGATACGACAAGGCCACGTTCAGCATCACGCTGTTCCGGGCGGCATCGTATTCCTTCTGGCTGGCCAGGGTGATCTGTTCATTCTGCTTCACCGTGTTCTGAAGCTGAAACCCGTTAAAAAGCGTTACATTGGCCCCTAGCTGATAGTTATTGAAGCTAATGTTCTGCTGAACGAATTCATTGGTAAACGGATCGATATTCCGGCCAAAGCTGAAGCCCTGGCTGGCGGAAAAGCTAAGACTTGGCCAGCGCTGCCACCGGGATTGCTGGTGCGCAATATCGTTGGCCTGCACCTGTAGATCCGACTGCTTTAACTGGGGGTTGTTTTTCAGGGCGATACCGATCGCCTCTTCCAAACCGATCGGCCTGTCCGAAAGTGTTTGCTGAGCCATTGCGGGCATCGCTGTTACCGCCAATACAACTACCAGGCGCAGGCAGGTGAGGTTGTAGCGTAAAGATGAGATTCTAACCATAATGACGTGTAATTTCCAGTCAATATTAAAAGACTCCTTAAACAATACCCATCCTTTTGTTACGGGCGGTTCATTCGGTTTTTAAAAGGAAAATTTTACCCGTTTTCACGGGTAAGCTATTCAGGGAAAGCAGCGGAGGTCACGGCGCACCCGCTTTTTGCTATTTGTAATCTGCCATCGAAATCACGTTCCCGCAAAACTCGTATTCGTGCAGTTGATTGGAACCAATAATGACCAACTGGTCTGCCGTCAACCCGGAAATATTCTCCAGGTACCATTCTACGCCTTCCTGATCCAGGTTAGAGGTGGGTTCGTCGAGAAATACCACCGGCACATCTGTCTGAAAAGCCAGCGCCAATCGCAGGCGCTGCTTCATTCCCGATGAAAAATGACGGACCAGTTTATGCCTGGCAGGAGTCAAGCGGGCAAAAGCAATCAGGTCGTCGACTCCCGACCCGTTTTTGAACGGCTTGAAACGCCTGTGAAAAGCCACCAGTTCGGTGAGTGTGAACTCTTCAATAAGTTCGAGGTAAGGTGCGGCCAGCACAAGCAACCGGTACCAGTCGTCCACATGCCGGGACACCCCTTCCTGCCTGTACCGGATAGTTCCCTCTGATACGGGCAGCTGCCCCATCAGCAACTGGATCAGTGTTGATTTTCCGCTGCCGTTGGCGCCGGTAAACGCATACTTTTCCCCGGCCTGAAAATGACAGTTCACCCGTCGCAACACCCACTCGGCGTTAAACTTTTTCCCTACATTTTCAACTGTTATCTGCACTGTCTCAGTCCATTTCTGCGCCACCGGGGCCCTGAACCTGAAACGGACTTTTAATAATTCCTCTTTCCGAAGTCCGGATAAAATTCACAATCTCATCCCGTTCTCTGGAAGCCGGCAACTCGATCTCTATCTGACTCAGGGCATCGGCATTATTGAGTCCTTTCACAAAAACGTACCGGTACACATTCTGGATATCGGTAATCTGTTCGTTGGTATACCCTCTTCTTCGCAGTCCCACAGAATTAATTCCGGCATAGGAAATCGGCTCCCGCGCCGCTTTCGTAAAGGGAGGCACATCCTTGCGAACCAGGGAGGCGCCCGAGACGAAGGCATGTACGCCGATCCGGGCAAACTGATGGACCGCGCTCATTGCACTGACGATCGCCCAGTCTCCGATATGTACGTGACCTGCCATCTGCACATTGTTCCCGATGATACAATGATTCCCAACCCGGCAGTCATGCGCGATATGGGAATAGGCCATCACCAGGCAGCCGGACCCCACCTCCGTTTTCCAATGTTCTTCCGTTCCGCGGCTGATGGTCGCATACTCTCTGACAGTGGTATTGTCACCGATAAAAGTCAGTGTATATTCATCCTTGTATTTCAGGTCCTGCGGAATTGCCGAAATCACTGCACCCGGAAAAATCCGGCAGTTCTTTCCAATTCTTGCCCCTTCATTGATAACGGCATGAGAACCTACCCAGGTTCCCTCGGCAATTTCCACATCCTTATGGATCATTGCGAAAGGCTCAATGACGACATTCCGCGCAATTTTTGCCTCCGGGTGTATATAAGCTAAGGGTTGTATCATTTTTTCTTTACAAGACTTGCTATCATATCGGCTTCGCAGACCAGCTGGTTGTTCACATATCCTTTTCCGGTCATTTTAACAATTCCGCGCTTCATCGGCGAAGTAAATACACACTTGAAAATGACCGTATCGCCGGGAAATACGTTCTTTCTGAAACGGCAGTTCTCGATCCCTATTAAATAAGGCCAGTAATTTTCCGGATCCGGGACCGAGCTCAGTACCAGGATCCCTCCTGTCTGCGCCATGGCTTCCAGCTGCAGTACTCCCGGCATTACCGGGTTCCCGTCAAAATGCCCCACAAAAAACTCTTCATTGATCGTGACATTTTTAATTCCCACCACGCTTGTTTCATCCAGCGCGATAATCTTATCGATCATCCGGAACGGGTACCCGTGCGGCAGCAGCTGCGAGATCTGGTTGATATCGAATACCGGCGGTTTGGAGGGGTTATACCGCGGGATATCTCCTTTGCCCTGTTTGATCAGCTTTTTGATCTTTTTGGCAAAAGCAATATTGGCCGCGTGGCCCGGACGGGCCGCCAGAATCTGTGCTTTAATGGGCCTCCCTACCAGCGCCAGATCCCCGATCAGGTCGAGCAGCTTATGCCGGGCCATTTCATTGGGATAGTGCAGTTCGAGGTTATTCAGGATTCCTTTCCCTTTGTCGAGGCTTACTTTCGGTTTGTTCAGCAATTCGGCCAGGTAATCGAGCTCTCCTTCTTCCACAGCCCGGTCGGCAATTACAATGGCATTCGCCAGGTCCCCGCCTTTGATCAGGTTTTGTTTGTATAAATTCTCCAGTTCATGCAGAAAAACAAACGTCCGGCATTTTGCTATTTGCTCCGGAAATTGGGCGATGTCATTGAGAAACGCGTGCTGACTGTTAATGACGGAAGAATTATAATCGACCATCACTGTCAGCCGGTAATCCGGAAGCGGTAACGCGGCGATTTCGATATCTTTTTCCGGGTTTTTATAATGCACGTATTCGGGGATTTCAAAATACTCCCGGTAGGCATTCTGCTCCACCACCCCGGCTTCCTGCAACGCTTCCACGAATTTGATGGAGCTGCCATCCAGAATCGGGGGTTCCGGTCCGTCAAGCTGAATCAGCACATTATCAATCTGTAATCCTACCAATGCCGCCAGCGTATGCTCCACTGTATGAACACGCGCACCATTCTGCTCAATTGTTGTCCCCCTGGAAAGATCCACTACGTTATCGACATCCGCATCGACCACCGGCTGGTCGGGAAGATCGATCCGCTGAAATTTATACCCATGATGAGTGGGCGCAGGTACAAAGGTCATGGTTGCCTGTACTCCGGTATGCAATCCCACACCGGATACGGATACCTGCTTTTTAATAGTTTGCTGTTTTTCGTTCATCAGTCTAAGTACTTCACTAAACCTTGCGAGGCGATTCGGTATAGCTTTTGGTTGATATTAACAATGCGAATGTTTCAGGATATTATTCGCTTTTTTCTTTCCCCAGCTGCTGTTCAACAGCCTCCAGGCGCCTTTCCATTTCCGGCAAATGCCTCATAAGGGACAGGGAACGTAAATGTGTATTCAAATCCGTTGCCGGAGAGCCGCTTAGTGACAGTCCTTCTTTTTTGATCGATTTTCCGATTCCCGACTGGGCACCGACTTTCGTGCCTTTCGCAAGTGAAATATGCCCGACGATGCCCACCTGCCCTGCAATTACGCACTGCTCGCCGATCTTGGCAGAGCCGGACACGCCGCTCTGCGCAGCGATTACCGTATTTTGTCCAATTTCCACATTGTGGGCGATCTGGATAAGATTATCCAGCTTTACTCCTTTCCGGATGACTGTCGCCCCCATCGTGGCGCAGTCGATGGTGGTGTTGGAACCGATGCTTACATCGTCCTCGATCACCACATTTCCTAACTGGGGGATCCGCCGGTACGTACCATCGGCCTGGGGGGCAAACCCGAAGCCATCGCCTCCGATAACGGCGTTGGCAAATATAAAACAATTGTTACCAATCACGGTATTATTATAGATCTTCACGCCTGGATGGACGACCGTATTGTCGCCGATGGTGACCCCGTCGCCAATATAGGCACCCGGATAAACCTGTACATTCCGGCCGAGGCTGGTGTTTTTACCGATATAGACGAAGGCTCCGATATATTCGTTTTCGCCGACAGCGGTCCCTTCTCCTATATAATGCGGATGTTCCCTTCCTCTCCGCTGCTGCCAAAGCTGGCGCTGGTACTCTTCCAGCAATTGCGTAAAGGCCAGGTAAGCGTTTGATACGTATATTAAGGTTGGCTTTACAGGCTGGTCAGGCACAAAATCCTTATTCACAATTACAGCCGATGCGCCGGTAGTGTAGAGATAAGGTGCATATTTAGGATTGGCCAAAAATGAGATGCTGCCGGCTGTTCCTTCTTCTATTTTTGCTGCAGAATTGATCGTAAGAGAACCGTCGCCTTGTATTTCTCCATCAATCATTTGTGCAATCTGACTTACTGTAAACTCCATACAAAGGGTTAAAAACGTGTTTTTGAAATGGTATTAATGCTGACTATGGGTTTTGCAGACATTCAGACTTGCGTTGGTAACCGTAAATAAACCTTATTCCCGCAAAGATACAGTTTTAGGCCAACAAACGTAAAACTTCGTTACAATCTTGCTCAGGGCTTTAATGGTAGGAAGTTCGGAAGCTGCTGCTATGTCGAGGATACTCCCGTTTTTCATGCGGACCTGGATTTGCTCTTCATCGGCGATATAAGCCGAGTTCGAAGCGCTTCCTGCCACTGAAAAATAGGAATGCCAGGCGTCCGGAACACCCTGCTTCCGCAAGCTTTCATAGATCGTCTCCAGTTGCAGCGGGGTAGGCGGGGCCGCAAAAAAGCTGATTTTGTACAAGTTGCGGTTGAGCAGCATTTCGCTGATCGCAGCAAGTACCGGATCCCGATGCTGGGTCCAGACTTTAATGGCAGCCCATAAATCCAGGTCGTCCAGTTGTGTGAATTGGCGGACATACTCCGGGTTCTCCCGGAAATCACGAATGGTAAACCGGTGGCTGAGAAACAGCTTTAATACCGGGCTTGCAAACAGCTCCTCTCCTCCCGCAATCAGCTCACGTGCTCTCCGGATAATCTGCGCGAGCATATTTTCGGCGCAAAGGGCGGTTTTGTGCAGGTATACCTGCCAATACATGGTCCGCCTGGCATTGAGAAAATTCTCAATACTCAGCAATCCTTTTTCTTCTACAACCAACTGATCCTCGCTCAAATCCAACATCTTAATCAGGCGATCGGTACCGATAGCTCCTTCGACCACCCCGGTATAGAAACAATCCCGGTTCAGGTAGTCCATCCGGTCCATGTCCAGTTGACTGGATATCAACTGATGGAAGAATTTCCGGTAGTAGTTGCCTTTAAACATTTGAATAGCTAGCTCCAGCCGCCCGTCGAAGCGGGTATTCAGCTCCTCCATCAGGACCAGCGAAATCTGCTCATGCGGCACCCCCGAAAGCAGGACATACTCCAGCACATGAGAGAAAGGTCCGTGACCGATGTCATGCAGCAGTATCGCCGCCCGCGCGGCTTCCCACTCTTCGTCACTGATGCGATTGCCTTTGGCACTGAGCGTCTGTAAGGCCTCTCCCATCAGGTGCATCGCCCCCAATGCATGGTGAAACCGGGTATGTAAAGCCCCCGGATATACGAACTCTGCGAGTCCCAGCTGCCGGATCCTCCGCAATCGTTGAAACCAGGGATGTTCGATCAGGTCAAAAAGAAAGTCAGACGGGATGTTAATAAATCCGTAAACCGGGTCATTAAGTATTTTTCGCTTGTTCAAAGCAGCCTTTTTTTACAAAAGTAACTAAGAACACGAAAATCACCGCATTATTCTGAGGTGTTAATTTGGAGAAAACCAGGGAATAACTAATTTTGCACTCCCAATCCGTAAGGAGCCGGGCCTATAGCTCACAAAACGTTTGCCGGTCGGTTAGAGCACCTCACTCATAATC
>JBEBSD010000081.1:0-27885 GCA_040394475.1 Telluribacter humicola | reverse complement strand
CTAACTCAGCTATATGCTTAATCTAAGATGCCCCACAGAAATTTCGCTTGATCCGGAAATAGTTGGTGATAATGTGGTAAACTAGTTATATTTGTCTTTATGTAGAACATATGTACTATATAATGTTTTGATCCCTTATAATCCGACATGCTTTATGCCCAAAAACTATCTGATCCTGACCCGGCTTTTTTCAGTAATGCTGACAGCCTTTTATTGGGGGACTGTCCACCTTTCCGCCCAGACGCTGCACCCTAACCTGCCCGTTATCGATGTGTCCGGTCAGTCGTCCCGGCAGGTGATAGTTGCCGCCGGAACCGAAGAAATTTATCAGGGACATCCTACAACAGTTAGCACCCCGGGCGGCAGCACCATTTTCTGCGCCTGGTCCTTCGATCACGGGGGAAAGGCCGGCCCGTTGGCCAAGAGTACCGATGGCGGCCGTACGTGGCAAATGGTGCCGACCCCGGCCGACTGGGGTACGATGTTCAATTGTCCGAGTATTTATCTCCTCACAGACAAGCAGGGGAAAGAACGTCTGATGGTCTTCGCGGCACGGCCGGGGATGTCGCAGACCTGGAGTGAGGATGGCGGGAAGACCTGGACACCCGTGAAAAGCCTGGGAAAACCCTGTGTCATGGCTTTTTCAAGTATTATTCAACTGGAAAACGGAGATTACCTGGGGCTATACCACCGGGGTCTTAATGATCAGGACAAGTCGCCGCTGACAGTCTGGCAGTCTGTTTCGAAAGACGGGGGCGTGACCTGGGATGCAGCTGTTTTGGTAGGTGAAATGGAGGGACGGTCGCCCTGCGAGCCGGAAGTATTCCGGTCTCCGAATAAGAAGCAGCTGGTGTGCGTCATGCGGGAGAACCAGCGGAAGGGGCATTCCCTGAGGATGGTGTCGAACGATGAAGGAAAAACCTGGTCGAAGCTGGAAGAAACCCCCTGGGGCTTATCCGGGGACCGGCATAAAATCAGGTATACGCCCGACGGCCGCCTGCTTGCGGTGTTCCGGGACATGGCGCCGGGAAGTCCGACGAAGGGGCACTTTGTTGCCTGGGTAGGTACTTATAACGATCTCCTGAATGGCTATTCCGGGCAGTATAAGGTGAAATTATTGCACAGTTATGCCGGGCAGGACTGCGGCTATCCGGGACTGGAACTACTTCCGGACGGCACTTTTGTAGCCACGACTTACGTGAAATACAAGCCGGGAAAGAAAAAGCACTCCGTGGTGTCGGTCCGGTTTAAACTAGAGGAATTCGATCAGTTGCTGTAACCCGGATTTCAGCACGTAAGTTGCTGTAAGTCAGGATTCTGACAAATGAAAATTTGATCGGAAACAGACAGACCAGACACATGCGTACAAACATAAAACCTACCATTTAACAAATTTTTTCATGATGCCGCATACCGACGGGCTTATTGCCGCTCTTTTTACCCCGCTTCATCCGAATGGTGAAGTGAATGATGCGTTACTTCCGGCGCTAACCGATCATCTGGTTGATTTTGGATTGACAGGAATATTTATCTGCGGAAGCAATGGCGAAGGTCCTAATCTGACCCTTGAAGAAAGAGAGCAGGTTACGGCGACTATTCTGAAGCATAACCAGGGGAGGCTTACAACCATTGTACACGTGGGTCATGCCAGTATTGCCGAAGCGCGTAAACTGGCCCGGCATGCTGCTGACCACGGTGCAGATGCGGTTTCTTCGGTGGCCGCCTTCTATTTCAAACCGACTTCGGTAGAAAACCTGGTGGACAGCATGGCCGAAATTGCCGCAGGCGCTCCGGGGTTGCCTTTTTACTATTATCACATACCCGTTCTGACAGGTATCACCATCGACACCGTGGCATTTATGGAGCTTGCCGAACAGCGCATCCCCAATTTCGCAGGGATAAAATATACGGCAGCAACGCTTTGGGAGTATATCTCCTGTTTGTATTACAAGGAAGGACGCTATGACGTGCTGTACGGATTTGATGAAAACCACCTGGCGGCGCTGGCTGTCGGCGCTAAAGGGGCGATTGGGAGTACTTTTAATTTTGCAGCGCCCCTGTATCTGCAACTGCGTAAAACATTTGAAGACGGGCATATAGAAGCGGCGCGTAAACAAATGTACTACCTGGTGGAGCTCGTCCGTACCATTGTGAAATACCCGGCCATACCGGCGCAAAAGGCAGTGATGAAAATGATTGGGTATGATCTGGGGCCCTGCCGGAAGCCGTTGCAAATGCTTTCTGAAAAAGATTACCGGAGCCTGGAAGCCGAACTGGCGGGAATCGGTTTTTTTGAACAACGGGGAATCCCGATCAGAAACCGGTAAGAAAACCGGGTGCTGGAAGAGGAAAATACAAAAATAATACATCGCAAATGGATCGTCTGTTACTGTTCCTCCTGATGGTTTCGGTGATATCGGGTTGTGGACCAGCTGAAAAAACGGGAGCGGAGTGGAAGGACTTAGCGCCGTTACCGGATCCGGATGGGTTTGCGGGCGGGTACGCGGGGGTGAGCAACGGCAGCCTGCTTTTTGCCGGAGGAGCCAATTTCCCCGGGAATACAGGTCCATGGGGAACTACTCCTAAAACCTGGTATGAAAAGATTTACGTACTGGACCGGCCCGAAGGGACGTGGAGGGTGGCGGGAGCTCTTCCCCGCAAAATGGGCTATGGCCTTTCTCTGACCACTGACAGGGGAGTGTTTTGTCTTGGAGGCGCCGATGCCGCGCAGCACTATAACGATGCGTTCTTGATGCACCTTTCAGGACCGGCGATCGTTTTTGACAGCTTACCCGCCTTACCGATAGCCATCGCTTATGCAGCCGGCGCTGTCGGTGCAGGCAAAATATACGTTGCAGGAGGAACGGGCAGCCCCTCGGATACCGTCGCCCTGAACAGTTTCTGGGAGTTTGATCTACGCACGTCGCAATGGCTGGAATTGCCTCCTTTTCCCGGCGCAGGGCGAATGTTAGCCGTCGCCGGGATGCTGGAGGGAAAGTTTTACCTGTTCAGCGGAGTGGCGCTGAGCCGGAACTCCAAAGGTGAGGTGGTACGAACGTACCTGAAAGAAACACTGGTGTACGACCCGGCCAGTCGCGGGTGGACGCGGAGGGTGGACCTGCCCTATGCAGTGGCGGCAGCAGCAGGCCCGGCGGTGGCGGTCGATGGAAAACAACTGGTTCTCGTGGGGGGCGATGATGGTACCCATGCGCATCGTACCCTGGAATTAAAGGCGCAGCATCCCGGATTTCATCAGGAGCTGCTTGCCTATGACAGTACCGAAGATCGTTGGCGGGTCGGGGAAACCGTACCGGATGCTGTTCGGGATACAGGCAGGGGCGTAGCCGTGACTACTCCGCTGGTAATCTGGGGCGACTGGCTTGTTTTGCCCAGCGGGGAGGTACGGCCCGGCATTCGGACACCGCGCATCCGGGTTTATGGCCCGGTATATGCGGAGTAGGGGTATTTCTGCCGGGAGAATAGTGGACCCGGATTTTTTTTATAACTTTCAGGGCGGGTCGTTTCGACCTTTTGTATAGAGCAATGTCCCTGTTATGCCGTATCTTATTTTTGATCTTGAAATGACCGGTAGCGAAGCGGGCTACCACGATATTATTCAAATAGGCGCCGTATTGGCGGATGATGACTGGAAAGTCCTTTCTCAATTTGAAAGCCTGGTGTATCCTGATAATGAAGAAACCATGTCGACCGCTGCCGAGGAAATCCATGGCATTTCGATTTATGATCTGGAAGATGCCCCGTCGTCTTTGGATGCATTGGAGGACTTCGAGGCGTGGGTCCGGAAAAGCCTGCACCGCCGTCCCCAGGATTCTTTGAAAGACATCACCCTGTGCGGGCAGAGCGTGATCAATGATATCAATTTCCTGAAACAAAAATACGACGAACTTCACCTGGCCTGGCCGTTTTCGTACCGGTTGATTGATCTGATGAGTATCTCCTTTCTGATGTACCGCATCTGGGATACCAACAAAGTCAGCCGGCCCAAATCCTACAGCCTGAAAGCCGTAGCGGACTACTTCTCCCTGCAGCGGGAAGACGACCAGCACAATGCATTGGAAGACGCACAGCTGACCTATGCGTGCTTTAAAAAGTATTTTGAAACGGCCGGAAAACTCCGCATTGATGACTAGCTGTACTAACAGCGCCGAAAAGAAGGGTCATTGTTGAAGCATTTTCTGATACAGTTCGGTCAGCTTAGCAACGGTGTCTGCCGTTGGGGGCGTCGGCGCGGGCCGGCGATTCCGCAAGGCTTGCATAAGAGTGGGTTCCAGGGTGGAGAGATGACGATAGGTAATACAGTGTTCCGGCCGGGAAACCACATCGGTGGCGAATACCGGCAGCCCGGTGTGAAGTGCTTCATGAATGGACAGCGAGTCGCCGTCGGTGGTAGTGTGGCGGATAAACGCATCTGCTTGCTGCAGAACGGGAATGAAGTCGTGAAAGCCGGTAATAAAACCGATGTTGTCCGGGAGTGGGTCAATGACCTGACGGATGAAGCGCCGGTACCGGCACGTAGGATCGGAGATGACCAGCGCGATCAGAGGATTTTGCCCGGTATACCGGATCAGGCCAGAGATTCCGTAGGTTTCAGCACCGGATTTGTCAAAAGAGAGGTCGGAAGCATTGGTACAAAGCAGGAAAGGATAGCGGGAGCGGAGTTGCCCAATGAGTCGCCGGGCGGCTTCCGGTAAGGGATTACAGGGAAGCGGAGGAATAAAGGCCGCAATCAGAACCGTTTGCGGATTCAGGCTTCGTGCTTTGAAAAAACTATCGTTGTTGGAGACAATCGGGATCGTGGTTAAGCGAACGGAGAGCGTTTCCGCAAACGCTTTCAATCCGGAATACCGCCCGATGTTTCCGTGGTAGGTAATCAAGAGTCGTTTTCGGAACAGCCGGCAAATGCAGGCGATGAGTAAACGTACATACGGATTGGAGGTATGCAGATGGATTACCCGGTGGAAGTGAAATTGCCGCAAGAGGATACGAAGCGGCTCTTTCTCAAGGTCGGCAAAGTCGAATTGGTCGAAATGCCGCCTGGAAAGGGCTGTCAGCAGCCGCGCGACATGGATACGAACCCCGCCCAGCGGCGGCGGACACTTTCCGATTATAAGAACACGGTTCCTTTTTTTCATCTATACGACTAATTTTTTCAACAAAGACTGCTCAGATAAGATAATGATGGGTCTGACAGCCGATCGCCGACAGCCGACCACGCCCTAAAACCTAACTACCTAACTACCTAACTACCTAAAACCTAAAACCTAACACCACCTCATTCCCGGCTGCCCGCATAAAAATACATTCCCAGCAGCAACACCGGCGCTATGCAATTAACGGTCATGGCCTTTCCGGATATAACTACCCAGACACTGCCGACAGTATGATTGAAAATCAGGTAAAACGAGAATCCCCAGAGGAGCAATCCGGGCGAAGTCCTGAAAAGCCGGACCATTAACACGGACAGTAATCCGTAGACGTACAAGGTCCCGGTCAATCCGGTCTCCGCCAGTAAGGTAAAGAAAAGAGAATGGGCTTCGCGGAAACCCGGGCCGAGAATTTCGAAACTGGCAATACCGTGACCGGTTATGGGGCGTTGTAAAAACAAGTGAATGGCTGTCTGATGGATTTCCCGGCGCCCGCTGTTGCTCCCGAGCGTTTGCCAGAGGTTTCCGGAAAAATCAATGTCTGCAAACCGCAGCAGCCAGGAATAAGCAAGGTCATAATCGTTGAAAAGCCGGTTGATCCGACGGACTAGTATGGCGGTCAGCGCCAGCAGCACGATCACACCCTTGAGCGTAAATCCGCCGGCTGTATAGTAATGGGTAATCAGCAGGTAGGGAAGGATGAGCAGCAAAGCCCCGCGGGAAAAGGAGATGCATACGACTCCCAGAAAAATAAGGGTCATCGATAAGCCGAACCCGGCAGGCAGCGCAGTCCGGTTGGCATAACGAATTACAAATGGCCATAGCAGGATGAAATAGGCCATTGTAACATTGGTATCGCTGATATTGCGGGTCACCAATAAGTTGGAAGCCTCTTTATAGCCGGCTCCGGCAATGACCAGCCCGAAAGTCCCCAGCCCCAGGAGGATAAAAAGCAGGGTCAGGTATTTTTCCATTTCTTCCCTGAAATCGGGCGCCGGGCAGCCCTGTTTGAAATACAGGTAATAGCCCGGAAGCGTAAGCAGGAAGAGGGAGGTTCCCCCCGGCAGGAGGTGGCTCAGGTTAGGGGAGATTGCCAGGAAAAAAAGATGCATCAGGATCCAGGAGAGGAGAAGCAGTTTATCGGAACCCGAAAGGACGATTTTCTTATGGAGGAAAAAATCAAGAAAGTAGATGTCCAGTGCCAGGAAAGGGAATATTCGCCAGACAGACCGGGCGCCAAGCTCGAAGGTATATTGCTGAAAAAGATGCAGGAATTGTGTCAGAACCGGAATGAGGAGTAAATAAAAGAGCTTGTACCTGGAATAGGTAAAAAGTGCTGCAATGCAGAAGCAAAAAAAGGACAACACTACTCCAACCTGGAACCGGCTGGCTTGGGAGTGGTCGAGTAGCGACGGCAAAACGAGTGCCGTACCGCCGGTGAAGAGTGCGGCATACACCGCTTTCCGGGCCGTCTCTGCGATTAGTTTAACCATTCCCTGATTGCGCTGACTGTTGCCGGGGTGGCCGCAGGCCCGGTGAAATGGAGCAGCTTTCCGGGGTCAAAGGCGGGCGTTCTTTTTTGAGAATTTTCCAGATGCCGGGAAAGAGCGGCAAACAAGGCGGCTTTTGAGAGGACCCATTCCCTGCATTGCAGTTCCCGGATTGCCTGCTGATGCGTAAAGTCATACAACCGGCGTACAGAGCGGACATAGTTCCGGGGAGTATTGCCGTCGTAAGCGATGGCTAAACAGGGAATTCCGGCTGCGATGGCATCCAGCCGGATGGTGGAAGCGACGTGCAGGCAAACGTGGCAGTAGTTCAACATGGCCGAGAGCGTATGCAGGGTGTCTGTTTCGGGGATTCCTTGCACAGTTCGTTCCGGCGACAGGTTCGGGAGATCTGCCGGAAACCATATCCGGACAGCCGGATGGGAGCGGTATCGCTGGTAGGCCTCGAAGTTGTCGAAAGGATGACAACGGATGAATAGCTTGCAACGGGGGCGGGTTGTCAGGTACTCCAGCAGGTGTTCGACGATATCCGTCTGTTGCGGAAAATGCCGGATCGCACAGGTTGTGAAGAGAATAACGCTATCAGACGGCGAGAAACCCCACGTGTTCCGAAAGACCGTTTCGGAAGGGGTCACGGGCTTGTAGTACAGATCAAAGCGTGGGATTCCGGTGATGAGCACCGCCTGACCGGCGATGCGGTAAAGCGTATACAGCCGGTTATAGGTCGCCTGCATGCCGGCATTCCAGGTCAGTATGCGATGAAAGTCAGCATTTATTACCCCCTTGGAACTAAGGTTATCCCAGCCGATCAGCATTCCCATTGACCGGAGTCCCTGTTGTTGAAGCTGATTGACGAGGATATTTTCCCGGATGTCCATCGGAGAGGTGCTTAACACACCGTCAAACGATGTGAGGGACCGGAAGTGGTTGCAGGGGTTTCGCAGTGTTGCTTTTAAAATCCGTTTCCGGATCCGGCGGAGTAACGGCGCCGCCAGTCCGGTTTGTTGTAAGACAATAAAAAGGAGCCTCTCGCATAGCCGGTACAGGAGTCCGAGTTCCAGGGTCTTTATGGCGCCGGTAGCAAGTTGATGATGGTTGAAAAAGAGTGCTTTCTGAACATGTCTCAGGAACCTGAGACGGCGGGTCTCTTTGGGAAGGGGGATGTCTGCCCAGGTAAACTTTCCCCCGAAAAGGCGATTTAATAAGGGCAGCTGGCTCTTGTCAAGCAGGTTGGAGACAAGGTATAAATCATATTCGGTGCACAACTTCCGGGCGAGTCCGCTATGCAAAATCGCAGTGGCTGCAAACCGGTTGGTGAGCAAGACAACCAGCTTTTTCCGGGGATTATTGTTCATGGCCCAGCAGTGTTTCGGCAAGCAGCCAGTCTTGCATGGAATCGATATTCACGGCAGCGCTGTTGTGATTGACAAACCCTACAGGATGTGATCCCAGGAGGGTTCCGGTTTTAAGGAGGCCTACTGAACTGAGGTAAATCATACCATCCCGGTAATAAGTGGGAGGTAATTCCTGGCGGCGGTGCACAAAATGACTGGTCACCGGTTGTATCCGCTCCTTTTTCGAGAACCGGTAAGACCAGAACGGATGGTATTGATGGGGAATCGGGCGGATGGTTACCAGGCTGCATGCTTTGAGCCGTAGCATTGCTTCAATGCATTGGTCAATAAGCCCCTCCGGACGGAAGGGAGTGGTGGGCTGAAGCAGGCATACGAGGTCGAAATACCTGCCGATTGCCTCGTAATAGGTGAGGGCATGCTGAATAACCGGAAGCAGGGGGGTGTCGTCGGCAGCGAGATGTGCCGGACGGATAAACGGAACATCTACCGGTGGATAGCTTCGCGCCAACTGCGCAATATCCGGGTGATCGGTGGTCACCAGTAAGGTGTCGAGGTGCCGCGATTTTAAGGCGCTTTCAAGGGTATAGCTGAGGAGCGGCCGGGTGCCGAGTATCCGGATATTTTTACCGGGAACACCTTTAGAGCCTCCTCTGGCGGGAATGATTCCCAGGATTTTTCTGTCGTAAAGCATGGTTAGTAGGTAAGTTGTTTCACAAAAGATAAGGGTACAGTCGCCAGGATACCGGCTATTTTCCGGCCTGAATCCCCGTTCCCGTAAAGCGTGTCTTGCGGATATTTTCCATGGGCGAGCTGTGTAATGAGGGCTTTGCTGATCGCAGCCTGATCATACTCCGTGTCGATTACATTTCGGGCCCTTTCACGGCCCTGCTGACGGGTGCCGATATTGACTGCGGGAATTCCCAGAAAGGCACATTCCCGGATCCCTGCACTGGAGTTTCCCACCAGGCAGGCGGCATTTTTGAGCAGCTTTAAAAAGTGTAAGGGAGCCATATTCTTGAAAAAATGAATAGTTGAACCCGGATATTTTTCGCGAAACGACCGGATTCCTCTGGCAGTGTCGTCGGCGCCCGCATCGCCATTCGGCCAAAACCAGCAGGTGGGGATATTGGTTTCCAGGATGGCCTGAAGGGTTATCTCAATATGCGCTCTTGCGTGTGTGTATTCTGTCGGGACAGCGTGCTGCAGCACGACGAGGTAACCGGTCGGGAATGAGAAGCGTTTTCCGACACCCTGATAGTACTGAAAGGGATCGAAATCCGGATCGGGAGCCTGAATAAGTCTTGCCGCCAGGTCGATGGAAGGGCAACCGGTATGGAAAACGGTTGCCGGATCCTCCCCCATCCGGATCAGCCGCGTCCGTGCGCTTTCGGAAGCCACCAGGTGCAGATCCGCTAGCTTAGTAATAGCATGCCGGACTTTTTCATCGATGGAACCCGTTACCTCCCCGCCCTGGATATGCACCAGCGGGATGTTCATATAGGCGGCTGCTATGGCAGTGGATAGGGTTTCAAAACGGTCTCCGATGGTGACGACCATGTGCGGGCGGGCATCGTTCAGGATAGCCGGTAATTCTATAAGGCCCAGTCCTGTTGTTTTGACGGCCTGGGCAGGCAGGCTTCCTTCGACCTGGTTGTAAACACGGGCATAGACGGGGAATCCCTCTTTTTCCATGTCGGGGACCACCGAACCGTATTTTTCAAGTAAGGCGGTAGCGGCAACAACAAGCTGCAACTCCAGATCAGGGTGTTCCCGGATGGCCGAAAGCACGGTTTGAATGCGGCTGTAACTGGGACGTGCCGTAACGACGACGCAGATTTTCCGTTTCATAGCAGATCATTTTCGGTGAGAAATTCCCATTGGTCAAGGGGCCATCGGAGCTGTCTCCCGACAACGGATTCGAATTCGCCGGCGGCAATCCCTTTTCCTGCGGGCCGTTTGGCTTCCAGGTCATCGAAGGCGATACGGTGCCCGGCCGGAAGCATCCGGCGGACAGCGAGTGATTTTTCAAAAAGTGCTTTCACAGGCGCCAGCGCTCGCAGGTCTTCCTTATCGACCGGATGGCTTTGAGCTTGGTTGATCTGGCGGATTCCCCGGATCAGGGCTGTCACCGCGTCAATGGTCAGCGACGCACTGGTGTCCGGCCCAAACATTCGTTTATCGAATACTACATGAAATTCAAGCAGCTGTGCCCCCAGCGCCGTGGCTGCCAGACAAGCGAAGGGTTCTCCGGAATGATCGGAAAACCCCGTCGGGATTTGGTACCGCTGCTGAAGGGCCGGAAGCAGGTTTAACCCCCATTGCCGGGGAGTGGTCGGATAGGCGGTGGTGCATTGCAGCAGTGAGAGATCGGAAATAGCGGGTCTGAGAAGGGCAATGGCCTTGTCGAGTTCTGTCAGTGAGCTCATTCCTGACGAAAGAATCACCGCTTTTTTTTCGGCCGCGAGCCGGGTCAGCAGCAGGCTGTTGGTGATTTCTCCCGAGGGAACTTTTATGGTCGAAACGCCCAATCGGAGTAACAGGGCAACCGCGGCATTGGAAAAGGCGGAAGCAATAAACTGCATTCCTTTGGCTTCACAATGCTTTTTCAGGCCGGCCCATTGTTCTTCCCGAAAAGCCGTTCGCTCCCAATAGTGCATACGGGTTGTGTCCTGGCAGGAAACAGCGGTCCTGAAAATTTCGTGCGGACTGCTTTCTGCTTCGGCCACATGAATTTGAAATTTGACGGCATCGACGCCCGTTTCCGAAAGGGCATCGATATAAGCGTGGGCCATTCCGAGACTCCCGTCATGGGCCTGACCGATTTCGGCCATTGTGAAGGTGTAAGGCATAAGTGTTTGTGTGTATAAGTGACAAGCAGTGCGCAGGGATTGTCAGGAACCGGATTTTTCCGGATAAGCATAGCGGTTAGCGGGAATCGTATGGTTGATGCCATTCAGAACGAGCCCCATCCGGGCGTTCCGGATGGCGTCATGCAGGTCCTGGATAAATCCCAGCTGTTCCCGGGAGGTGTAACCTTGCCGGATCACGTACAAAACCAGTTGTGCATGGTGCAGGATCGCATAGGTTTCTTCTACGGCAGTAATGGGCGGCGTGTCCAGAATAATATAGTCATAGGAGCGGCGTAAGGTAGTCAGCAAGATCTCAAACCGGGGTTGGATCAACAACTCCGCGGGACTGGAAGACGTTCCCCCGGCACAGAGCACATCGAAGCCCGGTTCCGGTGACGTGATCGAAGGAGGTCTGTTTTCCGAAGTCAGGTATTGGAGGAGGCCTTTTTCGGGAAGGTTCAGGTAGTGGGCGAGCGTGGGTCTGCGGAGGTCGCATTCGATCAGCAATACCTTTTTTGCCGCCCTGGCAAAGGCCAGTGACAGGTAACGGGCGATGAAACTTTTCCCTTCTCCGGTAGTGGTAGAAGTTATCAGAAGAATCTGGTCCGGGGGGCGTAGCGGCAACAGGTATAACCGGATGCGCAGCATCCGGAACTGTTCGGTCAGCAATAGCGGCTGCGGGGGAGCAGGCAGGGGTTTCCAGGCAACTTCCCCCCAAATAGGGATGGAGAGTGTGTTTTGCAGCTCATACTTGCCGGCTACGGTTGTGTGCAGCAGGTCTTTTACATAAAGAAAGAGCGCAGGGGCCAGTAAACCGAGCAGCAAAGAGCCTGCCAGGGCCAGTTCCCGGTTGGGTTTCAGGGGTAGTGTGGCTGCCTTAGGCGGATCGATGATCCGGGCATTGGCAATTGTAGAAGATTTGGACAGTGCGGTTTCCATTTTTTTCTTTAGCAGCAGCAGATACAATTCCTGCTGTACTTCCTGCCGGCGGAAATAGCCCAGGTATATGCGCTCATTTGCGGGGATAGCGGCGAGTTGCGCGGTAGTGTTGTGGGCTAAACGCTCCGATTCTTCCAGCCTGAGCTGTAACCCCAGCCGCATGGAGTGCAGTGCAGCCAGTAACGCCTCCCGGATCGTCAGGAGTTGGTTGTCCAAAATGATTATAGAAGGGTGTTGCCCGGTTACCTCGCTCAGGCGCTTTTCCCGCTGCAATTGGAGCGCCTGGTAGCTGTGTGTCAGTTCGGTCAGCGGAGCGTCGTTCAGGAGCAGGGAGGCCGGGAGCAGGTGATGGGGATTCTCTTGGAGAAAAGCCTCCAGTAAACCAACGAGCTTCCACCGGACTTCCGTTTCGGAAGCAGTTAGGGCTGCCGTATGGTCCTGTTGCAGCAAGAGACGGGTTTGTTCACTGATAGCCGTGATTTGATGGGTAGTGCGGTAGTGCTGGATGGTCGTTTCAAGAGCGGCCAGCTCGCGGCTTACCTTGATCAGGTTGGAGTTGATGAAAGCAATAGTACTGTCGGCAATACGGTTTTTAGCATTGAGATCGGCTTGTAGGTAATGAGCAATGAGTTGGTTCAGAAAAGCTTCGCCCCTGTCCGGAAGCGGATCCGGAAGAGCGAGCTGAATGAGATTTCCTTTTTTGGCGGCCGCGACGGAAAGTTTACGCTGATAATTCTCTACGGAAGGGGCATTGGGATAAACCGTAATATGATAATGGTTATCCGGCGAGGCCGGCAGGCCGGTAGCGGTTAACACAGCGCTGCCGGAAGGCAGCAAAAGGGTGTCTCCAAAGTTGCCCTGCCAGGTTTTACCGGCGGTGGAAAGCCGGAATGTGCTGCCGTTTGGGAAGTCTAATGCATATTCTTCGGGATTGTCAGACGAGGCTGCTCTTGTAACAAACCGGAGCAGGGCAGGGGTCTGGCTGTACAGTTCCGTGGTTTTTAGCCGGCCGGTAACAAAGTACCGGGTGTAAAGTTGCAGTGAGCCGACCACCGTTTCCATGAGCCACCTGCTTTTCAGGATTTCAATTTCGTCGTCGGTGCTGCTGGGCCCGAAATCAAGACCCATACCGTCAGGAACAGCGATATCCGCAAGATAAGTCCCCCGCGAATCGTCTTTGATCATCACACTGGCGGTAATCCGATAGACGGGAGTAGCATATCGCAGGTACAGTATTCCCAGTACGAGCGACATGCCCAGAGAAACGGAAAAACCTATGCGGTGATTGTATACCGTGGAAAAGACGGCTTGAAGAAGGACAGTCTCCTGAGACCGCCTGGTGAGCGTGTGTAATGCCGGTTTCATCAGATAAGTGTGTGTGTGTTGGTGGTTTTTTTAAGCAGTGTGAGGTATGAAGGTAGTTATGAGTTATGAGTTATGAATTATGAGTTTGTGGCTTGGGGGCAAAAGAAGCTGGTCAATATTTTAAAATGTAAAACCAAGTTATCGGTTTGTGACGTAAGAAGCAAGAGTGGAACGATAATGATGTCCCCTGGCAAGAAAAGGAATCGCGGGTCGGGTAGGCCGGTTAGGGTCAATTCCCGAAATGAGTACGCACTTTTTTCAGGGCGGAACCGATCACCTGGTGCATGTCGTAATAGCGGTATTCGGCCAGCCGACCTCCGAAAATAACCCCGTTCTCCTGCTCGGCCAGCGCTTTATACTGCCGGAAGAGGGTGTCGTTTTTTGTATCATTTACCGGGTAATAAGGCTCGGCTCCTGCTGCCCACTCTTGTGGATATTCATGCGTAATGACAGTTTTGGGCTGGGTTCCGAATTCAAAATGCTTGTGCTCAATGATACGGGTAAAAGGAATTTCGGCTTCCGTGTAGTTGACCACAGCGTTCCCCTGGTAGTTGTCGGTGTCCAGTACCTGATGGTCGAAGCGCAGGCTCCGGTACTCCAGCGCCCCGAAGCGATAATCGAAATATTCGTCAATTTTCCCGGTATACACCACCGTATCGGCTAGTGCGTGCAGGGGATCCCGCTGTGAAAAATAATCCACACTTAACCGTACTTCCGATCCCTCCAGCAGTCCTTCAGAAAGTTTATTATACCCGCCGATAGGAATTCCCTGGTAGCGGTCGTTAAAATAATTATTGTCAAATGTAAAACGAACCGGTAATCTCTTGATGATAAAGGCCGGTAATTCGGTTGCCTTTCTTCCCCACTGTTTTTCAGTATACCCCTTGATTAACTTCTCGTAAATATCGGTTCCTACCAGGGAAATCGCTTGTTCCTCCAGGTTTCGAGGTTCACTGATATTGGCTTCTTTGACTTGCTCGGCAATTTTGGCCCGGGCTGCTTCGGGGGTTTTTACCTTCCAGAGCTGATAGAAGGTATTCATGTTGAAGGGGAGGTTAAACAACGCTCCCTTATAGTGGGCCACCGGTGAATTGGTGTACCGGTTAAACTCCACAAACGAATTGACGTACTCCCAGATTTCCTTGTCGTTGGTGTGAAAGATATGCGCCCCGTATTTGTGGACGTTTATTCCCTCTATATTCTCACAGTAGGTATTCCCGCCGATATGTTCCCGCCGGTCTACTACCAGGCATTTTTTTCCTCTGTCAGTTGCTTCACGGGCAAATACGCACCCCCATAATCCGGCGCCTACAATCAGGTAATCAAACGGTTTCGATGGTTGTTCCATGTAATGACTTGCTAATTTACGGGGCAAATATGTGAAGTTCTTTTGAATGTGACGCAAAATGTTTTGAACGGGATCAACTGAAAAGGCTCCGGTTAAGGAGCCTTTTCAGTTGATCTGTACGGGTTTGCTCAGGGAAGCAGGCGCAGTTCTACCCGTCTGTTTTTCTGCAGACCTTCGCGGGTGGCGTCCGCGATCGGCTTAAATGAACCGAAATAATCGTACAGGATTTTATTAGCGTCTTTTAAACCGGCCTCTTTGACGAGGTAATCCCGCACCGCCTCTACGCGTCGTTTGGATAAAGCGAGGTTGTAGCGGTCGGAGGCACGCCGGTCTGCATGGCCGGAAAGTTGAAGCCGGCAGCCATTTTTATTCATGAGTTGCGCGACATTCTGCAGCACTTGTTTGAATTCGGCGCTCAATACACTTTTATCGGTGTCAAACGTAACATTGGCAAACACTTCAGTACAGGCAAGTCCGGACGAGAGTGCTTGTTTGACAAATGCATCAAAGTCAATTACCCGGCCGCTTCCATCTACAATACTGCCGGCCGGCGAATTGGGCTCCTTGTCGAAGAAGTCGGAAACACCGTCACCATCGGAATCCAGCAGCAGCCGGGGGTCGATATCGTCAGGACGATTGGCCTTGGCTACGGAATCCATTTCTTCAAGTGAAAGGATTTTAGGTGGTTTTACCAGTAATTTTGGGTCCGTATGCCGAAGGTGGTAATACCCTCCTTCTTCAGGGTTGTAGACGTATTTATCCTTTTCTTTTTTAACCTTCAATGGATTTTTGCCGAGTTTATAGGTCAGCACGATTGAACCGCCGCCATACATATCGATCGCCGAGGTCCCTTTCCGTGAAGTGGGTTGGTTGGCGGCCTCTGCCGGGTCAGCGCCACCATAAGTAGCATCCAGGTAATCGGAATTGACACGGTTAGCACGAAAATCCAGCCCGATGTCCAGCTTGGGGGTCAGCTCGTACTGAATGGACATTCCCATCGGAATAATCCAGTCATTCCGGGTGCCGTCGGTACTCCGGAGCAGATCATCGGTGCCCAATGTATAGGCTTTAGCGGTATACCATACCTGTCCCCCGCCTACAAATCCGTCAATTTTCCACCGTTTCATTTTATTGGGGCCAAGCAGCAACCCTTTCAGGTTAACCGTGGCAGCCAGCGAAAAGTCGGTATACTTACCGGTAAAATAACTGAAATACAGCCGGCGTTTCATCCCGTTCAAGCCTCCGAAGGAGAGATCGGCCCTGGCTCCCAGTAAATAAGAGAGCTGTTTTCCCAGGGTTAGTCCGCCTTGCCAGGAGACTTCGTTGTGGCTGTCATGGCTGGTTTTGGTGACCGGCAGAAAATCATATTCCCTTAAATCACCAAAATACTGTCCGGGCCCGAAGTGGGCAGAAACCGACCACGTGTTTAATTTGTAAGGACCCTCATAGGAGGCCCTTGGATTATAATCCGGGTCGCCGGAAGTCTGGGCATGAAGATTGGCTGCACTCAGCACGGCAATTGCCAGCAAGCCAATGAAATGGAATACCTTTTTCATACAAAACGATCTGTTTTACGCAACTCAGGATGGGTTGCTCATCCTATACCTAGCCAGAAGCACTGTTTCAGCGAAAGTGACTGCCTCCGGAAAGCAATTGCTTCTCCGACCTGTTATACAATAAGTGTGCCAAAAGGAGGGGAAACACGGGGTATTTGTTTAAAGCCGTTGCATGATGACCGGCAGGATGGCCTGTTTCCAGCTGTAGAACGTACCATTCAGAATATGGGTACGGGCAGTTTTGACCAGCCATAAATAAAAAGTAAGGTTCTGGATACTGGCGATCTGCGCTCCGAGCATTTCGTTGGCTTTGACCAGATGCCGCAGGTAGGCTTTGGAATAGGCGGTTCCGGTGTAACTTTCCAGATCCGGGTCGATAGGGGAGTAATCATGGCTCCATTTTTCATTGCGAATGTTGATAATCCCCTGAGTAGTAAACAGCATCCCGTTCCGGGCATTGCGGGTAGGCATCACACAGTCAAACATATCGACTCCCAATGCAATGCATTCCAGGAGATTGGCCGGTGTCCCCACCCCCATCAGGTAACGGGGTTTGTCGGTGGGAAGGATGGCGCACACCACTTCGGTAAGTTCATACATGATTTCCGCAGGCTCTCCTACCGAAAGTCCGCCAATCGCATTGCCGTCCCGTCCGGCAGCCGCAATTTTTTCGGCCGATTCCTCTCTCAGGTTTTTGTATACACTTCCCTGAACGATGGGGAATAAGGTTTGGTCATAGCCGTAAAGCCCGGAAGACTGGTCGAAATGGTCGCAGCAGCGGTCCAGCCAGCGGTGCGTCATCTGCATCGAACGTCGTGCATAATCGTATTCGCACGGATAGGGGGTGCATTCGTCAAAGGCCATGATGATGTCTGCGCCGATTACCCGTTGGATATCCATGACATTTTCAGGCGTAAAAAGATGAGTGGACCCGTCTATGTGTGACTTAAATGCCACACCCGCTTCGTTGATTTTTCTCCCCGTTGATGCGAGTGAATAGACCTGGTAGCCCCCGCTGTCGGTGAGGATCGGCCGGTCCCAGTTTATAAAACGATGCAATCCTCCTGCCTCACGAAGGATGGGCAATCCCGGCCGGAGGTACAGATGATACGTATTCCCCAGGATGATCCGGGCGTCGATGTCCTGTTTCAGCTCACGCTGATGCACGGCTTTCACCGATCCGGCCGTGCCAACAGGCATGAAAATGGGCGTTTCAATGGTCCCATGAGCTGTTTCCATGAAGCCCGCACGGGCTTTGGTGGCCGGATCGGTTGTGGTAAGTGTAAATTTCATAGATTCGTACGGATGCCGGCAAAACCGGATTAGCCTGCGGGCAGGGTTGCTTTTGGCCCCGGTTTCACAAAGCGCGGCCAAAAATAATGAGATTGGGCTAATACATTGGCGCGCAGGCCCTGTATATTTGTGTGAAAAAGAAGTATAGGCGTGACCCCTGATCTGATTTTACCCGGAATATTGCTGTTTTTTGTGGCAATACAGGTTTTTTTTTACCTGTTTGTCTTCACGAGACTCCTGGCTAAAAAAATAAAACGACCGGCTCCGGAGGGATGCCCGGGTGTGAGTATTATTGTGTGCGCCTGGAACGAACGTGACAACCTGGAAGAGCTGCTGCCGCTGTTGGACAACCAGGACTATCCGGAGTATGAGGTACTGGTGCTGGACGACCGGTCTACCGATGGTTCTGAAGAGTTTCTGCAGGAATACTGCGCGACCTCGCTCCGGGTGCGTACCATCCGGGTGGAGGAGGTTTACGGGCATATCACCCCTAAAAAGTACGCCGTAACCATCGGCCAGAAGCACGCCCGTTACGCGGTAACCCTGATGACAGATGCCGATTGCCGGCCGGAAGGACCTCGTTGGATCACTTCCATGGCGGCGCATTTAACCGACCGAAGACAAATTGTACTGGGCTTTTCCCCGTATTACCGGAAAAAAGGACTGCTCAACTGGCTGATCCGCTGTGAAACGTTCTACACTGCCGTACAGTATTTGTCGTTTGCAGCTTCGGGGGTCGCTTATATGGGCGTAGGACGGAACCTGATGTACCGGAAGGACCTGTTTTTTGCTAACCGGGGTTTTTACGGGCATAGTAAAGTCCTGGGAGGCGACGATGATCTGTTTATTAACCAGGCCGCCACTTTCCGGAATGTAGCCGTGAACATAGATCCGGACAGTTTCATGTATTCCTTTCCCAAAACGACCTGGTCGGAATGGTTCCTGCAAAAAAAGCGGCATCTGGGGGTGGGGAAATTATACCGCACCCGTAACCAGGTGTTGCTGGGGCTTCTTTCAGGATCACACGTGTGGGTATGGTTGATGGCATTGCTGAACCTGGTCATTGGTGTTCTTACGCATGATCTGTGGCTGCTGAAAGTCACAGCTGCCATTTTTGGCGCGAGGTGGCTGTTGCAATGGATCATTCTTGGGTTTTTGAACACGCGCCTGGGAGCTACTATCAGCGGCTGGGGGATTCCCTTGCTGGACCTGGCCTTGTTTTTGTATTACCTGTTGATGGGAGGACGTGCAGTATTCAGGAAAAATGTGGTGACGCAGTGGCGATAAGTATTGTTTGAAAAGGATATGGAAATTATAGGAAAATATTTTCCGGAGCTTACACCGGTACAGCACGAGCAATTGGCAACGCTGGAACCCCTGTACAGGGAGTGGAATGCCCGGATCAACGTTATTTCCCGGAAGGATATAGACCTGCTGTACGAACGGCATGTGCTGCATTCGCTGGGGATAGCGAAAGTGATCGGCTTTAAGCCCGGGACTACCGTGCTGGATGTAGGTACCGGGGGCGGTTTTCCCGGAATTCCGCTAGCTGTTTTGTTTCCGGAAGTTTCCTTTCACCTGGTCGACAGTATGGCCAAAAAAATAAAGGTGGTGCAGGAGGTTGTCGATGCGCTGGGGCTCACTAATGTCCGGGCGGAGGCCATCAGGGCCGAAAGGCTGCAGGACGACTATGAATTTGTGGTCAGCCGCGCGGTAACACGCCTGAAGCCCTTTCTTGACTGGGTGACTCCCCTGGTCAGCCGGAACTCCTTTCATACGATCACGAACGGTATCTTCTATCTGAAAGGCGGAGATCTTACCGACGAGATTGCAGAATCCGGGAAAAAGGCACGTATATTTGAGTTGTCAGATTACTTTGAGGAGCCTTTTTTTGAAACCAAAAAGGTGGTGCACATTCCGATCCGGAAGTAACGACCTAACCAGACGAATAGCGATATGGCAAACAAGATGCGATTTAAAGCAAGCACACTGATGAATCCGCTTTTCCCGGATGAAGTGACCTTCGGCGAAAAAGGGGTTACTTTTACCGTCAGGCAATTTTTAAAGTCCAAGGACAATTTTGTTTTCTACAGTGATATATCCGGTGTGGAGATCAGCAGCGGGGTTTTCTTTTCGGAGATACGGGTGATTCCCCGGATGCGCCCGGAGATTCTAATCCGGAATTTCAGCAAGCGGGATGCGCTGAAAGTGAAAGAGTTGATTCTCCAGAACGGGCAGATGTAAATTTTTTTTGAGTCCTGTCTTGCAAAGACACAACCGGAAACATATCTTTGCACCCACAATTCGAGAGAGGGTTGTGAAAAACATTCCCGAATAGCTCAGTCGGTTAGAGCATCTGACTGTTAATCAGAGGGTCGCTGGTTCGAGCCCAGCTTCGGGAGCTTGAGAATCAAGCACTTACGAGATAAAACTTGTAAGTGCTTTTTTATTTGTACAAGATTTGCACAAGAAATTTTGGTGTAAAAGAGTATCTGGCGGAAGTTGCGAAGTATAAATTTCCAGATTGGCTTAGAAACCACAAGTCAGTTCAGAAACCTGACCGTTCGAAAGATAAAAATCTGGACAGAGAATAAAGACTATCGCTCATCCTTCCCAATTGAACGTTGAGGCGTTGATCCGCCGGACATTTGGAAGTTACCAGGTTATTTCCGGGGCTAGCCTTCAGGTAATTGGCAAAAGCCTTGGGCATAAGTCCACTCAGGCGACGCAGATTTATGCAAGGTTGAATTTGGATGCAGTACGTGGTTCAGTCGAAAAGGCTACTGAAGCGATGTTTCAACTCATTCCGGGCGAATAATTAGGCTTTAATATTGACTTTAAGATATTACCTATATCCGTTAAAAATAGGTATTGTTCCCCTCCGTCAACGATGTACGGGTCGCTCATCTTATAGTCGTCCTGATCTCTTACTCTTACACCTTCTCTGCTCGTTGAACAAATACCAGCCAATATTAGATTATTTTCAAAATCCGATATGGGTTGATCATGATCTGAGATTGTCCGTTCTAACTCTCGCCTTTCACAGGAAATAAATCTCTCTAAATCTTCAATAAACAATCGATTGATAATTGATGCGCCCCTTAGAAACTCAGAATAAGAAATCGATTCCTCTAAAAAATCTTTAAAAATTAAGGCGATAAATTTAGCAGAAATATGATCTTCTGATTTATCTATGATATATAAGATCTTTTCTCCTATTCTTATTCTGTTGTTCTCCGAGAAATTAACCCTTTGGATCATCTCCTTCCTTCTGAGAAGATTTGTACCTTTCAATTCTGCAAAGAAGTAAAAAATCTTTTTAAGTAAAATTCTATCGCTAAAATTAATTACTATTTTGGAGGCACTGATCAAACTCCCCAATATGGGAATATCCTTCAATATTCCATCGTTTAGAGTCGCATCTAATATTGCTTCTAGTACGCCCTCTGAGAACTCATGAAGGTCGGAATCCTTGAGAGTGTTTTCGACTATATTAGTTACAGAACTATTTCGTTTCATACCTGTATCGCCTTTTTAGTTTGAAATATATTCTTGCAATAGATTAACAGCATCAAAAGCAAGATCTTCATCTTCGTCTAGATATGTCTCCAAAATATTTCTATGTCTAACATGTTCTGACATCCCATGCAGACATGAAATATCTCTCAAATATAAATCTTCACTCTTCATGAGATTTATATCTACACCACTACTAGCAAATTTTCCCATTTCGGATTTTATTACTGGAGCATTTTTGATTTGTATACCATGCAAATTTAAAATATTTAATGCCTGCTCTTCTGCTTCTGATAGCTCGCGAGGCGTCATTGAAACAAGTCCACCAATTGCCTTTAGTGGCTGCGCTATCATTTGTGCACAGTTAGCACCGAACGGCAAAATCTTATCTATGTTTCTGCTTGAGATGCACTCCATTGCTACTCCATAAACTAAAGTGTCTGGAGTTTTCTGAAGTTTTTTAGATAGAGTATCCAACATTGAGCCTGTACCGAGGTATAGTAATCTTCCCGCTCTATATTTGATTTTGGGTATTTTGCTTTTTCTATCGAAGTTATTGACGCTTCCTAGGGAATCAATTAGTTCGGTAATTTCTCTGTAATACACATTTCTTAAATGTCTACACTGAGATACTATTTTACTGATAGTTATACTTTTACTTTTAAATCTGACATAGTAGCTAGATAAACTTCTAAAAAAGGAACCAATGAAATTTGTCTCTAACCTTAAGGCCATGTATTCAAAAACTGGTATCCTAAATGTTTCGCTGAGAAGGGAACTCTCCAATGTAGATTTCATTTCAGGGTATATTAGAATAAACCTCCTAAGGTCTCCTACCAAGGTTTTCCAAGAAACAGCTTGGTTGCTTTCAGCGAAGTCGAATTTATACTTCATCCATTCTGAAGTGGGTCCTAACATATTTTTGGCAGAATCATTTTCGTGCAGTAACAATCCAATCAATTGTAGTTTTTTCTTTATTTTTTCTCGAGAATATTCAACATCATCTTTGTTGCCTACCAATGTTATATCATCTACATATCGAAAATATTTAACGGGTAAATTCTCGGAAAAAAATGTATCCAAATCTTGTAATATTAAGTTTCCAATAAAGTGACAAAATGCAGGGCCAATTGGAATTGTTTTGTCTGAATTATTAGGTATATTCTGATAACCTAGTATTAGCCTCTCGCCAAGTTTCCTGAGATTATTAGACATACCTAGTGACTCAGTTTTTGTTTTCCACACATATAGGGCATTTGTAATAGAAATAGATGGGTAGAATTTCTTTATATCGGTGTATAGAACCACTCCCTCAGGATATAGTTCACATGCTTCCGCAATTGCCTTTTGTCGCAATCTAAGTCCATCTATATAGCGGCTAAAAATACCATGCTTTTCGCCTCTTCTAGCCAATTCGTAACTAAAAACACAGCCATTTGAAGTATGAAAATAGAAAAATTTGGAACACTCGTTTAATAGAGCGGCTTCAGCGAGTGCTTCATTAGCGATGGGTATATAAATTTCTCGATACTTTATATCCCCATTCGGATCAATTTCTTTAAAATGTAAGCTTCTATAAAATGAAGTTTCTTTATTGCTAATGGCTACATTTACACAAACATTTTGTATCCAATTATCAGATCTGGCTGCTATATTTTCTAAATAGTATCTGAGAGATAAATAGGAAATAATATCCCGATTTTTATATTGATTAATTGTTCTTATAGCTAGTGTTTCTGGTTTATAACTGTTCATTTTTGCTCAATTCAAAAGAGATAACTGCTAGGTTAACACGTGGAATTTCGTTTATATTTATCGGTCTTTTGAATCTAGCCGACGATATAGAAAAAGGTTTGTCTCCTGATTTTAACTCGAAAATGCTCATAAAAGTCTTGACGACGGGCCATTGTGAGACCTTGTAAAATAACTGTCCTTGTTTGACGACATTATTTTTTTGAGGTTCTATCCAAACAGCCATAGATCCTGGACCTGATGAATATCTTAGTACTTCATCAATCTGTTGCTTGGCTTTATCAAAGTTTCTTTCTAAAAACCCACTAAAATTCGCTATTATGACTAGTGATCTTGAACAACTTTGAGCCTCAATTACTATTTTTCTGACAAGATCTCTAGTGCTGATTGGTGAAGTCGCGTCCCAAGACTCAGAATGATATGAAATGAAAATGGCCTGACTTTCTAAATATGCTGATATTCCTTCAAATAGTTCTTTAGCAAATGATCTTGCAGATACAGAAATTTCCCCCCCAATGACTTTGATCTCTAAAGGGCTTCGGGGAAGAATTTGCTTTTCTCTCAACTCTGCTATTGTAGAAACAAATGTGAGAGTTGCGGCTCCTGTGCCACACGGCGCATCCATAATTATTACTTTATTTCCAGCCAAAGTATTAATAAAGGCATTAGAAGTGCCATTTGTTTCATTTTTAGGATCCAGTACCGCGAGTTGAACGCGCGCTGATGAACCATCAAATGATTGAGCAAAATGCTTTTTAGTGTCTTCTAGTGTTACACCGCCTATTGGTGAGTCGTTATACTGCCGTTCATTTGCTAATTCTATTAAGCCGTGTTTTACAATTGTTTTATTGTAAATATTCCTTAATGCGGTAGGCATCTTTAAAATTCCACTTTGTGGTTCCCACAGACTGAGTGGGATTAAGCCATTTGGAAGGAGACGTCGTTCAGTTAGCATCTGCAAATCTTTCTAGTATTATTTGTATAATTTACCCCTCACTCCCCTCCACAAACGTCTTCACAAATCCCAAAATCCTATCCAGGATCCTGTCGCCGATTTTCTTACGTTGTAATAGGGAGGGTTTTCCAGTTTTAAGCAAGGCCAATACTTCGTCACGAAGTGGCTCCCGCTCGGCGAATAAATAATCTTCAATGAGTTGCTGGGTCTTATCCGGGTCCAGATTTTCGTCGCTCACGAGTGAATTGAACGATTTGATCTGTTCCGCCTGCCAAAACTCGTCGAATTGATCGCTGATATCGCTTGCGTCATCAATTAGCGGTAGGTTTTCCTTGATGAACTTATCAATTAGCTCTTTTTTACTTCGCAACTGAGTTTCTGACGACAATAGCTGTTCAATTTCTCTGCGCTTCCGTTCCCGGTCTTTTGGTTTTGCTGTTTTCAGCCCAGCGAGTAAGTTCAGGATGTACGTGACGTTGATCTCGTCCCGATGGATCAGTTCCAGTTCGAAGTCAACTTCTTCAAGGATAGAAACCTTTTCCTTGTTATGATCGGATTTTACTTTGTCATGCAGATCCAGATATTTGCTCTTGTAGTCTTCAAATGTTTGCTCAGTGAGTTGTAAATCTTGCCAAGAAAAATCCGCAAAAGATTCCAGCACGTTTCGCAGCCGCATCAAGTCACGGAATGCCTTCACAAAAGCCAGTTCCATTTCTTCAGATTCTAATTCATTGACAGCATCCACTGTCGGAACAAGTGTTAGAAGGCGTTCCACTGCTGCATTAAATTTTTCTACGTAATCTTCCAGCGGTTCCAGAATGATTTCTTCAATGGCTTCTTTGTTACTGAAAAGGGTAATAGCCTCGTCCGTTGGCTGCTTCAAATTCCGGAATACGACGATATTGCCTTGCGACTTCTGCTCATTCAGAATGCGGTTCGTACGAGAATAAGCTTGAATCAATCCGTGGTATTTCAGGTTTTTGTCTACATAGAGCGTATTGACCTTCTTGGCATCAAAACCCGTCAGGAACATATTGACGACCAAGAGAATATCAATGCGGTTGTCAAGGTTCTCTGGCTTCTTCTCGCGATCCTTCAGCTTCTTAGAAATGTCCTTGTAGTAATTATAGAAGGATTGCGTGTCTTTGGTTGAATACTTGGTGCCGTAATTGGCATTGTAATGGGCAATGTATTCATCCAGCTTTTCACGGCTGTGTAGATTGACTGTCTTATGATAGACCATTTTTTCGGAGTCTGCCGCTATCTTAACATCTGGGGCGATAATATAGGGATCCTCACCAATTAGTCCGTCGGCATCCGCATCATCCTCATTGACGGTAAAACTAAATATCGTCGCGATCCGCAAATTATGCTCTCCCGCTTCTTTTCGACGCTGGAAAATATCATAGTACTTGATCAGCGACTCCACGCTGCTCACGCAGAACATCGCCGAATAGTCGCGGTTGTGTGTTTTCCGGTCGTGATGCGCCAGGATATAATCCACCACCTTTTCCAGGCGCTTTGGAGATTCCATCAATTCTTTTGTATCGATGTCCTCTACATTAATGTCAACTTCGTTTTCCGTTCCGTCTTTACGTTTATAACGACCGACATATTCAATAGAGAAACGGAGCACGTTTTCGTCACGGATCGCATCGGTGATCACGTATTTATGTAGGCATTCATCAAACAGATCTTTCGTCGTGCGTTTACCTAGATCGTTCTTAACGGAATTATCGACAAAGATTGGTGTCCCGGTAAAGCCAAACAGCTGGATGTTGGTGAAAAATGATTTGATGCGGTTGTGTGTTTCACCGAATTGCGAACGGTGACACTCGTCAAAAATGAACACAATTCGCTGATCTTTCAGCCCAGCCATTTTATCCAGGTGCTGTTTCTTGCTAATGGCTGTATTCAGCTTTTGGATGGTGGTGACAATCAGTTTGGTATCATCAGTAAACTGCCCCACTAAGTCATTGGTGTTTTCCGTAGCATCCACACAGCCTTTTTTAAAGCTGTCAAACTCTTTCGTCGTCTGATAATCCAGGTCTTTTCGGTCTACCACAAACACAACCTTTTTGACCTGTGGCAGATTCATCAGAATCTGGCTGGCTTTGAACGACGTAAGCGTTTTGCCTGATCCAGTCGTATGCCATATGTAGCCGTTCTTACTTGAGTTCTTTACGCGCTCAATCAATGACTCGACTGCATAGAACTGATAAGGCCGCAAGACCATCAGGATTTTATGTGTCTCATTGAGAACAATATACTTGCATATCATTTTAGAGATATGACACGGCTCCAAAAAGGCACTCGTAAATCCGTTGAGAATGTTGGTCTGTCGATTGTTGTCTTTATCTGTCCAATAAAAGGTCTGTTTAAACGACTGGTTGCGGTTGTTGGCGTAGTATTTGGTATTGACGCCATTGCTGATCACAAACAACTGCACGTATTGGAACAGTGCAGCACTGGCTCCAAACGAATGACGCTGATAGCGGTTCACCTGGTTAAAAGCTTCTTTGAGCTCCAGCCCGCGGCGCTTGAGTTCAATTTGTACCAACGGTAGGCCGTTAATCAGAAGAGTGACATCATAGCGATTGCGGTATTTCCCTTCCATCGATATTTGATGCGTAACCTGGAACTGGTTCTGGCACCAATGCTCGGTATTGATAAATTCAAAATAGAGGCTATCGCCGTTATCACGCAGAATGTGCTGTTTCTCGCGTAGGGTTTTGGCCTTCTCAAAAACAGATCCTTTACTGAGCAGGTTGATAACCTTCTCAAACTCACTGTCGCTAAAGGTGATACTGCCTAATGCGGCCCAGTTGTGTTTTTCTAGCTGAGTTTTCAGATTGGCAATTAGCTGGCTTTCATCTTTAATGGTAATGAGGCCGTACCCTATTTTTTGTAATTGGGCGACTAGCTGCTCTTCTAGAACTTGTTCAGGTTGTTTAGGCATTACGTGATTCAAATTACAGATCCTTTACCGGAGGGGTTATACGAACATCTGTTGCAGAAGTCCCTTTTTCCACTGCTCGGCTTTGTCGATTTGGGTTTGGGTATGGTTTATCTTCTTATCTATGGCAGAGAGGAAATTGGCGATTTTGGTTTGTTCTTTCTTTTCTGGAACTGGAATTTTAATCTCTGCTAATCTTGTCGAAGAAATTCCAAGCACCTTCGCTCCCTGGGCAATTCTCATGATCTGAAGTCTAACCAACTCTGACTTCAATAAATATCCTCCGAAACCGACTTCAAAAGCGCTATTTTTTTGTCTTGCATGAATTGTATGCAATCCAGCCAAAATATTTTCTTCTCCGATATTTACTATTTCGATTGCCTTCCCGATATCCATATAATCTTCTGAAGCATCGGCAATTATCAAATCACCTGGTAAACAATATTGTTTTCTATGAAGCCGATTTAAGTTAACATCTTGATTTATAAAAGGTACAGTTTCGTGCTCGACATCGAACAATGTGGTATACTTCGTGTGAATATCCCCGTAATGAATATTTCTGTACTCACCACCTTCGTAGTTGAGGAATTCACGAGATAATGAATTAGTAGAAATAAATTCGTAGACATCACCAAATGCATTCTCTTCCCAATCCGGAAACTCTTCTCCTTTTTCATCGGTACGACCACCCGGTTTAAACCGCACCTCTTGCGAGAAAATCTTTTGCATCATTCCTTTTTTGTACTGCTCCAACAGCTGTTTTTCCTTTTTAAGCTGCGTGAGTTTTTTATCGACTTTGGAAAGGAATGAGGCGATTTTGATTTGCTCAGGGAGAGAAGGGAATGAAATAGGGAATTGTCCAACATCGCTTCCGGTTATGTTTGGATCTTTTCTACTACTTCCTGCAAATTCCTTCCACAAATTAATTTTTGCGTTTAACCAAATTAAAAGATACAATGGGCTTACCTTATTTTCCTTAGTGTTAAGGACAGATAAAGCCTGGTTCGTTGCCGCGGGTACTTTTAAATATCCGGTCCTGCCAATTTGGTTAAATCCTCCATACATGGCCACAAGTACGGAATCAACCGGATTAACTCTAGCATTTGCATGTGGAGTTATTTTTTCCTCTGTATCAATGATAAATGAATTGTTTAAGTCAGTTGTTTTGACCCATAGGATATCTCCATTATCAAAAAATAGTCTATTTGAGCGTAATGGTGTAGATCCAGATCGAATAGATGCAATATCAGCAAGCTTATGCTTCATCCACTCTCCTTCAAACCCCGGGAACCTCAACTTAGGTATGTTTAATTGCGCTGTCATCTTAT
>JBEBSD010000080.1:0-28460 GCA_040394475.1 Telluribacter humicola | reverse complement strand
AAACACAAACCTAGAAAAATCCTATGCACTCCACAACTTTTGAGACTGATCCATTATTTAAGCGGTATTGATTCGCTATCATTTGAACTTCCGGGCTATTACAGGAGAAATATCGATACAGGAGGGGATAGCCTGTTGATACCATTGATCAAACGAAAAAGTATCGCCTCTGATGCTGTTAGTAACAAACGTGATTGTCGTTTAACACTTATTGGCGCAACCAAGGAGCTATTGAACCCCTCTCTGGGATGTTTCGAGAATAGTGTCTATGAAGTCGCGTTATTGATGCAAAATAAAAAGCGAAAAATCGGAAGACTTAAAAATGTAAGTTATTTCATTGCTAAGAATGGTGTAAACAGCGCTCCTTTCTGGATTCGTATCTATAAAAACGATAATGGGAAACCTGGTGAAGAGTTATCCGTCGAAAATCTTATCGTAACCCCTATAAAATCCAATAGTTACAACAGGTATGACATTTCCAGGCATGAAATTGTATTTCCTGAAAATGGATGCTTCGTGTCCATGCAGTGGCTAAATACAAGGGACATTAAGTATCTGTACAAGACCAATAGAACGAATGACGAGGCTTTCGGACAGAACCTGGTCTTGACCGACGAACTGGAAAACGCTCTATGCTATCAACGAGAAAATAAGTACAGTTGGACGAGGATCGAAAAATTTCAATGGGACGGAATTACTCTTAACAAATACGCTCCCATGATTTCGATCGAAGTGTGCTATTGAGAAAGCCAAGTCCCTTCCGCACGATATCACGAAAAATCACCCGTCATCCCCCCTCCTTCCGGTGTTCGAGGATCAGCCGGGTTTTCAGTTCAAACAATTGTTTTTCCAGGCCTACCGGATAGACGTGCGGATGTACAAAGCGTTTGATCCCTTCATGCAATTGTCCCAGTTCCTGCTGCACCTTCTCCCGAGTAGCGACGATAGCCGGCATTTCAAAGACGACTGCTCCCCTTCTAAAAACAGGCACCAGCAAATCCACCCATTTCCAGTCCGCCGGAAAGGTACGCTGTTTGGTAAAATCATAGGGATCGATCATCTGTGCCTCAGCAGCAGGAGGTGTTTCGATATTGAAAATCATATCCGCGGCAAAACCCTCGTCATTATAATACCGGCGGACCTGCTGAATGCCGGGTGTAGACACCTTGATCGGCTGTTCCGATAATTTCAGCTTATACATCCATTCACCAGTCCGGCTGCGGAGCGCCGCCAGCTTATACACACCGCCCAATGCAGGCTGGTCAAAGGCTGTCACCAGTTTCGTCCCGACACCCCACACGGTAATCTTTGCCCCCTGTTGCTTCAGGCTCAGGATAATGTTTTCATCCAGGTCATTGCTCGCCACAATGGCCGTATGTTCAAACCCTGCTTCGTCCAGGATTTTACGACTCTCAATACTCAGATAGGCCAGATCGCCGGAATCCAGCCGGATGGCCTGTAAGTCATACCCTTTCGCCCTTAATTGCGCTCCTACCTGTATCGCCTGCCGGACCCCCTCCAGGCTGTCGTAGGTATCCACCAGCAAGGTTACATTGTTAGGCAGGACCCGGGCATAGGCTTCAAACGCTTCCAGCTCGGAAGCAAATGACATCACCCAGCTATGCGCATGGGTGCCTTTCACCGGAATCCCGTAACGTTTGCCGGCCAGCACATTGGAAGTGGCGTCAAACCCTCCGATAAAGGCGGCGCGGCTGGCGGTGAGGCCCCCGTCCGGTCCCTGGGCCCGGCGCAGTCCGAATTCCAGCAAACTGTCTGTTTTCGCCACCAAACGTATTCGCGCCGCCTTGGTAGCAATCAGCGTTTCGAAATTAATAAGATTCAACAGCGGTGTTTCAAGCAGCTGGCACTGTAAAATAGGTCCGGTAATACGCAGGAGCGGCTCGTTGGGAAATACCACGGTGCCTTCCGGAACGGCATCCACATCACAGGTAAACTTCATCTGCTGAAGATGGACCAGAAAGGCTTCTTCGAACAGCTCTTTGCCGTCGGCGCCTTTCAGTTCCCTGAGATAGGCAAGGTCCGAACCGGTTAACCGGTAACCTTCCAAGAACCGGATCACACTGTTAAGGCCACAAGCGATGGTAAAACCGCCATGAAACGGGTGCTTCCGGAAATAAAGGTTAAATACGGCCTGCTCTTCCGCTTTACCGGTTTTCCAATAGCCATAGGCCATCGTCAGCTGGTACAGATCGGTCAGTAAACTATAGGAAGTATCGTGCATGGAAAAAGACATTTCACGCGGATCTGTTGAAAATCATCAGCCAAACATACAAAAATCCGGGGCCATCGAACCAAAACGCTCCTGTAATTTCAGGCATGTCGCCTTCGTTTTTCATAAAAACAATAATTTTTTTGAGGCAGCATGCAACATTCCGTACCCCGAGGTACTCTATATAGGCAAACCTGAAATGTTGAGGACTGTTCACCTTCAGGCTTACCCGACCATTTATCCATAATTACTGCCACTTATGTAAAGAAAGGTTCTATGTATAACAAAGTACCTTACATTTACATCATCATTTAGAAAAGGAGGTACCAGTAATTAAGTTTATTAGCCATGAAAACATATTTAACCAAATCGTTACTCGTCACTATGCTGCTATTCTCTGCAGGGCTTGTCTCGGGGCAGTCCCGGGAACGCACACTGCGGGGAAATGTGGTCGATGAAAAAAACGAGGCGTTTCCGTTGGTCAATGTGTTCCTGCTTCAGGCAGCAGACTCCGTCATGGTAAAAGGAATGGCGGCCGATACGGATGGACAGTATGCCTTTCCGGGAATCGGGGACGGGGATTTTCTGATTATGGCCAGCATGGTGGGATTTGAAAAAGTATATAGTAATCCGTTCAATTTTAAAGGCGGGGTCCACCAGGTACCCATACTTCGGATGATTCCTGAAATTCAGGAACTTAGTGAAGTAAAAGTAGTCGCTCAGAAGCCCTTCATTGAGCAGGAAGTTGACCGGACCGTGATTAACGTTGAAAATAGCATCGTAGCGGCCGGATCCACTGCCCTGGAAGTATTGGAACGCTCTCCGGGTGTCACCGTGGACCAGCAAAACGACCGGTTGAAACTACGCGGAAAAGAAGGCATTATTGTCCAGATAGACGGGAAACAAAGCTATCTGTCCGAATCGGAACTTGTCAACCTGCTGCGCAATACACCCAGCGATAACATTGAAAAAATCGAGTTGATTACCAATCCTTCTGCCAAATACGATGCTGCGGGAAATTCCGGAATTATCAACATCAAGTTTAAAAAGAACAAGAACTTCGGAACGAACGGCAATCTCTCGGTAGGCGCCGGCATGGCCTCCCGGAACAAACCCCGCGCCAACGGCATGCTTACCCTGAACCATAAAGAAGGAAAGCTCAGCTGGACGGCCACCGGCAACGGTTTCCGTGGAGAAGGGTTCAATCAGCAGGTGATCCGCCGCGTCATTCCATTTGAAGGACAAAACACCACCATCAACTCGGTCTCCGACAGCGACTGGAAGGCCTATTATTACAGCTTCCGGGTGGGTGCAGACTACCAGGCAACCGATAAGACGACGGTGGGCGTTCTTTTTTCAGGCTTCGGGAATAAGTGGTCGAACCCGCTGCGTTTTACCGAAGCAGAACTGCTCAACCATGATAACAGTTTGCAGCAATCGTATACCACTTCGATCCAGGCGTCCAACCGGATGCAGAATTTCAGCGGCAATGCCAATCTGAAGCATGAATTTACGGGAAAGGGTAAAGAGTTGACCTTCGATGTGGATTACGTGCAATACGACAGCAAAGGATACAATTTTATGGACACCCGTTACGTCGTCCCGGAGGGAGAAACGGCGCTGCCTGACGACATTTTCCGCAACAATATGCCTTCTAAAATCCATATCGGCGTAGCAAAACTGGACTATACGCAGCCGGTGGGTAAAGGAAAATTCGAAGCAGGTTTGAAATCGAGCTACGTACAGGCCGACAACAACATGGTTTTTGAAACGCTCAGCGACCAGTGGTGGATCGATCCTTCCCGGACCAACCGGTTCAAGTATACGGAGAATATCAACGCAGCGTATCTGAATTTCAATAACCAGCTGACCGCCAAAACCAAATACCAGCTGGGCATACGGGCCGAGCACACCCACAGCATCGGCAATTCCGTGACACTGGCGACCATACGGGACCGGAACTACGTCAATTTTTTCCCGAGTGTATTCCTTTCGCACGATCTCGACAGCAGCAATGTTCTGAACCTGTCGTACAGCTACCGTATCGATCGTCCGAATTATCAGTCACTCAATCCTTTTGAATACTACCTGGATCCTTATACCTTCGGCCGGGGCAATCCCCATCTGCGTCCCCAGTATACCCATTCCTTTCAACTGGTGCATGTATTCAAGAGTTTCCTGAACACTACGCTGGCCTATAGCCGCATCAAGGATGTCATCGCCCAGGAAGTCCCTCATCAGATTGCAGAGGAGAACAAAACCTACATGACCCCTGACAACCTGGATCATCAGAATTTCCTGAGCCTCACACTTTCGGCTCCCCTGCCGGTTACCAAGTGGTGGACGTTCCAGCTCAACGCTACCGGAACCTACAACGAATACAAAACCTATTACCGCAACAAGTTATACGACATGAGCCTGCTGACCTACAATCTTTATGGGAACAACACCATCAAGCTGCCCGACGACTGGTCGGTAGAAGCTGGCGGATGGCTCAACGGTCCCGGCCTGTATGGAATGCTGGCAATGAAAACCCAGGGCGCGCTCAATTTTGGTGTTCAGAAAAGCTTTATGGAAAAAAAGGCCAGCCTGAAACTCAATATACAGGATCCGTTCTGGACCAACCGTTTCAGGGGCGGTACACAGTTCGAGGATATTGATCTCACGATCCGGAGCCTGTGGCCCAGCCGGCAGGTACGGTTAACCTTTTCTTATCGATTCGGAAATCAGAATGTAAAAACCCGTCAACGCAATACGGGTTCGGACGATCTTCAGCAACGCGTCAACACTCAGAATTAAACAAACTAGACAAAACCACAAAGCACTAATTCATACGATTAGTTTAGGTTAAGAATCAGAAAGCCTTTCTCACATTGAAGAAAGGCTTTCTTCTGTATAGAGCGGGCAAATACGTGAATTCCCGGGCAATTTACCCTGCCGACAGTAGGGGAAACGGGCCAGAAAGTCGTCCTAAAACCAGACGCCGGACTTTCCGCTGAGAAGCATCGGATCCGGCATACCCATTCGCGATTCATCGCCGCTGATGAATCTGCTGCCATCAAACAAAAGACAACAAGTTATGAGTTCCCTTACAGCAACCAGCCTGAATCAACCTTCGGTAAAAGCGTTTATGGATCAAGATTTCCTGCTTCAAACCGAGTCTGCAAAAATTCTGTACCATGATTATGCCAAGGCAATGCCCATCATCGATTACCATTGCCACCTTCCCCCCGATCAGATTGCAGCGGATACGCAATTCGAAAACCTGACCCAGGCATGGCTCTATGGCGATCACTACAAGTGGCGCGCCATGAGAAGCAACGGTATTGATGAGAGTTACTGTACCGGTAATCAGCCGGATCGCGAGAAATTCCGTAAATGGGCCGCGACCGTCCCGTATACCTTGCGAAACCCGTTGTATCACTGGACCCACCTGGAGCTTCGCCGTTATTTCAACGAAGAGGATATTCTCGGTCCTTCCAATGCCGACCGCATCTACGACGCCTGTAAGGAGAAGCTCAACACCCCGGAATACTCGGTAACCAGCCTGCTCCAACGCATGAGCGTCAAAACGGTCTGCACAACAGATGACCCTCTCGACAGCCTGGAGTATCACCAGCAACTGCGCTCCCGGGACATAGGCCTACAGGTATTGCCGACTTTCAGGCCGGATAAATTTATTCTGATCGGCGACAGCAACTACAATCAGTACATTACCCGCCTCGGAGCCCTTACCCAGATCGAAATCGACAGCTACGACAACCTGGTAAAAGCACTTCGCCAGCGTGCTGCCTTTTTTGCTTCTCTGGGCGGAAGGCTGGCCGATCACGGGCTTGAGCAATTGTATGCCGCCGATTTTACACCGGAAGAAGCCAACCGCGTTTTCCGGAAAAAACAAAGCGATCAGACACTTTCTCCCGCTGAGATTGAATTGTTTCAATCGGCGCTGCTGCATGAGCTTGGCACGCTTTACCACGAGCTCGGCTGGACACAGCAGTTCCATATCGGTGCGATGCGGAACAACAATAAGCGTGCCCTGCGCGTATTGGGCCCCGATACCGGCTGGGACTCGATCGGAGACTATTCACAAGCCAGGGCGCTGTCGCGGTACCTGGGCCGCCTGGACGAATTCAATCAGTTAGCGCAAACCATTATCTACAACCTCAACCCGGCCGATAACGAAGTAATAGCGACCATGATCGGGAACTTTAACGACGGATCCGTAGCCGGTAAAATCCAGTTTGGCTCCGGCTGGTGGTTCCTCGATCAGAAACTGGGGATGGAAAACCAGCTTAATACCCTTTCCAATATCGGGCTTCTCAGCCGCTTTGTCGGAATGCTGACCGATTCGCGGAGCTTCCTTTCCTTCCCGCGCCATGAATATTTCCGTCGTATTCTCTGTAACCTCCTGGGCAACGACATCGTCAACGGTGAACTCCCCAATGATATCCCCTGGATCGGACAAGTGGTCCAGAATATTTGCTACAACAATGCCAAAGAGTACTTTAAGTTCTGAAAAGCAGGTAAAAAACACAAAAAATGCCTTATAGACCATATCTGTATTATTCAATTCACCTTTAGCCCTAGATGGAAAAAAAAACGAACTTCAGATGGACCGTTGTAGCGCTCCTCTTCTTTGCAACTACGATCAATTATCTTGACAGACAAGTACTCGGACTTCTAAAACCCACGCTTGAGGCTGAATTCGGCTGGTCGGAAACCGACTACGGGACCATTGTTATGGCCTTTTCGGCAGCCTATGCAATCGGTCTGCTTTGGTTTGGCCGCGTGGTGGACAAAATAGGGACCAAACTCGGCTATACTATCTCCATCATCGTATGGAGTATTGCGGCCATGTTTCATGCCTCCGCCCGGAGTACCCTCGGGTTTATTATTGCGCGGGCTTCGTTAGGATTGGGCGAGGCCGGTAACTTTCCGGTGGCCATCAAAGCCACGGCCGAATGGTTTCCCAAAAAGGAACGGGCACTGGCAACGGGGATTTTCAACTCCGGCGCCAATATCGGCGCTGTCGTCGCTCCCATTATGGTTCCCTGGATCCTGGGTGTTTACGGCTGGGAAGAAGCGTTTATTATTACCGGCGCCATCGGGTTTATCTGGCTGGGGTTCTGGTGGTTCCTGTACGAGATTCCGTCCCGCAAAAAGGGGATTTCCAAATCGGAATTTGACTACATCCACAGTGACGATGAAGATACCGGAACTGATACGAAACCGACCTCCTGGCTGCAGCTCTTTAAAATCCGGCAAACCTGGGCATTTGTTTTCGGAAAGTTCCTGACCGATCCGGTGTGGTGGTTCTTTTTGTTCTGGCTTCCCTCCTACTTCGCAACGACCTTCGACCTCGATTTAAAAAAGCCAAGTATTCACCTGGCCATCCTGTATACCGCTACCACTATCGGAAGTATCGGCGGAGGTTACCTTTCAGGGTACTTTATTAAAAGAGGAATGCCGATCTTCAAAGCCCGTAAAACAGCGATGCTGCTGTTTGCCATTATTGTCGTACCGATTGTATTTGCTCAATACTGTACCAATATCTGGCAGGCAGTCGCACTGATCAGCCTTGCCGCAGCAGCCCACCAGGCCTGGAGCGCCAATATTTTCACGACGGCATCCGATATGTTTCCCAAAAAAGCAGTCAGTTCGGTCGTCGGGATCGGCGGGATGGCGGGTTCTGTCGGAGGGATCCTCTTTCCTCTCTTTGTGGGGATTGTGCTGGATAGCGCCAAAGCGGCCGGCAACATTAATACGGGCTACAACCTGATTTTTATTATCTGCGGGTCTGCCTACCTGATTGCCTGGCTGGTGATGCATCTCTTCACCCCCAGAATGGAAAAAGTAAATCTCTAGAGAAGCAGGTGTTTGCCCGGCTGATCACCCGGCAAACACCTTCCTTTCAGCTTTTGTCCCGAATCGCTATGTCCCCTTTGAAAATAGCCAGAATTTCCCTGTGGGTCCTGCTGACATCAGGGATCGTTACCAGCAGCCCCCTTCCGGCACAGCACCAGACGGCCAAGCCCTGGACGTACTGGTGGTGGATGGGCAGCGCGGTCACTGAAGCGGATATTACCTGGCAAATGGAACGATTTGCCCGGACGGGATTAGGGGGCGTGCATATCATCCCCATTTACGGGGTTAAAGGCTATGAAAAACAAGCTATTCCGTTCCTGAGCCCCTCCTGGATGAAGATGCTGGAGCACACCCTCCGCGAAGGCGGGCGGCTGGGATTGGGAGTCGACATGACCACCGGCACCGGCTGGCCGTTTGGCGGACCCAATGTGACGCCGGACATTGCCGCCAAAAAATGGCAGCCCGAAAACGGGCAGATACTGGAACAACCCACCGGTCAGCGGGTAAAACGCGCGGCCCCGGGCGGCGAAGGCCTGGTACTGGACCCTTTCGATCGGGCAGCCATCCCGCAATACGTCACCCGGTTCGACTCGGCCTTCAAAACGGTGTCCTTGCTGCCCCGGGCGCTGTACAACGATTCCTATGAAGTATACGGCGCCAACTGGACCCGTGATTTCCCCGCTGCCTTTAAAAAGAAACGAGGCTACCGCTTTCAGGATGCTTTGCCGCTTCTCACCGATAGTACTGACCAAAATGCCGCTGCACTGGCCAGGATCGACTACCTGCAAACGCTTGCTGACTTGCTTCTCGATCATTATGCGGTCGCATGGACCCGGTGGAGCAACGGGCACGGGATGAAAACCCGGTACCAGGCGCACGGCTCGCCCGGCAATATCCTGGACCTGTATGCCGCAGCCGACATTCCCGAAACCGAGTCGTTCGGGACCAGCCAGTTTGCTATTCCCGGGCTGCGTATCGACCCGGATTTTGAAGAAGACCGCTTTGGCAAACCCAATCCACTGGCCATGAAGATGGCTTCCTCCCCTGCCCATTTGCTGGGGAAACCGCTGGTAAGCTCCGAAACCACTACCTGGCTGGCCAATCATTTCAAAGTATCCCTTTCGCAGGTAAAACCCCAGCTCGACGAACTGTTTGTTTCGGGGATCAACCATATTTTCTTTCACGGGACGACCTATACTCCGAAAGACGAGCCGTTCCCTGGCTGGCTTTTTTATGCCTCCACCAATTACGGCCCCCATTCCCATTTTGAGCCCCATTTCCAGCTGCTGAACGCCTACATCGAACGTTGCCAGGAATTGTTGCAGGCAAGCCGCCCGGACAACGACATCCTGCTGTATTTCCCCATACATGATCTCTGGTCCGAACAGCCCCGGGAGCCCGCTGACGTCCGCATGCTCGATGTGCACCATACCGAAAGATGGCTCGCCTCCCTCCCGTTTGGAAAGTTGTCGGCTGCCTTGTGGGAAAAAGGGTATACATTCGATTATGTTTCGGATGCACAGCTTGAACTGCTTACCCCTACCCCGCAGGGAGGCCTGACGACCGGGAAAGCTTCTTATAAAACCTTGCTCATTCCCGCATCGGAATACATGCCGGAAAGCACGCTGCGCACCCTTCAACGGCTGGCAAAACAAGGAGCCCGTATCGTTTTTGAAACCAAAACACCCGGTAAAGTGACCGGCTGGTACCGGCATGCCCGGCGGCAGAAAGCGTTTGACAGCAACCTTGCCCGGTTACTCCGGAATACCGGCAACGTGTACGTAGCGCCCGATTGGGAACAGCAATTGGCACAGCACGCGGTCCGCCCGGAAGCCATAGGCAGGCTCGGTCTCACCTTTATCCGTAAATCGCTGCAGGGAAACAGCTTTTATTTTGCGGCCAATTTATCGGACCGCTTCGAGCGGGGATGGGTGTCCTTTAACGCCTTGCAGACACCGGTTGAACGGATGGATCCACTTACTGGAAAGACCCGTACCCTCCCCTTCAGGAACGGCACTTCCGGTCCTGAAAGCTACCTGGAACTACTACCCGGAGAATCCGCTTTTTTAAGGGCTGCCCCTCCGGAAAGTGCACCGGCAGCACCCGTTTCCCACGACCGGTCGGTAGCGCTCTCCGGCGAATGGACCTTTGAGTTCCTGGAAGGGAGGCCGCAGCTGACATCCCGGACCCGCCTCTCCCGTTTGAATTCCTGGACCAGTCTGCCTGACTCCGCCGTCTATTTTTCCGGAACGGCCCGTTATAGCCTCTCTTTCGACCTGCCCGTGACATCGCGTGCCGGCCAGGACCTGCTGCTGGATCTGGGGGACGTCAGAGAAGTAGCCGAGGTACGTATGAACGGCCAGCCGCTGGGTACCGCCTGGAGTATCCCGTTCCGGCTGACAGTACCTTCCGCACTCCTGAAACCCACCGACAACCGCCTCGAAATCGATGTAACCAATCTCTCCGCTAACTATATGCGGCTGTATGACGAGCGTCATCCGGAATGGAAAAAGTTTGATGATATCAACATCGTAGACATTACGTACCAGCCCTTTAAGGCCAGCAATTGGCAGCCCATGCCCTCCGGACTGCTGGGACCGGTAAACCTGTTTTACTGATCAATGCGGGCAAGCCCGCCGGTTCCGTTTTTTCTTTCCTCTCTTTTGCGTAACTTCGCAGATAGATTATTGTCGCTCCGACCCGTTAAAAAAGTGGTCGGAATCTCAACTTACCAACTGCCGTTCCAGTGCTTTCAGACTTCGGTTCCATATTGCTTTTTATATTGGCTGCCATCGCCCTGATCGGCGTAGTGCTGGGGATTTCTTCCCTGTTGCGTGTGAACCGGCCCAATGAAGAAAAGCTTACAACGTACGAGTCCGGAGAAGATCCGCAAGGCAACGCCAATATCCGGTTCAACGTCCGGTTTTACGTCGTCGCACTGGTGTTTATCCTCTTTGAAGTTGAGCTGCTGTTCCTGTTTCCGTGGGCTGTTATTTTCGGGAACACGGACCTGATCCAACAGACCGACGGTGCCTGGGGCTGGTTTGCATTGGCAGAGATTACGGTTTTTGTACTGATGCTGGCCCTGGGGCTGGCTTACGCCTGGGTAAAAGGTTACCTGGATTGGGTCAAGCCCCAGCCGGTCGTTCCCAGCGTACACTCCCCGGTTCCCGCAGCCTTGTATGAGCAGGTCAACGAGCAGTACAGCGGGAAAGCGGAGCGAGATAATGATGAAAAACCTGTTCGTTAGCCTATATTTTTTCCAGAATGGAGCGTCCAAAAACCGGTGACGGAGGAATTATTTTAACCAGTGCTGAAGAGCTCATTAACTGGGCGCGGCTATCATCGTTGTGGCCGATGGGATTTGGCCTGGCCTGTTGTGCCATCGAAATGATGGCCACTTATGCCTCCCACTATGACCTTGAGCGTTTTGGTATCTTTCCGCGCCCTTCTCCCAGGCAATCGGATGTCATGATTGTAGCTGGTACGGTGACCTTCAAAATGGCCGACCGGGTACGCCGTTTGTACGAGCAAATGGCCGAGCCCCGCTATGTTATCTCCATGGGAAGCTGTTCGAACTGCGGGGGCCCTTACTGGGATCATGGCTATCATGTCGTGAAAGGCGTTGACCGGATCATCCCGGTGGATGTATACGTACCAGGATGCCCGCCCCGTCCGGAAGCTCTCATAGGAGGCTTTTTGAGATTACAGGAAAAAATAAGAAAAGAACGTCCGTTAACACCCCGGCTATTGCTGGAGGTAACAGGAGAAACACCTGTTTCAACTAATCCTGCATCATGACTTTTGACCAGATCGCCAGTTTACTTTCAGAACAGTTTGACGAGCAGGTCATTACGGAACGCACAACCGATGTGTTACAGCCTTACCTGGTGATAGCGACCGACTCCCTGCCTGCCGTATGCAGGGTACTGTTCGAACATCCTTCCTGCTACTTCGATTACCTGGCCTGCATTACCGCCGTCGACAACGGTCCGGAAAAAGGGACGCTGGAAGTGCTCTATCATCTCAATTCCATTCCCTACGGACACCGGCTGGTACTGAAGACACTGCTCCCCCGGAATGCTCCCGGCGAGCCCCTTCCCGTTGTTCCCACGGTCAGTCATATCTGGCGTACCGCCGACTGGCATGAGCGGGAAGCGTTTGACTTAATGGGTATTACCTTCAGCGGTCATCCGGATTTGCGGCGCATCCTGTTACCCGAAGACTGGGAGGGGCATCCGCTCCGGAAAGATTATACCGAGCAAGAACTTTATCATGGAATCCGGGTCAGATACGAGGACCGGGACGACCCCGGATTAGAAAATTAAGCTATTTCCCGTTTGCATTGTTGCCCCGAAGCACGTATTTTTCCTCTTTGTTGGAACCAGATCAGACCTATGATTCGTTTTGCTTTTCTATTAGCTGCCTCGTTGCTGGTCGCTACTTCCGGTACCTGTCAGCAGGATTCCGTGGTAATTACCGGCCATATCGAGAACCTTACCGGCCAGCGTTACCGGGAGGCCCCGGTCGTTACCTTTTCCCGGAACAACATTCTTCAGCCGCAATCCGAACTTTCCAGAAATGCCGCCATACAGGCAGATGGCAGCTTCAGGATAGCCATGCCCCTCATTTTTCAACAGGAGGAGATGTACCTGGATTACGGCGGGAAAGTATTTGCTACTTTTCTGGCAAGCAAAGGAACCCTTACCATCCGCTTTGACGCCGATTCTGTTTTCAAGACCGCCCGGCTATTTCGCTTTGAGGGAGTCAATGCCCGGGCCAACAACCTTTACCCGGAGTACCTGGCCGAAGAAGCGCGCCTGTTCGCCGCCAACAAAGCCCTGGGAGCCGATTTTTTCAATACGTTCTGGAGCCGCTCCCTGCAGGCAGCGAAACAGGATCTTTTAGCGCGGGGAAACCTCCGGCTCAGTGTACTCAGCACGATGGCCGGGCAGGGAAAGCAGGCCGATGAACTCACGCAATGGGTCCGGTCGATAGTAGAAGACGAACAGGCTACGCTGCTCATGGAATATGCTCTGGGAAATGAAATTGTCCTCACCGGCAGTGACGAAGTCGATGTGCGGGGCCTGGTGGCTTTCCCGCTCACGTATCAGAAGGTGACACGCGCCAGCCGTTACCTGGAGTACATGGAACGGCAGGCCCAGCAGCAATTGAGAAACAATCCCCGCAGGACTAACACCCTGACGGTAGAGAAAATTGCCCGGCTGGTTAAAGACCATGTGGGAGCCCTGGAGCAGCATGAAATAGATAAACTGAACCTCATTATTGAAAAACGGAATGCTGACAAAGCAGAAATGGATTTCCTGAGCCGCCTCTATCAGCGCGGCAGTCGGGACCTGACCGTTATCACCGGCTTCGAACGGGATGTCCAGGTATATCGGGAACTCTCCGACGGCAACCCGGCAGCGTTCCTGACAGCGGCCACACTGGTCGGCCGTTTTTACTCATTTCCGGTAAAGGACCAGCGCCTGCTGCACACTCATCTTCAGAAAGATCTGTTTAATCGTTCCATAAAACAGTCGCTGGAAGAACTGGTTGTGCTGGAGACCCGGGACAGCAGTGATATTTTCATCCTTCAAAATGCCAAACCGGGCAAGGTTCCGGAGGAAGTATTACCTCATATTTTCGTTACGGAAAGTGACGAAAATGGCAAATTCTGGCTGGAAAGTATTCAAAAACTCTATGCGGGCAAGCCGGTCTACTTTATTAACTGGGACCTTTTCAACGAAAAAAGCCGGCGGGATCTCAGCTACCTCGCATTTCTCAGGCAGCAGCTCCCCCCCGACGTGGTTTTCCTTTATCTGCATATTTCCGACCCGGATCGCCCCCAGGACACCGATTTCGTCAACAACGAAGAAGAGCGGGCCTTATGGAAACAATACATTGCCAGGCATCATCTTGAGGGGACTCACCTCTTCATGAATTCCCTGCAGGTCATGCAGCTGGGCTTACGGTACACCAGTATCCCTGCCACCTATTACATTATTAAACCTAACGGCCGGTTCCATAGCCGGAATGCCCCTTCTCCCGAGTATGCGGAAGAAGTCGTAAAAGCCATTACCGCCGCCCGGACCAATTGATCAGGATATGAATTTCCCATCATTTCTTTGGATAACAGGGCAGATATCAATAACTTTTGACAATCATATCCGAAAGCAATCATTTCATCCGATACTCCACTAAGTGCACAATGGCTAAAAAAACCACCGGTTCCCCTAATCAGTCTGCTGACAGCCGCCCTCCGGCTGTGGAGTCTTCCACCGAAACAGGGCCCCTGAGCCGTTTTTCCGACTTCGACATACACCTGTTCAAAGAGGGGAAACATTATACGCTCTATGACAAGCTGGGGGCTCATGTGATGGAATACCAGGGAACTGTCGGCACCTATTTTGCCGTTTGGGCTCCCAACGCCGCCCATCTTTCGGTCATCGGCAATTTCAATGGCTGGAACCGGGAGGCCCACCCGATGCAAGTACGCTGGGACGGGTCGGGCATCTGGGAAACCTGGATACCGCATGTCGGGGTAAATGAGGTTTACAAATATGCCCTGGTTGCGCTCAACGGCATCCATCTTGAGAAATCCGACCCCTTTGCTTTCTGGACCGAAGTAGCTCCCCGGACCGCCAGTATCGTCAGAGATACGTATTATGAGTGGCAGGATACCGAATGGATGGCAACCCGGGGTCCGAAAAATGCACTGAATGCACCGATGTCCGTTTACGAAGTCCACCTGGACTCCTGGAACCGCGATCCCGCCGACCCGGGAAGGCATCTTACCTGGAAAGAGATTGCTGCACGGCTGGTACCCTATGTAAAGGATATGGGCTTTACTCACGTGGAATTCATGCCGGTGATGGAGCACCCCTACCCTCCTTCCTGGGGTTATCAGATCACGGGCTATTTTTCCTGCTCTTCCAGAAACGGAACCCCTCAGGAACTCATGTACCTGATCGACCAGCTGCATGTCGCAGGGATCGGCGTACTGCTCGACTGGGTTCCCAGCCATTTTCCCGGAGATTTGCACGGCTTGTTCCGCTTTGACGGAACCGCCCTATATGAACATGAAGACCCCAGGCTGGGTTACCACCCCGACTGGAAAAGTTATATTTTCAATTATGGACGCCATGAAATACGCTCCTTCCTGATCAGCAATGCGCTGTTTTGGCTCGACCGCTATCATGCCGACGGGCTCCGGGTCGACGCTGTTGCGTCGATGCTTTACCTTGATTACTCGCGGAAAGCCGGTGAATGGATTCCCAACCCGTTTGGCGGCCGCGAAAACCTGGAAGCGATCGGGTTCCTCAAAGAAATGAACCTGGCCGTATACACGGTATTTCCCGACGTACAGACCATCGCAGAAGAGTCAACCGCCTTTCCGGGGGTATCCCGCCCGACCTACGTCGGCGGGCTGGGCTTCGGGATGAAATGGATGATGGGCTGGATGAACGATACCTTGAAGTACTTCGAAAAGGATGCGGCTTTCCGGAAATGGCACCAGGACCAGCTGACCTTCAGCACCGTGTATGCTTTCTCGGAAAATTTCCTCCTGCCGCTCTCTCACGATGAGGTGGTGTATGGTAAAAAATCGCTTCTGGATAAAATGCCGGGAGACGCCTGGCAGAAATTTGCCAATTTGCGCCTGCTGTTTGCCTATATGTTTACCCACCCGGGCACGAAGCTGGTTTTTATGGGCGGGGAATTCGGACAATGGCAGGAATGGAATTTTCAGCAAAGCCTGGACTGGCACCTCCTGGAGACCGCACCCCACCGGGGGCTGGCCAACTGTGTAAAAGCGTTGAATGAATTGTACAAGTCGGAGCCTTCGCTTTATGAATACAGTTTTTCTCCGGAAGGTTTCGAATGGATCGATACCCAGGACCGTGAAAATTCAGTCTTGATTTATACCCGTAAAGGGCGGGAAGAAGCGGACCATACCATCATTGTGCTCAATCTCACCCCTGTTCCCCGGGAAAATTATCGCATAGGCGTTCATGCGGGTGGTCAGTGGCACGAAATTTTCAATAGTGACCGTGCCGAGTTCTTCGGCAGCGACAGGCTGAACCCGGAAACGATTCAGCCCGAAGAAAAACTCTGGCATGGCAAAAAGTGGTCAATGCCGGTCAGACTCCCTCCGTTAGGGGCAGTTGTTTTAAAAAGAAATAGTGCTAACCAGTGAGGCATCTTAAATAAATTGTAGCCCCCGTACGGCAGAATCTTATTATGAACTTATCGAAATACTGTTTTTTTCTCCTGATAGTAGTTACCATTTCCCAAACCAATGCACAACGCATTTCCAGAGTTAATTATGGTGTTGATATAGGAACGGGTTTCAGCAGCTCGGCCTGGACGCCGTCAGTCACCTATTATCAAAATCTCCGGTTTGACCGGGCGCCCTGGCTGGGAATCGGATGGACAGGACACTTTACCAGTCTGCTTGCCAACAATCCTCCCGGCCTAAAAACATTGGGTAATCCTGTTTCAGAAGATTTACTCGAAATGGGTAAAATCCGCACGGTTTCTGCCGCTTTCGGAATCTCCCTCAGCGTGTATCTTGACCCCAAAGTGGAAATCGGCGGCAACCTGGATCTTTTGAATATCGCTTTTGGAAACACCAAGAAAGGGCTTTATAAAATAACCGATCTGGCTTCCGCAACCGATTCGATGGAAACCTATCACAATACCCTGATCGGCACCTACCCGCAAATCCTCAGTACCGCGCCGCTGATCTGGAAGCGGAACAACGGGCAAAGCCAGGTATACCTGCGTTTTTGGTTCAATCCCGAAATTGGCGTTAAAATAGGATATATGCTTACCAACGTCTCTTTTGCCACGGAAGAGAAACTGAACCACGGGCAGCGTCGTTTTTACACCGACTACCGGATGCCGTTTGTTGCCCTTTCGTTTCACATCCCCAATTAAATGAGCCTTTCGGATACGTATAAACTCCGGCTCTGGAAAAACAAGCTGGAAGAGAACGGCAATACCGTTCATGCTATTGAAGCGCTTTACAGCAAGTATACTGCCCGGGGCGAGCTGTTATTTGCCCTGGTGAACGCTGATGCTACTTCTCCGGAGGGGACTAAACTCCTGCCACTTTGTTTTATTAAAGGAGAAGTCGTGGGCATATTGGTTTGCCTGATTGACGCCCAAACCAAGAAAAAGCACCTCCTTCTGGTCCGGCAGCGGCGGATTTGCGACGGATCCGTTACATACGAGCATCCCGCAGGAATGCTTGATTCGGAAGCCGACCCTTATGCGGTAGCGATCCGGGAGGTTTGGGAAGAAACCGGCATCCGCATCACGCGCAGCCAGCTGGTCCACCTGAATCCGGACCAACCCTATTTCCCGACCACTGCAACCAGTGACGAGGCCATGTACCTGTTGTTTTGCGAACTGGAGCTGCCTGCCGAAGCCATCCGGGCGCTGCACGGACAGCCGCGTGGAGAAGCCTCTGAGAATGAAGTCATTGTTACCTACGTGGCTCCGTTTGCGGAAGCCTATCAGCGCATCCGCAACACGAACGGCCTGCTGCATTGCTTTCTTTATCTGAAGCATGTACAGGACTGGGAACTGCTTCAGGATCTGTGATTTAGTCATTTCATTAATGGATTCCAGAAATAATTTTCGAGTCGGGCTTCGCTAAATTTATTTTAACCACTATATTTGCAGCCCGATATGCACCCGTAGTTCAATGGATAGAATTGTGGTTTCCGGTACCACCGATAGGGGTTCGAATCCCTTCGGGTGCACAGATAGGATTTTCGAGAGAAAATCCTATTTTTTTTCATAACCCTTTAATTCACATACTTGTAATAGCAATCAGCGACTCGTGGAAACCTGGAAAAGTAACACGGGGAGGGCACAGAGGTAAAAACACGGAGAAAAATAACCTGAGACGCTCCGTCAATCCGTGGACCGGCAACCCGGTGCTGTTAAGACAACGGACACATAAAATGAAAAAATCCCGAAGGGATGAAATGATTATCGCGCAAGGGCAAACCCTGTAGCCATTATACAGATAGTTTCTGATTGATAAACTCGCGGCTAAATTCCTTGATCTCATCGCGTATTCTTCGAAATGAGCTTATAAGATCTTCCCCTGGTGTATGCCCGGGATCCGAAAAGTTTTGGTGGATCAATTGGCCGGCTGACGGGAAGTAAGGGCATCGCTCCCGTGCGTTGTCGCAAACCGTAATTATATAATCAAACGCAGTGCCGGTATATTCATCGGCATGGTTCGAAGTGTGGTGCGAGATATCAATTCCCTCTTCGGTCATGACCTGGATAGCAACCGGATCAACTCCTTTGGGGTTAACACCGGCGCTGTAAACTTCTGCGCGGTCACCTGCAAAATGCTGCAAATAACCTTGTGCCATTTGGCTACGGGCGGAATTGCCCGTGCATAGAACTAGTATTTTTTTCATATTATGCTTGATGAATGCTTAGCAGCAGCCTGAGCCTGGTTTACAGGCAGCACCGTCCGCTGCCATTAGCTCCAATTCCTCTTTTCCGGGTGATGGCGCACAACAGACGACCGCTGCCGTAGATGTCGTGCATACCTGGTTACGTGAGAGTGCTTTGCACTGTGTGAAATCCGGTACGAGTTTGACGGTGAAGCTATCGCCTTCCGTCACAAATTCTCCCGGATACATCTGGCGCGTGTCGAATTTAGAATTACCAAATTCGATTTTCGCAACCGCGTTGGGGTTCAGCGGTAACGACTTTTCAACCAGGTTTACAATTTTAAGAGCTTTACTAACCAGCATCGAACGATCCGCTTCTTTTACCGGCGGTTCCCAAAGCTGCACGATCACTTCTGTCCACGTATTCATAACGCCGCCGCAGTCCACCGAGACAATCGGTGCCTGCTTGATCTCGGTGATGTGAAACGAGCGATCAACAAACTTGCCCGCTTCGTATTCGAATTGCAGGTGCAAATCAGGATTTTGTTCAAGCGTACTTTTAAACGCTAGCCATGTCATTGGATTCAATTGATTCATTTCAGAACTTATCGCTATAATGTAATATTACGATTGATATACATAAAAAAATACCTGCCTAGTTGCAGCAGGTCACCGCTTCAAAAGATTCAAATATAGCCCCGAAAGCTTGCCGTGCTTCTTCCCAAACAGGCGGATTAATGCAATAGCAAACGCGTGGTGGGTTAATCTCTCCCTGAATAATGCCAATTCGTTTTAACTCCTTCAAGTGCTGGGAAACTGTCGCTTGGGCAAGTTCCAATTCATCCACCAAGTCACCACAAACACATGCCTTACGGGCAATAATCAGCTGCAAAATCGCTACTCGTGCCGGATGCGCAAACGCCTTGGCCAGATCCGCAATGCGGTTTTGCTGCTCGGTGAATATTTCTGTTTTCGTAACTCCCATGCCACAAAAATATGACAAAAAATATAAATCGCAATATTACGATGAATTATTTTGCGTGTAATGTTAAACTGGACATTCTCAATTAAGTTTACACCGCCATCAGTTGGTATCATCAGCACCGTTCCTTATATCAGGAATTTCTTCACCACTACTTGCTATTATGTAGTGACACAAGAAAAACAAAGTTTAATCCTATAACTTAAAATACTGCTGGGCATCTCCAAAAACTAAAGTTAGCCCATTTTTAAGGTAAAATGCTTATTTAGATCAAGTGTTCGACCCGAATCTCTTAGGGCGCACGAATAGGATCTTCTCACGAAAACCCTGTTTTTTTGTGTATAGCGAATCGATGGTTGGGTTATCTGTTAAAGTTGAGTAAATTGGGCGGATAATCCATTTAGGTGCACTTGGGTGCTGTGTTTTTGGGGATCGGCTGGAAAGTAGGAAACAGCCAGGAAAGGAACCATTTTCATGCCCGAGTTGCGCTGTTCAGAGTTTTTTCCGTTATGTTGAATCCGGGATCGGATAACGACAGGCATCATTTTAAACCCCTCCTTTGTGCAAAAATTCCTTTACTTCATTCTATGTTTTTCTACTCTTGGCTCAGGCATGTCAGCCCAAAACATCCGGTACGTAAAAGCTACTGCTACCGGGGCAAGCAACGGAACCAGTTGCCAGGATGCCTCCGGTGACTTACAGGCGATGATCAATGAGTCTGACGAGAGTAATGGTGATATGATTTTCGTGGCAGCCGGGACGTACAGGCCCAGTACCGCGTCATTCCCGGTGCCGTTTAATAGAGAAAACGCCTTCAGAGTTCAAAAAAATATTAAAATTTTCGGAGGATTCCCAGCCGATGGAGGCGATTCCACGCAACGTGACTGGATCCGGCATCAAACGATACTTAGCGGAGATTTGTACCAAAACGATCAGCACGGGGCGGAATTCAACGACGACAATTCGTATCATGTGCTGGTTACCGACGGATCGTCGGTAAATTCTGATTGCGTAATTGACGGATTTACCCTAACCGGAGGAAATGCGGATCATCCGTCTGCAAATTATTATCAGAACGGTGGCGGGTGGTACAATGGTACCTCGAGCCCTACCGTGATAAATTTAACTATTACAGGAAATAACGCGCAATTCGGCGGAGGCTGGCGTAATGTCAGCGGAAGCCCGGTGGTGGCGAACATAGAAATCCGGGGTAACCGGGCAAGGATGGGCGGTGGTTTGCATATTGGAGAAGGAAACCCGAGAATAAAAAACGTTCGTATTTGGGATAATCACGCCCAAATCAACGGCGGTGGAATTTATATCACCTATATATCGGGGCTGTTATTAGAGAACGTGAGCATTCGGGGGAACACAGCCGAAAGAGGAGGAGCCGTGTATCAGTTCGATGGAAGCAGCGTTTTTTTGAGTTCGGAAATAACCGGGAATGTCGCTCAGCGTGGTGCAGGCGTTTATAGTGTTACGGCAAATGTCACTATCGTGAACTGCACGATTGCCGGGAATGCTGCTGAATATGAGATTATGTGGGTTAGCAACGCTTTTGTTACCATTTTCAATAGTATTTTTTTTCATAATGCTTCCCCCAGTACCTTCAATCCATTTAGTCAGTTTTCCCTTGAAAATTCGTTGGTTGAAAACCAAACCTACGAAGATGGACTTGGCAATCTGAGTGGAATTCTAAATCCTGCTTTTGTTTATCCCGTAATCGCAGCGTATAGTTCTGATCCGGATTTTAGTAAGGCTACTTCTCAGGGTGATTTTAACCTGCTCCCATGCAGCCCTGTTATCGACAAAGGAAAGAACTCGGCTCTCCCACCAACCTGGAATACTGATCTGGCCGGAAATAACAGAACTACCAATTGGATCGTTGATTTGGGAGCTTTCGAATACCAGTCAAACGGGACCTCGCTGGCACAGGCTGTGCAGATGTCTAACGCGTGCGAGGGGCTGGAGACAATTCTGGTAGCTAAAGGCACCTACTTCCCGGAACAGAAAATAACCAATCGGAGAGACGACAGGGACAAAGCATTTACTTTCACTGCAAAAAAAGTGACAGTGCTGGGTGGCTATCCCTCTGGTGGAGGGCCGGATCGGGACTGGGTTGCAAACAAAACGATATTGAGTGGGGACATAGATGGCAATGGAGTGCTGGATAACGGTAATAGTTTTCATGTTGTAGTGTTCGGGCAGCAGCCTTTCGAAGCTCAAGTTACGCTTGACGGGCTGATTGTAGAAGGAGGAAATGCGAATGAAGCCAGCTTCGATTTAGTTCCATTATGGTCTTCTATGATTTATAATAACCAGGGAGGCGGAGGATATAGCTACAATTCTTTTGCAAGACTCAACAATGTAATAGTAAGAGACAATTTTGCAGAAGAAGGAGGCGGATGGTATCACAACTTAGGTGGGATTAGCATTTATAACTCAGTAATTTCTGCAAATCAGGCAGCGCACTACGGTGGAGGTGTTTACGTGAACGCTGGTTGGATGGGCCCCTATAACGTGACTATTTCTGGAAATTCAGCGGGCTATTCCGGCGGTGGTTGGTATACAAAGTGGACGAATCAGTTAATGGTTAACTGTATTCTTACCGGCAATTCTGCCGCTCAGAGTAATCCCGACTATTACGGAACAGACGGTGAGGATCTGGTTCAATCGATAGTTGGCAACAAATTATATACTCCCCCGGGCCTGGTGACGGATTTGGAGGATGGGAGCATATTAAACCCTTATACGTTGCGTTTGGTTGAAGGAAGTCCGGCAATCAATACCGGTTCCGCATTTGACGGTATGTATGATTTCCATCTCGACATGGGCGGAAATAATCGCAGAATAGACAATTATATCGATATTGGAGCTTTTGAATACGATCCGAATGAATCCCTGCCCGTTATACTTATTGATTTCAAAGTCGTAAGGGTTGAGAATCAGACACTTCTTACATGGAACACTACGAGCGAGGTCAATGTTTCTCATTTTGAGATAGAACGGAGTTTTGATGCCAAATCCTGGGGAGTAGTGGGAGTGCAAAACGCTAAAAGTCGTGAGAATGGCACTGCCGGTATTTGGAATTATTCGCATAAGGATATAATGACTGCTGTCTCCGCTAATTTCTCAGAGACGGTGTATTACCGTCTTCGTATGGTAGATGAAGATCAGACCTTTTCTTATTCGGGCATACAATCAGTTTTAGTTGAAACTATTGGTGATGATGCAATTTTCAGTGTTTATCCCAACCCGACGTTGTCCGGATTGATACAGGTAGACGTTGGGGCAAGCCAGACAGCTCAGCTAAGAATTTTTGACCTCATAGGGCGGGAGGTTGGGACAACCCGGGTTTTTGAGGGAAGTATCCCGGTAGATTTGAGTAGGCTGCCTAAAGGGGTTTACCTGTTGCATATCCGGGGAACTGCTGTCTCGGTAGTCAAAAAGGTAGTCGTAGAATAGTGGTAGCAACATTTCGGGCGGCGCTAATTCAGGCGACGTTTTGGCTTTCAAATTTCCTGATCTCATTCGGTTCTGCGGCACCGCTCTTTTCTCCCTCTTCCATACCGTTTTGCGTTACTGGCGTCAATGATAAGTACTGATTTTTATTTAACCAATATCGCTATAGTCAAGTCCGAACAAAAAGGATTTGCCAAAAGAAGAATTTCTTGATAAAGTTTTAGCTCCGGGATTGATTTTGCGTACTTTTGATCTCTTGGATGCTCTTTGTGTCTATGTCACTGGCCGAGTGACGAAACTTCACCCGTACAAAGCTGTTCGCGCATGCCGGTCTATCAGCGTATAATGATCCTGTTGGTCTGTCCCCTACTATTTTTTATTAAGGCGTACGGACAGGTTTTTAAGAATTTCAGGGAAGTAAACGGAGTTCCCTTAGCTACCACATTGGGAATTACACAGGACAAGCAAGGTTTCATGTGGTTTGGCACCGAAGCCGGGTTATATCGGTACAACAGCAAAACATTCAATCGATACTATGCTGATAAACAGAATAATCCCAGCCACATCAGGGATCTGTTAACTGATTCCCAGGGAAATATTTGGATTGCTTCGACAGTATCCGGCCTCTATCTCTACAAACCGGAAACAGATACGTTCACGAATTTCCTGCATGATTCAACGAATGTCAATTCCCTCTCCGACAATTCCGTCAACTGCGTTATAATAGATCAGAAAAAACAAATCTGGGCAGGGACCCAACAGGGGTTGTCACGAATTACAAACGATCACGGAAAAATCCGGATAACGCGCCATTTGCAGACTGAATTCTCCGGTCGTACCCTGTTAATACGATCACTTACCGAGGATAAAGCCGGCAACATCTGGATGGCAACAGGCGACGGGTTGGTAAAAATGCAAAATGATGGCAGCAAACCCAGATTGTACCGAATTCCATCCGGGAAATCACAGATCCAGCTTAGCGAACTCATTTTTGTCTATGCCGACGACAGCGGTACCATCTGGCTGGGAAGCAACGGCGGCGTATATCAATTCAATCCTGTTACCGAGAATTTCAAATTAGTGGAGGGCCTGAAAACACCAACTGGTGAATTTCCCAACGCGTCCAAAATGGTTCCGGACGGCAAGGGCAGCTACTGGATGGCAACGTCCTCAGGCCTTGTTCATTTCGATCCGCTTACCCTACAAGCCGATTGGTATGTAAATCGACCCGGCGACCCGAACAGCCTGGGCAACACCTCGATTTTCTCCCTGTACCTGGACCGACAAGGCGGGCTTTGGTGCGGCTCCTTCTATGCCGGCGTCAGTAATCTCCATTTTGACGCTCCCCGGTTTAGATCCTGGCCATTTGCCGCCAATGATTTACGGAACCGGTCGTTCTCAAATGCATGGTTGGGGGGAAGCAGGACAAAACGAGTCTGGACCATTTCTGATAACCTGGACAAACTTCTTGTCTTTGGCGCCGATGGCAGGAGCCCCTCGACATTCAACCTGAAACTTCCGAAAGAGGCCGACTACTATTCTTTCTATCTGGACGAAAATAATGTGCTATGGGGCGCCGGCTATTCCGTATTGACCAGTTTTAATCTCCGTACCGGGAGTTATCAGCATTACCCACTTACAATAGAGGGGGAATCTGCGCCAATCAACGACAGAACCTTTGCCATCTTTACGGACAGCTACAAACGCTTCTGGATTGGAGGTTATTATGGGTTGCTTTTGTTCGATCAAAAGCGGGGCACATTCGTCAGGCAGGCAACCCCGAACATCAGCGTTCGAAGTATCTACGAAGACTCCCGACGCAATATCTGGATAGGTGGTGCGAATGAAATTTACCGTGTTGATTCAAAAAACAGTACCTCGCCGACACCACCGTTAGAGAGAATCCCCGTTGGCCCCAAAAGGGCCGAGTACTTTTGGCGGATAGCCGAGGACCTGTCCGGAACTATCTGGGCTGCGGGCACGACCTCACTTTTTCAATACCATTCGGAAAACAACAGGTTTGAGCCGAATGCAGATGTCCCGGGCGGCTACATAAAAGATGTTGTACCGGATGATCAGGGCTATCTGTGGCTCAATTCCGCGCATAAGCTGTATAGATACCATCCCCAAAAAAGGACGCTTCAATCGTATGGCTATGACGATGGTTTGCCGCAAAATGGTCTGTTGTTTCAGGGCTACGGGACGACTGATTCTGATGGAAATCTTTATTTTAGCACAAATGCGGGGATGTTTTCGTTCGACCCGGCGGCTATTGCAGTGAATGACGATACATCAACCCCGGTCGTGCTTACTTCTCTGAAACTGTACAACAAGGAAGTTGCCACCGGTGATAGTACGGGACTCCTGCCGGAACCACTCTGGAAAACAAAAGAGATCACTTTCCGACACGACCAGAGCATTTTTACGATAGACTTCGCATTGCTGAATTATGTACGCGCTGCTCACAATAAATACGCCTACAAAATCGACGGCATAGACCGGGACTGGAATTACGTTGAAAGCCCGTCCGCCACCTACACAAACCTGCCGCCGGGAGCCTATACTTTCCAGGTCAAAGCTGCCAACGGTGACGGTTTCTGGATGAAAGAGCCGCTGAAGCTCAAGATCACCATCCTCCCACCCTGGTGGAAAACCTGGTATGCCTACCTTTTCTATCTTTTGTTATTCGCAGCGGCCGTGTATGCCATTACCCGCTTTTTCTGGCTGCGAAACTCGTTCAGGAAGGAAAATGCGCTGAATCAGGTCAAACTGGACTTCTTCACCAATGTATCGCATGAAATCCGGACCCACCTTTCGCTGATCAGCGGGCCGTTGGAAAAGGCCCACGCGCAGCTTCGGGAGGGAGGAAATGTGGAACATAACCTCAATTCCGCAAGAAGCAATTCCGACCGATTGATGCTGCTCGTCAATGAATTGCTCGATTTCCGTAAAATCCAGAGCGGAGGCACACAGCTCCTCGTACGTGAGCATGAGGTGGTAAAGACTATCAAAAGCGTCATCGCTGCATTTGAACACGTCGGCCGCGACAAGGACATCGAGACTTCGCTGATTTGCCCCGATACTCCGGTGCTCCTGTGGTTTGACATTGCCCAGATGCAAAAGGTATTCTACAACTTGCTGAGCAACGCCTATAAGTTCACACCCAACGGCGGGAAGGTTTCAGTTCGTATCACCGAGATTTCCAATGAAGTGACCATAACCGTAGAGGATACCGGCAACGGCATTTCCCCCGGGCACCTCAAAAAACTGTTCACTTACTACTACCAGGCCGACTCCGGAAAACCAGGCTACGGCATTGGGCTGGCACTTTCGAAAAGCATTGTCGAGCGGCACCGCGGCTACCTCACTGCCGAAAGCCGGCTGGGCACGGGATCTACAACCGGCGGCACCAGCCTGACCATCCGTTTGCTCCGCGAAAACCGGCATTTTTCACCGGACCAGATCGCGGCAAAGAACGAAGATTATGTGACCGGAATGTTCGCCGGACAGCAGGTGGCGCCGGCAGCGGCCCACGTTGCAGGGGACAAGCTGCACAACACCATCCTGATCATCGAAGACAACGATGAATTACGCGCATTTATCCGGGAACTCTTCGAAGGAATGTTCAGCACTATTGAAGCCGAAAACGGCCGCCACGGCCTGGAACAGGCCAAAGAACACATCCCCGACTTAATCCTGTGTGATGTAATGATGCCGGAAATGAACGGTCTGGAAGTATGCCGGAATTTAAAAAACGACATCAATACCAGTCACATTCCCATCGTTTTGTTAACAGCCAGGACGCAGAATGAACAGATCATCGAAGGACTGGCAGCCGGCGCGGACGATTATCTGATCAAGCCGTTCGACCCGCGCATTGTTTCGCTGAAAATCAGCAACCTCATCCGCCGGCGCGACGATATGAAGGAGCACTACCGGCAGGTGGTGCTGGCGGAACCCGAAACCGGCAACAATATTGCGCAGGACGTGAACGAGGCCTTCCTCGCGAAACTGAGAGGTCTTGTGAGGGAGAACATTTCCAGCCCCAACTTCGGCGTCAACGAACTCGCCGTACAAGTAGGCATGAGTGTGTCGGTGCTTTACCGGAAAATACGTTCGCTGACAGGCATGACGGTAAACGATTTTATGAAAACGATCCGGTTCAATGAAGCCAGGAAGCTGCTGGAATCCGGCGTTTACAACGTCAGCGAAGTGGCCGCGATCATCGGCTATGACAGCAGGTATTTCAGTAATGAATTCAAAAAAGTTTTCGGACAAAAACCGAAAGAGATAAGAGGACAGCGTGCCGGCTAACGAAACATCCGTTCAACGCTAAAATATATCTCTTTTTCACTGCAACTGTAGTCGTCTGAACCTGGCCGCCAGCGGACTTAATTATGCAGAATTTACAGACCAGACGCGAGCTTGGTCAGGTTCAGCCCGCCGGTTTTGCCAAGGTCCTGTTGCAATATCCCAAGAGTTCGATTTGCCTTAAAGCACCCGTTGCAAGTCGAATTACCTGGTTACTATCTTGTCTATTTCATACATATTTCTTGTATAACTTTCCCTGGAGGGCAGGGGTGTGATGCAAAAGGATTTCGAGGTATTTAAGTTTGTCCGCAATCAAACTGAACTCCATAAGAAAGCTTTGACCTATCACCTGCCTGTTCCCCTTGAAATCTTTTCTTATTATCCAACTATCGGTATTTTGCCTGTGGCTTCACCAGCCTGATGCACGTTCGCCAATACTGAGTTTACCCATTTGGCGGGAAACGTGGTTTGTGTCTTTAGGCTTCCTGCTGATTTGCGGGGGATCAATCTACTTGCTGCTACACCTGTTCCGTGGAAGGGAGGCTCTTAAAAAAGAAGCTGAAATGGCCGCTCTACCGGCGCCGGTAAGCGATTATTCAATAGCAGAAGAGCATGCTGTAACGACAGGCGGTGAAACAACACTTCTGATCATAGACGACAATGACGAATTACGGTTGCTCATCGTTGAGTTTTTCCGCCACAACTATCGGCTGCTTGAAGCTGCCAATGGCCGGGAGGGGCTCGCGATAGCACAAAGACACATGCCCGACATTATTGTTTGCGACGTGGCGGTGCCCGAAATGAATGGCTTTGAAGTTTGCAGAAAACTCCGGAGTGACTTCAATAGCAGACATATTCCCGTTATACTGATAGCGACGGGAGCGGCCACCGGACAGATACTGGAAGGGTTTGAATCCGGCGCGGACGACTATCTGCTGAAGCCGTTTGACTTCAAAATTCTCGAAGCAAAAATCAGAACACAGTTCCGTATCAGGGAGGCCGCCAGGTTGCAGTACACCTGGGGCGCATCAACCGAATCCGGCCTGCCGACATTGAAGGGGCTTGACGAAGAATTTGCCCAAAAGCTGAGAGGTGTGATTTTAGAAAACCTTTCAGACGGTGATTTTGGTGTAGATGGCATCTCTAAAAACTCCTTTTTCTCCGCCACCTACTTTTCGTAATTTAT
>JBEBSD010000079.1:0-29133 GCA_040394475.1 Telluribacter humicola | reverse complement strand
CCGATAGCTGATAGCTGAAAGCCGATAGCTGTGGACTCAGCTCCTGGGTTCGACGTCGCTCACCCATCCACCCATCGTATTTTTCCGATAGCTGATAGCTGAAAGCCGATAGCTGTGGACTCAGCTCCTGGGTTCGACGCCGCTCACCCATCGTATTTTGACAACCGCCCTCAATGCTGACTTACCGGCACTGTCAACTGATTGTTCAAAACATTGTTAAGTATAAAATACCTGTCGGAACCTATCGACCCATAATTGATCGTGCCGTTCATATTCACATCCGAATTCGCATAGACACCCGTCAGTTGGCTGGTTAATATATTATTCAGTCCCAGCTGATGACCAGGCCCTATATCCGGCCAGGTAAGCAGTGCGTACCGGTCCGATCCGATCGCGCCGTAGTTAACAATACCGTTGCCATTCACATTCCCTCCCCACAACCCAAACCTGCCTTCGCCCACGACCTTCATTGCCGCGTTGCTGCTGATGGCCGGATTCTGATAAGCGGCTTCCTGGGCGGTCGTAAAATCATATACTACGGGATTCGTTTCCAACAGAAGGGTCGCTGCACTCCTTACCGACAGGTGATTACGATGGCGTACGGTCAGCCAGTAGGCGCCGGGGGTAACATTTACAAAGGCTACCGGCGACTTTCCATCGACATCCACCACCTGTCCGTTTTCCAGAATAAATGCCGCACGCCGGCCTTCAGGAACACCTGCCTCCGTGTCCCTCAATTCCAGCAGTACCCAATCCAGAATGTCTGTATCGCTGCCGGTGCTGGCAAAGACGAAATCCGGGCCAAATTCTGTTGCCGATTCACTGCCGTTATAGTCGCCCGCGACCGGGTAATTGTAAGGCTGGTCCAGCGCATGGAGGCCCAGTACCTCCATCCAGGACGAATTTACATCTTTATGGCGGCCGGAGGCAGCATTGTAGGCCCCCTGCAAAAACACTTTGGGGGCAACATGAACAGCACCCGCCAGGGCAGTGACCTGCCCCAGCTGCACAGGAGCGGAATAAACCGCGGCGACCCTTTTGGCTACCGGGTCGACATTGCCGGTGACAGCCCTTGCCAGCAGCCTGTCGGACTCGCTGCGGGTGCCCACTTGCAGGGTAGTCTCTGTAAGTCCGTTGAGCTCCGTCCCGGCGTAACCGACCCCCAGGGTTCCGGTAAAGCTGACCGGAACCGAGAAATTATAAACCCGTTCAATGCTCTGGCCGTGCGGGATGGACGAACCGACAGGGTCGCTGCTGCGTGTAATAGTGACATCGGTAAGCGTAAGTGCCGCGGAAGGTTCCAGGGTGAGACCGTCAATGGAAACGAGCGCTCCGGGTTCCAGGAAAAAAATCCCCGCGTCCTCCACACTGAATTGCCCTGCCGCCTGCCGAACCAGTAGTCCTGTCAGGGCGAGCAATAAAAGCTTTCTCATGGTTATCAGGTTTAACGTACGTAATGCTTGGTCGAAGTTCGTTTTGTAGCTCCTTTGTTAGGGGTCCATCAGGTTGGCAGATACGTATGACGGCAGCGGGGCATCTCCTGTGTTTAAACGCGCTTCCAGCTGCTCCAGGCGTTTGCTGAATTCCCGTAGCAAGTCTCCCTGGCCGGCGATTCCTTTTTCCTCCAGGGCAGCGACTACCAGCCGCAGCTGTTCATTCTCCCGTTTCAATTCCTCATTCGCCCTTTTCAGCTCCTTAACCCCTTCCACCAGATGAGGAATCAAACCGGTGTAGGCAACACTTTTCATTCCTTGTGTATTTTCAACAACCAGTTCCGGGAAATGCGTTTCTACTTCCTGTGCCAGCAAGCCGGTCTGAAGGCTGCTGCCCCGTTTTTCCGGCGCTTTCCAATAATAATGGTACCCACTGACCGCAGCCAGCTTTTCGAGACTGCCGGTCAGTGGAACAATCTCCTTCTTAAGCCGCGCATCACTGCTCTGCGAAAGCGTGCCGGCGATGGTCAGGTCGCCATTCCGTAACAGGGTCAGGGCATTGCTGCGATTGACGTTGGTCGTCCCGTTGCCCACCACCAGGACCGGATCCCCGGCAACCGCGATCGCGGCATTTCCGGCGGCAACGTTAAACGTTCCCAATGCAACGCTGGCATAGGCCTGGGCGATGGTAGCGTGTCCCATCGAGGTGGCATTGTTGCCGGAAGCCAGTGTTTCCCGTCCCATTGCCGTTGCACCTCCTCCCGAAGCCACGGTAACATTCCCCATCGCAGTGGCATAGGTATTGGTGGCAGCAGTACTCCGTCCCAACGCGACAGCGCCGGTCCCGGATGCCGTAGTACTTTCCCCCAGCGCAACCGAGGTCCCTCCGGATGCCGTTACATTATATCCCATCGCGATGGAACGGGTTCCGACATTATCCGTATCCCAGTGGTCCCCGCTGACCTGCCCGGCCCGGAAAGCGTTTTTCCCGGCATACCACATCATCCGGCGCCCGGCCCCGGCCACCGGAACCGGGCCCGTCGCCGCAGAGCCGTTCACGATCATATCTCCGTTCGGGGTGATCGTCGCCCCCTCGGTAGCCGCGGCATTGGTAAACAACCGGTAGCCGCCGTCAAAACGCATGGTCATCTGGTTGGGAGCCGTACTGCTGAGAGGCCCCTCCCGGTCATCGCCGACAATAAAGGCTCCTGCCTGGCCTGCCGTAGAAACACCTCTTCCGATAGCCGTCGAGAAATTACCAGAAGCTGCTGTTCCCCGTCCCAGGGCTACAGCACTCTCCCCGGATGCGACCGTAAAGTACCCCATCGCAGTGGCATAGTCACCCGAAGCCGTGGTATTGTGTCCCGCGGCAACCGCATGAAATCCCGATGCCGTGGTATTGTAGCCCATTGCTGTCGACACATGACCGGAGGCTGTAGACAGCGATCCTAAGGCAGCCGCGTAATTTCCGGTCGCCGCGGTGCTGTTCCCGACCGCAAAACTGCTGCTCCCGGACGCTATGGTATTCGCTCCCATAGCGGTAGAAAAATTACCGATAGTATTGGTATTCCACTGAGTGGACTCCACGTAACCAGCCCGGAAGGCGGCTTTCCCCGGATACCACATCACGCGCCTGCCGGCGCCCTGCAAAGGGGGGGCAGGCGCTGTAACGGGCACGGTTCCGGCGGCGCTAAACAGCACGCTTCCGTCGTTTACATGCAGAAGCGCCTGGGGGTCTGCGGTACCGATGCCCACATTCTGGGCCTCGGCAGTCAGAAGGGGTATTAACAATGCACTGATAATCAGCCGGGTCAACTTTTTCATACGCGTAAGTAGCTAAACGGTTATCATTCTATTTCAAACACAATGCGGCCGGCCGTTTCTCCTGCGGGCAATTTGCTTGCAAAAGTCCCGGGCCGAATCTAAAATTACGGCACGGCAGCTTGTAACGATAGCGCCAATTAATAACCGGGGGAGGGCATTCGATAACTGGAAGAAAATGGCTCGTAAGTGGCGGTTCGCACCTCGCATCGCTATCCCGCCGACAAAATGACAGCAATTGTCGGATTAATCCTATCACACCTTTTTATAATATCACTACCTTAGTCCCCGATTTTGCCGTTCGTGGTAAATCAGTGGCCGGGTGAGGGAAATTACTGGAAAACCAAGCCCCGCAGTGACCAGTTGATCAGGGTTACCCAAGCGACAGGCGGTCGGCCTGTTTTCCAAATTGCTGTTTCAACCAAAACCTGTTTAACCTGAATATTCTAAATGTCCTTTCTAAAAAAAACTTCCCTACAGTTTCTTCTTTTAGCCGGCTGTCTGGTACTGGCAGGTTCGCTATTTCTAACCCGTTGTGTGACCAACAGGCCGGCACTCATTTCTGAAAACAACTTCGACTCGTTACAACTGGCAAACTTTATAGAGCCCGACTTCCCGTACATTTCCACGTCGATGGACGCCCGGAAACTGGGGCCTTCTTTTCCGGACAATAACCTGTCGGCCCGTACGCTGGCGCTGCAGCTGGGAGACAGCAGTTATGCCTGTTTTGACACGGACATGATGCGCTGGACGGTTGCCTGGACGGGAGAATTCCTGCCTATGTTCCTGATGCCGCAAATCTCTTACAAAGAATATTTTAACAAAAACAATAAAAATCCGATCATCGGAGGAGACCCGCAGCATGCCACTGGCCTCTATCAGGGCTGGTCAACCGGAAAACCTGTGTTTGAGGATATCCGGGAAGGTGCAGGCGACCCCGAACACCATGTCTGGGGCCCGCTTCCGGCGACCACCGCCCGGTGGATCGGCGCGTTTGTCTACCAGAACAAGGCTATCCTGAACTATTCCGTAGGGAATACTCCCGTTTACGAAATGCCCGGCAGCATGCGCTTCCCGGGAGGGACTGTTTTCACCCGTACCTTCCGGCTGGAAGCGCCTGCGGAAGACTTGTTCTTAACCCTCGCGGAGGTCCGCAATGCCACTGGTCACCAGATAGACGGATCGGTTGCGTATGTCTTCCATGGCCCTGCAAAGGATACCGTGACGGCCATCGGAGTACTGGAACCTGTCACGTCCCGGCCGATTCCGCGGGTATACGACACCCGCTACCTGACCGTCCAGTTTCCTGCTTCCGAAACGAGCGCTTCCGAAGCAACTGTTGCCATCTGGAAGGGCCCTGCTGACCAGCTCGATGCCTTTAAGCAGCTATTGAAAAACAAGAAGCTCCCGTTACCTGATTTTCATAACGGCGGTCCCAATCTTTGGGAAGAACCGGTGTTTACCCGCGGACAGCTATCCCCCGACACGGCTGCTTTTGTAACGGACATCCTCACCCTCCCCCTGCCCAACCCGTGGAAACGGAATGTCCGGGCTGCAGATATTGCATTCTGGCAAGACGGAAGGGCGGCAGTAGTAACCTTCTCCGGCGATGTCTGGATCGTAGAAAATATTGATCAGAAACTGGGTAATTTAAAATGGCACCGGTTTGCCTCCGGCATTCATGAACCGATGAGTGTTGAAATCCGTAATAATGATGTGTATGTTTTCGGGAAAGAGGGCATTGTGCGATTGGTGGATCTTAACCACGACGGCATGGCCGACTTTTATGAGAATTTCTCCAACGTCATGCCCCAGTCCCCGGAATCCAGGGAATGGGCCGCCGATCTCATCCTCGGTCCTGACGATTGTTTTTACATTGCCAAGGGAGGCGCTCTCAGTAATGGTCCGGGTTACAGCAAACCGATTGCCAAAGGTTTCCGGGCCGGTTCTTCCCTCGACGGCACGATTCTGAAAGTTGCCCGGGACGGCAGTGCGATAGAAGTACTGGCCACCGGCTTACGGGGTCCTTATATCGGTATGCACCCTAAAACCGGTGTGCTTACCTCCTCTGACCAACAAGGCAATTTCGTGCCTTCCACCCCTCTTTACCTCATCAAAAAAGGAGACTATTACGGCGTGCCGCCGACTGCGCACCGTGACGACAACCCGGAGATTGCCGCCCCGCTGACCTGGATCCCTCATAACGTTGACCGTTCGGCCATCAGCCAGGCCTGGATCACCGGCAATAAAATGGGACCGCTCAGTGAAAACCTCATCCATTTTTCCTTCGGGCGACCCGGTTTGCTGCGGGTATTATTCGATACCACGGCCAACGCCATCCAGGGCGGAATCACCGTAATCCCCGGCCATTATCCGGCTCCCACTTCCAAAGGGACCGTCAACCCCCGCGACGGACAACTGTACATTGCCGGGTTTAACCTCTGGGGATCCAGCTCTAACGGCGTTAGCGCACTGCTCCGGCTGCGCTACACCGGCAAGCCGAGCTATATGCCCAATAAGTTCGAAGCCGGCACCGAGGGGATCGTCTTACAATTCGACTCTGAAATCAGCAAAGAAACAGCTGAAAACCCGGCTAACTTTTTAGTCAAGCGCTGGAATTACCTGCGCACCCAGGAATACGGTTCCGGCCATTACAAGCTGGATGGCACCGCCGGGCAGGAATCGCTCCCGGTGCTGGGGTCCTACCTGTCTGCCGATCGGAAAGCCGTCTTCCTGCTTGTCCCGAATATGGCGGAAGTGATGCAAATGGAGGTTACCTACAACCTGACCGCCGGGGACGGCGCACCGGTAAAAGACGGTTTCTGGTTAACAGTGAACGACCTGAGCCCGCTCACCCTGACCTCCTATGGCTTCCGGGAAATAGCCTATGGCTTACTAAAAGACACAGAAGCCATCGCGCGGGCGGCCGCACACGGTGAAGAAGAAATATCGGTGAAAAAAGGAGAAGAAATTTTCCAGAAAATGGCCTGTGCCGGCTGCCATTCGGCCGGTACCCAAACCGAAGGCATGTACGGTCCGCCATTCCAGGGGCTTTATCAGAAGCAGCGTGAATTTGTGGACGGCGCCACGGCCATCGCCGATGAAGCGTATCTGAAAGAATCGATCCTGGCGCCCACTGCCAAACATGTAAAAGGCTATAGCGGGGAAATGCCGTCGTATGTCGGCGTGCTTTCTGATGGTGAAATCGAATCGGTGGTCCTTTATATTAAATCATTGAAATAATGTCCGGAACGGCAGAGACGTGGTATACGACGTCTCTGCCGTTCCGGACGTGATGCCTGACGTTGTTTCAGACGTTATTTCAGACGTTATTTCAGACGTAAGGCCAGACGTAAGGCCTTACGTCTCTACGGGTTTGCGGGTTTGCGGGTTGCCCATTCCCCGTTGCCCTCCTGCCTAAAAAAATAAAATTAATTCAGTACATACTACCATTTTGCTCCTATTATAAATGAGACAACTCGTTTGCAATTCGACTTTATGCCCAATCCTGCTGAAACTGCTGAACTATGGATCGCTTTCCGGCGGGGCGATAAGGGGGCATTCAATAGTCTTGCGTTACTTTTCTACGAGCTCTTATACAACTACGGCACCAAGCTTGCCCGGGATCCTGCACTGGTAGAAGACTGCATACAGGACCTTTTCCTGGATTTGTGGCGGCGGCGTGCCTTTCTGGGAGAGACCGATCACGTAAAATTCTACCTGCTGAAAGCGCTCCGCCGGAAAATCCATGCGGAAAAAAAATCGCAGGACCGTTGGGTATACGAAGACGAAACCTCCGGAACGATGGAGTTTACCGGGGAATTTTCGATCGAGACCCAGATTATCGAATCGGAAGCCACAGAACTCCGGCTCCTGAAGCTCAAGGAAGTGCTTTCCAAACTGAGCAAACGGCAGCGGGAAGCGATCTACCTGAAATTTTACCAGGAAATGAATTACGAAGAGATTTCGAAAATGATGGCTATCAATTATCAGTCCGTTCGGAACCTCATTCATACGGCCATCCGCGACCTTCAGACGGCGTGGCACCGGTAATATTGCCGCCTTTTTCAAAATAGATTCAGTACAAACTGAAAATACGCCCCTATTAGTAGTAAGCAACCTATCAAAACATGGACTATAGCAACTGCTCACTGGAAGAGCTTGTACTGGACGATTATTTCCGCAAATGGGTGAGTGGAGAACTTCCCGACGAAGATACCTTCTGGACCCGATGGCAGGAGACGCATCCCGAAAAACAGGAAATGATCGACCAGGCCATTTATGTGCTGAAGGCCCTGGACATGACACATGAAAAGATCGGCGCCCAGCGCCTGTCAGAGAAAATCCGCCAGATTATGGACGCGGCAGCACCGGAAGAAGCCGCTGAGAAACCCTTCCGGTCCGTTTGGAAATTTGCAGCAGCCATCGTCCTGCTGTCGGGATTAACCTGGTATTTCGCACGGACCGGCGAAGTAGCCCCCTCCTACCCGGTTACGGTAGCAGATGAAGCCGGCAGAATGATTGAAAAAATAAACAATTCCACGCAGCCCCTTACCCTGAGCCTGAGTGACGGATCCCTTATCACCCTTCAGCCGGACAGCCGGCTGCGTTATCCGGCCGTGTTTGCCACGGATAAACGGGAGGTGATGCTGTCGGGAGAAGCCTTCTTCGACATCAGCCACAACAGAGGGCAGCCTTTCCTGGTCTATGCCAATGAGATTGTGACCAGGGTCCTGGGAACCAGTTTCACGATCAAAGCGTATGAAACGGGAGCTGACGTAACCGTTAAAGTAGTTACGGGAAAGGTTTCAGTGCAGACGGTCAGGCCGTCGCTGCATTCCTCTGTTCAGAGTGAAGGGCTTATCCTGACCCCTAACCAGATGGCTGTTTACGCCCGGACCCCGGAAAAGCTGACCCGCACCCTGATCGATAATCCGGGGATTGTAAAGACATCGAATAAGCGTTCCAGTGATTTCAATTTCCAGGACACTCCCGTCGCGCAGGTTTTCCAGGTTCTAGAAGAAGGATACGGTATTCCGATTATCTACAATGCCGAACTGCTGGCCGGCTGTACGATTACGGCCCCGCTCGAGAATGAAACACTGTATGAAAAGCTGGATATGATCTGCAAAGTCATACGCGCCAGCTACGAAGTGGTCGATGCCCAGGTAATTATCACCAGCAGAGGCTGTAACCAACTGTAAAACTGTAGTCAGAGATCGTTCAACCAACCCCGATAGTACCTGAATCCAAGTACCGAAAAGGTCTGTAATGCTGGCACATTACAGACCCGCTACACTCCCCGGATTACCGTATAAGAAGGAACACCAATGGTGTATTTCCGGGAAGATCGTTTTTATCAAATGCTTAACAAAAACAATGTAAATTTATGGAACACCCCTTACTAAACCTAGCCTTTTGGCGAAAAGTCATGCGAATATCCTCCATGCAAATTGTTCTGTTACTGGTATTTACCGGCATGTCAGCAGCGGCAGACCTGGAGGCGCAGGTACTGGAGAAACCCATCTCCCTACACGTAGAAGCCCAGGAAATCAGCAAGGCGCTCCGGAAGATTGAAAAGCAGGCCGCTATCAAATTTGTGTTCAGTCCCCAGGTAATTAAAGCCGGACAGAAGGTAAATGTTCATTCCGAGCAGGAAACACTGGGAAATTTGCTGGACAAGATGTTTCGGCCACTCGGTATCCGGTACGAAGTATCGGGAAAGTACATTTTGCTGAGTGACAGTCGCCCCCATCCTATTTATGCCAGGGAAGAAGCATCGCATGCCGACTTCACCCAGCCACCGCCGGACCGTACCGTTACCGGAAAAGTTACCGACGAAAACGGGGACGGGCTGCCGGGAGTAAGCATCGTCCTGAAAGGAACCCAACGGGGGACGATCAGCGATGCAGCAGGAACATATGAGCTCGTGCTTCCTGACGGCGACAATACCCTCATTTTTTCATTCGTAGGATTTTTGAGCCAGGAGCTCCAGGTAGGAAGCCGTACCGCCGTTGATGTCGTACTTTCAATAGACGAAAAATCGCTCGAGGAAGTAGTGGTGGTGGGGTACGGTGTTCAGAAAAAAGCTGACATTACCGGATCAGTGGCTCAGGTAGCATCCAAAGAACTTACCGCGATTCCTACTTTCGGGCCTACAATGGCACTGAAGGGACGCGCCACAGGAGTCGAAATCAGACAGAATTCGGGAAATCCTTCGTCCCGGGTTGAAGTAAGAATACGCGGGGCTAATTCTATGATTGGAAGTAATGATCCCCTGTATGTGGTTGATGGAGTGCCTTTGATTGGCGGAGCTGATTTTTTGAGCTCGTTTGAGGTCGAGACAATGGATATTTTGAAAGATGCTTCTGCTACCGCTATTTATGGGGCCAGAGGGGCCAATGGTGTCATTATTATCACGACACGAAAAGGGCTCAAAGGGCAGAAAGGAAAAATCAGTATCGATAGTTACTATGGTTTTCAAAAAGAAGTAAATAGATATCGGGTATTAAATGCCGGTCAGTATGCTGTGATTGCTAACGAGTGGCTAAAAAATGAGGGACAGAATCCTTACTTTGATGTAAATCAAATCCATGATCTGGACACCGACTGGCAAAATGAAATCTTTCGTACTGCTCCGGTTCAAAACCATACCCTGTCCTTTAGTGGAAGCAGCGAGAAAAGCTCCTATTTTCTGTCAGGTAATTTTTTTAGCAAAGAGGGTATAATTGAGAACACGTCTGCGAAAAATGGCGCGCTTAATCTCCGGCTTCAGCAAGAACTGAATAAACGGATTAGTATATCAGAAAACATTACCTTATCGAGGCGGGAAGGGTTTAATACCCCAATTGATAACGGGGCCTATGGAAAAACGATGTTATCGGGTGCGCTTTCGGCTCCGCCAACACTTTCTGTTTACGATGCATCTGGTCTGCCAACCAGGATTGAATCGGCTTACTTCTTTGGATCAACGGATATGCAAAATCCTGTTTTGTTTTTGTCTCCCAGAAAAGACAGGGCATTGACCAATAAAATCCTGGCAAACACGACACTGGACCTCCGGCTGCTGGATGGTCTGGCATTCCGGTCCCTGGCAGGTCTTGAATACAGCTTTCGTACCAATGACAATTTCACCCCTGTGATTTATCCGGCAGACCGAGGCTTCGCTTCCGATGGATACGGCTATGAAAGTTCGTTTGTGAGTGAGAATACGCTAACCTATGCCCGGATTTTCAATGAGCATCACTCCATTAATCTGGTTGGCGGCGGTACCTATCAAACCTTTTCTTCCAGAAACCAGACGGCAAGCGTAACGGGATTAACCACCAATATTACCGAGAATTTAAATTTGAACGGAGCGAACACATTTAACGCGCCTGTAAACGGTTTATCGCAGTGGGTGCTCCTCTCCGGTTTGGGTAGGGTCAACTATGCCTACAAGAGTAAATATTTGGTTACCGCAAGTATCCGAGTAGACGGTTCGTCACGTTTTGGAGCCAACAATAAATGGGGGATATTTCCATCTGGCGCCCTTGGCTGGCGGGTCTCAGACGAGCCGTTTATGCAAGGCATCAGCCAGATCAGCGACCTGAAGCTGCGAGCCAGTTATGGAGTTACGGGTAATACCGCATTAAGTCCTTATCAATCGCTGAGTCGCTTATCAACAGTTCGGTATATTGCTGAAGGAGATAATCTACTGGTGGGCTGGGCACCAAGTGGAGTGAGTAATGCCGGGTTAAAATGGGAAGAGACACGTCAACTTGACCTTGGTTTTGATCTTAGCTTATGGGGTAATCGAATGAATATGACTTTTGACTATTATCGAAAAAAAACCTCTAGTCTGCTTGCGACGGTACCCACTCCTTCCTCATCCGGTTTTACATCCACGTTAGATAACCTTGGGGAAATTCAAAATCAGGGGCTTGAGTTCGCTTTAAATGCAACGATTCTGCGGGGGCCCTTGAAATGGGATGTTACAACAAATTTTTCTGCGAACAGAAACAAGGTACTGATGCTTTCGAAAGGGAGCGACATTGAATCCGGAACTCTGGATCTTCCTTTTTCTGCAGCAACTAATATCATTCGCGAAGATCACCCTTTTGGGATGTTCTACGGGTATAAGGAAGCAGGATTAGATGATAACGGGTTAATTAAATACGCTGACATAAATCAGGATGGGATTGTCAATGCCAACGATAGAACAATCATCGGAAATCCATATCCCACATTTGTCTCCAGCCTGAACACAACTTTAATCTTCCGGGAGTTTAGTCTTAATTTATTTGTGGACGGCTCGCAGGGCAACGATATTTTCTGGGCTACGGCAGGTACACATCTCAACTCCTTTCAGCGCGGACAGAATCAGTTTGTAGATATCGTTGACAACTACTGGACAGCAGAGAACCCCAATCCAAACGCAAAATATCCCAAGATCAGCAGTGCGTCATCTTTCACCGTTTCTGACAGATTTGTCAAAGATGGGAGCTATTTGCGACTTAAATCAATTACGCTGAGCTATGATATTCCTATGTCAGAACTAAAAACTCAGTGGCTTAACAAAGCCAGGATTTACATATCTTCTGCAAACCTGTTCACATTTACCAAATACCCTGGCTTGGATCCCGAGGTTAATACCGTTGCTGTCGATGACCAAAATGCTGCATCCAGGGCGCGGATTGGTATTGATCAGGGGGGGTATCCCAGTGCAAAAACATTCCTATTGGGTCTCAGTCTAAGTTTTTAATCAATAACTTATATTTTATGAAAAAGATAATACTGCTGATCGCATACCTGATGGTCGGCTGGTCCTGTGCAAACGTTCTGGAAGAGGTCCCTAAAAGCTTTATCTCTCCGACTAATTATTACAACACGCAGGCAGATGCAGAAGGAGCTATTCTCAGTGTGTATGGAGAAAGAGCGGAATATATGATCACAGCAGGACAATACATGATCGAAGAGATTCCGACAGACTATGCCATGGGCAGAGGCTCATGGGCGCCTGTAGACATTCTGAATCAGCCGTTTGAATCCGTCGTTACGGGCAGGAGCAATGAAATGTGGATGCGTTTCTACCGAATCGTAAATCGGGCAAATATTGTCCTGGAACGAGTACCTGCTATTAAAATGGACGAAACGGTAAAAAGGAAAATCCTGGCGGAGGCTTATTACCTGCGAGCCGACTCATACATCAATCTTGTACGTTACTGGGGAGCAGTGCCTCTCAAGCTGTCGGAAACGACAGACCTGACCCAGATAGGCGTAGCCAGGACACCGGTCGCCCAGGTTTACGAGCAGATCATAAGTGATCTAAAAAACGCTGAGGCTGATTTGCCGGAAACCGTCGGAGCTGCTACGGGCAGAGTATCCCAATGGGCTGCAAAGTTACGCCTGGCAGATGTCTACCTTGGATTGGAAGATTGGAAAAATGCGGCGGACAAAGCCGACGAAATCATTAAAAGTGGGAGGTATTCACTGGTAACGGTTGAAAAAGAGTCCGATTTCTACAAAATATTTGCGGCCGAAACTTCGTCGGAGGACGTCTTTTCCTGGCATTATTCTCCCAACCTGACGCCGTTTGCTACCTTCGTGGACTGGTGCCATTATCCCAATACGCCCGTTTATAATATGGGGACCGGTAGTGCAGTGTTATATGTGAATACCGGATCGTCACTGATAAAGAACTGGGATACACGGGACCTGCGCTATCATTTCAACATCTATGAGGGTTACAATGAAAACGGGAAATGGATAGATAACCCCTCCGCCACGCCTCTCCTCTTTAAGAAATTCATCAAGGATCCGAATGGATTGGCGATATACTCGGTCCCGGTGATGCGTTTCGCAGAAGCCTTTCTCATCTATGCGGAAGCGGCAGCCATGACCGAAGGCGGGCCGTCTGCGATGGCCCTTGAGAGGTTAAATATCATCAAGCGAAGAGGCTACGGGTACGACCTCACCGCTCCTTCAGAGATTGACTACCCAACGGGTATGACCAAAGAGGACTTCCGTAATGCGGTGCTCACAGAACGAGCATACGAGTTCATGATGGAGCGTCGTCGTTACTGGGACTTAATTCGCACCAAAACGATCAAGTCCGTATCCCAGAAAGAAAAACAGCAGGAATTCATAGATGCAAGACTACTGTATCCCATTCCGCAGGAAGAGATCAGCAATAATCCTGCGCTGAGTGCGGCGGATCAAAATCCGGGCTATTAAAACACACGTGCCTGCCGATAAAAATTGACCCGGTATTGATGATCAATACGGGAAAGTTACGTACAAAAAAACTTGTTAATCATGTCGTTCCGTTATTTTAACCAAGCTACTTTGGGTGGGATTGCTATATTCCTGCTGTGCATAAACTGCCGCATTTCCGGACAGGCTGTCATTAAAAAAAATCCAACTGATGACCATGGGATATCCTACGACGATGTTTTTGAAAACATGCATTATGATCAACCCCTTCGTCCACAGGTACACTATACCCCTATCACCGGCCAGATCGCCGACGCGACAGGTCTGATCAAATACAAGGGAAAGTACCATTTGTTTTACATGTTCGATGAATGGTCACGTCAACGGAGAGACAACAAAAACTGGGGATATGCTACCAGTACGGATGCAGTATTCTGGCAGCAGCATCCGCCAATTACCAATTCTGTTATGGACAACCGACCTGGGAGCGGAAGTGGCGTCGTTGACTGGAACAATAGCCTGGGCTTAACTGACGGACCGGACAAAACACTGGTGGTTTTTTATACAGACTATGGACGCGGGGCGTCGCTCGCATTCAGCCGGGATGAAGGCAAAACCTGGATACGGCACAAAAACAATCCGATTTTACCGGGTCGGGACGGTGTGAGGGACCCGTATGTATTCTGGTATAAACCTGACAATTCCTGGCGGATGGTCATTTATGACTCACCTGGATTTTCATTTTACAAATCTGAAAATCTGACTGACTGGCAGTTCCTTAGTAAGCAGGAGGGATTCTACGAATGTCCGGAAATACTTGAAATGCCCGTTGATGGCAACGTAGCTAATAAAAAATGGGTGCTATCCGAGGCCAATGGCTCGTACTACGTGGGATTGTTCGACGGGACTAGGTTTTTGCCGGACGGGAAAAAGAAGTTGATGGGCGAAGAATTCCCAATCACTATTCAAGTGGAGGGAAACCGGCCTTATACCCGGGGAAAAGATCAATACGCGATGCAAACCTGGAAAGAAACGTATGAAGGCGACGGACCATTTTATCAGATAGGTTTTCTGATGGGGCCGTCCAATCATACTCGAACTTGGAGCCAGCAGCTTACATTTCCCGTCGAACTTACTTTGCAAACCATTGATGGTGAACTACGCCTATGTCGAACACCGATTAAAGGTATCAAACAACTTCGCTCGGAGGCTCATTTCTGGAAAGATAAGACCTACACACCCTCTGATGACCCTCTGAAGTCGATAAAAGGTGATGTGTTTGAAATTATTGCCGAATTGGATGTAAGCAAGACGCAGGAACTGATTTTTGATATTCGCGGGGAGCATCTGCGATACAGTAATGGGGAGTTGCATTTTATGAAGAGTAAAGCACCGGTTGACACCAGGAACGGTAAGCTGAAATTACATTTCATAATTGATCGCAGTTCTATTGAAATCTTCGTAAACCGGGGCGATGTAGTCTTTACAAGACTGTTTTATCCGGACATAGCAAACAAAAGTTTGGGAATTAAGGTCAGCAATGGATCATTTACTATTGATCGCATGGAATTATATCGCCTTCAATCAATCTGGCTTAGACGGGAACAGGAATTAGGTTACAAGCGAAAAACGGTTGAAGACAGATCGAGGTAGTATGATAGTAGAAAATAGCACAAAAAAAACTGTAAATCCCAAAGGTCACTTCGTCAAACGTGAATACGTAATGACGTTGATTTTCGTGACAGCATTGTTCTTGCTTTGGGGCATGGCACTAACGATGGGCGATGTACTAAACAAACATTTCCAAAATGTCCTACAGGTGTCAAAATCAGATTCTGCATTAGTAAAAATGTCCATTTTTGGCGCTTACGCCATCATGGCCTTGCCTGCGGGTTATTATGTGGAGAGATTCGGCTTTAAAAATGGTGTTTTGCTTGGACTGATTTTGTATGCGCTTGGAGCTTTTTTGTTTATTCCTGCATCCGATTTATCTTCCTTTTCTTTATTCAGAATTGCTCTTTTTGTGTTAGGATGCGGCCTGGCAACTCTTGAAACAGTAGCGCACCCATTTATAGTATCCTTAGGAAGCCAGGACTCAAGCGACCAGCGCCTCAATCTAGCTCACGCCTTCAATGGTCTTGGCGGCGTTTTAGGGTTGCTGATTGGCGGATACTTTATTTTCGGCACGAAGTCCCCGGAAAGTCAGAATCTTGATTCCGTAAAAAATCTGTATACCATCATCGGATGCTTCATAGGAATGGTAGCGGTCGCATTTACACTTCTGAATGTACCCGCTTCCCTTGATTTGCGCGTCATAAAAGGAGAACGACGGGTCAAAAGTTCAGGGATATTTACACAGCGGCATTTCGTCTGGGCTATAATAGCACAGTTTTTCAATGCGGCTGCTCAAGGAGGGACTTGGGCATTTTTTATCAACTATGGATCTGAAGTGATGCATTTTTCCGACGAGACCGTAGCCTACTATTTTGCTTTTAGTATGGCACTGAAAATGCTGGGGCGGTTTATCGGAACTTACCTGATTATAAGATACATATCTTCGAACAGACTGTTAACAATTTGTGCTGCTTGTAACATTTTAATGTGCCTGATGATCGCCCAGAGCTGGGGGAGTGTTTCGTTTATTGCATTGATACTGCTGAATTTTTTCTTTAGTATCATGACACCCACCATTTTTAGTTTAGGGCTTAAAAACCTGGGCGGACACATCAAACAAGGATCCTCTTATATAGTGATGGGTGTAGCCGGCGGCGCGATTTTTCCGCCGCTAATGGGATTGGTTGCCGATCATAATATAGCGTATGCATACTACTTGCCTGTCATTTGCTATGCCGTGGTCTGTATGTACGGATACAACTTTTACCAAGTCAGAGGGTAATCAGCAATTGGAATACAGTAATCATCCGGAACATGCCGGAGACAACGAGCAAAGATATCAGCAGGAATTTCCATTACAGTCTGTGAATTCCCACGCAAATCCCTGACATTACCTGCCCTAAATTTTCCGGGCAGGTGGTCATCTTCCCGGACAGAACCGTATCTTTACGGCCCCGGACCGGGAACTAACGCAGGAAACGATATCAAAATGGCGTATACAGTCATTGAAAACAAGGACTTCACTCACGTTGCTTTAGGGGAAGAGGAATTTGAACAGACAGCATTCAGGAACTGTATTTTTTCCAGCCTTAAAGGAGTGGCTTTTTCAGATTGCCTGTTTACGTCATGCAATCTGAGCAATGCTGCTGTAGCGCGTTCAAAAATGCAGCAGGTTACTTTTTCAGGCTGCAAATTGATCGGCATCAATTTTTACGAGGTCAGGGATTTCGGTTTTTCCGTCCATTTCGAAAACTGCCTGCTGGATTACGCCAGTTTTGATAACAAGAAAATGAATGCCAGCAGTTTCAGTCACTGTAAAATTCACGGCGTCAATTTTTCGGGAGCAGATTTATCCAAGGCTACCCTGGAAAACTGTGATCTGACGAACACACTTTTTTCGGCAACGAATCTGAGCGGCCTGGACTTTACAACTAACTATAACTTTACAATTGATCCCGTCACCAACACCGTAAAGAAGGCAAAATTCCTGGCGTCCGATCTATCCGGCCTTTTAGCCGGGTTTGATATCATCATTCAGTAAGATCACGGGTAATTAGGATCCTGTCGGAAACCGGTGCCTTACCCGAGGCACAACAGCAGCAGGTAGATCAGGTTGCTCCTGAGAATGCGCAGGCACTTGCTGATATGAAACTCCACGGTTTTCTCGACGATATGCAGCAGTCCGGCAATTTCTTTGTTGGTAAGTCCGCTGCGGCTGAGCTCGAAAACTTCCCGGCTTTTTTCGGGGAGGTTTTTGAGCAGGTATTCATATTGGCTGCGGATTTCATTGAAATGGACCAATTCTTCTACAGGATTATGGGCATAGCCGGTCAATAGATCGGGGTTGATTGTATCCAGGGGCATGGCATTCCGGATCATTTCCTTTCTCAGGTAGGAGATGATCCTGTTTTTTAACGCCGAAAACAAGTAAACGGATACCCCTTTCTCTATATGGATATGCCCGCGCTGCACCCATAACGCTACAAACAGGTCCTGCACCAGGTCCTGAGCGACAGCTTCATCTCCGGTTTTCCGGTAGGCCAGGCCGTAAAGCTTCCTCGAAAAACGCCTGTGAAGTTCGGCGAAAGCCACAGCATCGTTTTTTTCCTTGACCAGCAACCACAAATCCACGTCTTCTGGTCCGCCGTAGTTATCACTCATATCGCTGAGCCGGGTAATCGTGAAAAGATACTGCAAGGTTACTAAAAATAATACAACCCTCGGGGCAGAAGCAAATCAAATTAATGTTACCAAATGCCTGCCGTGTCAGTAAAGTTACCCAATTACTTTCAGGATAGGATAAAATTTCGGCAAAAGATACTAGGGTTGCCTCGTGCTGGTGCGTCTTACCAATATAAGATCACCATTTTCTTTAAAACTGACGGTAATGGCTGAAAACCCGGTAACTCCTGAACTTCTGAAGCGGTATCTGGAGCGCGAATGCACCCCGGAAGAAACCGAAAAAGTAGAGCAGTGGTACCTGTCCGCCGACCGGACAGGTGCGGAGGTTCCGGAATTCAACGAGGTCATGCACCTGATCAGGGTGAGGAAAGCCATCCGGGAATCGGAAGCAGGGACAAATGACATTGTGCCCTTACCGATACGGATTTCGGTAGTGCTCCGCTATGCGACCGCTGCCATCGTACTGCTTGTTTGCGGTTTGGGCCTCTATTTTTATACGTCCCGCCCCGTGGAGCTACCGGATATCCCGGTGATTGCGTCGCCGGTTGTCGTCAGCAATTCTCAAAAGCAGATGCTCCGGCATCACTTACCCGACGGAAGTACCATCTGGCTGCACCCGGGTTCTGAGCTCCGTTATTTACCAGCCATTTCCGAAGCGTCACAGCGTGAGGTATCGGTTCATGGAGAAGCCTTTTTCGAAGTGGCAAAGGACGATTCCAGGCCATTTACCGTCGTCATAGATGATCTCCGGGTACGGGTGCTGGGGACGAGTTTCCATATAAAGGCCACCCCGGGCCTGAGCAGCTACGAAGTGACCGTTGTAACAGGAAAGGTACGGGTTTATTCTGCCCGGCAGGCCTCAGCAAAAGAAGAAGTTGTACTCTTGCCCGCACAAAAGGCTGTTTTCGAAGTAGCCTCCGGTATGGTTACCTCATCGGAGATGCCCGTCCAGAACAGCGTTTTAGAGACCTGGCAGCCTGCAAGCCTCGATTTTGAAGATGCCCGTTTACTGGAAGTGGCCCGGCGGCTGGAACAGAAATTCGGAGTGTCCGTACAACTGGAGGACCCCAAACTGACGAATTGCCTGCTGAAGGCTACTTTCGAAAACCTCCGGCTCGTCGAAATACTGGAGGCTGTTTCGGCAATGCTTGAGCTTACCTATGAAATAAACGGCAATGCTATTGTGTTGAAAGGAAACGGTTGCGAGTAGTGCTGAAACTAACGGTCCCGGAATAAAAAATAATTGAAATTATCATTAATCAATCATCTAAATCAAGGCAACCTGTATAACAAAACAAAGAAACAGCTACCTGACTTCCGGTAAAAATCAGGAGTGATTGCAGCACCCCTGATCCTGAAAGAAGCTTTTACGTACCATCACTTTGGGGTGATGGCCAAGACTTCATTTTGTTCATTGAGTAATAAACAAACCCAAACTTATGCAATTATTATGTAAAAACAAGACGGCTTATAAGATTATGCGTTTATCCATTTTGCAGCTTATACTGGCCGGGGCATTTGTGGCGGTTGCCAATGCCCGAGAAACCGCAGCACAGGAACTTTTAAAAACGAAAGTTACCATTCACCTGGAAAATGTGACGCTCCAGAAGGCATTGTCGACCATCGAAGCACAAACCGGAGTGCGGTTCGCCTACAGCCGGAGCCTGATCCCGATGAAACAGCAGGTAAGCATCAGCGCGGACGGGCAGGCCCTGGAACGCGTCCTGGACAGGCTCTTTATGGGCCGGAATATCGAATATCAGCCGGTGAAGGATCAGATCATGCTGAAAAGGAAACGCGACAAGGCTCCGGAACCGTCCTCGGAGGTGGTCGCGCCGTCGGGAATGGACCTCGCCGGATACCTGGTGGAAAGAGCTGTAAAAGGACGGGTACTGGATGAAAAGGGAGAAGGGCTGCCCGGGGTAAGTATTGTCTTGAAAGGTACGCGCCAGGGTACGGTATCCGATGCAGAAGGACGCTATGAGCTGACGCTGCCGGATGGAGAAACCGTTCTGATATTCTCTTTTGTCGGTTACCTGACACAGGAAGTTCCGGTCGTCAACCAAACGACGCTCGATATTCTCCTGAAAATAGATGAAAAGGCATTGGAAGAAATCGTGGTAGTGGGGTACGGTACGCAAAAAAAGGTAAATCTGACAGGCGCAATTACCGTGGCCGATCCCGCAAAATTAGCGAATCGGCCTATCACCACGTCATCGCAGGCGCTGCAGGGACTGAATGGATTGTATGTTAATCAGAATACCGCGCAGCCCGGGAATGACCAGGCTACGATCAGGATTCGCGGGGTGGGTACCTTAAATGACAACAACCCGCTGGTGTTGATAGACGGCGTATCTTATCCGCTGCTGGATATCAATCCGAATGAAATCGAAAGCATCTCCGTTTTAAAAGACGCCGCTTCGACAGCCGTGTACGGGTCGCGGGCGGCAAACGGCGTTATTCTGATCACCACCAAGGCCGGTAAGAGAGGAGAAGGGTACAAAGTCAGCTACAACAACTATTTCGGCGTCGAAAAGGTGATCAAGCTGCCGGATGTCGAGTGGGACCCCATCAACTTCATGAAGTTCAAGAATATTGCGCTTGCCAACGAAGGAAAATCAAATGAGTATACCGATGCGGAAATAGAAGAGTATGAAAAAGGGATGTTGACGGATCCCAACGGGTACATGTATTCCAGAACAAACCCTTATGCGATCGCACTTCAGAATGGATTCATCCGGGAACACAATATAACGGTATCAGGAGGGGGAGACAAACACAACCTTGCACTGACGCTGGGCGCGTTAAACCAGGAAGGGATCCTGAAGTATGACAAGTCAAAAGCCAACAGGTATTCGGTCGGGCTGAACGGGAAAGTTGACATTACCAGCTTTCTTTCCATCGGAGGAAAAATTTCGGGTGTTTTCCGGAAGTACAATGAACCCCAGGTCACTACCAACACGTATTGGCAGAACGCTGTTTTCCGGACCGTACCCATATTCCCGGCACAGATCGAAGATGGTCGCTACGGAAATACCTGGCTGCGTTCCACGGGCCTGAATGTCTGGTCCAACCCGTTGGCAAACCTGAAAGAAGGCAATCGCGACTATGTCCGGACCCGCCTGCTGGCCAACGTCTTTGCCGACCTGAAGCTGCCGTTGAATATTACCTACCGGGTCAATCTGGCCGCCAACAACTACGACTACGTGCAGCATGTTTTCCGGCCGTACCTGGAAAACATCAATCCCAAAACACTGGCTCCCGTGATTGTTAATGCCACCACGATGGGCTACAGGCGCTATGAGAAAGAGATCAATTTAACAGGCTTTCATACACTCGACTGGAACACTCAGATTGCTGAAAAGCACAACCTGTCGGCGCTCCTGGGAAATAGTGTAGAAACGTTTTCATGGGAATATTTCAACGCGCAGAAAGAAGGCTCCATGGACAATCAGCTCACCGACCTGGATGTATTTCTCATGAATCCGCAGGTAGCCGGTAACAGCACCGAGTCAGCCATTCTTTCTTATTTCGGAAGACTGAACTATAATTTCGACGATAAATACCTGCTGGAAGCCAACTTCCGGTACGACGGCTCTTCGCGGTTTGCTGCCGATCACCGGTGGGGGCTGTTTCCCTCTTTCTCAATGGGCTGGAGAATAGACAGAGAGAACTTCCTGAAAGATGTAAGGTGGATCACCAATCTTAAGCCCAGGTTCTCCTGGGGTAAAATCGGGAATCAGGAAATTGCCCTCTGGAGCTATATCAATTCCGTCGGGCTGAATCAAAACTACTCTTTCGGAACGACCGAAACGCTGGGAGCAGCCACTACCGCTGCCGCCGATCCGGGCCTGAGCTGGGAAACCACCACCATGTCCAACCTGGGGCTTGACATTACGCTGTTTAACGGGCAATTGAATACCACGATCGAATTATACAACAAAATTACCGACGGTATTTTGCGCCCGGTCAATTACTCCTCGCAGGTCGGCGACCTCATCGGCCCGACGACTAACGTGGGTTCTATGAGCAATAAAGGGATAGAAGTCCTTATCGGCCACCAAAACAGGAAAGGAGAGATTTCCTATGGAATAGACGGGAGCCTGGCATACAACAAAAACAAAGTAACGAATCTGAACGGGCAGGAGATCATTTCCGGTCGCTACATTACGGCGGAGGGGCATCCTGTTCAATCGTATTACATCTACGAAGCAGAAGGGATTTTTCAATCTGAAAATGAGATTGCCGATCATGCCTTTCAGAATGCGGCCACCAGAGTCGGTTTTTTAAAGTATAAAGACCAGAACGGCGATAACCGGATCGACGCCAAAGACAGGAAGATATTTCCAGGCGTAGTCCCGGATTTCACCTATTCTTTCAATCTCTCGGTAGGGTATAAAGGTTTTCAATTGTACGGGTTCTTCCAGGGAGTCGGGAATGTGTACACCTACCCACAGGCGAACATCAGCTATCCGTATTACAACGGAGCGGGTGTGACGAAAGAATGGCTGTCGGATTCCTGGACTCCGGAAAATCCCGATGCCCGTTTACCGATCCTGACGACCAGCACCGGCAATACACTCAATTTTGAGAATTCTACCTTCTGGCTGCAGAATGCTTCCTATCTGCGGTTGAAAAATGTTCAGCTGAGCTACGAGCTGCCCGTCAACATGACGCAGCGCCTGTCTATGAAGAATCTTAAACTATTCGTGAACGGGCAAAACCTGCTCACATTTACCAAGATGAAAAACTGGGATCCCGAAAAGAACCTGACGGCAGACAATATTTTTGCGTATCCCCAGGTAAAAACGTTCACCGCCGGTATCAATGCGACTTTTTAAAAAACTTATCCTTATGAAAACGTATTTAATTGCAATCATAGCTGCGGTGATGCTGTCCGGGTGTGCCGACGTGCTTAATACCGTGCCGAAAGATAAATACACCGAGGAAACCTTCTGGCAAACCGAAGCGCAGGCTAACGCAGGACTGACTGCCTGTTACGCCACGCTGCGCAAGCCGGGGATCTACGGGGGCGGCGACTGGGCTACGCCGCTCTGGGAAGAGACAGCAACCCCTAATGCCACCGATTATAACAGCACTTCGGGCTTTTTCCGGATTGCGGAAGGTATCCACGACGGTTCAAACAGCGGCATTATCAACAACCGCTGGGCGCACGCGTATGAAGGGATCGGCAGATGCAACATTTATCTTGCCAAAGTTCAGGACATTCCCATGAATGAAGCCAATAAAAACAGGGGAATCGCAGAGGCCAAATTTTTACGTGCGCTTTATTACAGTCTGCTGATCAATTACTACGGCGATGCCCCGCTGATCCTCGACCCTCCGGTGAAGGAGCACAACTCGCTTCCCAGAACTCCGAAAGAACAGGTGTTCACTCAAATCATAAAAGATCTGGATGAAGCTTCGGCCGTGCTCGGCGAGGCGCCTGCTCAAACCGGAAGAGCAACCAAAGGGGCCTGTTATGCGCTGAAAGCAAGGCAATACCTGTATCACGGTAAATTTGCGGAAGCAGCCGCTGCTGCTAAACAGGTAATGGATATGAACCGGTACAGCCTGTTTCCCGATTACAGGGGATTGTTCATGCCGGAGAACGAAAATAACAGTGAGGTGATCTTCGATATACAATACCTGTTTCCGAACTACTGCCATTCCTTCGATCTGATTCGCCGGCAATACGACACAACTGCCCCCCTGCGTGACCTGATTGATGCGTACCGGATGGACGACGGCGCCGATATTCAGTCATCGCCGAGGTATCAGGCGGACACGTACTGGGAAAACAGAGATCCCCGTTTCAGGATGACACTGGTCTGGCCGGGTTCCCGATACCGCGGAGCAATCGTAACCGACAGGACGTTTGCCCAAACCGGGTTTACGTTCAAGAAGTACAGCGTTTACGACGAAGACAATACCTATAATGCGATCATCAAAAACAGCGCGCAATCCGACATCAACTATATTGTTTTACGCTACGCCGATATATTGCTTACTTATGCCGAAGCAAAAACAGAGCTCAACGAGATCGATGAAAGCGTGTACGAAGCGATAAACACCGTTAGAGGCAGGCCGACAGTCAATATGCCTCCTGTTCAGCACACCGATGCAAGTGACGCCGCCAACTACGTTGCCATGAGCGACCAGGCTGGAATGCGCGAGATGATCCGGCATGAAAGGAGGATCGAATTCGCCGGTGAAGGCTACTATTACATGGATATTCTGCGGTGGAAGACAGCAGAAGTGGTATTGAATGGTCCTATACTTAAACACGATTATTCCCAAAAACTGATCAGGAAATTTAACAAAGATCGTGATTATCTGTGGCCTGTGCCTGTGTATGAAGTACAGGAAAACCCGGCGCTCGAACCTAATAATCCGAACTGGTAATCTTTTCTCCGGGATGTATTTACAAATTTTCCGTCTCAGCAATCCTGTTCATCGCCCAGTCACCACGGCCTGGCCAGTACTGTTGCTTTTGGCGCTGATGGCGCTTCCGGCGGCAGGGCAGAAACGTAAGCCCAATATTATTTACATCTATGCCGATGATATGGGTTATGGCGAACTGGGCGCATACGGCCAGAAAAAGATCAAAACCCCTTTTCTGGATCAGCTGGCAGCAGAAGGGGTCAGGTTTACCCAACATTACACCAGTACGCCGGTATGCGCTCCGGCGCGGTGTATGCTGCTGACCGGCAGGCATGGCGGTCACTCCTTTATACGCGGAAACTACGAACTGGGAGGTTTCGCCGACGACCAGGAGGGCGGCCAGATGCCGCTTCCCGAGGGGACGCTAACGATAGCCAACGTACTGAAATCGGGAGGGTACGCTACGGGGGCCGTGGGAAAGTGGGGGCTGGGAATAGCCGGCTCCAGCGGTCATCCTAACCGGCAGGGTTTCGACTATTTTTATGGCTACCTGGATCAGAAGCAGGCGCATAACTACTATCCGACTCACTTATGGGAAAACGATCAGTGGGATACGCTCCGCAACTCTTATATAGAAGTGCACCGGAAACCACCCGCAAATCCGTCGGATAAGGACTTCGGGTATTATAAAGGGAAGGACTATGCGATCGATAAAATGGCGGAAAAAGCCAGGCAGTTTATTTCGAAGCATCAAGACGAGCCTTTTTTTCTCTACGTGCCCTTTACGATCCCGCACGTCTCGCTGCAGGTACATGATGCGGAAGTGCAGCAATACGCCGGCCAGTTTGACGAAACTCCCTATTTAGGGGAAAAAGGGTATGCCGCAACGCAATACCCGCTGGCGACCTACGCGGCAATGATTACCTATCTCGACAAGCAGGTGGGGAACATTGTTTCGTATATCAAAGAACTCGGCCTGGACGAGCACACCATTATCCTGTTTTCCAGCGATAACGGCCCCACTTTTAACGGCGGCGTCAATAAGGAATTTTTCAATAGCAGCGGCGGTTTCCGGGGCGGAAAAGCAGAGGTATACGAAGGAGGTATCCGGGTACCGTTTATTGCCAGATGGCCGGGGAAAATTCCCGCCGGGAGCGTGTCGGAAAAGCTGTCGGTTCAGTATGACATGTTTGCTACCTTCTCTGAAATCGCCGGGATCCCTGCGCCGCCAAATGACGGAATTTCATTGTGGCCGGAAATGATCGGTATCGGCCCGGTTGCGGCCCGCGAGTATCTGTATTTTGAGTTTCCAGAAAAAGGCGGCCAACTTGCCATCCGTTTTGAAACGTATAAGGCGGTAAAGATGAATTTAAAAACCGACCGGAATGCTCCCTGGGAGCTCTATGACCTTGAAGCCGATCCGGGAGAAACAAAAAATATCGCTTCGAATCATCTCGGACTAATCCAGCGGCTGGATGCAATTGTCAGGAAAGAACACTGGCCCGCCACCGTCAGGGATTGGGAAATCGTGGACCCGAGGTTTTAGGTAGTAGGTAATAGGTGTTAGGGATTAGGTGTTAGGTTTTAGGTTTTAGGTTTCGGACAAATACGATGGGTGAGCAAAGTCGAACCCAGGACCTGAGCTCACAGCTTTCGGCATTCGGCTATCGGCTATCGGCTATCGGCTATCGGACAAAATACAATGGGTCGATGGGTAAGCAAAGTCGAACCCAGGACCTGAGCCCACAGCTTTCAGCTTTCGGCATTCGGCTATCAGCTGTCGGACAAAATACAATGGGTCGATGGGTGAGCAAAGTCGAACCCAGAACCTGAGCCCACAGCTTTCAGCTATCAGCTGTCGGCTATCGGCTATCGGACAAAATACAATGGGTCGATGGGTGAGCAAAGTCGAACCCGGGACCTGAGCCCACAGCTTTCGGCTATCGGTTATCAGAGTGTAATTCGTAATTCGTAATTCGTAAATCGTAAATCGTAAATCTTTCCCAACAAAATGAAAATCAGAAATAAAAGTCTTTTAATAGTTGCTTTTGCCTGTTTGACGAGCCTTTCCGTGCGGGGGCAGAATGAATTCCTTGTTTGCGGAGACAGTAAAGTGCTGCTGGTTGACTATAAACAATCGAAGGACTCGATCCCTCATATCAAATGGGAGTGGGATGCGGCGAAGGACAGCCAGCTTCCGGAGGACTACCGGAACGGGAAATTCCGGACAATGGACGACTGCAAAATGGCCGCAGACGGCCAACAGGTTTTGGTTTCTTCCTCATCGGGGGGAGTGGCTCTTTTGGGCTATCCTGATAAAAAACTGTTATTCCTCGCGGAAGTCGGGAACGCTCATTCGATAGCGCTTCTCCCCGGCGGTTTGATAGCCGTGGCCGCGTCGACGCACCCCAAAGGGAATAAGGTGGTACTCTATCATGCCTCCCGATCGAATGAACCCTTGGCCGAAGATTCCCTGTATTCCGGGCACGGAGTCGTATGGCACCCGCAGAGAAAGCTGCTTTACGCGCTTGGGTACGACGTACTCCGGGCATATACTGTCGATCAGGATCCTCGGGGCAACGTAACGCTCAGCAAAAAAAGCGAGTGGCCGATTCCGGGCAAAAGCGGCCATGATTTGTTTCTTACACCCGATGGCAGGCAGCTTTATATCACCGAGCATACACAGGCCTGGGCTTTCGACCTGACGGAAGAAACGTTTGGAAAAATCACGAATTTCCCCGCAAAGGAAAATATCAAAAGCCTCGGCCATAACCAGGCCGGTCAGCTCCTGTTCACCGAGCCGGAGGAATCCTGGTGGACATTTTCCGTTAAATTTATCAACCCCGATCGTAAATTTGTTTTTCCCGGAATGAAGGTATACAAGGCTCGCTGGGCGACGCACTGAAGCTGCGGGCTGCTCATTTTACGGTTCCTGTCACCTGCACATTGTCTATGTAAAACAACGTTTGTTTTTCCTTGTGATCCGCTCCGGGCAAGGGTGGTACAGGATCCTCATTGGGTGTCTTCCGGTTGGGAATGTCACGGTAGGGTCCCGTACGCAGCGACAGGCGTTCTGCCGATCGGACAGCTTCTGCCAGTGTCGCCTTTTCCAAAACCGGTTTTCCGTTAAGATAGAGACTGTAATGGCCATAGGGCGATGCGTGCACAACGCATTTAAGCTGGTACCAGGCGCCCGCCTGGTAGGCAGTCAGCTCCTTTTCGGAGGCACCATCCCTCGCGCTGATTTGTCCGTTTGCTCCAAACTGCAGCCGGACCGGCCGGTTGCCGTAGCGATCCGTAATATCGATTTCCAGGCTTCCGGAGTTCCGGGGATCCGCCATCACCTCCAACTCCAGGGTAACCTCTTCCGATTCTTCAAATACACGGATGGCCCTGGCATAATCATAGGGATCCTCGTCCTTTAACGCCAGCGACAGCCCCGGCCTTCCCGGCGACCTGACCAGGTCTACCGGCGCCCATCGGGGGGCATAGATATTCCAGTCCGGCACCGCGCCTCCCGCCTCCAGCCGGTCGAAATGATCCGATACCGGACCTTCGACCTGGTACTGCACCGGCAGGGGTACCCTGCTCACCCACATGTCTTCCTTATTCATGCTATACGTCAGCCACATATCCTTACCGGGCGGGTTACCATTTCCTTCCGCGATGCCCCGCACGTAGCAGGGACCAAAATCTTTCCACCTTCCGAAAAAACGCCTCGGAGGCACCTCGCCCTGGACCAGCAGCATGTTGTCATAGAGAATCCCATCCTCTCCCGAAACCACCACCAGCGGATACCGGTATTCATCCAGTTCGATCGGATTGTAAACCATCGCAAACCGGCCGTCTTCCGTTGCCTGTCCCCATACCTTTCCGCCTGCCATGGTGAACGTAGGGACTTTTACCGATTTGGAGAACGTTTTCCCGTCTTCGGAAAGAGCCGCTTTGGACCGTTTCCAAAGTCCGGTTACCTTCCCGTCCTTCCGGTGATAGTACGACAAGGCAGATCCGCCCCGCTTGCCCGAATAGAACCCGTCCAGTCCATTGTCTTCATCCCGCCATTGCAGCGTCACCAGGGGCTCGGCAAGCAGCGCTTCACAAGCCGCTATAAAATCACCATCGGGCGATTTTTTGTAGAAAGGATATCCCGTGTTGCTTTCATTCCACCCGGTATGACTGCTGTAACGGATAAAAAAGATGGGGCCATAGGTACCGTCTTTTTTTATTTCACGCACCACCCTTCCGATACCGCCTTTTTCAAAAGGATCCTCGGCATGCCCGTAAAACGCCAGCGTAAGGAGCTTTCCGTTAGGCGCTACATAAAACCCCATCCGCTGGTGCATCATATAGCCGCTATACCCCTCCGGCAGCTGAACACCCGCAGGAGCCTGATAAGGAGGAAAAAGCACATCCGGCACGGTCCAGTCACGGCCGTCGGCAGAGCTGGTCAGAAGCGTCTGCCCGGGGGCAATGTGTTCGTCTACCGGGTTGCTCAGGTATTGCTGGTAAAACCTGCCATTCCAGTAAGCAAGACTGGACGCATGATTGTAGGTCCACCCGTGCCCGTCAGCCAGTTCCGGCTGCGTCCGGTTGACCCGCAGCGTTTGCCTGCTTTCGGTTCCGATGGCATACCGGAGCCTGCCCTCGTGCACATGAGGGTCAATGCTGACCCCGCCGATATACCGGACCGGTTCATGGATGCTGCCGGTCTGCCCCGACGCCGTTATCTGAAGCAACCCGAAGCAGGCTGTCAAACAGATCCTGCCTCGTAAACTATTGGACTGAAACGCTGTTATTCCGGAGAGCATAGTAAGGGAAATTGACGCCGATATTCTTTGTTACCGGTTTCGAAACGAATCAGACTATCGGGGAAGGGGAATTTGAGGTTATAGGTGCTAGGTGTTAGGTTATAGGTGTTAGGTTATAGAGATCGGCTGTCGGAGATCGGCTATCGGAGATCAGCCATCGGAGATCAGCCATCGGAGATCAGCCATCGGAGATCAGC
>JBEBSD010000078.1:0-29463 GCA_040394475.1 Telluribacter humicola | reverse complement strand
TCCTGCAGCGCGCCCATTCCCCATTGCCCATTCCCTTTACACCCCCCCAATCAACTGATAAAAAGCCAGGCAGACTTCTCCTTTCAAAGCCGGTAGTGTTGCTTCCCGTTCCTCATACTGCCAATGGGCAGAACCGGCCAGTTCGCTGTTCAGGGTTTCCAGCAGGCGCCTGAAACCGGACAGGCTGACGGTCCCCGGTTCAACCGGGTGCAGGGCCTGGTCGATGCCGGCATGTTCATAGTACAGCTGAAGCCATTGGTTCAGCACCGGACCGGTTACAGGTTCGTGCAATCCTGCGTGATACGATTCGAAGAAGCCCCGGCAGCCCCAGAACTGCGCGGCTTCATGGGCTTTGTCGTTTGGATCCAGGTCCTCAAAATAGGTGAGAATCTGGCCTTTCCCGATCAGGGATTGCTGCAGGAGAACAATAGGGACATCCCTCGGTTCGAGTGCATGGTTAACCGCCAGGGCTGCGGCCACACCTGCTGCCTGACCTATCCCCATCCAGAGCGGCTCCATTCGTAACGTAGAGTAAGCCACATGCGTGGTGGAGGCTGCTACCGGGACGATAAGGCCGTTTAATTTTTCGGGCAGCAGGACACGATAAGGGATTTGGTAGGCCGAGATGGGCAGCATCCCGATGTAACCCTCCAGTACTTTTTTGTCAGAAGAGGGCTCTTTGGAGCAGGGGAAGCTGTCGATAGGAAACTCACCGGCAATGATGGTGTCATGGAAAACGGATGTACGGCCTGCGCCCTGCCGGAGGGTGACATCGTTTTCGGTAAGCGTATAAATTCCCGTGAGCCGCCGGGCTTCCCGTACATAAAGCTGCCAGGGGAAATGCCCGTTGTCCGTAAATTCGTCCAGGGGCAGATGGTATTGGTTGGCCAGCTCCCGATGAGCTTCCGGTATTTCCGCATCGTTCTGAATGAAATACAGCAATCCGAGCGCCAGCTCCCGATGGCGCCGGAATACCTTTTCCCGGGTTTCCCAGTCAGCCTCCGCATACGTGTAATTTTCTTCTGCAAACGGGAAACCCAACGGACGGGGATTGGTATTGACATCGTATTTCCGGTTGGGGATTTCCGCGAAAGAAAACACCCTCACCATGGTGTCAAAGTGCGCCTTATAGTAACCATGTCCTTCTTTAAACACCTTGGGGCCTCCCAGCCGGCCTTCCCGCAGGTCTTCGAAATATTTCGTATAATTGGTCCGGTCATACCCTTCCGGAGGGGTTTTCATCACGTAGCTGTTGTCCGGATCGTCGGTAAGGCATAGGCGGTACGTGTAGGCCGGGATCCGGTGATCTCCCTCGCCGGTGCTCCCTTCCAGGAACTCATTTTCATTGTAATCAAAGAAAATCCTGCCGGCGTGCGCTTCGTTGAATTCAGCCTTCCCTTCCCTTCCCAGCCGGTAGGCCGCCCCGGCCATGGCGTATACATCCCCCTCGTAGGTAGCATCGATAAACACGGTTGCTTTCAGCGAGATTGTTTCCTGGTTTGCCCGGTTCCGGAAGCCGGCTTCCCGGATCGTATCTGCCGTTGTCAGGACCTGTTCCAGCTGGTAGCCCGTCATCAGGGTAATGCCCGGTTCGGCTGCGATCATCTCATTGAAAACGTGCTCGGCCACAGAGGGTTCATAATAATAGCCGTCTTTGCACTTCCTGACGTTTTCCGAATCGGGGCCGTATTTCCCGGTATAATAGCGGAGAATATTCCCGGTGAATTCTTTGAACAGCCCGGCAATTGCATCCTTGTTTTCAATATCACTCTTCCCCAGTCCGCTGGTCGACAGGCCCCCGATATGCCGGTGGTACTCTACCAGCGTGACCTTTACACCCGAACGGGCCGCAGCGATGGCTGCCATAATACCGGCCGGCGTACCTCCTGCCACAAGCACATCGGTAGTGCCGGTGGCGCCGGCAGGGCTCGTACAGGCGGAGGACCCGGCGATGGATACGAGTGTTCCGAGTGCGCTGACCTTAATAAAATATCTGCGGTTCATAGGAGTTACTTATTTTTTTGAGGGATCATTTTCAGACTGTCAATATCGGAAAGGCGGATTTTGATTACTTCTACAGTTTGTTTGCCGCCTGCGAAAGCAACCAGTAAGTGGCCGTCGTGCTCGATTACATGGGGATAATCGACATGCCTTCCGCCCACCAGGTAATACATTTTATTGAATACGATGCCATCATCGCTGATCGAAAGGACCAGCGGATCCCGTTTTTCGGGATTGGCATTGGATACGAGCACATAGCGGCCATCCTTCAGGCGGGTACTGCTGAATTTGGAGCGGGCGTCGGGAAAATTGGTGCGGACGGGGGTAGACCAGGTACGGCCGTTATCGGCAGAAAAGGAACGGTATAAGAAGCCGCTTTTCCGGTTGTCGCGGAAGAGCGCCGCGAGGTTACTGTCGGGCAGTACCCACCAGGTAGGCTCTTCCGCCGCCAGTTCGCTGGCCGATCCGAGGACCGGGAAAGACTTCCAGTCGGTAAGTTTGCCGACACCGCCGATGAGAAATTCCACTCCCGAGGTAGTATAGTCGTGTTTCCTGCGGGACATCATCCATTCACCGCCCGGGAGCTGCTGAGGAGAGAAGTTGTTAATAGCATCCTCGTGCACCACGCCGATGTCTTCCCATTTGTCCCAGGTTTTGTTGTACCGGAAGGCTCTCAGCGCGAGGCCGGGGCCGAAAAAGCCTGCAGCTTCGTCGAGAGAAGCCAGGGCCAGGAGTTCGTTGTTGCGCAGCCAGAAACCCCGGGCGATGTAACGGAAACCGCGCTCGGAACGTGTGCCGTAAAGGGAAGGCGTATTGGCTCCTTCCGGGACCGGGGTCAGGTACTGCGGCGCTGACCATTTGAGCCCGTCCGGACTGGTAGCGTATTTGACCCGCTGGCCGACCCGGTCTTCTATACCCGGGCCGTCGCTCCACATAATCCAGTATTGTCCGTCATGGAACGCCAGGTAATTGTGCTGATTGACCCCCATTTGCAGGCGGACGTCATTGACGAACATATGTGATCCCGGCAGACGGGGCAGTTGATCATAATCGATCCGGTGCGTATCGTCGGGCAGCCAGTCACCGGCCAGCATCAGCGGAGAGGAAGGGTTGGAGACAGGATGGGGGGGCTGTCCCATCACGCCGCCGGTGCACGACCATAGGAGGAGGAGAAGCAATACTCTTCCGAAAATGTAAACGCTGCGAAAGCAGGAGAAGCTATCAGGTTGGTTCTTCATGATTGTTTAAAAGAATTGAATTACTGGTTTAAGGGTACTTACCCGTGCAGCCGACGGGCGTGTTCGAATGAGTCGGCCATATTCCGGACAGGCCTTTTCGGATAATTCGTCCGCTTATCGCCATTCGGCATGTTGTTCCAGGTTGATGGCCCGGTCAATAGCGGTTTGCGGAATCGGCCAGACGTAGTGCTTGGCCGGCAGGAAAGTCCGCGTTTGTACGTTTTTCAGCGGAAGCCAGCCCGGTACCTCCAGGCTCGTAAACTGACCGTTTAAAACATCCGCGGCAGTCTTCCAGCGGATTATATCGAAATACCGCAAGCCTTCTCCCGCCAGTTCGACCCTTCTTTCATTCCGGATGAATTCCCTGAGGGACCCCTGGTCATTGTACTTTCCCCGTTCGACGGAAGGTAAACCGGCTCTGTTCCTGATCAGATCCAATACCTCATATACCGAGGCATCCGGGCCTGAAGCTTCGTTTTTAGCTTCGGCATACATCAAAAGCACATCGGCGTAACGGAAAACGTACCAGTTCTTGTAAAGAATCAGTTTGTCCCGCCTGAAGTCCGCCACGTACTTGCGAAAGAACAGGTACGTAAAGGTAAACTGGGCATCCAGGGCATCGTTAAGCGGATCGAAAACCACCCCGTTCATTTCCCTGCCGGGGAAGTTAAACGTGGCGTAAAAGCGAGGGTCCCTGTTTTCAAACGGATTGGCGGGGTTATACAGCGGGGACTCCTGAATGGGAAGTCCGTCTGCCATCGGAAAGGCTTCGGCCAGCTCCGGAAAGGGCTGAATAATGGCAAACCCGTCGATGCTCCGGTAATTATAGTGCCGGCCGAGGTCGTGTGTTTTTGCATTCTCGGCATATTGTGCTTCCAAAATGGTTTCCCTGGTGCGGTTGTTAAAGGCTTCCAGAAACAATTCGTCAAAGTTTGGATGCAGTTCATACACGCCCAGGTTAATGACCTCCTGCGCGGCATCGGCCGCTTCCGCCCACCGTTCATTATACAATAGCACACGTGCTTTCAAGGCCAGCGCAGCGCCCTTCGTGATACGGCCGTTCTCGCTTGCAGGCCAGGAAACAGGTAACTGGGAAATGGCCAGATCCAGTCGCTCCAGCAGATAGCTGACGACCTCGCCCTTCGGGGATTTCGGGACATCACTTTCGGCGACGTTCAGAGGTTTGGTGACCAGCGGAACATCCCGGTAAAGCGTAGCCAGGCGAAAATACTGATAGGCAAGCAGGAAATTGACCTGTCCTGAAAGCTCGTTCAACTGATCCGGGGTAATATTCTGCACGCGTTCTATGTTTTCAAAGAACTCCAGGGACTCCCGTATTTTCCGGTAGTTCCACTGGCCCAGCACATCGGCGTCATTGGGCTCAAAGGATCCGTCGGCGACGTTGTTGGCGCCGAATCCTGCCCTGCCGAATGCATTGTCACTGAAGGCTTCGAATTTGGAATCTGCAATGTTCCCGAGGCCGTTGTACAGATTGTTTACCCATAATTCTGCCTGTTCGGCAGATTGCCAGAATGTTTCGGTGGAAGGGCGGTCCAAAGGAGTCCTTTCCAGGAAATCCTGGCAGGAATATAGCATACTCACCAGTAGGAGTGCCGATAAGGTTAAGAGTCTATTCATGACGCTGGAGTTTAAAAAGTAAGATTGACGCCAAAATTGAATACTTTGGCAAGTGGATAGCGTGCCTCTACCAATCGCGCGCCGGTGCCGGTCGGAGTTTCGGGATCGTAGCCCAGGAAATCCGTAATGGTAAGCAGGTTTTCGGCGCTGAGCAGTACTCTCGCCCCGGTCAGTTTGACCCTGTTCAGGACGCTGGCGGGAATACTGTATCCTATCTCAAGGTGTTTCAGCCGGAAATAAGAAGCATTTTCCAGCCAGAAGCTCGAGAAACTGTCATTGATGCCGCTGCGTGCTTCGCCGCTCCCCATCCTGGTTTTCGGGAAACGGGCATTGGGAGTTTCCGGGGTCCACCGGTCCAGGTGATAGGTAAATAAAGTGGAGTTTTCCCGGTCGAAGTTATTGGCGGTCCAGCCATTGCTCCAAACCATATGCCGCATTACGCCTTGTCCGAAGGCGATAAAATCAAAATTCTTATAACTCATATTGAGCCGGACACCGTAAGGAAAGCGGGGATCCGAGCGTCCGAGCCGAACCCGGTCAGCGCTGGTAATCGTCATAGGATCGCCGCCGTTTTCTTCATACCGGATATCGCCTGGCGAAGTTCTGGGATTCTGAAAGGGGGCATTGGCGACTTCGCCGTCCGACTGGAAAAAACCGATCGATCGCCATCCGAACCATTCGTTCATGGGCCGTCCTTCTTCGGTGATCGTATTCCCGGCGATCCGGGGGCTGACCCCGCCCATATCGATCACTTTATTGGTCGCATCGGATACCTGGAAACTGAGCCCGTAATGGAAGGCGCCCACCGTGTTCCGGTGCCGCAGCTCCAGCTCCCAGCCGCGATTGCCAACCGTTCCTACATTTTGAACCGGTTCCGGTTGCCCGAAAGTAGTCGGCAAAGGGAGCTGTAAAAGGATATCGGAGGTCCTTTCCTTAAAAAGGTCTACACTGAATTCGATTATATTTTTGAAGAGGCTTCCATCGATGCCGATATTAACGGATTCTTTTGTTTCCCAGGTCAGCAAGGGATTGGGCGCGCCGGAAGTAGTAACTCCCCTGTGCGGTATCCCGTTAAAGAAGTAGGTAGTTTGGGCCAGTGTATTGGCAAACGGGTAAAAGCCGACGTTCTGATTGCCTACCTGTCCCCAGGATCCGCGGAGTTTTAAAAAGGTGAGCACGTGATTGCTTCTGAGAAAGTTCTCTTCCGATACGACCCAGCCAAGGGAGGCCGATGGAAAAAATCCCCATCGGAGACCGTCGGCAAACCGGGAAGAACCGTCGTACCGGAAGGAACCCTCGAGCAGGTACTTGTCCTTGTACGAATAGGTAGCCCTGGAAATGACGGAAGCCAGCGCCCAGTCGGCAGCGCTGCCGGCTATTGTCCATAAGGTAGGATCGCTGCTGCCGGCACTGATGGTGTAAATATTGTCCGTCAGAAAATCGCGGGTCGAAACGCGGTCGTTCTCACTTTTAAACCATTCGGCCATGGTGCCGCCCATGATGGAAAAACTATGGTGGTTAAAGGTGTTGGTATAATTGGCCAGAAAATTGACATTCTGAAGAATGTCGGAAGCATTGTCGATGTCCAGGAAATTATCGACAGATTGTGAGGCAATCTGATCATGATTGTCCTGCCGGTACAGGGTTATTTTTTTCCGGTAATCCCGCTGCCTGGATTGATTGCGGGAGATGCCGTAAATCCCTGTTAGTTTGAGTTTGGGCAGTAGTTCATAATCTATTGAAAAATTCCCGTGAATCCTGTTGCTCTTCAATACCTGCTGGCCTCCTTCTTCGGAAGCGGTGGCAATGGGATTGCCTCCGCCGATATTGGTGGCATTCTGCAGCCACCTGCCGTCAGCCGTTTTGATAGCGTCTGTTTTGGGTTGAGCGCCTACAAATGCCAGCATATTGCCCAGGGTTCCGCCGCCGGGTGCAATCCGGGTAGACGGAACATATCCTGTTTTTATACTAAGCTTCAATTTGTCCGAAACCCGGATGTTTTGGTTGAGCTGGATATTCAGCCGCTCGTAGCCGGTATTAATGATGATCCCGTCCTGGTTAAGATACCCGAACGACAAGTAGTAGTCATGCGAATCGCTGCCCCCGGAAAGGCTTACATTTTGATTGGAAAGCATCCCGCTCTTGAACATGTAATTATCCCAGTCGTGGTCGACCCAATCGGCAGCCGAAAACCGTTGAATCTCGGCATCGGTGAATTTGGGGCCGCCTCCGTCGTTGGCACGGGCTTCGTTCGACAGCAGCGCGTGGTCAAGCGCCGATACTTTTTCGGGGAAACGGGTGGGCTGCTGCAGGCCCCATGAACTGTTAATCGTAACCCTCGGTTTTCCGCTTTTACCGGATTTGGTGGTCACGAGAATAACCCCTCCCGTCGCCCTGGAACCATAAATGGCAGCGGAGGCGGCGTCTTTCAGCACGCTGATACTCTCAATGTCATTTGGATTGATCCGTTCAAGCGATGACGGGACACCGTCGATGAGGGTTAAAACGGGGTTGCTGGTAAACGTGCTGGTGCCCCGTATCCGGAAGTCAAAGGCCTGATTGCCGGGCTGTCCTCCGGTCCTTACCACATTCAATCCTGTCACCTGACCCTGCAGCGCTTCCACGACGGATACAACCGGGCGGTTTTCGATGTTTTTGGGTTCGATCACGCCAACAGCCCCTGTCATGTTGACCTTTCGCTGGGTGCCGTAGCCTACGACCACTACCTCTTCCAGGGCTTTTTCGTCCACTTGCAGGACGATGTCCAGGCTTGTACGGCTCCCCACCGTCGCCTCCTGGGTCAGGTATCCAACAAAAGAGAAAACAAGCACCGCCTCATCATCCGGAACCTCCAGGGTATAATCGCCCCCGGCATTGGTGACCACTCCGCGTTGTGTTCCTTTCACGAGGATGTTCACCCCCGGTAATCCTGTTCCGTTTTCGTCGGTCACCTTTCCGGAAAGGGTTCGTTCGTCCAGGTAAGTGCCGGCCTGATTCCCCCCTGAAGCATCCGATGATTTCGCCGGAGCTCCCCTTTCTCTGCTGAGAATAATCTGTTGTCCGACTACCTCGTAGCGCAGTTGCAGGGGACCGATCACTTTTTCCAGTACATCGGCTAACGGCTCATTGACGGCTGTGAAAGAAATTCTATAGTGAGCGGGCAATAACCGCGGGCGGTAGGCAAATTTTACAACGGCCTGTTTTTCAATTTGCAACAGTACTTTGCGCAGTTCTTCGTTTTCTACGCTCAAACTTACCTTTCGGTTGAGTAACTCCTGTGCAGCGGCACTGTGTGCCATCGAAACACCTGTAAAAATCACGGCCAGCAAGGCTTGGATAAAGGAGATTTTCATAAGGTGATATAGAAATGGATTTAGAAATAATCGGCTTTTCATTAGCTTTACTTGTTTTTGTGAATTTTTGGCAAAAACATCTTTCTGATGTCAGTAGCTGACAAAGTGCCTGCAACGGTACGAAAAGAAGGAAATTCGCATCAGTGGTGGTCTCAACACCACTGATGTTTTTGGATAAAACCGGTTAACGTTTAATCATAAGCAGTAGGGGTTTTCAGGTGGAAATAGGGTTTATGAACAACCATTGCTGTAGATGATTACTTGTGCATCAATTAGTTTGTACTTGGCTTCCAGTACTTTACAGATCACCTCCAGCTTCTGGAAAAGGTCTTCGTCGCTCAGGTTGAGAGTCAGCGAACAGCTTTTCATCAGTTCCTCGTCGTAAAGTACTTCAATGCCGTAAAGCCTGGAAAGCGCATCGAAAACCCTGGAGGCCGGGGCCTCCTCAAACACAAAAGCAGGGCGGAGCTTATCCTCCGTGAGCATGGTAGGCCGGTCGACCAGTGTTTTGCTGAGGGTTTCTTTGTCGCGTCGAAAAACGGCTTTCTGATTAGGGGTAAGCACGATCCCTTTGGCCTCCGGATCGGCTGCCGGAATGGATTTACCGGGGTATACCGATACCCTGCCGGTTTTAACGCTCACGGTAACATTCGGGTCACTATCCCGGGCCTGAACTGCGAAGCTGGTACCCAGTACCTTGGTTATGAGACCGTTGGCATGGACCAGGAAGGGCTTGGACGGATCTTTACGGACCTCGAAAAACGCTTCACCCGTGAGATGAACCTCTCTGAGCGAATCACCGAATTCATGGAGATAACGGATGCGACTGTTTTTTTCAAGGATTACCTCACTCCCGTCAGGAAGCGCTATGGTATGCGGATGCGCTGCTTCGTTGGAGACTTCTTTCCATGCTACCGCGTCAGATGAGGTCTCCGGGTGACCGGTGGTAAAGGCAGATTTCCGGAATCTGCCATCGACGAGCCAGCCCATGGCAAGCAGGAGCGCCACGGCAGCCGCCGCTTTCCACAGGAGTGTGTGCCTTCTCCCGGATCGAAAGCGTTTCTGATGCCCGGAAGCGCTGTCTTCAATCCGCATCCATATTCTTGTCAATTGGTCGTCGTAGCTTTTAGCCGAATGGAGTTGCTGCAGGCCTTCTACAAGTTCGCGACCCTCCTGTAAAGCGTAGTATTTTTCGGGATAATCCCGGAGAAATGCCTCCCAGAACGCGTCGGATCCGCTGTCAGGGGAGCAGACCCATTCCTTAAAGTAATCGTCGGCTGCGAAGTCCTCGGCACTGAATTGATAATAGTTCATTTATGACAAGGTGTTAGATTTTAGCTAGGTGAAATAGGTATTAGGGAATAGGTATTAGGGAATAGGTTTTAGGTAATAGGTTTTAGGTATTAGGGAATAGGTATTAGGTAATAGGGAATAGGTTTTAGGGAATGGGGGTCGGATGTTGGTGTTAGGTATATGAAAATTGCAATTGGGTGACTATGAGTACTTTGATCATTATGAGACTTATGCTAACACCTAACACCTAAAACCTAACACCTATTTTTCACCTAACACCTAAAAAAACCAACGCGATGGATAGAATTTTCACGGCTTCCCGGAGCGCTTTCAGCCCTGAGTAAATAAATTTGCAGGCAGACTGGTAATTGATGCCCATGATCCGGGCGATTTCTTCATTGTTAAAATGCATAGTGAATCGCAGGTGCAGCGCTTGTTGCTGTCGCGGGCTAAGCCGGCTGTAACTTTTATGCAATTGCTGCCGCAAATGTTCCCGCCCCTCGGTTTCTATCAGGTGGCTTTCGATTCCGAAGTCGCCCGGGCTGCTTTGGAGTAAGTCGATGTCGCCGGCATTGTAAAACAGACTTTTCCGATGGGACTGATTAATTTTGTTACGGAGCGCCCTGAAAAGGTAAAATTTAATAGAATCCGTGTCGCTTAATGTCTTGGCATGCCAGAGTTCGATGAACAAGTCGTGAATGCTGTCCTCGATGAGGTTGACATCACGGGTGACCCGGTGACCATAGTTCAGTAAATCACGGGCATAACGTTCGTAAATCCGTCGGAACGCATCCGGATCTCCCTGACGGAAGGCATTCCAAAGTTCAATATCAGGCATGATTAAGGCTATAGGTTCATTCGGTACAATTTCAGGATAAAGACTGTTCGTCCCTTCTCTATCCAATTGACATTGTCTATATACTAATGACTGGAGAAAGGTATTTTAGTCCTATTTAGTAGTAATTTTTTTTGCCGGGGATTCGTAAGAGGTTCTTAAAGGAGCGGACAGCCTGTCTCCGGCCCGGTGAATGGTCAGGGAAAAAAGTCACCAATCGTGCTATCCGTTCAGTTCCGGACCCGTACGGCAAATGCCATGGCCGGATTCTGTCTGAAAATCAGGTCAATATCCTGGGGGGTAAACCCTTCCTGTTCCAGCGCGGGTAGAAGGTGTGTGAAAACAGTGTCGTAGGAACGATACTTGCCACCGTCAGGTTCGCCGACGTGGTACCAGCCCGCATCGTGGGAAATGAGTACCCGGTGAAGCTGCTGCGCAGCCTTCATATCGTTCAGAAACCTGACATATGCAGCTACTGATGGATCGTTCAGTCCATCGAACGACACCCATCCGCCTGCACGGGCGACCTCCAGGTGAATGGCCCGGTCTGTTTCGTTCTGGGCATGAATCCATATCCAGGCCTCCGGCCGGACGCCTTCGTTCCGGATAATTTTCAGTTCTTCCAACGCAGCTAGTCCGTTCCCGGTATGGACACCTATCGTCAGGCCGGTTTCCAGGTGTGTCAACGCTGCCGCCCTGACCAGTTTCTGTTGTACTTCCGAAAGAGGGGCGTTATCAAGGCCGGTTTTGATGAAGCCGGGCCGGATGCCGGTGCCTTCAATTCCTTCCCGCCATTCCTGTATCCACCGCGCAGCCAGCTCCCCGGCCGATTCGGTATAGGCATGAGCAGGCAGGAATTTTTCACGTGCGGCACCGTAATAACCGGTGTTGGTAAGCAGGTGAAGACCGCTCGCAGCAGATAACCGTTGCAGTAGTCTGACATCCCGGCCGAGCCAGGCGGGCGTGCATTCTACCAGGGTATGACAGCCTCGTTCCCGGACCTGCTTCAAAAACGGCAGTGCCTTTGCAACGACATTTTCCACCTCGTAACGGGAAGGCGTGACCTGATCGGCCCCGATGAAATCGACCAGTATATGCTCATGCGGCAGTACGAAACCAGCGGCATCGGCGCTGACGGGGCCGTTAACCGTCATCAGGTAATCCTGTTCACGGGTACTACCCGTCAGAGGGAACGGTTGGGTACATAATAATAACCCGGATTGGATAAAGGTTCTTCGGTTCATAACGGGTGAAAATGGTAGCTGGTTGGTTAGGGTTGTTCGGGCAGTGCTGGGGTAAAGATAATTAATTGAGTTTGGTTTTTTAGAGTGCCCGGTAGTACCCGGTGGGTGAGCAGAGTCGAACCCCAGAGTCGAACCTGGGGGAAACGGGCAATGGGCAACGGGCAACGGGCGCGCTGAAGACGAATACCCGGTACTACCCGGCGGGTGAGCAGAGTCGAACCCCGGAGTCGAACCCGAGGGGGAACGGGCAATGGGCAACGGGGAATGGGCAACGGGGAATGGGCGCTGCAGGACGAATACCCGGTAGTACCCGGTGGGTGAGCAGAGTCGAACCCCAGAGTCGAACCTGGGGGAAACGGGCAATGGGCAACGGGCAACGGGCGCGCTGAAGACGAATACCCGGTACTACCCGGCGGGTGAGCAGAGTCGAACCCCAGAGTCGAACCCCGGCGTGATGTAGATTCAGCCGCATTTCGTATCTTAGCAGGTGCGCGGCTCGGCAGAGGGGCATCGCGGATCTTAAACCGGTAAATCCACAGGGAACGATTATGAAAACACCTTACCTGCTTTGCTGTTTGTTAGCGGCGACCCCCTGTTGGGGACAGTCTTCACTCCAGCCCCAGATCGCGGCTAAAGCGGCCGCTCTTGAACAAAAAGTGATAGAATGGCGGCGTGATTTTCATCAGCATCCCGAACTGGGTAACCAGGAAGTCCGCACCGCGGGCGTGGTGGCCGCTCATTTGAAAAAGCTGGGGCTGGAAGTACAGGAAAAAGTAGCAGTGACCGGCGTGGTGGGCATTTTAAAAGGAGGGAAGCCCGGGCCTGTCGTGGCGCTAAGGGCTGATATGGATGCGCTTCCTGTTACAGAGCGGGTAGACCTACCCTTTAAATCGACTGTTACTGCCACGTTTAACAACCAGGAAACGGGGGTCATGCATGCCTGTGGGCACGATGCGCATGTGGCCATACTCATGGGAGTTGCGGAAGTGCTGGCCTCTATGAAGGATGAGCTTGCCGGGACGGTTAAGTTCATATTCCAGCCGGCTGAAGAGGGAATCAGTGGTCTGGAGACCTATGGCGCCAAGCAGATGGTTGAAGAAGGGGTCCTGGAAAATCCCCGGGTGGCTGCTATTTTTGGCCTCCACATCAGTTCCATAACGGAAGTAGGTAAAATCAGTTATCGTCCCGGCGCGACAATGGCTGCCGTGGATGAACTTAAAATTAAAGTAACCGGAAAGCAAAGCCACGGCGCGCGACCCTGGACCAGCGTCGATCCGATCGTGACCTCCGCCCAGATTGTGACCTCGCTGCAGACTATTGTCAGTCGTAACGTGGATATTACACAGAATCCGGCAGTGGTCAGCATTGGGGCGATTCACGGCGGCATCCGTCAGAATATCATACCCGAATCAGTTGAAATGATCGGTACCATCCGTACCTATGATGAACAGCACCAGCAGCTCATCCACCGCCGCATCGACGAAATTGTCACCCATGTGGCCAAAAGTGCGGGCGCTACCTCGGATGTGACAATTGATATCCTGTACCCGGTTACCTATAATGACCCGGATCTTACCGCTGCCATGCTGCCGACACTGGAGCAGGTGGCCGGTACGGAAAATGTAGGGATCATCCCATTACAAACCGGCGCTGAAGATTTTAGCTTTTATCAGAAGAAAATCCCGGGGTTGTTTATATTTCTGGGAGGAATGCCCAAAGGGCAACAGGAAGCAGACGCCCCGCCGCACCATACCCCGGACTTTTACATAGATGAAAGCGGATTTGTATTGGGTGTGAAGGCATTGGCAAACCTGGCAGTCGATTATTTACAGCTGAAAACCCCCTAAGGAAGCCGGGGACACCCCTGCGGTCCGTAGGGCTCTCGACCCGGGGCGTCACCACCGGCAGGCAGCGTACTGTGAGGCCCCGGATTACGGTGCCCGGATTCCCTGTAACTATCCGGATCGGGAACCGATGCCCGGCTTTGTAGTGCTAAGGGGCAGAAAATCAGAAAATTACAAAGGTGTTTTGGGGAATTAATCCTCAGAACGTTGAATAATATACCTTTAAGTTAACAGACCTGCAAAGGGTGCCGGCGCCTGAAACCCGGTTCATCCGGAGGAAACGGCGTATTCGTGATTCCTGCCGGGGCTGGCATAGTTTTTTGCGGGATTCAGGTAGTAATGTCAATTAAAACGCACCGGAAAATTCGGTTTGAAACAGCTGAATGACTATGGCAGGCGTCAATTCAATCGGATGAATTATGGAAACCATGAAACGCATTGTCGCTATTCAACCCGCAGGTACGGAGATTGCACTGGATTCTTCCAATATGAGCTATGTGAATGTGGGAACCCAGGAGCGCGTACTTTCTTTCTTAGGCGGGGCAGCGCTTACCGCCCTGGCCGGAATGATGGCAAAATCGGGGGTGAAACGGGAACTGTATAACTGGCTGGCTTTGCCTGCAGGTATCTATCTGATGAAAAGGGGCCTGACCGGCTATTGTGAGTTGAGTAACCTGGGCGGCCGGAATAGTGCCGATTCGGGCGAAATGGTCCCTGTAGAACTGCGTACCAGTTTTATCCTGGAGCAACCACGTAAGGAGGTATATTCCCGCTGGAGAAAACTCGAAAATCTTCCGGAATACCTGCCGCATTTACAGGCAGTAACGCCGTTGGAAGGAAAGCGGTCGCAGTGGAAAGCGACATTGCCCGGAGGAATTGGTACATTCCAGTGGGTTGCCGAGATCGTGGAAGACCGGAAAAATGAGAAAATAAGCTGGCAGTCGGTAGAAGGATCCGATATCGGTAATACCGGAGAGGTGTTCTTCGTGAATGCACCGGACGGCAAAGGAACGGAAGTGCAGGTGACCATTCAGTACATACCGCCGGCCGGTCCCCTGGGAAAGAAGGTCGCTACCCGGCTGACGCACACCTTCGAAAACTACCTTCAAAAGGAACTGGAAGGTTTTCGGTTAAACGAGAAGCTGTAGACCAGGTTTTGCCGGCCATTTTTTAGCGACGTATATTTTATAGGGTAAGGTATATGCGCTCTTGCGGTATGTTCGGAAAACAGGCCGGAAGAGAGAGGCTCAGTGTTGAAATGAAAACGGTTTTACTTAAAAACAACGTGTGATGAAAAAGCTGATAAGTACCCGGTTACACGGGATTTTTGACTATATAATTGTAGTAGCCCTGCTGTTTTCTCCCTGGTTTCTGGAGCAGGAAGAGGCCGGGCAAATGGATACGGGCTTCTGGATGCTTCCTTTTGGAATCAGCGGGATGCTGTTGATCAATGCCTTGTTTACGAATTTCGAACTGGGCGTCATAAAAATGATCCCGATGCCGGCGCATCTCTGGACAGATTATTTGCTGGGAGTTGTTCTGATTGCTGTCCCGCTCTTCATCCCTTCTTACGGATCGGGAGGATGGCTGCTGACGGCTCTGGGGATCCTACTTATCGGGATTGCTTTCCTGACAAAAAAGAAAAGCCGCATCCCTGACAAGAAGGAGATCGCAGAGGTGTCTTTTCCGCTCTTTCCCCCGGATTGATTCCGGAAGAACGTTCTTACGGACATGCATACGGCTTAGAAGAAAACCAAACGACCACAAATTATGAAAAAGCTCCTGTTGTTACTATGCCTTGGATGGCTATCATCCTGTAATTCCGGTTCATCCACTCAGTATCGGGAAGATACCCGCGAGTTAAAAGACTCTACGGATACACTTAACCGGGAGGGAGTTGTTGATGAAAAGGATCCGCGTTCCCAGGGGATCCAGGGGAATCAAAACTAGTGTCAGGTCACTCACAGACCATGACCACCCGTTGACGATGCAGAAAAAGTGGGTGCGCGCCAGGCAACCCTTGACAGGTTTTATCCGTATAAGTAGAAAAATAGCCATTACTAACTACTGAAAAGATGAAATCTAACAATTTACTAACTGCATGGATGCTAGGGCTGGTACTAACGTTTCTGGCCGGTGGATGCAAGGATGACGACGATCCTGAAGTAATGAACGACATTGCGCTAAGTGAAACTTCTCTCGGACCGGTGCTGACCGGCAAGGACGGGATGACCCTTTATTTTTTTGCCAGAGACGTAAGTGGTGAAGCCAGCTGTGCCGGGAACTGCCTGACCAATTGGCCGGTTTTCTCCGTAAGCGGTACGATGAAGCTGGGGGAAGGACTGGCGGCGGCAGATTTTGGCAGCATTGTCCGCCAGGATGGGATGTCGCAGGTCACTTTTAAGGGATGGCCGCTGTATTATTATGCAAACGATACCGGGAAAGGAGATGTAAACGGAGAAAATGTAGGGAATCTCTGGTATGTTGCCCGGACGGATTATACGGTCATGGTGGCCAGTGCCCAGCTCATCGGGGGGGACGGGAAATCCTACAAGTCCGATTACACCGAGGGGGATGAAGAAACGCGCTATTTCGTAGATGCCGGGGGCCGTACCCTGTATACCTTCAGGAATGATAAGAAGAACGACAATAATTTTACCCGGGAAGACTTTTCCAACGACGGAACCTGGCCGCTGTTCTCCGGGGAACTGCTCGCTGCTCCCTCCGTGCTGAACAAATCGTTGTTTGCGGAGATAGACGTTTTTGGCAGAAAGCAGCTTACCTACAACGGATGGCCTGTTTATTATTTCGGTGCAGATGGTGAAGAGAGAGGCGTCCAGAAAGGAGTTAGTTTTCCCAGCCCGGGGGTATGGCCTGTTCTTCAGCCCGATACGCCCGAAGCGCCGGAGTAGGCCAACCAGGAGGGGCCCGCCGGGTCCCTTTTTTCTTGGGGTAAACAGGTTGTTTTTACCGCTCCAACCGGTAAAACAACGTACGCGCTGTCTTTATAAGGTAATCCGGGATAGGGTTTCCCGGAGCAAACCTGTTAATTATGAGAAAGATATACCTGCTCCTGCTCCTGACGGCTGTCTGCGGTAGCGGCGCGAATGCCCAGTCGGTCAGCCTGTTTGACGGAAAAACGTTGACCGGATGGAAAGTGTCGGATCCGGCTTACAACCATTTATGGAAGGCGGATGACGGAATGATCGTAGGAGGGGATGCAGTCAATAAAGTGCCGGTAAACACGTATATCTGTACGGTTGATACCTACGAGAATTTCGAATTCAGGTGCTTGTTTAAACTGACAGGAGACCCCGCAACCGGAATGATCAACAGTGGTATACAATACCGGTCGGCCATCGTGGATAAAAACATGGTGGGGTACCAGGCAGACATAGGTAATGGCTACTGGGGTGATATTTACGACGAGCACCGCCGGGGCAAACTGGTTTCAGGGGATTTGAGTGTCCTGCAAAAGATCCTTGACCCGACCGGCTGGAATTCCTATATTGTCCGGTGTACCGGAAACCGGCACGAACTCTACATCAATGGTGTGAAAACAGCCGACTATACGGAAAAGGACGCCGTTATCCCCAGGAAAGGGATTATCGGTGTCCAGCTCCACAGCGGCGGGAATGCGCAGGTATTTCTCAAGGATATTGTCATAGAAACACTTCCCTGATTGCTTTGTCCACCAATCGCTGCCGCCGGGCTTCCGTTTTGAACTGGCAGGCGGTGAAGCGGGCGGGCCTGTCTGCCTGTCGTCAAAGAAGACAACCCTGGTCAGATGCGATGGTTCCGGAGCTGAAATTCCGGACATCCTGACTGATAGAACGACCCGCAAATGAAAGTTCCTGAGGCCACAGCTTTGTGCCGGCCCTTCAATCGGACAAGAAGGAAGGGATTATGATGAAACAGGGTCTTTAAATTGTTGTTTATCAGTAATTTAACAATTTGTTTCCTGTCTCTAATCTTAGTCATTCTTCTAAAGTATTCCGAAAAAAGTAAATTTTTTTTAGGGATTTATCATATTTCCGGAACCTTAGAGCGAATTAACCAGGATATGCAGTTACCGGACCGTACCGATAAAGAACTTGTTGATGGCTTAAAAAGAGGGGATGCCGATGCCTTCCGGGTAATCTATTACCGGTATTGGCGGGGTATTTACGGATTTGCCTATCAACAGTTGGGTTCGAGGGAAGAAGCTGAAGAAATCATTCACGATTTGATGCTGGCGTTGTGGAATAACCGGGAGCAATCCGAAATACAGAGCCTTAAGGTGTATTTATTTATTGCCGCCCGTAACCTGGTAAACAAGCAGATCAGATCCCAGGTAAACCTTCGCAAATACCGGGAGTACCAACTGATGCAGGAGCTTTTTGAATATATTGATACCGACGAAATTTTTAACGAACACCAACTGACGGAAGCGCTGGACCGGGTATTGGATAAGCTGCCGGAAAAAACAGCCATGATTTTCCGGATGAGCAAAATTGAAGAACTGCCGGTAAAACGGATTGCTTTGGAAACGGGCCTTACGGATAAGGCGGTAGAATATCATATTACCAAATCGATGCGGATAATACGGGAGCAGCTCCGGAGGTTCCAATCAGATAATTAATTCCTCTTATGACAAAACAAGAGTTTGACCGGCTCTCTGAAAAGTACAAGGCAGGCCAATGTTCTCACGATGAAATTGCCTTACTGGAACAGTGGGCAGCCTTACACCTCAGACAACAGGATCGTATGATAGTGAATGAGCTGGAACTGTTGAAAATAGAGGCCCCGCTGTGGAACAGGATACAGGCGAGCACCGGTTTGCTGGAAGCCGGTAAACCGCGCTTTACCTGGCTCACGATCCTGACGGGCGTGGCGGCAGGACTGTCGTTGCTTTTACTGGCCTGGGTACTGTTACCGGACACCCCGGTTCGGCAAGATGAAGAGGTCTCTATTGTCGGAGTACAGACGAAAAATACGGGGAACATGCAGCAGACGGTGCAGCTGGCAGACGGGAGCACCGTCCTGCTGGAGCCGGGCGCCAGTGTCGTTGCGGACGAAAATTACGGACAGCAAACCCGGACAGTACGACTGGAGGGGGAAGCGTTTTTTGATATTCAGAGCAATCCGGAGATGCCGTTCCTGGTTTTTACCGGCGACCTGGTAACAGAGGTGCTGGGCACCAGCTTCCGGATCAAACCAAGGGCCGGGCAGAAGACCATCGAAGTATCGGTGGTGACGGGCAAAGTATCGGTGTATGCGGGCGGCGGCAGCCGGAAAAAGGACGGAGTCATTATTACGCCGAATCAAAAAGTGGTGTATGATACGGAGCTGAAAACCATCCGTCAGGATTTGGTGGATCTCCCCAAAGTGGTTGTACCGGATCCCCAGAAGCTTGATTTTTCTTTTGATGAAATCCGTGTCGACAGCGTGTTTTCCGTAATGCACCGAACGTACGGAGTCGATATTGTGGTCGGAAATCCCGGGTTAAACCGTTGTGTGTTTACGGGCGATCTGAGCGGCCTGGACATGTACCGTCAGCTGGATTTTATCTGCGAAGTCATTAATGCTGCGTATGAGATACGCGGCGCCGCCATTTTCATTACCGGCAACGGATGCAGCCGGGTGCTTTGAAAAAACCAGTTACTTATTCCTAAATCCTTAATTACTGTTATGCCAATCGTTACCTGATCAATCAAAAAAACGCCGGTAATGCGTCCAACATTACCGGCGCATACTGTACCCGCTCAACTGTCCAAAATTGAGTGCCGTTTGTCCAAAACGAAGGTACGAACTGTTTTAGAGTCCATTTACCCTTAAAACAAGACCAAATTATGAACAAAATTTTACCAATCCCATCCTGGGTCTGGAAAACTATGAAAATATCTTTCCTGCAGTTTTTCCTGTTGATCGTTTTTTACGGTATTTCCTACGGACATGAAAGCCGGGGGCAGAATGTACTGGAAAAAACCATCACGCTGGAGGCCGACGGTCTCCGGTTGAAAAAAGTACTTTCTCTCATAGAGAGCCGCTCGGGAGTGCGATTTATTTACAGCTCCAGCGCCATTGATATGAACAACAAGGTGAATATCAACGTGGTGAACAAAAAGCTGGACCTGTTGCTGAACGATCTGCTCAGTCCGTTGGCCGTTAACTATACCGTCGTGGACAACCGGATCCTGCTGAAAAAAACGGAACAGCAGAGAAGAGATGTATTGCCGGACGTCAGGCAAGCTGAACCGGAGCTTCCGGTAGATAAAACCGTAAGAGGAAAGGTAACCGACGAAGGCGGCGAGGGGTTGCCGGGTGTCAATATCCTGATAAAGGGCACATCGCAGGGAACGGTTACCGACGCCGGCGGGGCGTTCACCCTCGTTGTACCGGACGATGAGACGGTCCTCGTATTTTCATTTGTTGGCTATGTGGGCCAGGAGCTTGCCGTTGGAAACAAATCCACCCTTGACGTAGCCCTGCGGATCGATGAAAAGGCATTGGATGAGGTGATCGTGGTAGGGTATGGAAGTGTAAAAAAGGAAAACCTGACCAGCGCTGTGTCAAAAATCGGGAGTGATGCGATTGCCGGCAGACCTATCCCTACCCTGAGTGAGGCGTTTGCCGGCCAGCTTGCAGGAGTAAGGGCCCAAAGTACCTCCGGTATACCGGGTCAGGAACTGCAGATCCAGATACGGGGCGTCAATACGATTAACGGAAACAGCAGTCCTTTGTATGTGATCGACGGGGTTCCGAAAGATAATATGAATGATATTAACCCGGGAGACGTAGAGTCCATCCAGATTTTAAAGGATGCATCGGCTACGGCTATTTATGGAGCACGCGGTGGAAATGGCGTGGTTTTGATTGAAACCAAAAAAGGGACGGGGCGTCCGGCTGTCAGCTTTGAGGCCATGTACGGGGTACAGGATCCTGAAAAGTTTGTAGGCATGATGAACAAGGATGAATGGCTTGCCTTTCATATCTGGCATCGGAATGATCAGTACCTGAGACAGGGCGGCTCGATGCAGGACCCCATGGAAGCGCGACCGGTCAACCTGCAGATTCCCGCCACCTGGCTGGATCCTTCCAGAACGGGAACTGACTGGCAAAAGGCGATCACGCGTACCGCTCCTTTCCAGAATTACCAGGCGTCCGTATCGGGAAAAAGTGATCTGGGAAGTATCTTCATTTCGGGAGGGTATATGAACCAGGAAGGCATTATTCATGAGACCTATTACAAGCGGTTTAATTTCAGAGCCAACGGTACCCTCAATGTCGGGAAGAAGGCGCAGGTGGGAATGATTCTTTCTCCCTCTTTTTCTGTCCAGGATGATCGGGATACCCAGGGAAAAGAAACGCCTATACACCATGCACTGGGAATTTCTCCGTTGGTCCAGCTGAATGAGGCCACCCGCGACTGGGGATTTCCTGCGGGAATCGGGCTGGTTTATCCGAACCCGCTTGAACGGATCCGCGGAACCACCGATCAAACCAAAAGGAGCCGTATGAGTTCGGTCATCTGGGGACAGTATGAATTATTACCGGACCTGAAATTTAAGAGCCAGCTCGGGCATGATTACGAAGGGATTGTGTATGAGTATTTCCAATCCGGAAATATATCCTACAACAACGGGTTTTTAACCACCGGCAACAGCAATACCCGCACGTCCAACAGCTGGTCGATCCAGAACACCCTTTCCTATGACAAGGAGCTGGGGAACCATGCCATGAATTTATTGATAGGACAAAGTGCTGAAGGCAGGGAATTTTACCAGATCAATGCCGTAGCCACAGGCTGGCCCAATGACCTGATCGAAACCTTAAACGTTGCCACTACTCCTACTACTGCCACTACTACCAAAAATGCTTCCCGGATAGCGTCCTTCTTTACCCGTATGGGATATGCCTATATGGACAAATACCTGCTGAATCTGACGCTCAGAAGGGACGGCTCTTCACGCTTCGGGTTAAACCATAAATGGGGAATGTTCCCGGCTGTATCAGCGGGCTGGAAACTAAATGCCGAACCCTTCCTGAATCAGGTTAACTGGGTGAATTTATTAAAGGTCAGAGCGGCCTGGGGGACGTCCGGAAACGACAGAATCGGGAACTACGACTACATGTCACGGTTGTCCATTGTCCGCACATCGTGGGGAGGAGGCGTGATAGGTGGCCTGGCCCCTGCCAATATTGAAAACCCGAACCTGAAGTGGGAATCTACTCAAACGACCAATATAGGGCTCGACTTTTCAACCCTCAACAATCGCGTCCAGTTGAACCTGGATTATTATATCAACCGGACAGACAACCTGCTTTTCAATCTCCCGATCCCAAATACAACCGGCTTCGGAAGCTTTCGGACCAATATAGGCGCTGTACAGAATAAAGGCTGGGAAGTGGATCTTACCACGATCAATTCAACGGGAACCGTTCACTGGTCCAGTTCCGTAAACCTTTCGGCTAACCGGAATAAAGTACTGGATATGGGAGACATCCAGGAGTTTACCAGCACCAGCTGGGATGCCAGGTTCATTACGCGTGTCGGAGGTCCCGTCTCTCAGTTCCTGGTATACCGGACGGACGGCATACTGGATGTCAGTGATTTTGATTCCGAACGCAAGGCATTGGTGCCGGTTCTTCCGGGACAGGAAGCCGGGAACGTACGGTACATCGACCAGGATGGAAATGGCGTCATCAACGCGGAGGACCAGGTGCCCTACGGGAACAATCTTCCGGACCTGATTTATGGATTGACCAATCGGATAAGCTGGAAAAATCTGGAGCTTAATATCCTGCTTCAGGGGCAATTCGGCGGGGATGTCCTGTTTTTGGGACAACGCCAGATGGATAACGGAGGACAGGATATCAATTCGTTCAAACGTTGGGTAAGAGCCTGGAAACCGGATTATGAAGCCTTATACGGAGCAGGTGAGAACCCGATTCCGGAATACCTGGGAGTCGATATGTCATGGGATGGGGAAACGCCCTATACCAAGGGGAACAAATCCGATAACAACAGTGACTTCAGAATCTATGACGCTACCTTCTTCCGTATCCGGAATATTACATTAGCGTATAAACTGCCTACCCGGCTGAAGGATAAACAACTGTTTCGTGCGGCGAGAGTCTATATTACTGTCGACAACCTGAAGACATTTGACCGTTATCCGGGAGTGACTCCCGAGACCAACAGTTTCGGTAATGCAACTACGCAGGCGGGGGTAGATTATAGCACCTATCCATTGTCGAAGAAGTTTACTTTGGGCGTGAATCTGTCATTTTAACCAGAAAAGCTGATCATGAAAGCAATTATAAAAATCAACCTGGCAGCATTCCTTATTTTGTTGGGGGGATGTTCCGATTTTCTAAACCTGACTCCGGAATCTGAATATAGTGTGGCGGGTGCGTACAAGTCTGAAAGTGACTTCGTTCAGGCCATTGCCGGTGTATATGCACAGCAGCAAGGTCTTTATTCCTCCAATAGCTCCTGGTTCAGGGGGCTGATCGGGCGCAGTGACGACACCCGGAGCAATGCAGGGTATCTGGATGGGCTTCCAAGATTCATCGAAAGTTCCACCAACCCGCTTTTGCTGAGTAGCTGGAATAATCTGTATCGTATCATAACATTAAGTAACATCATTTTGGAACGGATTGACGACGGTGTATTTACCAGCGAGTCAACCCGGAATTATATCAAAGGAGAAGCCTACATCATGAGGGCTTATTCCTACTGGAACCTGGGATGGCAGTTTGGCGGGGTTCCGTTGCTGGAGCGCAGCATGACGGCCGAGGAGGTAAAAACGATCCCGAGAGCCACCGTTGAAGAAGTGTTTGCCTTTGCGGAACAGGATTATCAGACAGCCGCTTCGATGTTGCCGGATCAATGGACCGGCGCCAACGCCGGCAGGGCTACCAAGTTTGCGGCGACGGGAATGCTCGCACGGATGTATCTGTTTCAGAAAAAGTTTTCGGAAGCCAGGCCGTTGCTGGAAAGTATTATTGCCTCCGGTTATTATGCCATGGAGGAGGACTACCGCGACTGTTTTACGGATTCTCATGACAATGGTCCGGAAAGGGTTTGGGAAGTGCAGTTTACAGGAGGACAGACGGGCGAAGGGCAGGCCTTTTCAACCGGCTTATTGCCCGAAGGCTTTAACGACCCCTCTATTATGCCATTTTCAGGATTCTCCACATGGATGGAGGTTTCGCAGTCTCATTATGAAAGTTATGAACCGGGTGACAAGCGTAGGGATCTTTCTATTTTGAAAGGATGGACCAATACGCAGGGGCAATCCGATACGGTGACTAAATTTATTATCAAGTACCAGCATTACGATGCCTATACGCCGCTGAGCCAGAGCGATTGGGCGAATAATCTCCCTATTCTCCGGTATACGGATGTTATTTTAATGCAGGCGGAAGTGCTGAATGAACTGAATTATACTGCGGACGGGGAAGCATTCGAACTTTTGAATGCGGTAAGGCGAAGAGCCGGGCTGCCGGCATTAACTTCGGGCAAGGTACCGGATCAGGCGGCTTTCCGGAAAGCAATTATACAGGAGCGGAGAGTTGAGCTGGCGTTTGAAGGTGGCAGATGGACGGATTTGATTCGCTGGGGGATCGCAAAAGAAGTAATGAATGAGTTTTTGAGGCGGCCGGAAGAGGGGAACGGACTTTATTCTATGCAGGATTTCAATAACCTGTTCCCGATTCCTTTCGAGGAAATAACCAGGTACAATGATCCATCGGTGATGTGGCAGAATGACGGTTTCTGATCTTAAGGAACGCAGGAAGGTTAAGTTTTTCTGAATCATTTGGAAACAGGACGGGTTGCGACGGGGTAACGGTGTACCTTGGTTGGCGGAATACCTATGGCCTGATTCCATGAAAAAATAACGAATGATACAATCAGGGTATTTGCTTTTTGCTGCATTTGCGGCCTCCGTTGGGGGGCTTCCGGGGGATGGCTTCGCCGTTGAACAGCCGGGGGCCGGTAAACGGGGGGCTGCAGACAGCATTCAGCAATTAAAGCTGGAACAGACGGGTTATGAAAAACGGCGTAACTACCTGATCGGAACAAACTCAGGCGGGGAGAGCGGTGTCCCGGAGGTACCCCGGACAGGCGACAGAATTAACTGTTACGGCAGTTATGCGGCGATGATGCTGCGGTTGGGCTTCCATATCAGGGAAAGCAACGAAGTGATCCGTGAGGTGGCGGCATGGTTTGAAAAACCGCATATCCGCCAGCGGGATCTGCGCGGAGAGGTTGACTTTACCGCGCTTGAGCTGGCAAGGACTTCCCTTGACCCGGTCACAAAGCCGCTGCTTGAATTGGAAACACAGACGGCGATCCGGGCGTTTTTCCTGAACCATGATTTCAACAGCATGTATGGTTCAGAGAATCACGCACTGGTGTTCTGGACTGCCCGGTACCTTATGGCCAATGCGCTGCAGGAGGAACGATTTGAGGCTTACGGGAAGTCGGGAAGGGAATTAGTGGCCGAAGATGGGGAGCGTCTGAAAGCTTTTATCCGGTATCGGGCCCGCAGAGGATGGGGAGAATTTGATGCGGGCGGGTATCAGTTTCTGGTGATCAACACCCTGTTGACGATCCGGGACTTTTCTCCTGACCCGGAGTTAACAAAATTGGCGGACATGATGGTTAACCTGCTGCTTGCCGATGCGGCAACCGATTCACTGAACGGTTTGTACGGAGGCGCGCGGGGCAGAACCCCGGAAAGCAGCCTCCTCAACCATGCGCACTCGGTTCTCAATGAGATTCAATACCTGTATTTCGGCATTGGAATCCCTTCAGGAACCGATTCAGCGGCGTCCCTGCTGCCCTCCGAAAAAATTGCATTCTATGAGTTGCTGAACTACTCCTTGTTTTCTTCATTTCGTCCCAATGAAACCGTGGTGGCAATTGCCTGTGACCGCGCTACCCCTTATGTGAACAAGGAACGTAAACACCTGCATCATATGGGCGATTTACTACCCGAAAACCCGTTGCCGGGCAGCATCCGGAAGTATACGTACTGTCAGCGGGACTATATCCTCGGAAGCGTTCAATTGCAGGATCCGTATCCGGAAGACCTCAAGGAACGGGTATATGCAAAACATCAGCAGCATGACTGGGATTTTACGGTTGCTTCCGGGCCGGCCGTTCGGATTTTCACCCACCATCCGGGAACAGGGGGGATGCATACGTACTGGCGGGGAGGAGGAGAGTATGCGAGTACGTTTCAGCACAGAAACGTGGTATTGGCGCTTTGGGATATTCCTGAGACAAAAGCGTATCAGTATATTCATGCCTATTTGCCGGTCAGTAATTTTGATGAGGTGACCGAGGTGTCGGGGTGGATCTTCGCCCGCAAAGGCGATGTGTATGCCGGGCTGTACCTGGATGGAGGGTATAAATGGGTCGTTGACGGGAAATGGAAGGGCGTGGAGGTGATCAGCGAGGGGTCGAAAAAGGCCTCCGTTTTTGAGGCAGGAGACCGATCCGGGTATCAGTCTTTTGAAGATTTTCAACGGCGCATCAGCAGCAATACCATACGCTTCGATACTGAAAAAATGGAGCTGCAGTATGCATCGGCGCTGCATGGAACTATTACCATCGACAACAGGCAGGTCAGACGCCTGGATCAAAAGGATGTAAACCTCGAATATGCAACGTACGAGAGTCCGTATATGTCTTCCCGGTGGGACAGCGGGATTGTCGTCCTGAAGCACCGGGACCAGCAGGTGATTTTTGATTTCAATTAGCCGGCAGAACGCCCCTCCCAGGGCAAGATAAAAGTGATGTAAAACAGGATTAACATGATGAAGCTGAATTTCGTATTGCTAGTATTCTTTTTCGGACCGGCGGCGCTTGTACATGCCGATCCCGACACGCTTACCGTCGATGAGGTATGGGCGGGGCACCCGGTTGGTTTTGACCTGTATACGACCGAGCGGCATCAGTATGTATGCTATTATGATGCTGCCCGGAACATGGTTATTGCCCAGAGAAACCTGGATTCTTCCAAATGGAAGAAAACCGTTTTGCCCACAAAAATTAAGTGGGACAGCCACAATTATGTCAGAATGGCGCTTGACGCGGAAGGGTATATTCATGTTTCCGGGAATATGCATAATGTCCCGTTGATTTATTTCCGGAGCCAGTCCCCGGAAAGCATCGATCAGTTTACTGCGTACCCGATGACCGGGGTGAATGAGGAACGGGTCACCTATCCGATTTTTTTTAAGAACCCGGCAGGCGAGTTGTATTTTCAATACCGGAACGGACAGAGCGGGCAGGGGATTACCTATTGGAAAAAGTACCATGCAAAGGAGAAAGAGTGGACCGATGTGTTTGATCAGCCCCTTTTCGACGGAGAAAAGGAAGCAAATGCGTATATGTCCCGTTTGGTACAGGGTCCTGACGGCTATTTCTACATGGTTTGGATGTGGCGGCTGACCTATATTGCGAATACCAACCATAACCTTTCCTGTGTCCGGACGAAAGATTTTACGAATTGGGAAACGATAGGAGGGGTGCCTTTAAAGCTGCCGCTCAAATGGAGCAGTGATACGACGATCGTAGATCCGGTCGGTCCGTGGAACGGATTGATCAATATCAGCTTCAACATCGGATGGGATGCAGTCGGACGACCCTGTATCAGCTATCACAAATATGACAAAAAGAGAATCAGCCAGGTGTTTGTCTCCAGATGGGAGGACAACGACCGATGGGAATCTTATCAGGTCAGCCATTGGCCTGATTTCCGATGGAACCTTGACCTTGGCGGTTCTTTGGGAGGAGGAGTGAAAGCCACTGCTGTTCAGCAGGAACCGGACGGGAATTTGTCCATGAGCTATACGCATGAAAAATATGGGTCGGGTACATGGAAACTGGATAAGGAGACATTTGCGATCCGTGAGGACCTGAAAGCGCCTGCTGCGCCCCCGCAAGCTGCGACGCCCGGTTTAGGAAAAGAGCCCAGGAGTAGGTCCGATAATACGGGTACTTATACGATGACATGGGAAACCTTACCTGCCAACAGAGACCTGCCGCGGGATTTACCCGGTATCGTGACGAGTACCCTGATTATTTATAAAAGAAAATAATGATTCTGAACTATTCCGTTTCGGACGCAGTAACTAACACTAAGATTATGAACAGGAAGTTGATTTTTATAGTCATCGCACTAAGCGTGGCCCCCGCATTTTTAGTTGCCCAGACCGGGAGCTTCGATAACGGGTTGATACGATATTCCCCCGTTCTGCTGGGAGAACAGGATAAACAGATTTTGCGGGACTGGCTTGACAAGATGCATCCGCTTTACAGCCCGGAAGGAAAAATGATCACCAAACAGCTGAATGGTTACAACTACCATACGGATGCCGAGACAGGCAGGTTCCATGAGGTCAGAGCTTCTTTTAACTACGCCGTAGGGCTCCTGGATTCAGGTGATGAGCGCTATACCCGGCAAGCCCTGGAAATTATCGAAAAAACCATTTCTTTACAGGATACCAATTCTGCCTCCCGGTACTCGGGAGTCTGGCCCTACTACGAAGAAGAACCGCTCGCCACTAAAAAATCACCGGTTGATTTCAACTGGGCGGATTTCAACGCGGTTGCATTGCTGGATGTCTATATGGGACATCAATCCCGTCTTTCCGAACAATTGAAAAACACGATCCGCAGGTCGCTGATTTATGCGGCGCGGTCTGTTCAAAAGCGGAATGTAGGCCCGGGCTATACGAATATCGCAATTATGGGTACGTATGTCACTTACATGGTTTCGCACCTGTTCGATATTCCCGATATGAAGGAGTATGCACAGAATCGCTTACAAAACTTTTACGAGTATACGCTATTAAGAGGCTTTACGGAATACAACAGTCCGACCTATACAATTGTCGCCCTGGATGAGCTCGACAGGATGAAACGGCATATCATTGCACCGGCGGTAAGGCCGATGATCGATTCCCTGTACAGTATCGGTTGGGAGGTAATTGCCAAACACTACCATCGGCCTACCGGTCAGTGGGCAGGCCCGCACAGCAGGTCGTACCGGACGCTGATGACGCCGTCTATTTACGGAATCCTTCAACAGGCTTCCAATGGAAAGATAGCGTTGCCGGGGGCAACGCAGAGGCATGATGTGAAAATCAAGCACGAGATACCGGCTCATTTGCTTACTTACTTTGTAGCTCCCCGGTATCCACGGGTACAGCGGGATGTCCTGGCCATTGACGAACCGGAAATTATCGGAACGACTTATTTGGCGCCCCGATATGCATTCTCTTCGGCGAACCGGTCCAGTTTGTGGAATCAGCGGCGCCCGTTTCTTGTCTATTGGGGGAGCCCGGATGCTCCGCGTTATCTCCAGTTACGGTTTTTACACGATGAGTATGACTTTAGTTCGGCATCATTTTACAGCCGGCAGGAAGAGAATAAGCTGATCGGAGCAGTTGGGTTTTTGACCAACGGGGGCGATAAACACATCAGCATCGACCGGATAAAAGAGGGGAAGTTTAAAGCGAAAGATCTGCGGCTGCGCTTCGAATTCGGTAATTCTTCGCTTCCTGAAAACCTGAAGATTCCGAAAAAGGAGAATGACGAACTTACCATCAAGCTGGATGGTCTGCATTTTGCTATTCAACTGTACGCTTCTTCATTCGGGGAATTGAAAGGGCATTGGGAAAAAGGGGGTGACGGTACCAATTCCTGGCTGGATTATGTCGTTTATTCAGGTAACGAAAGAGACTTTGACCTCTCCGCTATTGACTCCGCCGTTTTGGGATTTACATTTTCCGTCGGTGTGTCCGATGAAAAAATGGCTGTGCCGCAGAAAAAGATCTCCGGGGATACGATGGAGGCCGATTGGAAAGGACTGCGGCTGACGGCTCCGGCCAAACCGATCGCGCAACCCCGAAATTTGTAGTCGCCCGTTGGGGGGGGCTGATTTTTTAGAATGTTGCCCGGGGGGGACGGTTGGATTCGGGGTACGGATATGATGTTTCTATTAGAATGTTGCC
>JBEBSD010000077.1:0-30003 GCA_040394475.1 Telluribacter humicola | reverse complement strand
GATATGGGCGAATGCGATTCATTGGCCGAATGCGATATGGGCGAATGCGATTCATCGGCCGAATGCGATATGGGCGAATGCGATATGGGCGAATGCGATATGGGCGAATGCGATTCGCCCGTACGTAGGGGCGCATCGAATGCGCCCCCGCTGCCCGCATCGGCAGAAGGAGATTCCCCGCCCCGGCCGCGGCGGATGATGATTCCGTGTAAATGGTTCGGCATAACGACAAAAACATCCAATGCGACATTTTTCCGCAATTCGGGTGTTCTGGCCCATTCGTTATAGGCAATCCATCCATATTCATTCAACACCATTTCGCCATTTACCACGTCACCAAATAAACATGCCCTGTTTTTACAGCATATTGTGATAAAATAAGCTCCTGCCTGAGAGTAATCGTAGCCTTTCAGTCGTATCGACCTACGATGGTGTATAGTGGGATTATAAAACATAATTATAGTGTGATTATAAAACATCAGTTACAATAGAATAGACCACCCGCAAGCCTAGCGCATGAGACACCACATCAGCAGTAAAAGCGGATGCAGCGGGACCCTTTCGCGGAGAGCGGTCAGGGCCTCATGTATTAAATTACTCGCGGTCTGGTACTTAATACCCATTACAGAAGCAATTTCATCGTTCCCCATATTCTCGTAAAATTTCAGGTAGACCGCTTCCTTTTGCCTGCGGGGAAGTTGATTCAAAAACCGGTTGATTGTTTGGATACGTTCCGCTTCGGTTTCGCTGGCAATCCATCGGTCCTCAATGGAAAACTCCGCCAGAAAGGGAAAGTCCGTTTCGTTGTCCGAATAGAGAAAAACCCGTTCTTTCCTGAGGGCCGTAATCAATTTACGGCGCAGGCAGGTGAACAGATAAGGCCGGATTTCATCCACCTGTCGTAAGCCGGAGCGGTATTGCCATAACTGAATATAGGTTTCCTGAATACAATCCTGTATCAGCGCATCGTCCCGGACCAGTTTTCGCCCATACAGTGCCAGCGGCTTTCCGTACACACGGATAAGCTCGGCGAGCGCCGTTTCGCTGCCCTCTGTAAAATGCTTCCACAACTGTACTTCCGCTGTCATGCTATAGTGCCCAAAACCCGGGCGCGGCAATCGCCCTCAAATAATAAAAATTTATCTTATCAAAATAACAAAATAATTCTGTAAATCAGGAATGACTGGCAAAAAAAGAGGAAACCCTGACGATTCCTGTAAAAACTGCAGACGGGCTGCACGAGGCTGCAACGCCACCGGACAGCGGCGGCCATCAGCAAAAACGCCCCGGAAATGACTCCGGGGCGCATGGCATTCAACAGCGAAGAAGACTATTAATAGCCATCATTCTGTTTCAGGTTCGTATTGTTCCTGATCTCCGCAGTGGGGATCGGGAATAATAATTCCCGATCGGTAACGGTAGGACCATAGGTGAAGGTGTGCCCTACGTATTCTTCAAACGTTTTGTTCCTGACATTAAACGCTTTTCTCAGCCGGACCATATCGTACCAGGTCTTGTTTTCAAAGCATAGTTCATGCCATCTTTCTTTCCATACGGCCTCCCGAAGCTGCTCTTTCGACAACCCCGCCAGATCGGACAGTCCCGCACGTTTTCTTACAGCGTTGACTGCGTTGTAAGCCTGAGCCTTTGGACCGTTGACCTCATTGGCAGCCTCTGCGTATACGAGCAGTACGTCGGCATACCGGATCGCGGGCCAGTTCAGATCACTGTTCGCGGTGGTTGTCTGCGCCACTTCATCAAAAAGCTTGTAGATAAAGTACCCGCCCAGGTCAACCTCCTGGTTGCGATTGGTTTCATGGGTGTACTTAGTAAAGAAAAACTGCTTTTCCTGTGCACGCAGATCTCCCGGATCATACGAGGCTACAAAATCTCCCGTAGCATAAATACCTCCCGTTTCATCCGAATACTGGGAAATGTTCTTGTTGTAGGGAATGATCGACACCTGCCAGTTGGACGGAAGAATCTGCGTTTTATATTGGATCATGAAAATATTCTCCTCCACATTTTTCTTCGCAGGATTATGCAGATCATAATATGTATCAAATAATTTGAAGTGATTGGAAGTAATTACCTCTTCTGCCTTTTGGGCAGCAAGGTTAAAGTATTCCGCTCCCTTCTCAAGTGGGTAGCCTGCCATGGTCAGGTAGACTTCAGCCAGCAGCGATTTCACCGCTCCCAGGCTCGCTCTGCCCGATTCGTCGGTAGTGGGCAACCCGGCTGCTTCGGCAGTTTTCAGATCTTCCACAATCAACTGGTACACCTGCTCGGGAGTCGCCCAGGCAGGTCTCAGCTGCTCTGATTGCAGGTTGACAGGCTCGGTTACCAGCGGGATTTTACCAAACATCCGCACCAAATGAAAATAATACCACGCCCTTAGAAAATGCGCTTCGCCCAGCAACTGCCTGGCCCGTGCTTCGTCCATAGAAATGCCCGGGATCCGGGCGATGGATAAGTTGGCATTGGCAATGCCTTTATAATACGAAGACCAATAGGTTTGTCCGTATCCATTGTCGGACGTATTTCGCAAATCCTTTACAAAATAACTGTTGACGGCCTGTCCCAGATCCGTTCCTGCCAGACCGGTCGCAAATTCGGTCATCATCCAGGCGCCTCCGCCGAATCCGCTGGAAAGCGGATCCCGCATATTCGCATAAATAGCGTTCACCGAACTTTCGGCATGGGCCGGCTGGGTGAAGTAATTTTCTACTGTGAAGTTACTCGGATCCGACTCATTCAGGAATTCCGAACACCCTGTCACCGCCAGCCACCCGCTGGTAAGGATCAGTAATTTATATGCAATTTTCATCATTATCTCATCTAAATAAAGATTCAACTAATTAACTATCAGCGTCTTGTCTACTTATAGGTCAAAGCCCCCCCAACAACCCGGCCAACCTAACACCTACAACCTAACACCTAATAACCTAAGACCTAACACCTATAACCTAACACCTATCCCCTACAACCCGACATTAATCCCAAACATAAACACCCGCGGTTTGGGATAATCGTACAAACCGAATCCCTGGTCAAACGGCGAACCCGAATTCGATACCTCCGGATCATATCCTGCATATTTGGTGGCTAAGAAAAAATTCTGAAGCGAGGCAAATACCCGCAGACGGTCCAGTTTGATCCGTGACACCACTGCCGACGGGAAGGTATAGGCCAGCAATAAATTACGCCCTCTGATAAACGACCCGTCCGTAATCTTATGACTGTCATTGTTAGTCGTATAGTAGGCATTAATCGGGCGTATCTGGGCTACCGGCGTATTCTGGTTGGATTCGGTCCAGGCGTTCAGGACGGTTTTATAGCTATTGGCAATTCCTTGTCTGTCTTCGGCCGAGTGAATACTGCGGTCCAGGACATCATTTCCGTACATGTACTGCAGATCGACGGTCAACGACCAGGATTTATACTGGATCGTATTGAGGAAGGTCCCGAAGCCGTCGGGGATCCCTTTTCCGATAATAGTCCTGTCGTTATCATTGATTGCCCCGTCATTATTCAGATCGAGGTATTTCACGTCTCCGGGCAGCATGTTGTATTTTTTGGCTTCTTCCACTTCACTGGTCGACCAGGTCCCTAAATGTACCCTTCCGAAGAAGGACCCCACGGGTTCTCCCACCCGGATAACCGTAGCGCCGGAAAATATATCGCTGCCGCCTGACAGCGCCAGCACGTTATTCTTATTGAAGGAGAAATTAAAGGTCGTATTCCATGAGAAATCAGGCAGCTTCAGATTGACCGTGTTGATCGCAAATTCCAGGCCCTTGTTTTCCATGCTGCCGACATTGGTAAAGATACTGCTGTAGCCACTGCTCAAGGGCAAGGGAGCGTCCAGCAGCATATCGTTCACCTTTCTGCGGTAGAGATCCACCTCCAGGTTGATCCGGTTGGAGAACAATCCGAGCTCTATTCCCAAATCGACCTGCTGCGTTTTCTCCCATTGCAGGTTGGAGTTCGACATACGCCCGACTCCGACACCGATGTTCCGGACTCCGTCAAAAATCACGTCGTAGTTGGCCATGCCCGCCAATGCACGGTATGCCGGGATTTCAGAGTTGCCGGTCGCGCCGTAACTCGCCCTGATCTTCAGGTTTGAAATGGCCGGAACAGCTTGCATGAACGATTCCTCATGCACCCTCCAGGCGACGGCGGCAGAAGGGAAAAAAGCATACTGATTGGCCTCTCCGAATTTAGAGGAGCCGTCGATACGGCCTGTGAAGGTCACTAAATATTTGTTATGCAGCGCATAATTGATCCGTGCAAAGTAGGAATTCAGTCCATAAGCCGTTGCAGAAGAAGTAGGGGCCAGCGCGGTAGCGCCTGCTCCCAGGTTATTGAACTGGTAATAGGAATCCGTAAAGTTTTGAGAGCGCGCCAGGTTATCGAACCGGTCAACGTGCTGCCAGGAGATCCCGAGCATGGTGTTGATGGAATGAATGGAAGCAATTTCTTTATAGTAGGTCAGGTAGTTCTCAAACTGCCAGGAATTAAACCGGCTGTTGTTTACCGATGCATCCCCGTTGTTTGAAATGTACTGCATTCCGGCTGCCGCGAAATAATCGTTGCGCTGATTGATAATATTGGTTCCTATGGTAGACCGGAATTCCAGGTCTTTGGCCAGGCGGATGTTGGCATACATATTCCCCAGCATGGTTTGCGTACGCAGGTAGTACAACCGGTCGTCCGCTACACGCAACGGATTATCGCCTCCTTCCATTCCCGGATAATCGCGGTTACTGGCCCATGAGCCGTCCGCATACCGCACCGGGATAATGGGAAGCGCTTCGAGCACCTGCCGCATCATGGTGATCCCGCCTCCTCCGAGTTGATCCACTTGCTTTTCATTCTGGTCGGTATAGCCTAAAGATCCTCCCACCGTCAGCCAGCTTTTGATTTCGCTGTCGAATACGAACCGGCCTGCAAACCGTTTCTGCCACGATCCGTAGGCAATCCCGTTTTCATTCCGGTAATTGAGGAATGCCCCGTAGCTGCCCTTTTCCGTTCCATTGGTAAAACCGAGCTGATGGTTCTGGCTGAAGGCTGTCTGGAACGCCTCTTTCTGCCAGTCTGTGTCATACAGCGGATTGCCGTTTGTATCAAATAGCAACGGGTTGTTCCGCTTTTCGGCGGGATTGGTATACTTGGTCCCGGTTGCCCATCCTACCGGGTCATATTTGGCAGCGTTGGCATAAATTGTTTCTTCTACTTCCAGAAATTCTCTTGAATTCAGGACCGGCAATAATTTAGGTGCCCAGCCCAGTCCGAAATCTGAATCGTATGTTACTTTCCCTCCGCCGGACGATGTTCCGCGTTTGGTTGTCACCATTATCACCCCGTTGGCTCCCCTGGCTCCGTAAATCGCGGTGGAAGAGGCATCTTTCAGCACTTCGATAGAGGCAATATCATTCGGATTCAGGTAATCGATCGGGGTACTGCCGTTCTGCAGGTCTACCGCGTTGAGGATCACGCCATCGATTACATACAGCGGATTATTGGAGACGCTCACTGAGCTGGCTCCCCGGATACGGATATTGGCCCGGCCGCCCGGCCGCCCGGAATTAGAGGAAACGTTCACCCCGGCGATACGGCCCGACAGCCCCTGGTTCAGCGAAGAGGCCGGCCGTTCCTGCAACACTTCGGCCTTTACTGTCCCTACGGAACCGGTCAGATCCGATTTCCGGACGGTCCCGTACCCTACCACCACAACTTCTTCCAGCGCCTTTTCATCGACCTGCAGGATGACATCCAGCATCGTCTGCGCACCAATCGTCAGTTCCTTACTAAGGTAACCGACGAACGAAAATATCAGAACGGCATCGCCATCCGGAATCGTGATCGCATATTTCCCCCCGGCATCAGAAATCGTTCCTACCTGTGTTCCTTTGAGGACGACGTTGACACCCGGTAACCCCTCGCCTTTATCATCGGTCACCCTTCCGGTCACATTTCTCTCAAACGATTGGATGTTTTCGAAACTGGCCGGATGTTCCGGCTCATTCGCAACGGGGGCAGCCTTCTTTAAAATCAACTGATTGGGAAAGATGGCCTCATAAGAGATTCCATAGGGTTCCAGCAGCTGATCCAACACTGCGCTCAACGTCTCTTCTTTAAATTCTGCGCTCACCTGCCGGGCAGAGGGAACTACCTCCCGCTGATAGGAAAAAGATACCCCCGACTGCCGTTCAATTTTATGAAGAACAGCACGAAGTGGTGCATTGCTAACCTTCAGAGATACCTTTTTCTTTAAAAGTTCCTGACCATGTGTGGGATCCGCGATGGCAACGCTTACAAAGACCCCCAACATAAAGAGCTGTATCACGCCAAGTCTCATAAGCTTGATGACCCTTTGCTTGTAAATTAATTTTGACATAAATTGTGTCGTTTTTGTTGTGATAGACAAAACATTACTTTGCGGCCGCCTGAAAACAGCCGTTTACTAAAGGGAGGATGTTGCAGCATCTTCCCTTTTTTGATTGTATGGCTTGCATCAAGCCGGAACAGTTCTTTTTAAATCATGTGCAATACGTCGATTTAAGGGTTATAAGAAAAACAGCCTCCCGATTCGATTACAATCTGGGCATCTACTTCCCGGTAGGTGGCTCCTATTGTCCGGCAGATAACTTCCAGGTTATCAAATAGCGGGTTATCGTTCAAAGTAGTCGTAATAATACATTTACGGAGCATTTTCCGGTCATATACGAACCTGACCTTATAACGGTCTTCCAGCAAATCCAGCAGTTCGGGTACACTGATCTCTTCAAACCGCAGTTTCGGGTACTCCTCCAGCCGCGTCTGGGGCACCGGGTTTTCAGACAACTGCTTTTGAAACTCTTCGGTCCTGTGCGTAAAAACCACTTTCTGATTCGGATCCAGCACCACTACCTGCTCCTGCTTGACGACAGGATCCTTTTGCCGTGAGACCGAAACCCGTCCGGTTAAAACGTTTACTTCCGTTTTACCACCCGACTCCTTTACGGTGAAACTGGTACCCAATACCCTTGTGACCACATCCTTTGACTCAACCACAAACGGCCGGTCAACATCTCTTGAAATCCGGAAAAATGCTTCTCCCGAAAAAAAAACACGCCTTTCTTCCGCATCAAATGGCTGGCGATACGTTATTTTGCTGCCCCGTTCGAGCCGGACCAAACTGCCATCTTCCAGGACAATGTCCTGTACACCTTCCGATGTATTCTCCCGGGTAATCAATTGCGCCTCCTGCGAGGTCACAACCTCCTGCCACACCGGCTCACGAGGGGCTTCAGGACGGTACTCGTACGCGCTCCAGCCCAGTGCCGATGCCAGCACTACCCCTGCCGCCCACTGCAGCCATTGCCGGCTCTTCCGGTCTTTTTGCATCCGGGAATAGACAATGCGCTCCCAAACCTTGTCCTCCTGTTCATCCGAGTCCGGAATCTCCTCCGCTTCCTTTACTTTCAGAATAAAATCCCTTGCCTGCGCAACCAGTTGCGGCTGTGCCCGGTAAAGGGGCAACCACTTCTCACTTCCTTTATTATACAATACCCACCGGACGAATTCATCGTCCTGAAGTAGCTCCTCAATATTGGAATTATCTTGTTTCATCCTAAATAAACACTCAATAATCACTGCTTACTGTAGGAGGTACAGGTTTTTTCAATAACTACTCAGTGATTCGCATTTTTTTTACGGCGCGCGAACTACCGCTGCAGAATTCACCGGAGAAACCCGGTTACACCCCGCCCAGTCTGGCTACGACGAGGAAAAAGAAGTACACCGCTGACTGCATGTGCAGGCGGAGGGCATTGTAGGCGCGGAACATCAGGTTGCTCACCGACTGTTTGGGCATTCCCATAAGCGCGGAAGTTTCATCCATGGAAAACCCGTGGAAAAAGCGCAGCGTAATCACTTCCTGCTGACGCGGACTAAGCCTGGCAATGGCATTTTTGACCCTGCTGTTTTTTTCATCGCGACTTTCATGGCTGATCAGCTGAAATTCGGCAGAGGGCTCTCCTACCAGGTTGACGCAGTCTTCAATAGCCTTCGAATCCTCTAATACGTCGTGGCGGCTATTTCGTATGAGCTGGTTCCGTAAGGAGCGGAATAAGTAAAACCTGGGATTAGTCACCTCTGCCAGAAAGGTCCTTCGCCTCCAGAGATCCATAAATAAATCGTGAATGGCATCTTCAACAGCATCCGTATTCGCGGTAAGCTTAAGTCCATACCGTGCCAACGACTTAAAATACCGCCTGTAAAGCCATTCAAAGGCTACTTCCTCTCCTTTCCGGAACCGGGCCCAGGCTTCAACATCCGTCATTTCGTTATCCGTCAACAAATCCCTGTTCATACACGTGTTGCTTCCTAAAGATGATGTACAAGTGTAAAATAAATACCGTCCAACCAAAATAGCAATTTTACGCGGTCTTATACGATAAAAAAACGAAAAAAACATCGGAGCGGCACCTGCTTCCTCCCTCCCGTTCGGTAACCTTTGCTAACATAATCCTGTATACGTAAATTGCTTTAATTCCCTAAGCCGGTGCAAATTACCTACTGCTGCTTTGCCTTCCAATCCGGGGTCAACTTCCCGGAAAGGCGGTCAGGCTCCGGTCCGGGCTGTTTTAATAAAAGCACTTCTTGATTACATCCTGGAAAAATCCGTACCTTCCAGAACCAATTATTATCGCTGCTATGGCCAAACGAAAACACAGTTCACAACGAAATCTACTGACTTCTCCGGGAACACTGACCTACGTGGGGCCGGAAATTACGTTGAATACGGTCATTACCAGAATCCGCTATTCCCCGAAGTATTATGAGCGGGACAAAATCACCAAAAGCGAGGAACTCGCCCCCGGTGAGGACGCCAAAAGCGATGGCGTAACCTGGTACAACGTGGACGGCATCCATAATGCCCTGGTCATCGGACAACTTGGAAAGCGCTTCGGAATCCACCCGCTGGTGCTGGAAGATGTGATCGACACGCATCAGAAACCCAAGCTGGAAACCTATGAGGACCATTCGTTATTCCTGGTTTTAAAAATGTTACGGCTTGCAGCAACCCCGGAAGGAGAATTCGCCCTGTCGGAAACCCCCTCTGTAACAGCCGGACACATCAGCCTGATTTATAAGAACAACCTGCTGCTTTCTTTCCAGGAAGAATCGGAGGGCAATGTTTTCAAGCCTGTAGAAGACCGCCTCAAAGCCTCTGTCGGCAAGACGCGGTCCAATGGGGCCGACTACCTGCTATTTGCATTACTGGATGTGGTGGTAGACAACTACTTTATTGTACTGGGGCAGTTGGAAGAACGTATTGAGCGGGTAGAAGATGATATAATCAACAATACCAGGGCATATAAATTAAAAGAACTTTACGCGATCAAGCGGGATCTGACCCTCATGCGCCGGTGTGTCTGGCCACTCCGGGACATGGTTACCGAGATTACCCGTGACAATAACAACCAAATCAACCCCCATGTGATTCCTTACTTCCGTGATTTGTATGATCACATTATGCAGGTGATCGAATCCATCGAATCGCACCGGGAGCTGCTGGCCAACCTGGTGGATGTCCACCTTTCCACCATGAGCAACCGGATGAATGAGGTCATGAAAACACTGACTATCTTTTCAGCCATTTTTATGCCGCTGACGTTCATCGTCGGGGTGTACGGCATGAATTTCGAAAATATGCCGGAACTGTCTTTCCCCTATGGCTATTATGCTACCTGGGGCGTGATGCTGCTCACCGCCGCTGGTCTTTACGGCTATTTTAAATGGAAAAAATGGATGTAAAAAAGGACGCTGCCGAGCCGGACTGCCTTTTTTGTAAGAACTATAGTAAACTATCTCTCTTGATTGCTTTAATACAAAGATTGAGATCAGAGACAACAGATCCGTTAAAGTAGTCATCGAATTTTCGTTTAACAGTCACTTCACATGCATAATTTCCATATAAACCGTCGTCAGTTTTTACAAGGGGCTACGGCATCTCTTGCATTGGCTTCTTTTGGTGCTCATGGCGGGGATTTTAGTAGCCCGGCAAAATCGTACAGGGTAGGACTCATCGGTACGGGCTGGTACGGAAAAAGTGATCTATTCCGACTGATCCAGGTGGCCCCGGTGGAAGTAATCGCTTTATGTGATGTCGATAAAAATACGCTTGAGGCCGCAGGAAAGCTGGTAAGTGAACGCCAGAAATCCGGTAAAGTCCCCAAGCTTTATGGTGACTATCGTAAACTGCTGTCGGAAAATGAACTGGACATTGTGCTAATCGGCACGCCGGATCACTGGCATGCCCTTCAGGCCATTGATGCCGTCAAAGCCGGCGCCCATGTTTATGTGCAAAAGCCTATCAGTGTGGACGTAATAGAGGGAGAGGCAATGGTGGCGGCGGCAAGAAAATACAAAAAAGTGGTACAGGTAGGTACGCAGCGCAAAAGCACGCCCCATCTGATCGATGCAAAAAAGAACATTATCGATACCGGCCTGCTGGGGAAAATCCATCATGTGGAGATGTGCTGCTACTACCACATGCGTGCCAACGATAACCCGCCCGTACAGCCGGTACCGGATTACCTCGATTACGAAATGTGGACCGGTCCGGCGCCGCTGCGTCCTTACGACGGCTCACCGCATATCCGCTGGTGGCGGACCTTTACCGAATACGGAAACGGTATTACGGGGGATATGTGTGTCCATATGTTTGATACCGTCCGCTGGATGTTACAACTGGGCTGGCCTAAAAGCATCAGTTCCAATGGTGGAATCTATGTCCAGAAAGACGGAAAATCGAATATTTCGGATACCCAGCATGCTGTCTTTGCCTATGACGACCTGAATTGTGTCTGGCAGCACCGTACCTGGGGCACGCCGGCCAATCCGGAATATCCCTGGTCGTTTACACTCTATGGCGACAAGGGAACCCTCTGGGGAAGTACCATGGCGTACGATTTTATTCCACAGGGAAAAGGCGAAAAAATCCATAAGGATGTCGTCTACGAAAAAGAGCAATACCCGGAAGACCTCAACGAGGAAAGGATTGAGCTCAATGCCGCACCGGCAACGCGTTTGCACATGCGCGATTTCCTGAATGCCATCGAAAAAAACAGCCGTCCGGTTGCCGATATCGAAGAGGGGCATATTTCCACCGCTTCCTGTATTCTGGCCAATCTTTCCATGCAGCTGGGCCGGCCGCTCGTTTACGATCCTGTACAACGGGTAGTCAAGAATGACCCTGAGGCAACCACCCTGCTGACCAGGGCATACAGAGGTCCGTGGGTACACCCCGACCCGCTAACCGTTTAAAAAACCTCCCCCCGGGCCTAACTTCCCGAATCATCGAAACAGCTGTTTAAAAATGAGCAATTACCAACAGGTTACGTTCCTCCGGATTTTACTTTTCGGAGGGCTGTTACTGACGCATAGCTGCAAAACCCCGCAAAAATCGGTTTCCGATACCACCTTATCGGCAGATAAATACGCAGAGCATGTGCGTTCCACCGGTTTTCAATCTCCGGAAATGGAACGCAGAGGATTCCGGCTTCCTCCGGGCTTTGAAATTACCCTCTTTGCGTCGGAACCGGATATCAGTAAACCCATGAACATCGAATTCGACCACCGGGGCCGGCTGTGGGTGACGCAATCCACCGAATATCCGCTGGCGGCAGATCCGGGGAACGGGAACGACAAAATCACCATTCTTGAAGACACGAACGGAGATGGTAAGGCCGATACGTTTACCGAATTCAAGTCGGACCTCAATATACCGATCGGCATTATGCCCATGGCCGACGGGGCGATTGCCTACAGCATTCCCAATGTGTATTACTTCAGGGATACCGATGGCGACGGTAAAGCCGATACGGAACAAAAGCTCCTCGGCCCCTTCGGTTTCAACGATACGCACGGGATGGTCAATAATTTCATCCGCGGCTGGGACGGCTGGGTACACGCCAGCCATGGCTTCTCGAATACATCACAGGTAGCGGGGACCGATGGCGACAGCCTCCGGATGTCGTCGGGAAATACGTTCCGTTTCCGGACGGATGGCAGCCGGGCGGAACAGACAACCTTCGGAAGGGTCAACCCCTTTGGCTTCAGCTATGATGAAAGAGGTTATCTGTATTCTGTAGACTGTCATTCCAAGCCGATTTACCAGTTAATTCCGGATGCGGACTACCCTCATTTCGGTAAACGGGCTACGGGAATCGGGTTCGGCCCCGAAATGACCAGTTACGAATTAGGGTCGACCGCTCTGGCAGGATTGGTTTATTATACCGGTCAGCAATTTCCGGAAGCCTACCGGAATAATTTCTTTATCGGCGATGTGGTAACCAGCCGGATCAGCCGGAACTCCGTATCGTTTGAAGGATCCACCCCGGTCTCCAGGTTTGAAGAAAACTTTCTGCTCAGCGATGATCCCTGGTTCCGTCCGGTCGATATCAAAGTTGGGCCCGACGGCGCGTTGTATGTCGCTGATTTCTACAACCGGATTATCGGCCATTACGAGGTAGACCTCCATCACCCCGGCCGGGACCGGGTGAGCGGAAGGATCTGGCGTATTACCTATAAAGGAAACAAAAGCGGGCAACCGGCGCTAAAGGACGGTGCTTCCCTGGACGAGCTCATTGCCCAACTGAATACCCCCCAGCTGACGATCAGGATGCGGACAGCCGACCGGATTTATGACACCTACGGGTCCCAATCGGTACCGCCCCTGCTGCAGGTATTGGAAAACAGCCAGTCTGACTGGCGGAGCCAGGTACAGGCGCTTTGGCTGCTGCACCGGCTGGGCGCGCTGCCCGCAGAGCTCCATGCCAACTACCTGAACAGCAAAGACGAAACCGTCCGGATCCACGCGCTCCGGATTTTAGCGCAGCAGCCGACACTTTCGGAAGCCAGCCGTCAGCTTGTGCTGGAGGCACTCCGCGCCCCCAGTCCGTTTATCCAGCGAACGGCTGCCGAAGCCCTGCACCGGTTCCCGGATTTCCGAAACCTGCAGCCATTGCTTGACCTGTATGAAAAAGTTCCTGAACAAGATTCCCATTTACGCTACACGGTGTTACTGGCCTTGCGGTATAATCTCAAATCACCGGAAGTATTGTCGGAGGCTCTGTCTGCCCGATGGTCGACCGAAGCACGGCAGCTGTTGAGCAAGACCGTTCTGGACCTGCCGTCAAAACCCGCCGCTTTTTTTGCTTACGATTACCTGCTCACCGGAAAACTGACGGCGTCTGAGGCCATCCCCTATCTCGAATACGTGGCCCGTTATGTCCACCCGGCACAGATAGACGGCCTTTTGAAACGTATTCAGAAAGCATATGCAGCTACTCCGCTGCAGCTCATGGAACAATACCAGGCCCTTTCACGCGGAATGACCCAGTCGGGCCGGGCGCCTACCCCGCAGCTGAAACAACGGGAACAACAGGCGGCCTACACAATCATTACCCATTATGCGGAAAAACCTTTTGCAGCACTGCATGCCGGCTCCGCCACAGAAAAGACCAACTTTGAACAGGCGGCAGCAATAGCCGGCACCTATAAAATGGTTTCCCTGGAGCAGGCGCTCCAGCGGGTGCTTCCGGACGGCGCGCCGCTGGAGCTGCAGCGGGCTGCTGTCAATGCGCTGGTCAAACTGTCACCAACGGCTTACAGCCCCGTGTTCCGGCAGCTCTTTACCGATATCAGGACCTACCCGATCTACAAAGAACACCTGGCCGGAGCCCTGGGCGGCGACCCGTCGGCAATCAATCTCAAAACCTTGCAGGATGGTCTGCCTGCTGCTTCCCGCCAGCTGCAGACCGCTATTGCCCAGGCACTCGTAAAAAGCACGGCCGGGGTGGGCTACCTGCTGGAATCCATCGAAAAGGAAGAGGCGCCCGCCGGTCTTCTGACCGTAACGGCGATCCGGCAGCAGGCCGACCATCATGCCACTGCCGCCCAGCAGGAAGTCATCACAAAATTACTTGCCAAAGGTGCTGACTCCGAGAAAGAACTCGAAGCCCTTGTGAACCAGCGGACCGCCGGCGTCCAGGCGTATCGGGGGAACCTGGCGCGCGGGAAAGAAGTCTTTACCGCGAACTGTGCGGCTTGTCACCAGGTAAAGGGTGCAGGAGGCCTGGTAGGCCCTCAGTTGGATGGTATCGGCAATTGGGGGGCACATGCGCTGACAGAGAAAATACTGGCTCCCAACCGGAATGTCACTGAAGCCTTTCGTACCTACAGTATTACCCTGACCACCAACGAGCAAAAAATGGGTTTATACCGCCGGACGGAGGGAGAAACAATGGTTTTTGCGGATTTCGCCGGGCAGGAATTTTCACTTCCCAAAAGCTCCATTAAAGCTTACAAAGCCGTTTCGACTACAATTATGCCGGATCAGTTCCGGTATATCATACCCGAAAAAGACTTCAACGAGTTAGTGAATTACCTGCTAAGCGTGAAATAAAAGAGCAGGTTAATTGTGTAACAAAAGGTTGTTTCTAACTTCGTGCCGAAAGTATCAATAAGTTTCCTGACCAAACCTGTAGAATGAACATTTCAAAGTACCCACAATTTTTGCTCGCGCTGACCTGTATGACAGCAGCTGTCCCGGATGGTTACGCGCAGAAACGCGACAATATCCGGTTCAAAAAGCACGTATTGACAACCGAATTCATTTCGGAAGGTGCAGGCGTTGCCGATGTGAACAAAGATGGGAAACCCGACATTATTGCCGGCGCCTTCTGGTTTGAGGCGCCTTCCTGGAAACAGCACGAGCTCGCTCCGCCGGTTTCTTTCGCCGTCAATACCTACGGCAACTCCTTTCTGAACTTTACCATGGATGTTAACCAGGATGGCTGGGTGGATTATATCCGGGTAGACCATCCGGGGGAAGCCGTAAAATGGTATGAAAACCCTAAAAATCAACCCGGGCACTGGAAAGAGCACTTGCTGCATACTTCACTGGGACATGAATCCCCTTTGCTGGTCGATGTAGATGGCGATAAGCGGCTTGACCTGGTCGGGAACGATTCCAAAGCCAAGCAAATGATCTGGTTGAAGTCACCAGCCAAAAAGGGGGCCACAGAATGGGAAAAATACATTATCAGCACCAACGATACCCTGTCGACACACCGGTATACCCACGGTTTGGGGTTTGCCGATCTGAATAATGACGGCAGAAAAGACATTATCATCCGCCAGGGATGGTGGGAAGCTCCCAAAAACCGTCGTCAGACCGACTGGAAGTTTCATCCCGCTCCCTTTGGAGAAGAGTGTGCCCAGATGTATGTACATGATTTTAATCAGGACGGGCTATTGGATATCGTCTCCACCTCCGCGCACCGCTTCGGAGTGTGGTGGTACCAGCAGGGGAAAGACGCTGCCGGAAACGCTGCATGGACCCGGCACGAAATTGATCAATCGATCGGACAAACGCATGGCCTGGCTTTTACCGATCTTAACGGCGACGGGCATCCTGACCTGGTTACCGGCAAGCGCTATTTCGCCCATAACGGGAAAGATCCGGGCGAACTGGATCCGCCGGTTTTAGCCTGGTATGAATTTATTCCCGGCAAAAATCCCTCCTGGAAAAAACATGAAATCGATAACAACTCGGGAGCCGGACTCCATGTGGAAGTGCTGGATATGAACCAGGACGGGCTGCCTGATATCGTAATCGGTAACAAGCGGGGTGTATTTTATTTTGAACAGATCCCTTAGAATTGTCAGAAGCGATTGCTCCTATCGCCTGAAAATCACCAAAAAAGCGGCTGTCCTTATCCAGGACAGCCGCTTTTTTGGTATTGATATCATCGGGTTGTAAAGATCTCCTCTCTACCACCCGGAACCGGTATGTTTATTTCGCAACATCAACATTTACCTGCTTGCCTTTAATGGTGTTTCCATCCATTGCATGCATCACAGCCCGGGCATCCCGTTCCGGAACGTCCACGAAGGTATACTTGTCAAAAATATCGATTGCTCCGATCACTTTGCCCGGAATATTTGCTTCTCCCGCAATTGCTCCTACAAAATCTCTCGGCTGGAGCATGTCCTTGCGGCCAAGGTTGAAGAATAAACGGGTCATTCCAGCCTCAGGAGCGCTTGACTTCCGGGATTCGCCCCTTCTGAAATCGCCGCCGCTGCTAAAGCCGCGGTCCGCTCCCCTTCTGTCGCCGAAACGATCGTTTCCACGCGGGCCTCCCCGTTCAAAACGTCCCCCTGGTCTTTTGTCGCCTCTTTCCTCAAACCGGCGGTCACCGCGTTTTTCTTCCCAGGCAAGGTTGCCATCTGAATACTCATTCTTTTGTACACCCATCAGCCGCTTTGTCATGGCGCCCACTACCTGCTCTACGGTATAGCCGCTGTGACGAAGTGAATCGAGCACGTCGGTATACAGATCGATGTCATTGCCTTCCTGGAGCGTACTGACAATACTTTCCACAAAGCGGGCTTTCCGTACGCCCACAATATCCTCGTAGGAAGGAATTACGCCTTTCTCGATTTTCACCTTGGTATAGCCTTCAATTCCCCGCAACCGGTATTTCTCATCCCTCGCTACCAGTGAGAACGCCTTACCGGACATCCCTGCACGGCCGGTACGGCCAATCCGGTGAACGTAATATTCTTCATCCATGGGGATGTCGAAGTTGATCACCGCATCCAATCCGCTTACATCAATTCCACGGGCAGCTACATCGGTAGCGACCAGGATGGTAGTGACGCCGGCCTTGAATTTACTCATCACGTTCGTCCGTTGCTGCTGCCGCAAATCACCATGCAGGCCTTCCGAGGCATACCCTCTCAGCTGCAGGTCTTCCACGATTTCGTCCACCTTCCGTTTGGTATTACAAAATACCAGTAACGACTGGATATTATGCATGTCGATCAGGCGGGTCATTACTTCCACCTTGGCCTGCGGTTTTACTTCAAAATAAACCTGTTCGATATTCTGGTTGGTCAGTTCGTTCCGGACTACCTTGATCAATACAGGATTGTTCTGGAATTTTTTGGTGATGGTCATAATCGGTTTCGACATTGTTGCCGAAAACAAGATCGTCTGACGTTCTCCCGGCATGTCGGACAGAATGCTTTCAATATCCTCCCGGAATCCCATATCCAGCATTTCGTCGGCCTCATCCAATACCATCATTTTCACGGCATCCAGTTTAAGCGTCCCTCTTTCCAGGTGATCCATCACCCGGCCGGGAGTTCCTACCACGATGTGAACCCCTTTACGCAGCGACCGCATCTGACGCTCAATCGAATCTCCCCCGTAAATCACCTCAATTTTGACCTGCCGCAGGTATTTGGCGATTCTCCCCAATTCTTCGGACACCTGTACGGCTAATTCCCTTGTCGGACAAAGGATCAGGGCCTGAGTGCTGTTAACGGAAGTATCCACCTTTTCCAGCACCGGGATTCCGAATGCTGCGGTTTTACCGGTTCCGGTTTGAGCCTGGCCTATTACATCATACCCTTCCATTACAGGAGGAATCCCCTGGGCCTGAATGGGTGAAGGTTTTTCGATACCCATGTCTGTCAACGCACGCAGTATCTCCTCCGAAATACCAAGCTCACTAAAATGTTCAATTGTCATTTTGTACGATTTAATCGTTTTTATTTGAAAAATGTTTCCTAATTAGACCGTGGTAACCGGATACACAGCAAAATCAGTCCTGTCTAATGATGTAACTACAATAATTAGTAGCACAATTAGCGACGCGATTATCTTCTGATTGTTTTTTTAAGATCCTTAAACCATTTTCACCATTACTGGATACCAAAGCCTGCTACGATACACCCGAGAGGCTCTGCAGGACCAAAGTGAAGACCGATGATGGGGCTCACGAGTACAGGGAAAACCCTGTCGATTAGAAGCAGAGTAACGAACGGATGTTCGTTAAAATTTGCGCAAAGATACGGATTTTAAAAATTAGTATCCAATGTTATTATTAAATTTATTTTAAAAACGCCTGGAAAAGTCGTCGGAACAGGTGTAAGTGCACGGTTTGTGGAGAGATAGACCGCGGTGAGGAGTTTATTTTCAATTCGGGACGGGGGGACCGAATACCCCGGGTTTCGTCCACAACCCACGGACGCCCCATCCACAACCCCGGGTTTCCCCCGCAATCTACGGGGTTTCGTCCACAACCCACGGACGCCCCATCCACAACCCCGGGTTTCCCCGCAATCCATGGACGCCCAACATCCACAACCCCGGGTTTCCCCCGCAATCTACGGGGTTTCGTCCACAACCCCGGGTTTCCCCCGCAATCCATGGGATTTCGTCCACAACCCCGGGTTTCCCCCGGGGCTAATATATTGCGCCCTTTCAGGGCTACAGAAGCGAAGACACAGACCGTGGTTGGACCTATATCTCCAAATCGTAAATCGTAAATAAAAAAGGCCCTGCAATGTACAAAACATCACAGGACCTTTTGATTCCCAGGTACCTTCAGGCCGTTACTTCATCGTATTGTTTACCCAGGCGCCGGTCTTCTTCCAATACCTTCCGGGCATTTTCGGCAGCTTTTTCGTGTTTCCAGTTGTGCCATTTTTTACCCAATACAGCCGTCATTCCCCTGTCGACCAGGGTGTGACGGGCCAGGTTGAAAGCTCCTCTTAAAAAGGTAAACGGCGAATCGTTGGCCCGCAATGCAAGGCTGAAACCGCCGTCGATATACCGGATGTAATGCCACCACAAAGAGGGGATGAAGATCGTTTCACCGTGATTGAGAATGGTATGATGCCCCTGTAGCCCGCGCATTGCCGGAAATTTCTCATAGTCCGGATTCATCGGGTCGACCTTACTCATAACGGTAAACGGCAACTGATACAGCCGGGGCGCCTCTTCCGGGGCATACAGGATTACTTCCTTACGGGTCTGAAACTGCGTCAGGAACACATTGGAACAGTCCATATCGTAATGCAAACCGGTAATAGAGCCTTCGCCACCGAAAAACACGTATTTGTACCCCTTTAAGAACCCGTTCATTATCGTTGGAAAACGGATGTCATCGGCCAGCTCAGGCACTTTCTTAAAGATATCAAAGAGAAACATCCGAAGATCCACCGGCCCTTCTTCAATCAGGGACAGGTATTCACCAAACGACATTATTCGTGCCGGCTGAAAATATTTGTCCGGATCGTGAATGTGCTTATCAAAGAGGGGCACTTCTATATGGCCGTGGTTTTCCCTAAGCCAATCAAAGGTCCACTTCTGAACAGCCGGCCAATCTTTTACCAGATCTGTAAAAACGACCGGACGCTTGGGCTTGAGATAGTTCTCAATAAACTCCTCACGGGTGAGGCCACTTCGTTTTTCAATTGGGGATAACTTCATATCAATTCTGGAATAGAACTTTTAATGTAAGTCAACTAAACTTATACTGACAAATATACTAAAAAGAGAGACTGACCATTGGCACTCTAACGGTCATTTTGGTGATAACACCACCAAAACGTGCAATAGTTCAAATTGATTGTTCAAAAAAACGAGCTATTCATTTGATTCTGATATTTTTATGTGAAAACTGATTTTTATCATAATTCTCAGAAGTCCACATGCCTATGGATACGTTACCACACCAAAGTCCGTCAGAGCATTATCAAAACGGGTAAACACAGCCGGATAACCGGCCGCTATTTCGCCGATCCGGTCGGAAATGCCCAGTACGGCGGCCGGCCGCCGCGTGACCATATCCACTGCTTCTTCCAGCGGAATTCCCACTTCCGTTACGGCATTTTTTACCATTTCCCATAGCTGAGCAGCGCCTCCGGCCAGATTGCCTTCCGAATTGACATAAGTGCCTTCCGTCAGGACCGCATCAAATTCCTCCCATCTGAATTCCTCCTTTTTCCGGTTGAGAAACAGCGCATCGGATATCAGGAGCAATTTTTCACCTTTCTGGCGGTAGGCAATCCGCGCCGCCGCAAAATGACAATGATAGCCGTCCAGAATGATCGGGGCATATACGTCCGGGTTATCCAGCACCGCACCGGTCAGCCCAGGCTCGCGGTGCCCGAAAGCCGACATGGCATTGTACAGGTGGGTTGCCAGCCGGACGCCGCCCCCAAAGGCAGCCTGCGCCTGTACATAAGTAGCATTGGAATGGCCTGCCGACACTACGATTCCTGCCGCCTGCAACATGGCGATCTGCTCTGCCTGCAGGTATTCAGGCGCAATGGTAACCATCCGGACGATGCCCCTCCCGTGTCGGATAAGCGCTTCAATATCTGGGACCGTTAGTTTCCGGATAAACTTCTCCAAATGCGCCCCCCGTTTAACAGGATTGATAAAGGGTCCTTCCAGGTGCATTCCCAGCACCCCTGACCCGGGATGGGATGCCTGGTAATTCCGCACTGCCTCCACCGCCTGCAGGATATTTTCCCAAGGAGAGGTAATACAGGTAGGCAGCACATAAGCCGTCCCGCCCGATCTGCTGGCCTGTTCAATGTCCGCAATAGCCTCCGTAGTAGGGGTATGGGTAAAATGAAACTGCTCGCCGCCGTTGATATGGATATCGACAAACCCCGGAGCGAGGCAATCGAAAGCCTGCGTCCCCTCCGGAAGGGTCGTTTCCGCAAGAGGGACCATGCTGCTGATCACCCCGTTGCGGATGGTTATCACCTGATCGTTTAAAAGCCTGCCGCCTGTAAATACCTGCTTGGCACTGATAGTTTGCATGTGGTTACGTAATGAAAGGGTTTCCGGAACAGCCGGACCCGTTATTTATGAACAATTAAAGTTGAATTGGTTCCTCCGAAGCCGAAGGAGTTAGAAAGAAACGTGCTGATCCTGGCTTCCTTTGTTTCGGGAATAATATTGATCCGGGAAGAATCTTCATCAGGGTTTTCAAAGTTGATATTAGGGGCTATAAAATCATTCTGCATCATCAGAAGAGAATATACGATCTCACTGGCGCCTGCCATCCAGCATTCATGCCCGGTCATCGATTTGGTGGAGCTCACCGGCACTTTCTCTCCGAATACTTTGTAGATCGCCCGGGCCTCGGAAGCATCCCCGACCGGTGTGGAAGTAGCATGCGCATTGATATAGTCGACATCACCGGCGGCGATTCCGGCCTGCTGCAGGGCCATATTCAACGAACGGAACTGGCCGTCAATATCGGGATTGGAGATATGGTCGCCGTTAGAAGAAAACCCGTAACCGATCAGCTCTCCCAGTACCGGAGCGCCCCGTTTTTTGGCCGACGCGTAGGATTCCAGGATAACAGTTGCAGCCCCGCCGCCCGGGATCAGGCCATCCCGGTCCCGGTCAAAGGGCCGGGAAGCCCGGGTGGGCTCCTGCTCCCGGGATGAAAAAGTACCAAGTCCGTCGAAACTGGCCATGGCATACGGATTGATCTCTTGTGCCCCCCCGCAGATAATACGCTGCTGAAGCCCCTGCCGGATCATCAAAAAGGCCATGCCAATCGAATGAGACCCGGAAGCGCAGGCTGCACTCAGCGTGAAATTAATACCCTTCAATTTGAAAATGGTGGCAAGGTTCATGTTCACGGTGCTGTTCATGTTCTGAAAAATGGCCCCGCTTCCGATCAGTGTCGTATCTCTTTTCTCCTTTGTCTTGTCGATCGCTTCCACCACCGAAGCCGCCGTACTGTCGTTTCCGAATATAATCCCGGTTTCATTTTTTTCCAGAAAATCGGTGTCCAGGTTTGCTACCGACAAGGCTTCCAGCGTCGACAGGTAGGCGTACATGGCCGGCTGGTGCATTCCGATCCGCTGCCTGCGGGACAGCAGGTTTCTCAGATCCGGCTCGGGTACCTGTCCCGTCAATGCCGACCGAAACCCGAACTCTTTGCGGGCTTTATCATACACAATCCCGCTTTTGCCTTTATACAGTGCCGTTTTTACCTGGTCCAGGTTTTCACCCAGGCAAGAGTAAATTCCGATTCCTGTAATTACCACCCGATGGTTCATATGCTGACTAACTCCTCTTTTTTCATTACTGCCTTATTCCCTCAGTGCGCTTCCAGCCAGTTGGCTCCGACCCCTATTCCGGTCTTCATTTTTACCTCTAACGGAATCGCTGTGCGCATCAGTTCGTCAACCCTTGCCGACAAATAATCGATTTCCTCCACGTGCGCATCAAACACCAATTCATCATGTACCTGCAGCAGCATGCGCGACCTGAGTTTTTCCTCCCTCAGAAACCGATCCACCTGAATCATCGCCACCTTGATCATATCGGCAGCCGATCCCTGGATCGGAGCATTGATGGCATTCCGCTCCGCAAACCCCCGGTTGGTTTGGTTCCGGGAATTGATGTCGGGCAAATAACGTCTTCTTCCCAGAATAGTTGCGACATAATGCTTTTCCCGGGCTTCGTTCACCACAAGGTCCATATAGGATTTCACCGCCGGAAACTGTTCGAAATAGGCATTGATTATCGCGGAGGCCTCCCCTCTCGGGATTCCCAGGCGCTGGCCGAGTCCAAAAGCAGAAATCCCGTAAATAATCCCAAAATTTACCATTTTGGCCTTCCGCCGCATTTCGGAAGTTACCTCCTCCAGCGCCACTTTAAATACTTTGCTGGCCGTGCTGGCATGAATATCCTGATCGTTGTTAAAAGCTTCCAGCATGGTGGCATCTTTGCTGAACGAAGCCATGATACGTAATTCTATCTGGGAATAATCTGCAGACAGAATCCGGTAATTTTCATCTCTCGGGATAAATGCTTTCCGGATTTCCCTTCCCCGTACTGTCCGGATCGGAATATTCTGCAAATTCGGATTGTTCGAGCTCAAGCGCCCCGTAGCCGCCACCGCCTGATTATACGAGGTGTGGATACGGCCAGTCTGTGGGTTGATCAGGGTGGGCAGCGCATCCACATAGGTCGATTTCAACTTCTGCAGCTCCCTGTAATCCAGGATCTTACGTGCGATTTCATGCTCATTTTCCAGGTACGACAAAATCTCTTCGCCCGTTGCATACTGGCCGGTTTTGGTCTTCTTCGGATTTTTGACCAGCTCTAATTTCTCAAACAGCACTTCGCCCAGCTGTTTGGGCGAATTCAGATTAAAAGGTGTACCGGCTATCTCGAAAATCATCTTTTCCAGGACCTTTATATCGGTATCCAATACCCCCGACATTTCCTGCAGCGTCTGCAAATCGACCCGTATTCCCTCCCTTTCCATGTCAGAAAGTACTTCGACCAGCGGCATCTCAACGGTGTTGAACAGCTTTTCTCCTCCCCGGCTGACCAGCTCGGGCTTCAACCTGTGGTAGAGTTGCAGCGTCACATCCGCATCTTCGGCGGCATATTCAGCGATCAACGGGATTTCCACGTCGCGCATATTCCCCTGTTTCGCTCCTTTTTTACCGATCAGGGTTTCGATCGCAACAGGCTCATAATTCAGATACGTATTGGCCATACTGTCCATGCCGTGCCGTTGATCAGGCTCAATGATATAATGCGCCAGCATGGTATCGGCTGTCTTTCCCTGAATGCGCACCCCATACCCGGCCAGCACCTGCATATCGTACTTGAGGTTTTGCGCCACTTTCTCAATATCCTGGCTTTCAAATACTTCCTTAAAATCCGCCACAATCGCGGTGGCCTCCGAACGGTCGGGCGGAACGGGCACATAAAAAGCTTCTCCGGGCCGGTAGGCAAAAGAAAGGCCCACCAATTCAGCATCCAGTGAATTCGTGTCTGTGGTTTCGGTATCGAAACAGAACAGCTTCTGTATGCTTAAATAACCGGCAAGGCTTTGCCGTAATTCGGGAGTATCTACTATATGGTAGCGATGGGGTGTGTTCGAAATGGTTTTTAACGGGCCCGTCGCTTCCATAACAGCCGGTACCGGCTGAGCCTCCGGCGTTTCAGCTGCTGCTGCTGTTTCCTGGTTGGCTCCCCCAAAAAGATCCAGTTGCCCCGGTTGTTTTTTCGGGGGGACAGGAATGGCTTTGTATGCCGGATTAATAGGATCTTCTCCTAAAACCCGCCGTCTCAGCGTCCTGAACTCCAATTCATCAAAAAGCGTGCTGATGGCTTCCTTGTCCGGAGATTTGAGGGTGAGCGCTTCCGGATCAAATGCCACCGGCACATCAATATCGATCGTCGCCAACTGCTTGCATAACAACGCCTGCTCTCCGAACTCCGTTACCCTTTCGGCCAGTTTCCCTTTGAGCTGTCCGGCATTGGTAATCAGGTTCTCGATAGTATCGTATTCGGCAATCAGCTTCTGGGCTGTTTTCTCTCCTACGCCCGGAATCCCGGGAATATTATCCACAGCATCGCCCATTAGTCCGAGCATATCCACTACCTGGTCAATGCGCGCAATCTGCCATTTTTCCAGTACTTGCGGCACCCCCAGCACTTCGGCTCCTTTGCCCAGAAATGCTGGTTTATACATGAAAATCGAATCCTCCACCAACTGTCCGTAATCCTTATCCGGCGTCATCATATATACTTCAAACCCCTCCCGCGCCGCTTTCTTGGCAATGGTCCCGATAATATCGTCCGCTTCAAAGCCATCCAGCAGCAGGCAGGGGATATTCATTGCTTTAATCAGCCGGATAACGTAGGGAATCGCTATAGAGATATCCTCGGGCTGCGCCTCCCGCTGTGCTTTATAAGCCTCGTACTGTTTATGCCGGAAGGTAGGGGCCGCTGTATCAAAGGCGACCCCGATATGGGTAGGTTTTTCTTTGTTCAATACCTCCAGTAAGGTGTTGGTAAATCCAAAGGCAGCACTGGTATTCAAGCCTTTAGAGGTTATCCTGGGCGCTTTAATGAAGGCGAAATGCGCGCGGTAAATAAGTGCCATCGCATCCAGCAGAAACAATTTTTTCTCGGCCATAGGTTGTTAAAGATCAATGGTCTGTTTTAAAAAGCAATCCGTACTTTTCAGTTTTAGCAGATTCGCCGAAAGGCAATACGGTTTCAAATATGAAACATTTTTTGTTAAAGTGTCATCGAATCCTGAAATTTGCCTTCTTATACCGGCTGATCCGGATCGCAGTACACTGCGAAAGACCTAACTCATTTCAATTTGATGGTAGTATTTATGAAACAGAATAGTTTATTTGCTTGCATTGTACTGGTTGGGGCGTTATTGCTGACTGGATGTGAAGGTCCTGAAGGACCGGCAGGACAAGATGGTATCGGTATCCCGGGGCCCAAAGGCGACAAAGGAGAAAAGGGGGATGCAGGCACTGCTAATGTCATTTACTCGGAATGGAAAGCCATTACTACTAATTTATGGACGAGCACAAACATTAACGGGGTCGTCAAATTCTATCACGATATCGCCGCGCCCGCCCTCGACCAATCGGTAGTAGACCGGGGGCAGGTGCTTGTTTATGTAAAACTGAGCCAGGATAACGCACAGGTCAGAGCACTTCCCTACACGATCGTCAGCAACCTCACCCAGATCCGTCTGGAATATTCATTCAGCGACAAGAACATTCGTATCTGGAGTGTGGGAGGCTCCCTATCCCCTCCCGACGGAGAATACCGGTATGTCATCATCCCCGGCAGCCAGCAAGGGCGGCTGCATTACAGTGATTTAACGTACGAAGCAGCAGTTGCCCTGTTCGGTATTACGGACTATTGAGCGGTGTCGCGTCAATAAGTGTCGCGTCAATAATAGGTGGTCCCCATGGTCTGTGTCCCACAGACCATTTTGGATACCAGCCGGACCGCCGGACTGCCGGACCACCGGACTGCCGGATTCCTGGAAGTGGACTGTGAAGACACAGTCAACGGTGATAATTGTGAAGACACAGTCCACGGTGATAGTTGTGAAGACACAATCCACGGTGACAACCCCGGTAAAGAGAAGACAAGCACAACGAGGACAAGTTCGTAAACGGATCCTATGGCCACTAACGAAAAATGGGAGGAAGCGTTTGAAAAGCTCCGAGCCCTTCTTGCCGCAACTGAACTGGAAGCAACCATCAAATGGGGGACGCCGGTTTACACACTGGAGGGCAAAAATGTGCTTGCATTTGCCGGTTTCAAAGCGCATTTTGCCCTTTGGTTTTATAACGGGGTTTTCCTGAAAGACCCCTTCCAGGTGCTGGTCACCGGCAGCGAAGGGGTTACCAAAGCGTTAAGACAGTGGCGCTTTTCCTCCGTGGACGAACTGGATGAAGACCGTATTTTACAGTATGTACGGGAAGCCATCGAAAACGAAAAGGCCGGAAAAAGACTTTCCCCTCAACCCAAAAAACAACTCCGGGCGCCTGAGCTCCTGCAAACAGCCCTGAAGGAAGATCCCGCCCTGGAAGCAGCGTTCAGCCGTTTCAGCAGCGCCCGGCAAAACGAATTTATTGAATACCTCCTGGCGGCTAAACAGGAACCCACCCGGCAGCGGCGCCTGGAAAAAATCAAACCCCTGGTACTTTCCGGAAAAGGGCTGAACGATCAGTACAAATAGCGCTTCATTCGAAAAACGACGGATGAAAATTCAGCAGATAGGCTTCGTCGACCGCACGGGTAATCCCCGTGTACAGCCAGCGCAGAAAGTCGGCCGTAACCTGCTCCTCCGTCAGGAACCCCTGATCGATAAAAACAGCGCTCCATTGTCCGCCCTGTGCTTTATGGCAGGTTAACGCATACGCGAATTTCACCTGCAGCGCATTCAGGTACGGGTCCTTCCGAACGGCCTCCGTCCGGGCACTCCGGGAGGGGATATCACTATAATCGGCCAAAACACTTTCGTAGAGCCTTTTGTTTTCTTCCTGCGACAACGACGGGGTTGTGCTGTGCAAGGTATCCAGGAAAATCTTCGCATCGAAAGCAGGCACCTGGTCGTCATCACAGAGCCGCAGCGTTGCGTCGGCAAAACGGAAACCGTGCATTTCTTCGGTCCGCCGCACTTTCAGCAGTTCCACAAAATCACCGTTCGCCAGAAAACCGGCAGACGAATCTTCATCCAATGTGGAATAGTTGTTCCGGACAATCATCAGGCGTTCTCCCGCATCGATCTCATCCTCTGAAAACCGGATTACCCGCCGGATGTATTGATTGTATTGAACGGCCGCTTTGTTGGAGCGCGTAATGACAATTGTATTTTCTTCTCCATACTTATCATAGGCGTAGCGCAACCCGTCTTCCAGTCGCTCACCGGTCATTCTGAACGTATCCGTAAAGGCCTTCGTAACCAGTTGTATCCTGGGGTTGGGCTGTTTCAGCTGCCGGCGCAGGGCGGTTGCATTCCATAAGATCCCCGATGCCTGGTCCTGCCGCATCACCTCCGTCAGCTCCTCTTCCTGTACGGCCAGTCCGAAATGCCGCTCCAGAAATGTTTTATCCAGCGCCGGACTGAGCAACTTTCCCACCGGCGGCAACTGAGCGGTGTCGCCCACGAAAAGAATTTTGTTGTCGGGCTGCTCAAACACATAGGCCATCAGGTCGGCCAGCAGGCTCCTGGCCCCGAACTCCGCTTCGTCACTGATCATAGACGCCTCATCCACGATGAAAAGGGTACGTGAATGGTAATTGGCCTGACGCACAAACGCCATCCCCCCGCTGCCCGGATCGGCTGTCTGCCTGTAAATTTTCTTATGAATCGTAAACGCTTTCCGCCCGGCATACCCCGACATCACCTTGGCGGCACGCCCCGTCGGCGCGAGCAAAACCGAACGGTATCCGAATTCAGGCAAAACGTTGATCAGGGAACTGATAATAGTGGTTTTCCCGGTGCCTGCATAGCCTTTCAGTACGAACCCGCCTGCCGGTTCCCGGAGAAAACGGTCCATCCCTTTAAAAAAGCGGGACTGGCTTTCCGTAGGCTGAAACGGGAATTTTTTTATGAATAGCTGTGAAGGATGTTTTTCGGCGCTCATGACCACGAAACTAACGGAATACTCTTCAATAACAAATTGGATTTTCTAAAAAGAATTGTCTAAATTAGTACATCGCTTACACCTAATCCTTATGTGCTATTATGAATGTCAGACAAATTTTACACGGAAAGAAGCTGAACGAACTTTGGTCGGTTACCCCTGCTCACACGGTGTATGAAGCACTGGAGATGATGGAGGTAAAAAACATCGGGGCTGTTCTGGTATTGAAGGATAACCAGCTTACCGGAATATTCTCGGAACGGGATTACGCACGTAAAGGTATTCTGAGAGGGAGGGCATCGAAGGACACACTGATCAACGACGTCATGACCTCCCCGGTGATAACCGTCGAGTTGGATCAGAAGGTGGAGGAGTGTATGGAAATCATGTCTCAAAAGCACATTCGCCACCTGCCGGTCACGCAGGAGGGGGAATTGGTCGGTATCATCTCCATTAATGACATTGTCACGGCCATCATCAACGAGCAGAAAAACCGGATCCAGTCGCTGGAGAATTACATTGCCGGAGGCTATGAATAACAGTCTCTGCTGACGAATGCGCATGCCGTATGTGTTTCGGTAACGGGTTTCTTGCTATCTTTGTGCCCTTTGGCGTCCCATGAACCGTATTAGTTGTGACCGAAGCAGAAGAAGTATACGGCCATCAGCTGCGTATCAGGGCCTGTGGTATTTGTATTTCAGATCATAAATTACTGATGATAGGCCATCGGTCATTGGTGGCGGATGGGCTTTTCTGGAGTCCGCCCGGAGGAGGGGTCGAATTCAACGAGACAGTTCCGGAGGCGGTAAAGCGGGAGTTTCTGGAAGAGACAGGGCTCTCGGTTCAGGTTGAGGAGCTGTTATTCGTCAATGAATTTATAAAGTGGCCGTTTCATGCGATTGAATTATTTTTCAGGGTACGTCCCGACCCGGACACCCCGCTTATCAAAGGAACCGACCCCGAGCTTCCCCGCTTAATCGAAAGTGTCCGCTATATGTCGATGGCCGAAATCAAGGCATTGCCTTCCACCCATGTTCATACTTTTATCCGGGATTGCGACCACCTGGAGCAACTGACGAATTTAAAAGGATTTATTACCCGTTACGTGTAACTACTTTGACAACCACTTCCGCTACACCTGCTAAATGGATACAAACGGCGAAAGCCTCAGGTAAAACGTTCGACCTGTCCGAAATCCGGAACTGTTTGCTTTTATTGGAAATCGGCGAATACCGTTTCCGGTTTTGTGTGGTAAATGAACAAACGCAGCAGTGTATCTGGCTGGAGGATTATGCCTCCGATACTTTTTTATCAACTGACCAGGTATTGGATCATATCCGGCTGTTGCTGTTCGACCACCCGGTCTTATCTTATCATGAATGGAAGGGAATCAAGGTTCTGATCAACAGCTATGCTTTTACCCTGATCCCCGAGAGGCTTTTCCGGAAGGAATACGTAACCGAGTATTTACGGCTGGCATTGGGCCGGCCGCTGCTCCCAACGGAAAAGGTACTGGTACATCCCTTACCGGACCAAAAGGCCTTTAACGTCTTTTCAGTTCCGGTCAGTTGGTGGGAATTTTTCCAGGAGTATTTCGGGCTGCAGACCGTTGCCTTTTTCCCTACTTCCGGGGCAGTGATTAAAGGAGCGGGCGACCGTCCTGCCGACCGCCGGCTTATCGCGAACGTTGAGGAGGCGTATCTTACACTCGTATTGTTTCAGAAGGACCAGCTGTTGTTCTGCAACAAATTCCGGTATGCCAACGGACAGGAAGCTACCTTTTTTGTATTATCCTGCCTGAATCAGCTAAACTATCTCCCGGAAGAGGTTTGCCTGGTATTAAACGGTGAAATCACGCCTTTTTCCGAAATGTATACCGAACTCTCCCGCTTTCTGCCGGATATCCGTTTTGGCAGCCGGCTGGAATCCCTGACTTTTATCCCGGAATTTGAAGACCTGGCGGATCACCGCTACTTCGGACTCCTTAACCTGATTCGCTTGTAAGCGCTTTTCGCCTGTGGAAAAATGGGGTTCGGCTATCAGCTTTCAGCTATGATGGGTGAGCGCAGTCGAACCCAGGAAGCTGAGTCCACAGCTATCGGCTATCGGCTGTCGGCTATCGGCTGTCAGCTATCAGCAAATACGATGGGTGAGCGCAGTCGAACCCAGGAAGCTGAGTCCACA
>JBEBSD010000076.1:0-30209 GCA_040394475.1 Telluribacter humicola | reverse complement strand
AATTGGAACAAAAAAAAGAAAATTCCTCTCCTTGACTTGTTTTTCAACATAGAAGCCACACAAAGTACTTATTTCCCTTCTCTGTGTTTTTGCTCTGTGTTTTTTTCTCTGTGCGGCTCCGTGTTGGTTTTTCTATTTGTGCAAGCCGACGTCCGAATACTACCGCTGAACAGCTGAAAACCCACCAAAATAACACGGAGGAACACTGAGGTCTGCACAGAGCCACACAAAGTACTTATTTCCCCTCTCTGTGTTTTTTCTCCGTGTTTTTTTCTCTGTGCGGCTCCGTGTTGGTTTTTCACTTTCCGCCTACCCGTGCAATCGCTGATTGAAGGCCAGCCGACAGGCTTCTTACAGAATCAGATTAATTTAATACAACATTTCCTTGTATTTTTCTAAAATATAAACTACCTTACTCTCTATATTTCTCCTTTATCGTTTCTGAAAACAGTCCCCCCCTGTCGTAAAAAGTATATTCATAAATTTCAGTAAATAATCTAACTGCTGTGCGACATGAAAACTTTAGGACTTACTTTATTGGTGGCATTCTCAGCTTTTGCCTGTGATAATTCGGGAAAAACTCCGGATGAAGCGAAACTTGACGCGGAAAAAAAAGCCATTCTGGAAACTATCGAAAACGAATCCAACGCTTTTTTCAGAAGGGATTACGAATCGTGGAAAAACACCTACGCCCATACAGACTACGCCTTTCAGGCCTGGAGCAACAACGACGGCACCTTTGACTCCAATGTAGGGTGGGATGACATTGACAAGCAGATCGGCAGATATATCTCAGACAATCCGGATGTAAGCCACCCCAAAATAGAACGGAAAAACATGCTGTTCAAATTTTACGGGAACAATGCTGTTTACCTTACCTGGGACCAGTTCAACAGCGATGCCAAAGAACGTTTCTTCCATCATAGCAAAGAGGTAAGGGTGATGGAAAAAATCAATGACGAATGGAAAATAGTTTGCGTATCCGCGTTCTGGGACTATAAAAATCTGATCCCTGCCGAGCGACTGCCGCAAATTCAGAAAATTGCCAACGAAAGCAGGGGGAAGAACAAAATTTAGCCGTACAACTTCAGCCTGTACAAAAAGGAGCGATGCTGCGAGGTTGCGGCAGACTGCCCGGTTACGGTACCCGGTTGCCCTGGATCCAAAAAACAGGCACTCGCTGCTTACCCTTGCGGAGCCGGATGCTACAACTTCACATTCCGGATAACATTTTTAATATTCAGTTCGATAATATCCCCCATGGACCGGCAGTTCAGGTACCGGGGATCTCCAAAATAGTCCGCCAATCCCGTCTTAAGTTCCTCCACCTTATCAGGGGTAGACGTATAATCCTTTTTGGAAACATCCCGTAAAGCCGCCAGCCGGTGCCGCTCACTGCGAACCTGGTGAACGATACTTGATTGTTCTTCCTGCCGGTACTGCTGTACGGTCTTTTCGGTTAAATACTCCATTGCAAGCTTTACATACGAATAATTCTCCTTGAAGAACTGCGGCAAATAAACTTTGTAATTCCCTTCGTAAAACTGCTGGTCAAAATCTATCGCCCGCAGCTTGAACTGAAAGTCATCAAAATCCGGGGTGATCTGCATGACAAAGTTATAGGCACGCATATCGCCCAGCAGCGTAATAATACACCGTTCATTAAACTTGACAAATTCTTTGGCCACGCGCGTCATGTTATAATCCGGCTCGTATAACCGGCTCCTGGCAAACACATCCCCCGGGATGCCTGCTATGTGCTCTTCCACCAGTGTTTCTCCGTCCACGACATAATTCACCTGATTGGACGAAAGGATTTCCTCCAACTCCAACCCGTAAATCCGGGAGGAATCGGCCTTCTTCACGTAGAAGTAGTCGTAGATATCATTCAAGCGGTTAACAATCTTGACGCGAAACGGATGTGAGTTGCCAAAGGTACAGTAGTCGATCCGCTCAATGTATTTATGCTCCACGATCCGGAGATTGCCGGACGCTTTCAAAAGTGCATAAGCCTTCTTCAGGCCCGCATGGATGCGTTCCAGGTCAATGTCTGCATACAAGGGACTTTCCCACAGGGTATCTTTTCCGAACTTATCAATGACCGGAAACGATTCCTTGAAGTCAAGAAGCTCCCGGTACCCTACCGGAAGCCGTGTCTCCCGCTGATAAGTTCGCAGGTATTTCCGCAGGTCTGCACTGACCGGGATAATCGGTTTTTTATGCGAAATCGTTATGGCTCCGTTTTCCATGATTTTATTCCGGCAATTGCCTCTTTTTTACATCCGTTTTCCCAAAAGCAGGATACAACAGGTAAGAAATATGGCTTTAAAATGATTACTTTCCGCATAATCAATTGAAATATCCCTGTTTTTGAATCCATTAGTGATGATGCAACGCAAGAATCTTTTTAGTACACTCTGTTTGGCCTTCCTTTCGTTTACACAATTAATGGCCAAAGGAGTCACTCCCACCTATTTGCGAACGGAATATAAGGAAAATCCTTTTACCGATGTCCGTTCTCCCCGGCTGAGCTGGGAGCTCACCTCCACCGAACCGAACCAAAAACAAGCGGCCTACCAGATTCTGGTAGCCTCTTCTCCCGAAAAATTAGTACCGGGAAAAGCGGATTTATGGGACTCCGGAAAAACCAATGGAAATGCCACCAGCCATATTGACTATACCGGCAAACCGCTGACATCCCGGCAAATCTGTTACTGGAAAGTCCGGAGTTGGGATAAAAACGACCAACCCGGTGTCTGGAGCAAGGTATCCCGCTGGGAAATGGGCCTTCTTAACAAATCGGAATGGAAGGCAGAATGGATTGGCCTCGACCTCGATCACCTCGGCAAGGGACCCGTTTACCACCTCCCTCCTGCTCCTTACCTCCGCAAGGAGATTCAGTTAAAGCCCGGTTTTAAAAAAGCCAGGTTGTATGTCACTGCGCTTGGGGTTTACGAGTTTTCTATCAATGGCGCCAAAGTAGGGAACGAGTTCCTTACTCCCGGCTGGACTGATTACGATCAGCGGGTGCATTACCAGGCATACGATGTAACTACACAATTGAAGTCAGGCCCCAACGCACTGGGCTCACAACTTTCCTACGGCTGGTACGCAGGCTACCTGGGTTATGCACTGCTGGTCAACAACCACACAGTAAGGGCGTTTTATGGCAAAGTTCCGGTATTGAAAGCGCAACTTGAAGTTGAATACCCCGATGGCAGAAAAGAAACTTTCCTCACCGGCAGCGACTGGAAAGTCAACCACGGCGCCCTGGTAGAATCGGATATCCTTAACGGGGAAACCTACGACGCCCGCAAAGAATGGCCCGGCTGGAACAAGGTTCGCTTTAACGACAGCGATTGGCCGGCTGCCCAGGTATTCCCGGATAAGGCAAGCCGTGCGATGTCTATTTACCCCGGGCCTCCGGTGAAAATCACGGAGACGCTGCCGGCCAAAAGCGTGACGGCCCGACCGGATGGCGGCCATATTGTTGACCTGGGACAAAATTTCGCGGGGATCGTCCGCATCAGGGTAAAAGGAAATGCCGGCGACACCATCCGATTGCGTTTCGGGGAAAAACTGCATCCCGACGGACGCCTGATGACCGAGAACCTCCGGATGGCCCGGGCTACGGATACCTATATCCTGAAAGGAAGTCCTCAGGGAGAAACCTGGGAGCCCAAATTTACGTTTCACGGGTTTCAGTATGTAGAAATAAAAGGACTGCGTACCCAGCCCGACCTGACTACCGTGACCGGACTGGCCATCGGATCGGATACTCCGAAAACAGGCCATTTTGAAACCGATAGTCCGATGATCAACCAGTTGTACAGCAATATCGACTGGACGCAGCGGGCGAACTACCTGGATATCCCGACCGACTGTCCCCAGCGGGACGAACGGATGGGGTGGACCGCCGATGCCCATATTTACGCACGATCGGCCATGTTTAACCGGGATGTTTCTTCCTTCTTCACCAAATGGATGATCGACCTGAATGACTCGCAATGGCCGGACGGCGCCTATCCGCTGTATGCCCCGCGTCCCGATTTGCGGCAAACCGATACCTTTTCCCCCGGCTGGATGGAAGCCGGGATCGTATGCCCCTACGAAACCTTCCAGATGTACGGGGATACCCGGATTATCAGGGAAAGCTGGCCTTACATGGAGAAATTCATGAAGTTTCTCGAAAAAAGAAGCAACGGCGCCTACGTGTTCAAGGAAACCGCCTTTGATGACATCTCTCCTAAAGGAGGATTTGGCGACTGGCTGTCGTTCGGCAAAAAGACCTCTCCCGACTTACTGGCCTCTTTCCTCTATGCCTACTGTGCCGACATGATGGCGACCATGGCAAAAGCCATTCATAACGAAACCGCCCATGCCCACTACCAGGGCATCTCCCAAAAGGTAAAAGCAGCGACCCTGGCCCATTACTACCGGAACGATGGCCGTTTTGACTGCGTGGCTTCCGCGTACGGCAATGGCAGCGGGTATGTAGACGGGCAGCTAGGTTTTACCGGCCACACCCAGACGGCGTATGCCAACGCCATTTATATGGGACTGCTTTCCGAAGAAGGAACCGCAAAGGCAGGCAATTACCTGACCGCTTTGCTCCGGGAAAACAATGGAAAGCTCTCGACCGGGTTCCTGGGGGCCAAACCTCTTTTACCCGCTCTTTCCGCAACCGGAAATTCTGACATGGCCTATCAGCTATTCCTGAGCAAGGAATTCCCTTCCTGGGGTTTCGAGGTAATGAATGGTTCCACCTCCATCTGGGAGCGGTGGGACAGCTTTACACTCGAAGACGGCTTTAAGTACAACGCCAGTATGAATTCCTTCAGCCATTACTCATTTGGCGCCGTCTGTGAGTGGATGTTCGGGAATGCAGCCGGGATTCAGCACCTTGAACCAGGCTTTTCTAAACTAAGGATTCGTCCGGAAATTGCCCCTAAAGGACTTACCTATCTCAACGCCTCCTACAGGACCTTACACGGCCTGGTGCAATCTTCCTGGACCAATTACCCGGACCATCTGAAAATGGAAGTGACCATTCCTGTCAACACCACCGCAGAACTCTGTGTCCCTGCAGGCCCCACTGCCCGTATTACTATCAACGGAAAACAGCCGGGTGCCATCGCAGGGCTAACGGAAAAAGGCACCAAAGAAGGCTACCGGGTATTTGAAACCGGATCGGGCCGGTATACAGTACTGGTCACGCCCTAATTTCAGAAAGGGATTTCCTTTCCGGCACTCAGGCCAGCGTCGGGAAGGAAATCCCCTTAATCTTGCGGAACAACTCTACGGCATACAGGTCCGTCATCCCGGACACAAAATCAAGCACAGACAAGATCCTTGTATACGGATCACTTTCCTTTGTATGAAACTGCTTCGGAATCAGCTCGACCAGCTTTCGGTGGTAAGCGGAATTCCGTTCCAGGTAAGCCGGAATAAATTCCTCCAGCAGACCGCCCATTACCTTATACCCCGCGATTTCTATTTGCACCACCGTGGCATGGTTGTAAATATGCTGTTTTGAGATTTTCCTGATGGTCGCTATCGCTGAATGATAGGGTTCCGGAAGCGCGTCGATCAATCCGGCATTGAGATCGCCTTTCAGCAATTGTTCCTGTTGCTGCATAAATACATCCGAACATTCCCCGATCAGCCGGTTAATGGCTTTGGCCCGCAGGAGGGCTATTTTGGCATCGTCGTCTTCAATCTCCCGTAACCGGCCGGGCAGTTTATCATCGTTGCATACAGCGGCCAGCAGCTGTGCGACCTCCGCAAATGACAGTATTTTCAAGCGGTGGGCATCTTCCAGATCAATAATATTGTAACAAATATCGTCCGCGGCTTCCACCAGGTAAACCAAGGGATGCCGCTTATAAATTAACGGCTCTCCCGGCACCTGCTCCAGTCCGAGTTCGGCGGCAATTTTCTGAAACCCTTTTTCTTCCGCTTCGAAAAAACCATACTTTTTGGTATAGATCTTCGACTTATCGCCACCCGCCACCGAAGCACAGGGATATTTGGCAATTGCCGCCAGGGTGGAATAGGTAAGCGCAAAACTGCCGTATCCTTTACCGGCATAGGGATGTGTCAGAATACGAAAAGCATTGGCATTCCCTTCAAAATTGGTCAGGTCGGCCCATTGCTTGCGATTGACCTGCTGTTCGTACTTCCTGCCCGCTCCGTCGGTAAAGTAATGTGACAGCGCCGATTCCCCGGAATGCCCGAAGGCCGGATTGCCCAGGTCATGGGCCAGGCACGCGGCAGCCACAATATTTCCGGCCTCACTCAGCAATGGCAGGCGCCGGTCTGTATCCGGCTGTTCCCGTTTAAAGTTGTTGTAGAAGATCCTTCCCAACGACCGCCCCACGCTGGCTACTTCCAGACTGTGGGTCAACCGGTTATGGACAAAAATACTCCCCGGCAGCGGAAAAACCTGCGTTTTGTTCTGAAGCCGCCGAAACGGAGAAGAAAAAATAAGCCGGTCGTAATCGCGCTGAAATTCAGACCGCGCTTCTTCCGGATCCTTTGCTACTTTACTTTCATTCCCCCATCTTTTGGCGGAAAGTAATTGTTCCCACTGCATATAAAAAACGTTGTTCCCTGCAAAACTAACAGGATCTGACGGTATTTTCGTTTTTTCGGCTAAAGTGGCAATGGGCGCTAGGACACGGAATAGCTTTCCCTAATACTTATTCGCCAATAGTAAAAGTGGCAATGGGCAATGGGCAACGGGCAACGGGCGCAAGGACACGGAATAGCTTTCCCCAAACCCCATTCCCTATTCCCCAAACCCCATTCCCCCAAAATTAATCAACCCCATCACAACGGATAATAGTAGTTTTTCACCCTGATCCTCTTTTTCAGAGACGATGAAACGAATAGCAGGAATATTACTGATGCTGGTATACGGCATGGAACTGACGGCACAGAAACCGGACGCTCTGTCCCGGCAAATGACCGTTGCAGCCCGCGACTTTCTGGCTTCCCTCACCGGACCGCAACGATTGCAGGCCGTCCAGCCCTACGACAGCCCCCTGCGTTTCGATTGGAATTACACTCCCCGCAACCGAAAAGGGATCACCCTGAAAGAACTGAGCGTCCCGCAGCGTCAAAAGGCCTTGAAACTCCTGCAGACCGTTTTGAGCACGCCCGGCTACTCGAAAGCCACCCAGATCATCGATCTCGAAAATGTGTTGCGGGTCGTCGAAAAACGACCGGCCAACGACACCTATCGCGACCCCGAAAACTATGCTTTTCTGATTTTCGGAGAACCGGGCACCGATACCTGGGGCTGGCGCATGGAGGGACACCACTTATCCCTTCACTTTTCTGCGATTGACAACCAGATTTCGTTTTTACCCGGATTTATGGGGAGCAACCCGGCCGAAGTGCAGGCAGCAGTCCCCCAGCAGGGACGTCGTGTCCTGAAAGAAGAAATAGCCCTGGCCTTTGCGCTGCTCGAAAGCCTGGACGAACAGCAGCGGCAGCAGGCTGTGCTCCGTCCCGATGCACCGAATGACATCTTCACCCGAAATGCCCGGAAAGCCCTGCTCGAACAGCAGGAAGGACTTCCGCTGGCAGCCATGACTCCCGAGCAGCAGACCCTTTTCAGGCAGCTGATTGAAGTATACCTTCACCGTTACCACGTAACCCTTAAAAAGCAACAATGGACGCAACTGGAGGCCAAAGGAATTGAGGCGATCCGCTTTGCCTGGATGGGTGACACCCGTGCCGAATTCGGAACCGGCCTCGGGCATTATTACCGGATTCACGGACCGTCCATCCTTATCGAATTCGACAATACCCAAAACGGAGGAAACCACATCCATTCAGTCGTCAGGGACCTTGAAAACGACTTCGGCGAGGACTTGCTCCGTCAACATTACGAGCGAGTACACCTCAAAAAACATTAATCCGCTTCCCGCTTTAAGTTCCCGCCGCTAAACCCTCATTTTAGCGCAGTTTTTTGACGATTTTTTATCTGAAAATAGTCATTCTATTTGAGGATGGATTCTGCTAACCATCCTACTTACACACAGGACGTTGCCGAAAGGCTCCGGAAAATCATCGAGTTAACGGGTCTTGAAGTACCCGGATTCGCTGCTTTCATTGGTTTGTCCGAAAGCCACGTTTATTCCTTACTCAGTGCCAGGAGAGAAATACCCACCCAGTTTGCCCAACAACTGGGAGAGCAGCTCGATTTTGACGGAATCCGTATTTTTAAGCTTAACCAGGAGCTACCGGAAAGCATCAGGACTGCCCCCGCCTTAAGGAAATTCAGGAAAGAGCATCATCACAACAAGGAGTATTTCATCACCACCAAAAAAGAGCGCAGTCTGTCTCACTTTTTGGAAGAGGAATTACTCCACACCTCACTTTTCGAGGAGCCCCGCTATGTCTGGCAGGTGAATGATGCCTGCAGAGAAAAGAACCGGAAAGTAGACAGTGATACGTTATCCAAACACCTCAAATACCTGGTTTCCAAAAATCTGCTGAAAAGCGCCAAGAAGCAGATACAGAGACGCGACGGCAGTCTCGGAAAGCGAATGGTAACGGTATTTTTCAAGCCCGACTAACGAGCTCGCTGTGCTGCTGATGCGAGTAACTGTTCGTGCAATGCCAGTACCTGCGGAATCAACACGGACTCTTCGTCATTATGAATCACAAAATCGGCCAGTGCCAGCCGCTCTTTTTCGGTGATCTGACTATTGATAATGGCACGTACCTCACTTGCCGTCCGGTGGGGGTCCCGGTGCAGGACCCGCCTGATTCGCAGCGATTCGGCGGCATGTACCACCACCACATAATCCAGTGAATTCTTTTCACCGGCCTTGTTCATAAGCGCCGCTTCTTTCAGTACATAGGGAGTGCCGGCTACCGATGCCAGCCAGGTCTGCGTATCAGCCGCTACACGGGGGTGGATAATATTGTTGAGCGCCCGGAGTAAGGCGTCGTTTTTAAAAACACGGGAAGCGACGAAATTACGGTTATACGTTCCTTCCGCATCATAGGCCTCTCTGCCGAGCAGCCCAATTACCTCCTCTTTAATACCGGGATCGTGGTTGCTTAACCATCTGGCCCGCTCATCGGCAGCATAGACAGGAACACCAAGGCATTCAAAAATTCGGCAAACCGTGGTTTTCCCGGAACCGATACCACCGGTAATACCTGTCTGCAACGGAACACCCTTATAATTCAGTGACCTCAAAACTGACATACACTTCGTCGTGGCTAAGCTTGACCATCGGTGATTCCTTCAGCGGGATCTGCAGCACCGCTTCATAATTTTCCCGGATGCGTTTCCGGGGTATCCGGATGCTCACCGAATCCGGATACTGGCGGATCAGCGACTGAGGCCCGTCCACAGCAATCAGTGAGGGTGTCATATTGATGTAGCTCGATAACCAGTAACCCGGGGCCAGGTCAATGGAACTACTGTCTACCCGCAGCGGGATTACCTTTTGCACCCTTCGTTCAAACTCCAGTTCAATCGTATCGGAAACGACGTAGTTCACGGTAAGTCCGGGAAAGCGTTCCAGGATCTCCTCCCGGAGAATTGAGGTGCTGATCGACCTTGCTTTCAGCGGATTGGTTACTACATACTGTACCGGTTCTCTTTTAAAGGTTTCCAGCGACTTCCGTAAAAGACTCCAGCCATCACCCGATACATTTGCCGAAACAGTGGCGGGTAATGGCTGAACCGGAACATAGAGCGAGTCGTCGTATACAAACGAAACCGGATAATTGAAGCGGAGCGTGTAGTTTTCTTTGCTGAATGCGTTCATCAGCCAGGAAAACGCTCCTGTGATCACACATCCGATAATGACCTTCAATTGATGATTCCTTCCCCGCACCGACAAAATTCGCTGTTAATTCCCTTTAGATTTTACGTGTAATAGCAGATTTCTCAAACGTAAGCTTTATGCCCTTATCCAACGCAAGGGTAATGGTGGCTTCTTCTACACTGTACACTTTTCCGTGTAAGCCGCCGATAGTCACTACACTATCCCCTTCTTTGAGATTTTCAATCATAACCCGTTGGTCTTTCGCCTTTTTTTGCTGCGGACGAATCATGAAAAAGTAAAACACGGCGATGATTCCCACCATCATCACGATCTGCATGACGGCGCCTGATCCGCCCGGAGCGGCTTGTAATAGAATTGCGTTCAACATAATTAAGTTATATAAAATAGAAGACACCGGAGTGTCCGTTCGGGGTTAATTCAACCTAGCTGGAAGTACCTTCCACAATACCGGTCAGCCTTAATTCTATTACGGCAGGCTCCGTATTGGCGGAAATAACAACCGTCTTACTTTGAGGCCCTGGTTTTCCTTTTGTATTGAACCGGACCAGGATACGAGATTCCTGATCGGGTTGGATCGGCTCCCGGGGCCACTCCGGGGTAGTGCACCCGCAGGAGGAACTGATGTTGCTGATTACCAACGGAAACTTTCCCTCGTTTTTAAAAATAAATGTTTTCTCCACTACCTCTCCTTCCTTTACCGTTCCGAAATTAAAGGTAGCATCCTCCTGCAATGTAAATACCGGCAGATTTTCTGCCGCTACCTCCGATTCCTTTCCCTCTCCACCTTTCTCGCTGCTTGTGCAGGAAAAAGGGGCGATCAGTAAGACCATTGCTCCCAAAAGGAACGCCGACCGGTAACACCACTGCATTTTCATTCAATTGTCTGATTTTTGATCTGTGCCATCAACCGGTCAACATCCTCCAGCAAACGCTCCGCCTTTTCACGCGCCTCGCTGACAACCCGCTCTCCTTCTGATTTCGCATCCGTCCCTGCAAATTCCTTCCGTTCGATCAGATCGTCAATCAGTTTTTGCAACTCATTACGGTACTTCGACAACCGGAACGACAACCGGTCCCGGGTTACTTCTCCTTTATCGGGAGCATATACAATTCCCACAGCAACCCCTGTCAGAACTCCGGTAAGAAATGCTATAAACGAACGGCTTGAACTGCTCATAATTTCCCAGTGGTTAAAATTTAATAAATAGTATCGCAGCTCCGCAGCTGCTCTTTCCGGTTATAACGAACAATAATAGAAAAAAATCGTCTATTTCCCGTAAATCTTTACCGGTTATCAATGAGTCCCCGGCCGCTTTTCCTGATTTTCTGTTCGTTTATCAGCTTTTGGGCCAGTACATCCAGCACGCCATTCACAAACTTCCCGCTTTGAGGCGTACTATACCGTTTTGCGGTTTCAATGAATTCGTTGATGGTTACCTTTACCGGTATTCCGGGAAAAGAGAGCAATTCCGTCAGAGCGGCTTTCATAATGAGCATATCCACCAATGCTACCCGTTCCGTATCCCAGTTTTTCAACTGTTCTTTCAGGTATTCCTCGTATTCCCTGTCGTTTGCCAGGGTCTTGGTATACAATTCTTCTACAAATTGCCGGTCGTCCTCCCAATCATCCGTAAAGGTGGCCAGCTTAAATTCCCCTTCCTTCTGCGGAGATTTCAGGGTGCGGATAGCCATACTCCGGATCAGCTCGCTGTGATCTTCCCAGTATAGGTCCTTTTGTTCAAAGAAATCTACGGTAAGCGGGCTCTTCAGAATGACGGTACGCAGCACATACTGTGCCAATTGCTGGTCCTCTTCCTCGGTATGTACGTTTTTCCGACAATAGGCGTGATAGGTTTCATCCTTCCGCAGGACCTCCTTATACGTGCCCCAAACCACCTCCATGTGGTTGGACCAGCTTGCCGCTTTGCGGAGCACTTCGTCCTGGAACGGCTTATGGGAAGCCAGCAATTTCACGAATGCATTGGAATCCAGACCCGATTCCTTAGGAAGGACGTTATCCGGGTCCTCATATACCCGCGCACGGTCCAGTTTCGCCTGGTGAGCGAGTTCGAGTAACAGCTGTAATACGAGCAAGAACTCTTCGTAGATGGCTTCGGTTTCCGCGAGTACACGGCGTATTGTTTTCTTCTGGTCCAGCCCGACAGCATTTGTAAACCGCTTGTAGACTTCACGGGCTGTCTGAATCACTTCAAAAGGCACTTCTTCATCCGTGCTGGGCGACCCGGTCTGGATCAGCTCATTCAGGGTAAAGCTGGCCAGTTGCCGCAGTCCTTCCAGTTTTTCCAGGTTCTGAGGCTCCATTGAGTTGAGGTCGGGCTTATATGCTTCGGCAATTTCGTCCAGTGCCAGTAAACGGTTCGATTCTGTTGCCACCTCATTGGCATACAACGCCTGCACTACCTTCGAGCGCAATAACCTTCGATTCAACATTTATAAAAGAGAAAACAATAAAACAAAGAACTTATCAAAACAAGCGTTTAGACTGGTAAGGTAATCATTCCGCAAAATTAGGATTTTTTTAAGAGAATTGCCAATATAAAATAAAACCGCGGGAATATCCTTCAAGCAAACAACCTGGTCTGCTCACCGGTATTCCCGCGTACGATGCTGTTGTAAAATGGCGCCTGCTTCAGGCGTCCTTCCACTGCTCCCTGATGACGGTTATGGCTTTCCCTGCCTCTTTTTCAAGATCCGTCCAGCGGCATTCCAGCGATAAGCCGTTTTTGTACTTAATTTTCTTCAGCGATCGAAAATAGGGTCTGAAATCATCTCCGTCAACACCGGCCGGCGTACGGTTGGCCTTTTCGGCAATGTGACAATGCGCGATAAAGTCGCCGTACTTAATGATTTGCTCAGGCCCTTCACCGTCTTTCATCATATGATAAATATCGCAAACCATCCGGAACCACGGATTGTTTACGGCCTCCACGATCTCGGCGCCATCGGCAAGGCTGTTCACAAAATTGGTTTCGGTGCTGTTCAACGGCTCGATGGAAATCGTTACTTTATATTTTTCTGCCAGCGGAGCCATCCTTTTACTGAGTTCTATATGCTGCTGCTTCGCTTTCTCCCGGTCGTAGCCATCCGGGATCTTACGGGAACCGCCGCTTCCGAAAACAATATTTTTGGAGCCGCACGCCTTCGCCCGCTGCAAGGCAAGTTCGGTGCGCTGCAGGATTTCTTCGTGATGAAGTTCCGGCCCGACGGATTTCAAAGTACCCGGGAAAAAACTGGTATACGACCGGACAGGAAATTTTGTGGCTTTCAACAACGCAAGATTTTGCTCATAAGCAGCGGTGCCGCCTTTATCGTCATCCGGAATAAGAAAGCGCCCGACTCCTTCTTCAATATAATCAAATCCCAGGCTTTTGATCAGGCCTGCATTGGTATAGCCCGTACACACGCCCAGCGGAATGACTCCTTTCTTCAGTTCCGCCTCTGCAAAAAGCGCCAGATCTGAAAATGAGGCAACTCCCGCAACTGCTGCCAGGGAGGATTTTAAGAAAAATCTTCTTGAATGGGTATTTTCAACTGCGTTCATAAGCATCTAAATTTCCTGAGGTTATAGCTATAAGACGACAATTCTGCCCTTTACTACTATTATTTTTTGCTTAAAATAGTGCACAGAACCCTCTTACCCCTTGAGACAGCCACTCAAACAATCCGCTAACAAACTGATTATCAGAAAATTGTTCATGCACGAGGAAACCCGGATCCTGCCAAAAATCCGGATGATCGTGTGATCGAAATTAAGAGGTTATGTCGGATTGCCTGTCGAACGGCGGACTCACCAGTCGTGCCTCATCACGGCAAACCGTCCGGATGAAACGCAGCATTACTTACACGTGTAGGTGTACGCTGCCGTCTGGTTGAACGGATCTCCGTTTTTAGTGAGCGCTGCCGGCAGATTATTCGTATCGTATTGCCCTGTTAAAACAGTTTCCTCCCCGAATGTCGCAGCTGTATTGATTACTTTCCGGCTGAACCGGATAACATTATTCTCCATCACGCCGTAGCCATACTCAATATAGAAAGGATGTCCCTTATAGCGGCTTCTGTTAAAATGGGGGTTTATTTTGTCGTCGTACCACCATTCTTCGGTAATTTTTTTCCCGTCTGCCGGGTTGGTAAACACATTGGTCCGCATCTGCCCTTTCCCGTCGTAGGTCAGTTCCCGGAATGCTCCTCCCTGGTAGTTCACCCGGCTGATTCGTCCATTCGTGATCTGGTAACCACTGACCACGTACAGGTTCCGGTCAATTCTTTCCCTGGAGGCTGTTGAATTGGCCCGGTGAGCAATGGCCGTTAACACTCCGTTCGCGTAGGTATAGGTAGTACTATCCGCCTCTACTTTCGAGACAATCTGATTGTCATCGTATTGATAGAGGAAGTTCCCCCGATCGCCCGCGTGGTAGTCCCGGTTGTTGTACCGTTTCTCCATCCGATCCAGTAAACCCAGGTCATTGTAATAATAGGTGGTTTTGCCGTCGTTAATGGTCTGGCCTTCATTCGTCATTTTCTCCGTCAGCGTCCTGGGGGCATTGGAAACAAATTCAATGCTGGAAGTCCCGTGCTCTCCTTGTCGCTGCCCGTTATCATAATAAATCTTCTGGTCTACATCCTTAAGCTGGCCATTGTCGGTGTAGTTAAATACCGACAGCGAAAAGGCAATCGTATTGCCGTCCTTTGAATCCTTCAGGACACAGGTCGGCCGGATCACTATTTCTCCCGTCTTTTGAACTTTCATGCCTCCCGCTCCGGTAACGGTCAGGATCACCTGGTATACCCCGGGCCATTTATATTCGTGCGGGGGAGCATCTCCCGTCGCGTAGGTCCCGTCACCGAAGTTCCAGAGGAAAGCGGTGCCATTCTCGGACTTATTGACAAACGTAACCGATACCGGCGCGGTCTTCGACACCACCGGAACTTCGAAATCGGCCTTCGGACCGCTGGCTTCTCCTACCGTGATCGTTTGTTTTGTCGTATTACTTCCCCCTTCTCCCTGTACCGTGAGGGAAACCTCGTAGCTCCCTTTGGCAGAAAATGTATGGCTTGTTTCCACCGTAGTGGCGATCTGGACATTATTAACCTTCCATTCGTACCAGTTATGGGAGCCTGTAGAAGAGCGGGCTGAGAAATTCACGCTGACAGGTGCCGTCAGGTTAGTGTTTGGCGAATACGTAATGACCGCTACCGGGGCTACTGCCTGACTGTTTACATTAATGCTGATCTCCCGGCTTAACCCTACGCTTCCGCCGTCCCCTCTTGCAACCAGCCTGACCGTGTAGCTGCCCGATTGCTGATAGGTATGTTTTGCGGCCGTCGACCCTTCGGTAACCGCCTGCTCCCCGTCGCCAAAATACCAGGTAAAATGTGTCGCATTCGACGACTGGTTCGAAAAAGCAACCACGCCGGCCCCTTCATGCGCGTAGTCAAAAGCAACCACCGGCGGGTCGGGAATCTCCTGTGTGCATCCTCCCAGTAACCCAACCAGGATCCAATAACCTGTTAACCGCTTCATAACTATTTATAAGATTATAAGGGTGAAACCTCCGCAATTGTCTGGTCTTGCCGGCAAAGCATTCCGCTTCTTCGGATTCATTTCTCAGACTACATTCATCTTCGCTAACTATTTATCAGCACGTTACCTGGTCCGAACAACCCGAAGACCTACATAACCTGCTTTAAAATCAGGCAGGTAATACCCACGAAAGGTGACTTCCGACCCTTTCGCATCCAAGGTAAAACCTCCTCCCCGGGCAACCTTATATTCGCCCGTAACAGGTCCTTTGGGCTGTTGCATCGGACTCTTCTCATAATAATCCAATGCTAACCAGTCCCAGCACCATTCGCCGACGTTGCCACTCATGTCGTACAATCCCAATTCATTCGGCTTCTTGCCGCGTACCGGGTGCGCCCTTTGCCCGCTATTGCTGTTATACCAACTAACCTCCTCCACTGTATTACTGCCGGCGAAGGCTGTTCCCTGGCTATATTTTCCTCCTCTCGCTGCATATTCCCACTCGGCCTCTGTGGGCAGCCGATAACCCGTAGCATTAAAATCGCAGCTAACATTGCTGTCATCAATTGTATAGCAGGCTTTCAATCCCGACTGCACACTTAACCAATTGCAAAACGCTACCGCGTCCAGCCAGCTGACATTGACCATCGGGTTGCAATTATTCCATTGGTACCCGGGGGTTACCATTACCAAGCCCTTTGCTTTAGCATAAATTCTCCACTCTTCAATTGTAACGGGGAAGGTCGCCATTGAAAAGCTCTGAACCGTCACAGAGTGCTCCGGCCCTTCCCAAACCTCCCTGTCGTTGTGCCCCATTCTGAACTCACCACCTTCCACAAAGACTTCATTTACTTCCAGTTTTGTTTTGTCGATTACAATTTCGGTCGAAACCTCATTAGTGATTCCGAGTGCCGAGATCACTTTCAGGACAACCTTGTAACTGCCTGTCGCCTTGTAACTGTGTTCGGGATGAGCTTCTGTTGAAGTTTCCCCATCTCCAAAGCTCCACTCATAGCCAGCCGTATGGGTAGTGGTAGACGTAAAAAACACCGGATATTCACAAGAATGACCGTAATCCACTACATAGGTAAACGAAGCAGTAGGCACCGCGGCCGCTTTTTCTTTAATACGTATTGTTTCTGTTTTTGGCGCAGAAGTTCCGCCCGGTCCGGAAACCACCAGCTTAACAATGTAATTGCCGCTTTTCTGGTACATCCTCTTGGGGTTCTCCAGCGTAGAAGTACCTTCATCCCCGAAATCCCAGGCCCAGGCGGTTGCATGGGTAGAAAGACTTGTAAAACTCACCTCGCACGGCGCTTCACAATCGCCCCCGGCATAGGCAAAAGCGGCCACGGGAAGAGCTTGAGGCACATCTACCGCCACGCTTCGGCTCGCGCCTTTGGTTCCGCCTTCTCCTTTGGCTATCAGCTTCACCTCATAGGTTCCGGTAGTAACGTACGTATGCTCGACGTCCCCCGTGCCGGTGGTACGCTTTCCCCCGTCCCCGAAATCCCAGTCGAATGTGGTCGCATTCGTGGAAGTATTCGCAAACACCACATTTCCCTTGTCATTGGACTTGATTGTAAAGGCTGCCGTAGGCGGATCAGGAAGCTTTTCCTTACAGGACAAGACAACTACTCCCACCAAAAAACCCAATACTGCAACCGGTTTTCGTAAACACTTTATTTCCCGCATTATATAACTCATTCAAAAACGATTATCCCATTTCACAAAATTCCTTTGACCGACCTCTCCATTGATTCTTACAACGTATCATCACCTTGATGATTTTGGGCGGAGCATCTCTTCCTGGTCCTGCCACTATCAATTTCACATCGATATTGCCTGTGGCCGCGTAGTAAGGTCCGGAATTTTCTTCATTGGAACCGGCTCCGCCGCCCGCCCCTTTTGTTTAAATTGTGCTGAAAACAGTTTATTTTTCTTCACGTACTACTCGGAATCCGACATTGCGGTCGGGAGCATCAGGATCACCGAATCCATTTCTGAAGGACACCCGGGAATGCGTGGCCTCACTGCTGTAGGATCCGCCTCTGCTCACACGGAAGGTCCCGTTCGACGGCCCTTTCGGATTTACAGCATCTTTACTAAACAGATAATAATCACTGCCATACCAATCAGAACACCACTCCCATACATTTCCACTCATGTCATAAATACCAAGTTCGTTGACTTTTTTGCCACCGACAGACCTGGTAGTACCCGCCGCTCGTGACTCTCCGTACCAGGCGACGTCGTTGACTGCCTGGCTTCCCGAGTAGGTATAGCCCAGACTTTTGGTTCCTCCGCGCGCTGCAAATTCCCATTCTGCTTCAGTGGGCAGCCGATACACGAGCCCCGTTTTCCGGGATAGCCAGGTACAATACGCCACCGCATCAGACCATTTAACACTGACCATAGGGTGATCTTCCAACCATCCCCAAAAAGGAATATTCGCTGCGGGCAGATCGGCATTTGGAGGGAACGGCCTTTTCTCTTCTTTACAGAATGCTTGAAACTGCTCAACGGTAACCGGGTATTTACCTATTGAAAAGCCACTCACAGTAACCTTGTGAGCAGGCCGTTCGTCCTTGAATTCATCCGTGCCCGTCCCGTAATCGGAGCCCATAGTAAACGTTCCTCCATATACCATGATCATTTCCGGAACGGGTGTGGCACGAATCACCAGGGTCTCCTTTTTAGGAGAGGACGTGCCTCCCGGCCCCGAAACGATAAGTGTAACCTCGTAATTTTTAGATGCCGTATACGTATGTAGAGGATTCTCTTCACTGGAGACTTGTCCATCACCAAAATCCCATTGGTAGGTATTCACAACCCCCGATGACCGATTCGTGAAGCGTACTTCACAAGGAGCAATGAAATCGCCGCCCTCGAACGTAAAATCAGCGACGGGCACCGCTACCGCTTTCTCTTTAATACGTATTGTTTCCGTTTTTGGCGCAGAAGTTCCGCCCGGTCCGGAAACCACCAGCTTAACAATGTAATTGCCGCTTTTCTGGTACATCCTCTTGGGGTTCTCCAGCGTAGAAGTACCTTCATCCCCGAAATCCCAGGCCCAGGCGGTTGCATGGGTAGAAAGACTTGTAAAACTCACCTCGCACGGCGCTTCACAATCGCCCCCGGCATAGGCAAAAGCGGCCACGGGAAGAGCTTGAGGCACATCTACCGCCACGCTTCGGCTCGCGCCTTTGGTTCCGCCTTCTCCTTTGGCTATCAGCTTCACCTCATAGGTTCCGGTAGTAACGTACGTATGCTCGACGTCCCCCGTGCCGGTGGTACGCTTTCCCCCGTCCCCGAAATCCCAGTCGAATGTGGTCGCATTCGTGGAAGTATTCGCAAACACCACATTTCCCTTGTCATTGGACTTGATTGTAAAGGCTGCCGTAGGCGGATCAGGAAGCTTTTCTTTGCAGGACAAGACAACTACTCCCACCAAAAAAACCAATACCGCAACCGGTTTTCGCAAAAACTTTATTTCCGGATTCATGTAACTCAATTAGAAAGGTTTATCGCATTTTACAAAGAAGAGGCCATTTTAACAGACGCATCCTTTACTCCTCCACCGGTTTTTCGTGTATCGTCACTTTGATGATTTTCGGAGGGGAATCGCCTCCCGGACCGGTTGCTATCAGTTTCACGTCATAGGTGCCTGCTGCCGCATAAAGATGCCTGGGGTGCTCTTCGTCGGAAATCGTACCGTCGCCAAAATCCCAACTAAATGCCGTCAGGCGGCCGGTTGAACTGTTCGTAAAAGTCACCTCGCAAGGCGCTTCACAATCGCCGCCGGTGACGGTAAAGTCGGCAACCGGAGGCGGCGGGGCCTTGATGGTCAGTGACTGCTCTTTCAGGCTCTGCCCGTATTCATTCCCGGCTGTCAGTTTAACCAGGTAGTCCCCGTGGCGCTCATAGGTATGTGCAGGGTTGGCTTCAGCAGAAGCCGCGCTGCCGTCGCCGAAGTCCCACAGGTAACCGGTCGCATTGACGGAGAGGTTTTCAAAGGTCACCTGGCATGGCGCCTGGCAATCCTCCGTCTGGTCAATTGCAAAATCTGCCACAACCTCCGGGGCGGCTATAATGACTTCTTTACTGACAGTATCCATTCCATACTTTCCCGAAACGGTCAGAGTAACCTGATAGCTGCCGGGCTGACTGTAGCGATGCGTCGGATTTTCCTCCTGAGAGGTTCCGGTATCACCGAAATCCCATTTGTACTGCCAGTAATAGATACCGGTATTTTGGGACAAATCGGTAAAGACTATTTCACCGGGAGCCTCCGGTCCCTCTTTGGGGGCAAAACTAAAATCAGCTTTCACCGGCGGGAAGTCTTCCATCTGGCAGCTTTTCAGCAGGAAGAAGCCTGTTAGCAGAAGCGCTGAAAGAATGTGGCTGTTTTTCATGCGAATGCGATTAAAAGCGATATTTCAAATGAATCCCCGCATACCGTTGGTGGATATCCGCTTCCGGAAATACCGAAAGATTCGCCCGCTTTTGTTCCAGTTCCGAACGAAGGGCTCGGTAATGCTTGCCGGAATTGCTGCCCATCCACCAAAAGGCCCCGCCTGCCAGCACCCCTGCGGCGGCAAAGTAGATGCCGGGGCTGCCAAAGGCCATTATGCTTTTGGGCTTAGCCATATCTCCTGCAGGAGGACCTCCCACGTCGATATTCGTGATGTACCAGCTTTCAAATGCCCGGTTGTTCTCCTCCAGTTGATTCTTGTACTTTCCATGTGCTCCGTTTACAACAGCGAACGTAGCCGCAGCCCCCACAATCCCGGCGCCGGCCAGCACTTTGTAAAGCGAGGATTTTCGTTTGTATTTTGCCATTTGCACCTCCAGTTGCCTGAGCGACGCCGTTTCCCGGGACGGGGCCTTGTCTGCCGCTACTTCCGGCCGGCCCGTCGCGACCGTCACGGGGGCCTCTTCGGCGGGTTTCCCCAGTTCCTGCACCGGAGACGTGAGAGGAACCGCCTTCTGAGCTGCCTCGTTACCGGCGAGCTCCTCTTTCTTCCCCGCATCTGCCGTTTTCGGCACCTCCGAAATTGCCGGCTGCTCTTTCACGGGCGGGGTGGAAGGTTTTTCCGGCGATGATCTGGTTTCCTGCTTTACTTCGGCTTCCTGCTTCACTTCGGCAATGGTCTGCTTTACCACATTTTCCTTCTCTGCCGCCGGAGGCTGTCCGTCCCGGTAGAATGTCAGATTTGTGATCAGTAACTTCCACTTGTTGTCCTCTTTTTCTGCTTTCAATTGTGCCGTACGTTTCGCCGGGAGAAAACTCCCTTGTTTGGTCCGGTGCCGGCCTGTAAAACTCACTTGAAAATCGACTTTTACGAAAGGATAGTCTTTCCCCTGTATGACCTCGCCGACGTTGACTCCGGTTATTTTAACCGTGCTTTCACCGCTCTTCTGATACAGCAGGTTAAAGTCGTCGAGGTACTGCTTGATCCGCTTTTCGGCATAATCTCCCGCCTTCGGGACACTGCCCGGGTTCAGGTCATCTTCCACAACTGCCGTAAACTCAAATATCTGGTTAACACTCGGAATGAAACTATTGGCAATCACCAGGTCTGTTTCGCCTTTCCCGAAAGCGTCCGATGAAATGGAATTGTACAAATCCTGCAATTGGTGCTCGATTACATTTCGTGCCTGCACCCTTATTTCATTTTTGTCTCTTGCAGTCAGCGCTGCCTGTTGGGCCGATGCACCTGTTTGTACTAATAGAAGCGCTATCAGTAAACGAATGAATGGTGTTGTCTTAGCTGTCATAACTCATTGAATTAACTCGATTTCCACTCGCCGGTTCCATTTTTTATTGTCTTCACTATCATTGGGCCGGGCCGGACTCGCACCTCCCTGTCCTACCCATTTTATCCGCTTTTCATTGATTCCCTTTTTGACCAGGTACTGTAACACGCGCCGGCACCGGTATTCTGAGAGTGTAATGTTTACCGGAATGCTCCCTACATTATCGGTATGCCCTTTAAGCCGCAGGGCACTCGCAGGATGTACTTTTAACCAACTGCTCAACTGATCCAGCTTCGCGATCGTTTCGGGAAGTAATTCATGCGCTCCTTGTCCGAAATAAACGGTCAGATCCGCCGGTAATCCGGGATCGGCGGCGTCCTGCACGGCCGGGACCGCGGCAGCGTCCAAAGCGGCAGGTGGTATCCTGACGGCAATTGGCTTGTAAGTAAGGCCGTTACGTAGGACTATTCGCTCGACCGGCCAGGACCCCTGCTCCCGGGTTGCCCGCAATTCGTATCCACCGGGCGCAACCAATGCGTAATAATGGTTCGGCGCCGAGAAAGCCAGCCTGGTTGTCCCCCCTTTCTCCGACAGCAGCTCATAACGATAATTCGCCGTTGCCGGGGTAACCGTCACCGTAAAGACGGTCAGTTCCGGCATCAGCCTGATTTCGTAGTCTTTGGTGCTGCCATCAATTTCATCCAGGATCAGGTTTCCTTTGTATAACTGGTAGCCGCGTGCTTCTACATGGATGGCAACGATGTCGGTTTCCGGGAAAAACTTAACAGGAGACAATTCACCGGGTGTAACGTCAAAGCAATCTTTCTTACCCGATTTGGTAGAAACCATGCAAATCGTCGCGTCGGACACGTCTTTCCCGCCAATCGCATTCTTCAGTAAAAACCGCCTTTTCACCCCGCTGCTATTGCCTCCGGACAGGCTCGCGTCCATGACATACTCCTTTTGTTCGGTCTGCTGGTACGGGCTGTCCGACACCTGCGAATCCAACGGGATCAATGGCAGCGGGAAATAGAACCTGCCGGATCGGTCAGAAGGATGGTTTAGCGGCACCACCATTTCTCTAAACCCGCTTTTAACCACCCGGATAGCCGTATTTTCTACCGGAATACTCATTTCAAACATACCCTGTTCATTACTTTTTGCCAATAGCCTGGAATTGCCCTGAACCAGCCCGTACACCGCTACGTCACCCAGCGCCTTGTTGTCATATGTATTAAACGCCCGTCCGCTCAGCTTGGAACCCTGCCCCCGGACCTCTGGCAGAATACCTGTTTTTACCAGCGACAATAGCGCCATAAGAGCTCCCATACAAACAGCACGCTGCATCCTAAAAGCATTAGTTCTCTACCACGCCGATATTTCCGAGCAACAACGACCAGTCGATTCTCAGCTCACCATCCGTTTCCTTTTCAAACGACCTCAGCTTTACCTTAACATCCTTTTTTGTTACATCCGAATAAAGTACGGCATTCGATTTCGCGTTAAGACCGGTGAACGTCTGGCTTCCGATAATCCGCCCCTCATAGCTGCCATCGCTGGTTTGGGTAAGTTCCTGAACAAATTCAATGTTCGACCACTTGATCTCGACATTCCCGTAAGGCAGCATTTTCAACCGTTTCAGATACGTTTCTATCGATTGTTTGGAAATGGTTTTCCGGGATTTGGACCAAACCTGAATTTCGGTGCCCGGCATAAAAAGCTTCAGCGCATTGTTAATCGCCACATCTCTCTCGGCCATGGAAAAATCGCGGTTGGCGATTACCTGCAGGTAGTCCGCAAATTGTTCTACTTTCTTCAGTGCCTGCTTTCGGTAAACCAGCTGCTCACTTTCTGTCAATACAGGCCTTCCGCCTTTCAATGCCGGCGGCGTCTGACTTGTCGGAGCGGTGGTCCGGATCCCGGGAGTCTCCGTTTTGGGGGAAGCCTGTGCAACGGGTGTTTTCGGTTTTATTCTGGATACCTGTCCCAATACCGACTGGAGCGGACCTTTTGCCTCTACAGGGTCTTTCATCAATTGATGGCTGCCATTTTTATAAATAATGGCGATCAGCTCGCTTTTACGGATAGACGCAGGCTGCCCGCTCTCGGTCAGGTAGTTCACCGCTTCGTCTTCTGTACGGATGGTGGCCGGAATAACCGTCAACGGCGATGCCTTTATCAGGATATCCGTGCCCGGGCCGGGCGCGCTGTAAAATTTTTTGAGTGTATTGCGGGCGTCTTCAGGATGTTCGGGCAGATCCTCTATGATGAGGTACATGCCGTTGCCGTTGAACGCAATGATCACGTTGTCCCGGTCGACCGTCCTTCTCACGGTGCTGCTCCCTTTTATCTCTTCATATTTGAGCTCCAGCGCATCTGCCTCCACGATCTTATACGGAAAGGCATTCCCGGTAAGCCAATAGAATTTTTCAGCCTGACCGAGGGCCCTGCCTGGTAAAAAGACCGCGGCGATCAGGAAGACGACGAGCACTGTGCATACGTGTACCTGACCGCGTGGCATGGCGGCAGCTGAACCTGTAACAATAACGTTCACGTGATGCTTCATCAATTCGAAAATTTGTGAAGTAGCGAAATCCCTATCAGCGCATTATGGGCAGCGACACTGCTTTCGGCACGCCTGTAGCCTGTATTATCTCCAAAACCGTGGTACCATTTTACATCCATCACCAGGGCAAACCGCGACCTTTCCACTAACGTACCGGACACCCCCGCAACGGCCCCGAAAGCAGTATCTTTGCAGTCGGAGCAGTTTTTATAGGTAACGGCCGGCTTACCCGCATTGCGCACCCGGGTGCCGCCTGCCCCTATTGAGTAACCGGCATATACTCCCAATAAGGGTCCTACCGTAATTCCGTTTATCCGAAACCAGCGCGTGAATGTCAACGGCACAATCAACCGGTTCTGGATCCCCTTAAGCGGTTCCATCGCTTCCGGAAAACCTTCCTCCGGAACCGTTAAGGCAAATTGCTGGCAGGTATACAGGACATCGAGCTGCAACGCGGACTGGCGGAAGCGATACCCGACGGCCAAGCCTCCCTGGTAGGCAACAGCATGTTCTGAGGCCAGATCGCTGCCGACGGGTTTAACAGGAATCGTAAGCCCGGCGCCTCCCCTGGCCCCCCAGTAGGCCCCTTTTCGCATCCAGAATTTTTGCGGCAACACCGATTCCTTCTTCACCAGTAAATCGGTCACGCTTAACGGTGACGCTTCCACTTTCGCCTTTTGTTCCTTCGGATTGATAATTTCCTCTTCCCCGTTGTTCCAGATAATCTTCCATACCTCGGCTACAGGAACAGGCAGGCTTTGCCCGTTGGGGTCCAGCAAACGATTGTAATGGATATAGGAGGAGTTTATCTCCTTGACAAACCCCTCTATTACCGTATTGTCCAGCCTGACGATTTTATCCGGCTTGGGCGTCCCTTTTTGCGCCAACAAAAAACTGCTGTAAACAAGCAGTATTACTATTCCTGAAAACCTGCCCATACGTTGCATAAGCGTTTGATCTACAAGCCTTACAGCCCGGAAAAACATCCTTTTCGAAGTCCAAAAATAGCGTGGATGTACGGCACGCACAATACGTCAATTGACGTATTTTAAGCATTGTCTCCGCACCCGTCCGCAAGACTTCGTAAACGGTCAGTATGATTCCGATTCTATTTGTAACTTTGATACGTTATTCGAATGCACCCGCCGGTCATGATGGGGCGGGAACGCGTGACGTCGTGCACCTGTATAACTGGTGAGAACCAGCAAAAAATGACAAATTCTCGTCATACCCCGACGAAAAAATGTCGCTAACTTTGAATGCTCAAAAACAGCGTCCCTTGCTGACAGAGCGGCTTATAGATGTAAGTTTTCCGATAATTAATTTTCAGCGCGTTGTCTAACCTAGTCCTTAAAACCTTTACTACAAATGCCTCGTTACCGCTTTACATACGACCAGGAAATCGGCCATCAGGGACAAAGCCTTGTGCCGCACTATCCGGGCGGGGCTTCGGGAGTAACGATCGGCCCCGGTTATGATATGAAATTCAGAAGTCCGGAACAGATCTATGAAGATCTGACGCGCGCGGGAGTCGATCCCGAAACCGCCTATGCGCTCACGGAAGCCGCCCACCTGTCAGGCAGCGAAGCCCAGGAATGGATTAACAAAACAGGAGGCATCTACCTCACCGAGGAGCAGCAACAGCAACTTTTTGTAAACATCCTGGTACCCGAATACGAGGACCGGCTCAGGCAGCAGCTGACACATTTCGCTTCGGCACAGGGCATGGATCCCTCGGAGACAGCCTGGGAGACGCTGTCGGAAACCCAGAAAGAAATTCTTTTCGACTATGTATACAACACCGGCAGTATTACGCGCTTCCCGGAATTAACCCGGGCGGTAATCACGGAAGACTGGAGCACCGCGGCTTTGCACTATGAACGGTTTTCGGACGGACAGCCTCTTGCCTACCGGAACGAAATGTTTTTCAGAGAATTTCTTGACCCTGACTACCAACGACCTGTCGACAATTGGGATTGGCCCCGGGAGGAGGAAAGTCTTGCAGAAAGTCTGAACAACGAGTTCAACGAACTATATACAGCAAATGAGACCGATGAACCGCTCGATTCCGACCAGGCTTCGAACGACGACTGGTACGAAAGCACCTAGGGCCGTTTCGCCTCAAATCCGCGGACAGCCGCCGAAAAAAGCGAGGAAGTTATTAAAACGATTCGGTGCCGCTGATGACAACAATTTTATACCCTATACAAAATACCTTACCATTGAGAACTTCACTATGTCCACCCTTTTAAAGAAAACCAAAACGAGCCAAACCATCTCCACGGCAGAGCGATCCGGCTTTAACGATATTCTGTATGATTTGTCCCACGAATATCCGACCGGTCGCCCGTCTCCCTGGGTATTCAGAAGAATCCATCCGCAGGAAGAATCATTTGCTCTCCACAGCCAACGCATACAAATAGCCCGCGACCTTCATGATGGCATCGGTTCGCAGCTGACCCATATTGTTTCCAGGCTGGAGGTAATGGCCCATCACCATACCGATATGGAGAAGGTCCTGATGGGCCTTCGTGATTTTACCAGAGACACCATTCAGCAGCTCCGCGAAACCATATGGGTGCTCAATCAGGAAGAAATCACCTACGGCCAATTGACCGAGCGGATCAGGGGCCTTATTTCGAGGCTATCCGATGATTATGAAAGTACAAAAATCCAGTTGGCAGCTTCGGGTGATAAAGCCCTGGAAATACCGCCTCCCGCCGCCTCTTCGCTGTTCAGGATTATCCAGGAAGGGATCAATAATGTACTGAAGTATGCCAATGCTTCCGAAGCGGCTATTTGCTTAACCGCTGACGACCATTCTATTACCCTGCAGATCAGCGATAACGGCTGCGGCTTCGATATAAGCAACATCAAAACAGGGTACGGACTACAAAACATGCAAATGCGTGCAGAAGAGCTTTCGGGACAATTTCACATTCATTCCTCTGACAAGGGAACCAACTTAATGGTTTGTTTACCGGTGATTTCCCATAAATACGTCAAATGACGTATTTATTCAGAGACCGGGAACTCTTTACTTTGTCTGCTGATTCAGCGATAGCGGCAGCGTCTCATTGTTCCGGTCTCATGCGAAATTATTCAGCAACGTATTAAACAGCCAACGGTCATGTCCAAAATTAAGGTAGGTCTGGTGGAAGACAACCCGACGATTGCTTCCAGCATCTGGGAAAAACTGGAACTGAGTGATGACATCGAACTAACGCTAAAAGCCAGAAACGGCAAAGACCTGCTGCGTCAACTGGGTGCTGTCCAGGTACCGGATGTGCTGCTGATGGACATAGAAATGGCTGAAATGGATGGTATTGAGGCTACAAAACGTGTAAAAATGGCGTTTCCCGGCATAAAGGTCATTATCCTTACCATCTTCGACGACGATCTTAAGCTGTTCGAGGCGATCAAGGCAGGCGCCTCCGGATACTTGCTTAAAGATGAGAAAACGCATAAAATCATCAACGCGATTACCGAAGTACAAGACGGATGTTCCCCGATGTCGCCGCTGATTGCCACCAAGGCACTTGAACTGCTCCGTAAGAGCAGCCATGACCTGACATTGGTGTCGGTCACGAAATCCGCGGAACTTACCGTCCGGGAAACCGAAATTCTCGAATGGCTGACCCGGGGCCTCAACGTCCGGCAGATCAGCGAAAAGCTCTTTGTATCGGATAAAACAGTTCGCAAACACCTCGAACATATCTATCAGAAACTCCAGGTAAAAGGAAGCCTTGAAGCGGTTGCCAAGGTTACCGGCAAAGTGGCGTAACCCTACGCTATTCGAATACAATCGTCAGCGTTTGTTTAAAACGCACTTTCTTTCCGTTGTTCAGAGCCGGTGTCCACCGGGGCATGGAATTGACCAGCCGCGCTGCTTCTTCATCGCAGCCATAGCCTGCGCCCTTTAACAACTGGATGTCCTCAGCCCTGCCGTCCTTATTGACCACAAACGACAGGCGTACCGTTCCGGAAAAATACGGGACTGCCGCCGCGCGTTCCGGCATTTGCCGGTTCCGGGCGATCCACCGCTGCATTTCACCGTCCCCCCCGGGAAACGCAGCCGGCACATCTGCCACATGGTAGACAGCATTGTCCTCCGGCTCCCTGGTAACAGTCGGCGGCGGCGGGGAAGAAGATTTGACAATGGGTTCCTGTGCTTGCTCAACCGCAGCAACGGAATCTGCTGCCGGCGGCCGCGCTTCCCTGGTTACTGTATCCAACGGCAAAACCGGATCCGGTAAATGATCGGGATTCGGTTGGCTGCCGCTGTTGTAAGCATACCAGCCCAGTCCGGCTGCAAGCGCCAGCGTTGTTGCACCGGCCGGAATCATCCATTGCCTTTTTTTCACCGGGGGCTCACCAACCGGTTCAGTTACTTTTTTCTCCTCCGGGGGTGAAACGACCGGGGCGGGTTCGTTGTCTGCTTGAGGGGAATAGAGCTGCGTCTTTTCTTCAATATGGTTCCGCTGTGAAGGCAGCGCCGGTTGCCGGGGCGGTGAAATCAATGTATGCTCCTCTTTTGCTGCCGGCGGCATGACCAGAGATTGGAGTTCCACCGTGCTTTTCACTCTTTTTGCCGGATCTGTCACCAGGCAAGCCAATACCATTTTCCGGTAAGTCTCCGGCAGCCCCTTCAGATCCGGGATAAAATCAAGGGCCATTACCCTCCGCATGTACTCGATCCGCCCCGATTCAGAGGCCATGCTCAGATCATCCGACCGGAACGGGAGCTTTTTGCCGTTGAACCAAACATAGATCGCCAATATACCAAAGCTCCACAAATCGGCATTGGGGCGCAATTCTTTTGCCTCCCACTGCTCAGGGGCAGCATACGCGTAGGTTCCCGCCCCTACGGTATTGGTCACGTATGATTTATCGTCCTGCCTGGCCTGCCTGCTGATACCGAAATCGGTAATCAGCGGAATATAAAACCCACGGCGTTCCACGATCAGGATATTGGACGGTTTCAAATCACTATGGATGATGAGCGGCCTGCGCTGATGCAGGTAACTGATCCCGTCGAGAATGCCCTCTATCACCCGTTCTTTCTGCCGTTGGGTAAGTGTCTGTTTAGCCAGCAGCTGCGACAAATTCCCATGCTCATAATGCTTCATCAGCGCCACATCATGGGTACCCATCCCCGGCAGCTTGATGCGCCGGCAATCCATGTAACGGGCAATGTTCGGATGTTCCAGTGATTTCACCCGCTCGTACTCGTTCAGGAGACTGAACGCCTCCAGGTCGGGTTGTACTTTCGACATTTTGAGGGCGATATACTCATTGCGCACATTATCCCAGGCCCGGAAAATCTTGCCAAAGCCGCCTTCCCCCAGCAGATCTTCGTCGGGGTCGTAGTCAAAACGCGCGGTAAATTCACTGGAATCCATTTGCTGATCAGTACTTTCTTACATGAATGTAATCGACGGAGAAATCGGCATATCCATTGCCGTAGCCCAGGCAATTATCGCCACGACATTCATAATAGATGACCATCCCGATTTGTCCGGCAATTGTGGCCGGTTGCTCGTCCGTAAACAGTATCGTATTGGTACAATCGTCCCACACTTGCAGCGAACCATTGACTCGCCGTATGGTAAAAGTGATCTCCTGGCAACCCGATGAAGGCGCCGGCCGGACCACTTGCGGCCTACCTGGTATGCTAACGGCCAGGTTACGGACCCCGTCTTCGTATAAAACGCCAACGCGTAAATCGCCTCCCCGGCCTTCGTTATATTCCTTCACAAAAAAACTGACATAGGCGTGCCTGGGATTGCCAATAACCATCGTTTCCTTCCCTACTCTTGTTTCTATCTCAAACGCGCTCATGTCCGGGAGGACCTCATTATGTGTAAGTCCGTTAACCATCTGGTCAACATTCCCCATCACCTCTATGCTGAAGTAACCGTCACTTATTTTTGACCTGCCTATGCCACTGGTATATCCCTGGTGTGTTGTCCACTGATCAACCTCATCCGGGTCGTTGAAATCCAGGATCAGAACATCTTCTTTGTGGGAGAGCTGATTCACCGATACCTCGCGGACAATCCCGCTGCTTGTCAAACCACTCGTCCTGGTAATAAGGCTTACTTTATAGCTCCCACTTCTGGCGTAGGTATAGGACACTTCTTTTCCGGTCGCCTGTATCCTGGTAAGATCGGCGGTGTCCCCGAAATTCCAGTTATACTCCCCTGCACCTTCCGTATCTGCAATGAAGACCATCGTTAACCCGGAGTTGTCCGACGGAGAAATTCCGTGACTAAATGTTGCCCGAAGCAGATCCGGTATCTCCTGATAACACCCGAAAAACACCCCCAGAGAAAAAAGATATACCACCTTGCGCATACTACCTGGATTATTGGGAAAAGCGCTCACTAGGGTAGCCTACACAACTTTTGCCCATGATCAAATTTAAGGTCCCGGCAAAAGCGGGACAATACGTCAAATGACGTATTTCTCTAGTTTGGCTATTTTCTAACATAAAAAGGGGCAAATTGAGGCTCATAGGAGT
>JBEBSD010000075.1:0-30282 GCA_040394475.1 Telluribacter humicola | reverse complement strand
AACAGATTGCTGCTGCACTTGAAGTAACGGTTGACTACGTTGTCCGGATCCGTAAAGAATTGGAGAGCGAAAACTAATTCTTCTGAAATCTGAGCTTTCGAATAAGGCTAACCGAAGACACGGTTTAACAAGCACAGCCAGCACGAGGTTCCGGAAATCGAATGCTGCATGGATTAGTTACACAGCCTAGGATTTGTAGAGAAGCTGCCCATTCAAATTAAAGAGACTGTCATGAATACCCTGGATGTTTTTGTTGAAAAAGGCATAAAAATCGGGCAAGAGAAAGGTCGTCAGGAAGGCCGTCAAGAAGGTCGTCGGGAAAAAACGGAAAACGCCGTCCGGAATCTGGTTAAAGCTTCCATCCTTACCGATGAACAGATTGCTGCAGCACTTGAAGTAACGGTTGACTACGTTGTCCGGATCCGTAAGGAATTGGAGAGCGAGAACTAATTCTTCTGAAATCTGAGCTTTCGAATAAGGCTAACCGAAGACACGCTTTAACAAGTCGGGAAATCGGACGCTGTGAGGATTGGTTATACAGCCTTGGCCTTGGACACGGCGCAGAGGTAACGGTGACGTCGATGCAGAACCTACTTATTATCCGACCCGCAGAATAGCCACAGGCAAAGAGCCGTTAGCAGGGTATGTTGACGGCTCTTTGTTTTTTCCGGTCACGTTGACCGGGGCACGTTGACCGGGTCAACATGTGCTCCGTTTAGTATAAGCTGATTGTTTCAGGCACCGGTGGTTGGTGTCAAGGGCAAAGTCTATTGACCCTGCTTTTTTTGAATAGACCGTTAATAGTGCAATGTTGTAATGGATTAGTATAATTTAATGCTAATGCCCGAACCGTTATAGATTATTCTAATACATAATCAAGAATCAAATACAGTTTTAAAATGAACATTAGAAAAGAAGAAAGCAAAGACCATAAAGAAGTATTTAACCTAATTGAAAATGCTTTTAGGGACGAAGAACATACGGATCATAAAGAGCATTTTTTGGTAGAAAAATTAAGAAACTCAGAATCATATGTTCCGGACCTATCATTAGTTGCTGAAATTGATGGGCAGATTGTTGGCCATGTTTTGCTGACAAAGATTAAAATTGTAAACGATAACTTGCAGGAGACAGTATCTTTGGCGTTGGCTCCAATAGCGGTTTTAAAAAAGTATCAGGGAAGAGGAATTGGCGGAAAGCTAATTCAGAAGGCGCATCAGAAAGCTAAGGAATTACAGTTTACTTCTATAATTTTAGTGGGACACGAAAATTATTATCCAAAATTTGGATATAAAATGGCAAAAGATTATGGAATAAAATTGCCGTTTGAAGTGCCTGATGAAAATTGTATGCTAATAGAGCTGACAGAAAATGCTCTAAAAGATGTAGAAGGAACAGTGGAATATTCAAAAGAGTTTTATGAATAGAAGAAATACAGGAACAGCCACTAACATCGGTTTGAAGATATAGCGGCTGAAGTGCGGCGCGCGGGAGTCAAGCGCAACGCCTATTCATCCTGTTTTGAATCGGCCGAAAATAGAAAAAAATGGTTCAGGAACTTGATAACTACTACCTGGGTAAAGAAGAGCCAGGCAAAAGTTGTTTGCTTGCGTTGCGGAGTATTATTCTTGACCAGGATGTAAACGTTACTGAAACGCAGAAATGGGGAATGCCCTGCTTCTGCTATAAGAAAAAAATGTTTTGCTATTTATGGACAGCTAAAAATACGAACGAACCCTACATCCTTATGGTAGAAGGCAAATACCTTGACCACCCTGAACTGGAAGAAGGCAACCGTACAAGAATGAAGATTTTCAGGGTCAATCCAAACGATGATCTCCCTATCAAGACAATAGAGAGCATTCTACAAAAATCGTTGGACTTATACAGAACAGGCGTAATAAAACTCAAAGATTGACCAACAGAAAAATAGATACGCCTGATAGCGGTTCGGCGTGAGCGGGGGTGAAGTGCTGCGTATGATAGTTTTTCGTAAATTTGAACATTCGGCTTTGCAGCAGGTTTTGTGCTAAAAATACGCGTCTGCACTAAGCGCCGAAACCGCTGGCAATCAGGTTATAACAATTCAGCAAGCCGACCAACAAACTGAAACTCATAATATGTCCATTACAAAGGAAACCGAATTAACCGGGATGAAAAAGGCCAGTGAAGCTGTTGCTCGCACCTTAAAGGCAATGCGGAACTATGCGCAACCCGGTATGACCACCAAGCAGCTGGACAACTATGGTGCAACAATCCTTTCGGGTTTTGGCGCTAAATCAGCGCCTTATCTGACTTATGGATTTCCGGGTTGGACCTGTATAAGTGTTAACAATGAATTTTGCCATGGCATTCCTTCGGACAATCGGATTTTAAAGGAGGGAGATTTAATCAATATTGACGTTTCAGCAGAACTCGACGGCTTCTGGGCCGATAACGGCGCTTCGTTTGTGCTTGGAAATGATAGCAATCAGCATCAGAAATTAGTTGACGCCTCAAAGGACATACTGCAAAAAGCCATCAACACTATCAAAGGTGGAGTGAAAATTGCAGCAGTCGGGCACCTGATGGAAACGGAGGCAAAGAAAAGAGGTTTTAAGGTTATTAGAAATCTGGGCGGGCACGGCATCGGAAGAAGTTTACACGAACAGCCGGATGAATTGCTCAACTATAAAAACCGATTTGACAAAAGACGTTTTAAGAAGAACTCAGTGGTGGCCATCGAAACTTTTATCGCAACCACTTCGTCGTATGCGACCGCACTTAAGGATGGTTGGACAATGGTCGGTAACAAAGGCGGACATATGGCACAACACGAACATACGATTGTGGTGACGGATGGAAAACCGCTTATACTCACCGAAATGAATGAAATCTGGAATTGACACAAGCCCGGTTGTGATATGTCTTTCTTTTCTGCGGGTTCCTGATATTTCAAAGACGCTTGAGTGGTATCAGGGTATCGGTTTCAAATGCCTTGGCACACACGAAGAGCCGGGTTGTGGATTGAATTGGGCTTTGTTAGACTGGGACGGAGCACAGTTCATGCTTTATCCCGAAGGACGGAAAGAGTATGCGGAAAGGAAAGATGCAGGATTATATTTCATTGTCGAATCCATTGACGCTATTATTGAGGTTCTCAAAGAGAAAGCCGAGATAATTGAAATAAACCCCGAAACGGAATACGGAAAAAAAGAAGTTGTGTTTAAAGACCTGAACGGATTCCAGGTAACATTTGGATGCGAGCCCGACAAACCAAGTTAACGTATATTTTCGTATATTACAGAGTTGGCGACAAGCAAACACAGGCGAGCTGATGGAGCAAATCCGAAAATATTTTGAAAAGAGGGTACAGCTTACCGAGAAGGATTGGAAGGTCTTTTCTTCCAAGCTCGTGAAACAGGAATTTCAAAAGAAAAGCTTACTTTTAAAAATAGGCCAAACCGAAAACCATCTTTCATTTATTGAAAGAGGTATCATTCGATTTTATATTCCGAATGAAAGAAATGATTTTACGTTTTCTTTTTCTTTTGACAATGAATTTGTAAGCGCTTATGATTCCTTCTTAACACAATTACCATCCTCCTATAATGTAGAAACACTTACTGAAACCACTCTCTGGCGGTTATCATTAAATGATCTTCAGGCCATTTATGTAGAAACTGAAATAGGAAATACGATCGGAAGGTTTGCGGCAGAAGATTTATATCTCGAAAATTTAAAACGGGAAATTTCTTTATTAACCGATACGGCTGAACAGCGGTATTTGAATCTATTCACCGAACAACCTCAATTGATCCAGAGAATACCATTGAAATATATCGCTTCTTACATCGGGATTACTCCGCAGGCATTGAGCAGGATACGCCGCCGCATTTATTAACCCAGGTTCATTGTTTGCTATAACTCTTCTATTGACCTTTGTAAAAAAAAGAAGAAGATGCCTGAAATTATTTTGCTCTGTGTTTTCCTTATCTCTATGATTATCCTTAGGTTACTACAGAAGGAGTACAATTTTGCCTTGGCGGGCAGGATTGCAATGGCGGCAATGTTGGTAACCACGGGTATTGCGCATTTTGTTTTCGTCAAGGGATTTTTGTTGATGTTGCCCGACTTTATACCTTATAAGATTGAACTGGTCTACTTTTCAGGAGTGATAGAATTGATGGCTGCTATCGGGCTTTTATTACCCCAATACAGGAAATTGACAGGCTGGTTACTGATCCTGTTTTTAGTATTAATAACGCCTTCGAACATCTATGCCACTCTAAAGCACGTCAATCTTGAAAGTGCGACATTGGATGGAGAGGGACCCAGTTACCTTTGGTACAGGATTCCTTTGCAACTATTTTTTATCGGATGGATTTATCTGTCATGTATAAACCCATTTCGGACAATAAAAGATTTGAGCCGAAAATGAAAACAGGAGATATAAACAAATGGCGTACAAGACTGCTTGAGTGTCATGAGCAAATTCCCTATGATTTATTGCTGCTTGCTGACGAAACCATTGAAGCAATAAACAAATACGTTTTTGACAGCAATATTTACGTAGTGGAAATAGGCCATAAATTGATAGCCGCTTATGTAATGTATCCGTTGAACGAAAATGAGGTGGAAATTAAAAATATCGCTGTGGATAAAGCTTACCAAGGCAAGGGAATTGGCAGGTTCTTGTTGCAAGATGCGTCTGTGAGGGCGAAGGAAGAGAATCGACAATCACTATTGATAGGAACAGCGGCGGTAGCATTAAAGCAATTGAATTTATATCAAAAAGCCGGATTTGAATTGTTTGATGTTAAATACGATTTTTTTATAACTAATTATCCGGAGCCAATATTTCAAGACGGTGTAATGCTAAAGGATATGATTATGTTACGAAAAGCAATAAAATAGACTAATAAAATACTTAAATTATAAGATTATGGCAGGTTTTAATGATACCGTATTGGCGTTCAATTCATTAGTACAGCAAAATGAATTTATAGAGGCATTGGATACGTTTTATGACGATGAAGTAATTTCTACAGACAATTTTAATCCTCCAAATGTCGGCAAAACAGCGCTATTAACCGAAATCGAAGATTTTATTGCCAATGCCATAATTGAAAAAGTGGAATTAGTATCCTATATTATAGAAGACAATCTTTCGGTTAGCAATTGGCACTATGTATTTGGTCACAAAAAATTTGGTAGAATTGATACACATCAGCTGTCCGTTCAGCGATGGAAGAACAATAAAATAATTCAAGAAAATCATTTTTATAATTTATCGTAGCATTCAAGCCGGCCGCTAATATCGGCTATGCGTCAGGCGGGAAATCGTTCTTCGATTGATAAATTACGGATATGAGAACAGTTTCGGGGCAAAAGCCTCCGCCCGGCGTAGAAAGCAAGCGGGGGCGTGGCACAACAAGAATATACGATTGTGGTGACGGATGGAAAACCGCTTATACTCATTATACTCACCGAAATGAATGCAATCTGGAATTGACACTAGGCCGGTTGCGATAGGTTGGAGGGCCTCGACTATACTGGGTTAAGGGTTCTCTTCAGTTTTTAAAGAGTTTTATGTCAAATGATGTCCTATATAAGGAATTCGAATCCTCCCGCTAACCACCTTTTTTGAATGGCAACAAGCTACTACAATTGTCCTGAATACCCCTGAAGCATGTCCGATTTGCAATTGGAATACTTTGGCGTAAAAAATACCTTTGTGTAGGGTGAGTCCTGTACGATGGCAAATCGTTTTATCAGAAGCAGTACCAATGAGAAACGCAACGAATTATGGCAGCGAAAAAAACAGCACGGATCTGTAATGAGGGACATAAATTCTATAAAAGCAGTGATTGTCCAACCTGCCCGGTTTGCGAAGCGGCGAAAAAGCCGCAGGCGGGGTTTCTTTCCTTACTTGCGGCGCCCGCAAGAAGAGCATTGGAGCATAACGGAATAACGGCACCGGAACAGCTTGCAAACTATCGGGAAAAGGAAATAATGCAATTTCACGGTTTAGGGAAAAGCTCCCTTCCAATACTTCGAACCGCATTGGAAGCAGAAGGATTGACTTTCAAGAAATAAAACAAACCAGGGCTGAGACTTGAAAAAAAAACACCATGAGAAAGATAATTGCAGCAATCAATATGACACTTGATGGTTTTTGCGACCATACAGCCATAACGCCTGATGAAGAAATACATCGGCATTACATGGAATTGTTAAATGACTCGGATGCGATTCTATATGGCAGAATCACCTATCAACTGATGGAATACTGGAAGCCACTGGCAGAAAATCCTTCAGGTGAACAATCAGCGGACGACTTTGCCGTCGCTATGAACAAAATCCCGAAAATTGTTTTTTCACAAAAACTGAAAAATGTAGATTGGGACAGTGCGGAATTGGCAACCAAAACCGTTGACGAAGTGGTTGCAGAACTTAAGCAGCAACCTGGTAAGCCCATTTTTATCGGCAGCAGAAGTTTGATTATACACTTGTTGAGCCGTAATTTGATTGACGAATTCCAGCTGTGTGTCCACCCTGTTATAGTCGGAAAAGGTTTGCCGCTGTTTGAAAAGATAAGTGACAGGACAAGTCTTAAGCTTTTAAAGACTAAAACGTTTAACGGAGGCGCTGTAATTCTTTACTACGAGCCGACAAGCGAGGAATCAACGAATCGCTAATAAGGTTTGGTAGCCCTAACGCTACATTGAACATGCAGGAACAAATCAACGGGTATATTGCAGCTCAACCTGAACCCAAAGGTAGCGACATGCAGAATTTACACCGCATTATAATGGAGATAATGGCAAAATGTAAAGTTAATGCCAGTTTACTTAAGAACCACTATCAAAGATAAGATGCTAAATTGATTCTACCGATCGTGTACGATCAACATATTTTATTTAGCCACGAATGCACGAATTTAAATAAAATTTTGTACTTTAAAATTTGTTAATTCGTGGCGAATTAAAGATAAATGTGAGAAAGTAAACGACATTCGATCTTACTACTACTTCATGAAAAAGCTATTATTAACTCTTTTAATGTTGATTTCTGTTGGAGCCTTTGGATGCAGCTGCGTAACTATTCCTTTGCTTGATAGGTATCAGCGTTCAGAATTTATTGCCACGGTGAAGATTTTCAAAGTCACACAAGACAACCAAAATGCAGATTATCACGATATCGAGATAGAGGGCATAGATGTTTATAAAGGAAACCCAATCAGTAAACTGAAAGTTGTAAGTATGTTAAATACTTCGTGCTCTTTTCTCCCGTCTGAGAACACCACTTGGTTGATATTTGCCTCAAAAGATCATAACGGATTTTTAAGCTTCGGGTCTTGTTCAGGCAGTATGCAGGTTGATCGCCAATTTGACCTCGTTAAGTACCCCAACGTCGATATTAACTATAAAAAAACGCTAAACTTGAAATTGGAAGCTTTGGAATTCTTGAAAAGAAACAATATTTCTGCTGTCAATCAATTTAATTTGAGAATTGCGAATGATGTTGAACCTTGCAAAGAAAACTTGCAGAACTTTAATGAAAGAAACAGGTTTGCTGTTTATGAATTAACCGTTAATCAAGACTTGTCAATTGAGGATATCAGAACTATTAAAGGATTTGACAATAAGGAATTGTCTGAGAAGCTGACTAACTGCATGCGAGAAATTATTGAAATAAGGACAGATAACTTGGATGGAATTCCAAATAATACGAGTATAATTTTAATGTATTTCTATTATCCGGCTGAGAATAAATTCCCGAGTTTTATCAGTGTATGGGATCTGTAAAGGCCGAAAAGTAAGCATCATTCGCTATAAATAATTGAAATATGGAATTTACCCCAAACAACAGTATTGTTAAACGTTGTCTTCAAGGGATGAACATGGAAGCAAAAGGCAACGCAGAGGAAGCAGGCAAACTATTTCTTCAAGCCTGGAACGAAGCGACAAACGACTTTGAGAAATTTCTGGCTGCTCATTACGTGGCTAGGCATCAAACGAATGTGCCCGATAAATTGAAATGGCTTCAAACCGCTTTGGAGTCGGCATTAAAAGTCAGTGATGCCGCTGTTATGGGCGTTTTTCCGTCGCTGTATGTAACCATTGCCCAATGCCATGAGGACTTAGGCGATGTTGACAGCGCAACAAAGAATCGCGAGCTGGCTCTTTCATTCACGGAAAAAATAGCTGACAACGGCCCCTTTTATCACGGGACGAAAGCGGATTTGCCGGTGGGCGATTTGCTGACAGCAGGGGGCACCTCCAATTATGAGCCCGAACTCAAAATGAATCACATTTATTTTACAGCCCTGGTTAACGGAGCAGGACTTGCCGCATCATTAGCTAAAGGTGATGGACGTGAGCGTGTTTATATAATTGAACCAACAGGGGACTTTGAAAATGACCCGAACGTTACGGATAAGAAATTTCCGGGCAACCTGACACGCTCCTATCGTTCCCGGGCGCCACTTAAAATAGTGGGAGAAGTCACAGACTGGGCAAGGCAGCAACCTGAAGAACTCCGGGAATGGCGTAAAAAACTGGCCAATAACAAAGGAGAAATTATCAATTGATTTCCGTACGACGGCCTGCCATTGGAAGCAATCCGCTCTCCCGCCCTTTCCCGTCTTTAGACCGGGTCACGCTGACCGGGTCACGCTGACCGGGTCACGCTGACCGGGTCACGCTGACCGGGTCACGCTGACGGCGAAAGCGTGACTGCGGGTCTCAGACCCGCGAACCGAATTGAGAGCAACGTCGCTGATTATGCAGGTCCGAGACCTGCTTTCGTTCTCCCGTCATCAACGTGACCCGGTCAGACGAGGGAGATCTGGGTAAAGTACCATAATCTGGTTGTCAGGAATGTTTGGGAGAAGCAGAAATTGAAGGAGGCAACCATAGTGAGTTTCGGCAAAATGATTATGTTTGATAAAAAGGAGAGTAAATGCCGGAAACCCAGAACATAGAATACAAACAAGGCTGGCACGACGACTACCTGAAGTGGGTGTGTGGCTTTGCCAATGCAATTGGCGGCATCATTTATATTGGCAAAAATGATAGCGGCCGCGTAGTTCACCTTGCGGATTATGCAAGATTGATGGAGGATATCCCCAACAAAATTCGCAATACCATGGGGATTATCTGCGATGTGCAGTTGAAGGATGATAAGGATGACAAGTATATTTCAATTAAAGTAAACCCCTATTCTGTTGCCGTTTCTCTGCGTGGTAGGTATTATTATCGTTCAGGTAGTACGAAAATGGAACTTACGGGAGTGGAGTTGAATGAATTTTTACTCAAAAAGTCGGGGAAAACCTGGGATGACGTAATTGAAGAAGGCGCAACTATTACGGATATAGATGAAAATAGTATTGCAAAGTTTATCGACGATAGCAAGGATAAAGGTAGAATGCCGGAGACAAAAGGTTTATCCACTTTTCAAATACTTGAAAAGTTACAACTCAACGACGGCCATAAATTAAGAAGAGCGGCAATTATTTTATTTGGCAAAGATCCCAGCCGATTTTACCCCAACATACAGGTGAAAATCGGACATTTCGGAAAAGATGCAACAGATCTCAAGTTCCAGGAAATCGTGGAAGGCAATTTAGTCCAGATGCTGGATGAAGCTCAGGTGCAGCTGAACTACAAGTTTTTGACTCGTCCTGTAGATTTTGTCGGGATACAACGAGTCGAAAAAGATAAATACCCACGGGACGCTTTACGGGAGATGCTGCTAAATGCAATGGTCCACAGAACTTATAGGGGGGCTTCCATTCAACTGCGTGTATATGACGACAAGCTTTCCATTTGGAATGAGGGGGGATTGCCTTTAGGAATGAGTTTAGCAGATTTAAAAATTGAGCATAATTCCAGACCGCGGAATCCCAAGATCGCTGAAGCGTGTTTTAAAGCCGGATACATCGACACCTGGGGACGAGGGACTTTGAAAATTATTAAAGCCTGTAAGGAAGCCGGACTACCTGAACCTGAAATATCGGAAATGAATGGCGGGGTTGGAGTAACCTTATTCAATAATCTGCAAGCAAAGCCTTTTGGGGCGGTTCCGGATGATTTTGGGACGATTTCGGAAAGAATAGCGTTGGGGGGCGAAAAAAATACGGGGTATTTACGGGGTATTTACGGGGTATTTACGGGGTATCTTTATGACCATTACCATATCAACGCAGTCGAAGTCAGTGAAAGTTTTGGAGAAAGAGCGCTCCATATTTTACAATTAATGGTTTTAAAGCCCGAAATAAACCGGCAACAAATTGCCGCTATCCTCGGCGTTTCATTAAGCACGATCGAAAAAATTCTTGCTGCTCTACGAAAAAATGGGTTGATAAAGAGACGTGGATCTGATAAAACGGGAAACTGGGAAATTACAGTAAAAGATAATTATAGAAATTAGCCAACAAGGCACTCTCCTCAAGTGCTGCATTCGCTCTTTCCCGTTTTTAGACGGTGAAAGCGTGACTGCGGGTCTCAGACCCGCGAACCGAATTGCGAGCAACGTCGCTGATTACGCAGGTCTGAGACCTGCTTTCGCCCTCCCGTCGTCAGCCTGACCCGGTTAGACGAGGGGGATCCGAGGATAAGGGAGCTGTTTAGGTAACAATCGAAAAAGGTATAAGAGTGAAACACCGCAAAAATGACATTGACCGATGAAAATATTCGCCGAGACAGAAAGACTACTTTTAAGAGAAATACTTCCGACAGACGTTGACGGAATGTTTGAACTTCATTCTGACCCGGAAGTTCATCGATATTTAGGAAACAAAACAATAACAAGCAAAGAGCAGACGCTAAGCATTATAAATTTCGTCAGACAGCACTATACAGACTACGACATTGGACGGTGGGCAGTTATCGATAAAAACACAGCCGATTTCATAGGCTGGGCCGGGCTGGAGTTTGTAACTGAACCAAGAAACAATCATAAAAACTATTACGACCTCGGTTACAGGCTAATCAGAAGATATTGGGGACAAGGAATTGCGACAGAAGCTTCTGTCGCGTCGTTGGCATACGCTTTTGACACCCTTAAAGCAAACCAGGTTTATGCTATGGCAGACTGTGAAAATATGGCTTCCAACAAACTATTGAAGAAAGTCGGGCTAACGCACGTTGAAACATTTGACTTTGAAGGTGTCAGGCATAACTGGTATAAAATCGGCAGTAAGGAATTCGAAAGCAGAAACCCGAACCGCTGACAAAGGTTTCGCAGCAGAGAAAATGCGCCCGCCCCGCTCCCAAGCTCTCCGCTCTTTCCCGTCTTTGGACCGGGTCACGCTGACCGGGTCACGCTGACAGTGAAAGCGTGATTGCGGGTCTCAGACCCGCGAACCAAATTGTGCGCAGCGTCGCTGATTACGCAGGTATGAGACCTGATTTCGTCCTCCCGTCGTCTAAGGCGTGAGGACGGCTTCCCGACAGCGGGGCGGAAAAAAGTTTTGTAAATTTGCGACGAAAAACGTTAAAAAAGGTGAACTGAAAAGACGATGCCTGGAAAAGCAAAATCCATACCTGTAAATACTATGGCCGATAAGTTCGGCGCAGGTATTGCCATTGGAAGAGCATCGATTAAAGATTTACATACTTTCGAGGGAGCAGAGCAGTCGCACCGGGACGATTATCATTTGTTTTTCTTACTTGAAAAAGGAACAATACCCATTGAAATCGATTTTAGAAAGTACAAAATAGGACCGTCGTCTGTTGTCTACATTCACGCCAATCAGGTACATCGTGTCGGGGAATTTGAAAATGTTACTGCCAGCTTTCTGGCAATCAATAATGAAAGTCTGAATCCTGAATATCTGAAACTACTGGAAGATATTGCGCCGGCAGGGCCCCTGGCGCTAACGAAAGAAACGTTTTTCATTATTTTCGAAGCCGTATCTCTTTGCATAAAAATTTCCGAAAAGAAACATGAAAAATTATATCAAACGTTACTAAAAGGGAGTTGCAATATAGTTGTCGGGTTAATTATTTCACAGTATCTGGTCCAATCTAAACCAACGGACAGTCTTTCACGGTTCGAAATTATTACCAAAGCTTTCAAGTCACTATTGGAGCTTAATTTTACCACGGCAAAAAAGCCGGCAGCATACGCCCAAAAACTACATATCTCGGGCCCTTACCTGAACGAATGTGTCAAAAATACAACCGGCTATTCTGTTTCGCATCATATACAGCAGCGTATTATCTTAGAAGCAAAACGGTTACTTTATCATTCCGGTAAATCGGTAAAAGAAATTGCAGCTGAGTTAGGGTATGATGATTACCCCTATTTTTCAAGATTGTTTACCAAAGTTACAGGAATGAGCGCTTTAACTTTCCGGAGTAAAAACCTCGATTAGTCCAATACTTACCTGTTATTGCCATTGCTCGCCCTGCTAATACGACGTTCCTTTGTGCCGACAAAAAGCGCGTATAAAAATGGAATCACTAACAGCAATAAATGTGCCCGTTTTGGGTACGGCGGGTACTGCAGGGCTCAGCACAACTTACGGGCTTGCAGCATAGAGCGTCAACGTTACAATTGCTGAACGTGCATTGCATATTTGCAGGGGAGGGCAGGTACCTGATGGAAGAGGCAACGACGCCTGACTCCGGGCTTGCTGTACGCACTCAAATGCCAGTAGTAATAAAAAAAACAGGTTATGATTTCGAGCTTGCCAAAATGGGTCGGCGATTTGTTTGAGAGTTCACTTCGCCCCAACGTGAGGATTGTACAAACTTTCTACATCACCCCGCAGATAAAAAAGATACGTTTTCAAGGCGATATCGCAAAAATGGATTTTCAAATTGGCTACGCCAACGTTATTCGTGTAAGTGAAACAGCATACAGAAATTATACCGTTGCTTCTCACGACAGGGAAAAGGGGATTTTTGAGATAGTTTTTCATATTCACGGTAACGGAGTCGGAAGCCACTATATTGATACCTTACAACCAGGCGATGATTTGTACATTAGTCCTCCCAGAGGGAAAAAACAATATGACCCGAACGTAAAACAGCAATTTATCTTTGGGGATGAAACTTGTTTAGGGGTAGCGGCTTCACTTTTACCCTATTTGAAAAATAGCAATCATCAATTCCAATTCTATTTTGAGCTAAACGAAGAAAACAAAATCGCGCCCGGCCTATTGGGATTGGAAAACTTTACCGTCTTCCCGAAAAACAACTCCTTCAGAGATGAAAAATGGGTAAATAATTTGCCTTTATTCGAAACATCCGAATGGAAAACAGCGAGTTACGTACTGCTAGGAAATGCAAAATCGGTTCAGACATTCAGAAAGGTTCTGAAAAATAGTATGTCCGGAAAAATTACAACGCAGGGTTATTGGCTGGAAGGGAAAAAGGGATTGTAACTATGCGCAGTGACGTATGTACTTCCCCAACCCGACACATAAAGCCGACGTTCCCTAAAACCCGAAAAGCCAAGTCCATCCACTATTCTTAAGTAAGATTTTTGGATAAAAGATACAATACAGATACCCGTCTAGCGAGGGACAGCGGGGCCACAACCCCAAAATTCCGGATGGGTTTACGAGATGACTATTCCCTGATCAGCTTCACTACCTTACCGTCAAAAGTGGATAACAGGTAGATACCCGGCGCGCAGTCCTCCATGTACAGGGTAAACACCGGCTCTGTTACGGCGATCTGCCGCAGCACAATTCCCGCCGTGCTGACCAGATTGAGCCTGGTCCCCACGTATTCCGGGCCGATTTCTACCGTCACCTTTTCTCTTGCCGGGTTAGGATAGGTCCTGAATTGAATGCCAATGTGCGCGGCAACCGTTACGATGCTGCTATAACTGTAGGAGCCGTCCAGGTCTACCTGCCGGATACGGTAATAGACTCTGCCTGCAGCTGTAATCGGGTCAATAAAACTGTATTGGCGAATTCCATTTCCCTGACCGGGCATCGTTGTCACACGTCTGAAATCACGGGCATTGCTGCTTCTTTCCACCTCGTAATATGAAACCAGGCTTTCGTCCACTTTCCAGTCCAGGACCGCCCGGTTCCCGTCATCCAGACGGGCTGAGAAGGTAATCCAGCGCACCGGCAGCGGGGAAGTAGTGGTCTTGACGAAGAATCCGCTGAATCCGGTGGTGTAAAAGCTGACTTCCCAGCGCTGGGCGACTGCGTTCCAGGTTACATCGACTTCTGTAATGTTCTCCGGCGTGCCGGGATAGGTGTTGGGACGCCCGGTGCCATCGCTGCTTTCACCCCCTCTCTTTTCGATCAGCAGGTTGGTGGAACTCTCCGAAGGTTCTATCTGAATCTGTGCGGCTGGGTTGGCGGCATTGAACGCATCGAAGTCTTCCTGCGTGAAATAAAGCGTTACCCGGCCGGTGGCGGTTCCGGCATTGTTGCCGGGCGTAATTTCATAGTGGCGGCGGACATACTGTGCCGGCTGCAGGTCGTCAATCCAGACGCGCGCCGTGGTGCTGCCCGAAATATCGGTTCCCAGTCCTTGTGTCGTGACCGAAACCAGTGCGGCATTGCAGGCATCCAGATAAGCCGTAGTCCCGTTAGCGTGCTGTAGTCTCGCAGCGGTGCTGTTGTCAGAAGCTATACCTTGCCCGGCAGGGGCGCTGCTGTTTTCATAGGCGCCCATGTCAACCCTGCCCCCGTAAACGCGGGCCTGCCCGGCCAGGTCCTGCGCCGGCAAACCTGCAGCATCCGGAGTACCCGAGTTAACAGCCGGTGAGCAATCTTTCAGCGTATAGTCGCCATTGGCCGCATCCGTGAAGATATCGCCTGGCAGTATACCTGTGGGGTCCATATTGCTATTGGCAAGATCGGTATTGCCCGCTATCAGGGAATACTGTGCAGTATAGGTACCCGTTATTCCTCCGAAAATAACAGCATTTTTAGCGGTAATGCTTCCCAGGGTATTCGTGACGGCATCGGGCACATTACCTGCAATCGTGACATTATTGAACACTGCATTTCCGGTGCCGATATAATAGACACCGCCGCCGCCTTCAACACCACCTGCAGTATTGTCCGTAATACGCACATTGGTAAAGACCGGCGAAGAAGTGCCGGCATTGATGACGCCCCCTCCGACACCGCCCGCCGTATTGCCGGAGATGATGCTGTTGGTTACCGAGGGAGAGGAATTATTGATAAACATCCCGGCTCCGGCATTAACGGTAGTGTTCTCCTTAATCACCAGGTTCCTGAATGTTGGCGAAACATTATAGCAATAAATTCCGCCGCCGTTACTGTTCCGGTAGCCGCTGGTAATGGTAAAGCCGTCCAACAGGGCAGAAGCCGTCAGGCTGTTGTCGTCATTAAAAATTACCGGCCTTTCATCCTTCCCGTTCAGCACAGAGCCTTCGGCAGCGCCCTGATTGGGCAAAATCCGGGCGTCCTCCAGGTCTTCAATGCCATTGAGCGGGTCGAAGCCGCCGTATATTTCCACGCCTTCTTTCATCACAAAACTGTGGGGAGAGGGCACGTCATAATTTCCGGTGGCCACCAATACTTTCTGTGTGCCGGAAGCGTCTATCGCTGCCTGCAAATTGCCGGTGGCATTGCTCCAGCTGTCGCCTGCGCCGGTGGCGTTTTCTTTGACATATACAATACCGTTGACATCCGGGGAGACGAGCGGCTGATACTCATAAGCCCCCCTGTCAATTGCAATTCCTTTCAGCCTCGGTTTGCCTGCCAGATCTTCAGTAGTGTTATCCAAACCGGGATAGGAAGCGTTATTGCCGTTATCAATAGCCGGCGAACCGGGTTGTAACGCATAATTTCCTCCGGAGAATGGCGCCGTAGCATGTAATGGTGCATCTACAAACAGCGGATCCGCATCCAGGTTGCCCGTACCGCTATAACCGCCCTGCACAATGCTGTAGCTTACCGTAAGGACATCTGTGGCGGCAATGCCGCTGCTGTTTTGATAGATGATACAGTTGGTAATCTCAGGAGATGAAGACGCATGATACATCCCGCCTCCGGAGCTTGCCGCGTTCCCTGAAAAACTGCTGTTGATAATAGCCGGTGAAGAATTGTCACTATACATCCCGCCACCGTTGTGAGTTGCCCTGTTGCCCGAAAAAACATTGTTGGTAATGACCAGATCCAACGAAGAAGCATTATACATGCCGCCCCCGTATGCTGCCGTATTCCCTGAAAAACGGCTGTTGGTAATGACCGGCGAAGAATGATCGTTATACATGCCGCCGCCGTTGCCAGTTGTTCTGTTCCACCAAAAAATACAGTTGGTAATGGTAGGAGAAGCTGCATGGTTATACATGCCCCCGCCGTTTGACCGGGATACCGCCAGTGAATTAACGGAAATGGTACCCGAGCCATCTGCATTTCCCCCGGTAACGGTAAAGCCGTCCAGTACAAGCGTATGGGTGAGCGGTGCGTCGGTTGCCGGACCTACTGCCAATACGACGTGGTAGGCATCTTCTGTGCCAATCGGATCAAGATCGCCGCTGAGGAGGGTAGGGTTGGCAGTCGGGTTTCGGGTGCCGCCCCCCGACGGGTAGCCGCCCAGTACGGAAAGACCATCACGCAAAAAATAAAAACTCTTGTCCCGGTTACCGGCAGCGCCGGAGGCAGGTGGTATATACTGTGGGTAATAAGTGCCCCGGGCTACGAGGATGGTGGTTACATCCGGACACTCATGTGCCGTCTTTATGGCATAAGCCAACGAGGTCAGGGCATTGGCCCAACTGCTGCCGTCGTTGCTTCCGGCGGCAGTCATGTCCACATACAGGATGGCAGCTGCCGGACAGGGGCTTTGATCTTCATAAGCTCCCATGTCTACTGTTCCCCTGGCGACTCTGTCATGGCCAGCCAGATCGGTAGTAATGCCTGAAGGAACAGCGCTGTTATTCCCGGCATTAACGACCGGCGCCTCTTTTTTTAGCGTGTAGTCGTCCGCCCACGGATCGGTAAACAGATCGGTGTCGACAACCGTTTCAGCATTAATATTTCCGTTTGTGAAATTTGTGTTGCCTTCAATCAGGGAATAGTGAGCGGTATAGGTTCCCGACACACCTCCGTAAATAATAGAATTGGTGATAGCAGCCGTTGAATTGCGGTTGAAAACACCGGCGCCCTCAGCAGCCCAATTATCTACAATGGTCGTATTCGTCAGAACAGGAGCTGAATTGTCATCGTTATACATTCCGCCGCCGTCGTTGAGTACGCTATTCCCTTTGATAACAGTGTTTGTCAGGACAGGAGAAGAAGCATTCCGGTTAAAGACCCCTCCTCCGTAACTGGCATTGTTGGCGGTAATGACGATGCTGGTTAAGACAGGGGAAGAATTTGTTATGTTGAAGATGCCGCCACCGTCTAGCCTCGCCTTGTTGGCGGTGATCGTAATGTGCGACATTTCAGGAGAGGAGTTTCTGTTGAAAACGCCGCCCCCGTAAGCTGCTTCATTGTTGCTGATCACCAGATTGGTGAGCACAGGCGATGCGTATTCATTGTAGATGCCGCCGCCGTCTGCACCCGTTTTTCCATTTGTCAGCATAAACCCGTCCAATACAGCAGTAGAATTTAATGCATCGGCATCGGTAAAGTGATTGAAAACCACAGATCTTGACTTCGCGCCGTTCAGTATGGAACCGGTAGCAGCATTGTCCGGATCGGGTAGGATTCTGGGATCGCCCAGGTCGTCAATGCCATTATCAGGATCAAAACCACCATAAACAGCCACTCCGTTTTTCATCTTCAAGTCGTAGAAGAGAGCAATCGGGTAATTTCCTGCGGCTACAAAGACTTTTTGCGTTCCGGCAGCATTAATGGCGCCCTGTAAACGTCCGGTGGCATTTGCCCAATCGGAACCATTGCCGACAGCATTCTTTTTCACATACACAATGCCGTCGGCATCCGGTGTTATCACAACTTCCGGCAATGCCGAATGAAATTCATACGCCCCTATGTCAATGGCTGCAGTATGCACCCGGGCGTTTCCGGCCAGATCAAGGGTATTGGCGCCCAGGCCCGGATACAGGCTGTTATCCCCTGCATTGATGGCGGGAGAACCGGATTTTAAACGGAAGTCGCCGGACTCCGGGTAGTTAAAGAGCTCTTCAGCGCCGGTGTTTGTGATCAGGCAGTGCGTATTATCGTAATTACTGTTTGCTATCCCTCCGTATATGATGGAGTTATGCAGGAAGATCCATCCGGAGGCGTTGGCGGCGTTAGGAATATTGCCCGCAACTGTTACGTTTTTGACGAAGACACCGGATCCGGCATAAATGAAGATGCCTCCGCCTCCATCCGCAAAGGTCGCGGTATTACCGGTAACTTCGAGATTGGTCAATTGGGGAGCGGAATCATGGACGTATATTCCGCCGCCGCGCTGCCGGGCGGTATTTCCCTTGATGATGCAATTAAGAATAGTGGGTTTAGAAGGAGAACCGCCGTTATAAATTCCGCCGCCGTCGCCATCAGCGTGGTTTTCTTTTACGACCAGGTTTCTGAAAATCGGCGAGCCTGAACCGTACGTACTGCTGTTGTAAATCCCTCCTCCGTTGGAGCCTCTCCCGTTGGTAATGGTGAACCCGTCTAAAACGGCGGAGTTTGTCAACCCGATGTTGTTATTCCATACTACAGGACGTTCGTTTTTACCGTTCAGGACACTGCCTTCCGACGCACCATGAATGGGCAGGATCCGGGCATCCTCCAAAACGGTTATCCCGGCCGCAGGGTTGAAACCGCCGTAGATAGCCACGCCGTTTTTCATCACAAAACTGTGGGGCGAGGGGACGTCGTAGTTTCCGATTGCTACAAATACTTTTTGTGTGCCGGCGGCATCAATGGCACCCTGCAGGTCGGAAGTGGCATCGTCCCAGCCGGAGCCGTCACCGCTGCCGGTTGGTGTTACATAAACAATACCGTTGGCATCGGGAACGACTTGCGCGGAGGTGATAAGGGTGGATGATAAACTAACAAGGAGTAACAGGGATCTTACGTACACAAATAGAAGGTTATCCATCAGGAAGGATCGTTTGGATTTAGCTAATTTAACGTGAATGTCGTTCACAGTCCTCGTATCGAAATCCTGATAGCACTTACCCGGAGAATGCAGGAGGCAGAAACCCAATCGGTATCAGACATCATGGCAGCCGAAGCTGCAGGGCCTTTCCTTTTTTGCTTTGCGTTACCGCTTGCGAACGTGCAATGTTAAAGAAACAGGGTTGAAAAGTGCAGAAAGTGCACCTTACAAATATCTTACATTTACAGCATAGTGGATGTAAGGCGCTGTAAATAACCCTGTTAAGTATTGTGTGTGTAACGAGTAGCGCGAAGACTCTTTCATACAGTGCTTTTAACCCGCTGTACTGACTAGGGCTGTGCGGCATCGCGTTTTTTCCAGTTATAGGCTGCGACTGAATTTCTCCAGAAGTATTTTTCTGCCGCCGCCTGGCCTTTTTCCATGAAGTACGCCCGTACCAGGTTCAGCCCTTCTTCGAAAGGGAGCCAATGATCACTGTTGGGCCAGTCACTGCCATAGAGCACCCGGTCTTCACCAAAGACTGTATAGAGTTCGTCAAGACGTTCGCGGTAGAAACGCAGCTCCGTAGGGATTTGTCCGTTCACCCGGCGTAAAACCTCGGAGATCTTTACATACACATTCGGCCGCCGGCCAAGCTCCCGCAGACTGGCTTCATACAACTCCCGGGTCGCTTTATCTTCCGGAAGCGTCATCTGGGGCAAATGATCTATCACGACCTTTAAATCGGACACCTGATCGGTGAGCGTCACGATCGCAGCCAGCAGGGCAGGGTTCGGACCTGCCGTGTCCAGCACCAGGCCATCCCGCGCAAAGGAGCTGAGGTCGGAGATAAACGCAGGATTCTTCACCTGACCGGCGATGTCATACCCCCAGAGGTTTCCATAACGGATACCACGGAACAGCGGGCTTTTCTGAAAGCGCGCGAGCTGTTTGCCGAAATCCGCGTTACCGGGGACCAGGTTTCCGATGACCCCTACTATAATGGGATCCTTTTCGGCGACATCGATCACCCACTGGTTGTCTTCAAGCCAGGGACTGGCTTCCACGACAATGGCCCCGACTACGCCTGGAGGTCCCGCAATACTGCGGTAACGACCGGGAAGCGCAGGTTTATAAAGGATTTTATTCTTTTCATCGGGCCACGGTACGCCTTGCGGACGATTCGGGTCGAACAAGTGGATGTGGGTGTCGATAATGGGTATCGGCGGGGTTTGTTCCGCACGTACAGCGGGAAGCCCGGCCGCAAAGGAAACACCGGCGGATAAAGCAAGAAATTTTCTGCGGTTCATTGGCGAAAACAGTTCATGGCAATTAGCATGTACCAATCCAAAACGATTTTTTACCGGGATTTACTCGTTCAGCGGAATAATTCCGGATGGTTTGAGGCAAAGGAAATGTGGGCTGCGGGGAGAGGCAAAGTGGTCTGTGGGATACGGGGTTCTGCGGAAATACAAAGTGGTCTGTGGGATACAGGGTGGTCTGCGGGGGATACTGGGGTTCTGCGGAAATACAAAGTGGTCTGTGGGATACAGGGTGGTCTGCAGGGGATACTGGGGTTCTGCGGAAATACAAAGTGGTCTGTGGGATACAGGGTGGTCTGCAGGGGATACTGGGGTTCTGCGGGAATACAAAGTGGTCTGTGGGATACGGGGTGGTCTGCAGGAGATACTGGGGTTCTGCGGGAATACAAAGTGGTCTGTGGGACACAGACCACGGGTGAAAAAGCAGGAAATAGCATGATTTTTAAAGTTATTTTGTTTACTATTCGTCTACTCTTTAAAAAACGTTCTGTTTATGGCTAAGAGACTCCCTTTAATCCTGCTCCTTTTTCTGGCAGGCGATATTTATTTTTTCCAGGCTGTTACGACAGTTACTTCCGATTCACTGCTGCACGCGGGCTACTGGCTGGTTGATATTTTGCTGATTTCGGGGATGGTAGCCGTCTTGCTTACAGGCAGGATGAGCGAAAACGCGCAGCGCTTTATCGCGGTGCTGATGGCGGGCATACTGCTCACTTTCATCCCTAAACTGTTAGCGGCGCCGGTTCTGATCGCCGAAGATATTTCCCGCCTGTTCCGTGGTTTCCCGCCCAGGAATACCTACATAAGCGAGGTGGCGCTCGTACTGGCAGGGGTGTTTTTTCTGATCATTTTGTTTGGTCTGACACGTGGCAGGCATTTTTACAGGGTTAGGAAGGAAACCATCTATTTTCCTGATTTGCCGGAGGCATTTGACGGCTTTACCATTACGCAATTGTCGGACATACACTCCGGCAGTTTTAGCGAGGCGCGGGGGGTGCAGAAGGGGCTGGACCTGGTGAACGCTCAAAACAGCGACGTTATCCTGTTTACCGGAGACCTTGTCAATAATCAGGCTTCCGAAATGGAAAGGTGGATACAGGCCTTTGCCGGGCTTAAGGCGCCGATGGGGAAATTCTCGGTGCTGGGGAATCATGACTATGGCGACTATATCCGGTGGGAAACACCAGACGCAAAACAGTCCAACCTGGTTCGTTTAAAACAGGTGCATGCCGAGATCGGTTTCCGCCTGCTGCTGAACGAAGCAATCACCTTGCAGCGGGACGGACAGCGTATTACCCTGCTGGGCGTAGAGAACTGGGGCAAAGGCGGCTTCCATCAGTATGGCGATCTGCAGAAAGCTGTAAACGGAGTGCCTGATAATGCCTTTAAGATTCTGCTGTCACATGATCCCTCGCATTGGGAAGGAGTAATACTTGATCATCATCAGCACATTCATCTAACCCTGTCGGGCCATACCCACGGGATGCAGTTCGGCGTTGAATTATTCGGACTGAAATGGAGCCCTATCCAATATATGTACAAGCAATGGGCCGGCTTGTATAACCGGGATGGAAAGTACCTGTACGTCAACAGAGGGTTCGGTTTCCTGGGGCTGAAGGGCAGGATCGGTATCTGGCCTGAAATTACGGTCATAACACTGAAGCGCAGCAGGGAGTAACCAGGCGTCCTGCTATCTGGCAGGAAACCAATTGGAGGTAACCTGTTTTTCCGGTGCGGACGTGCGCTCAGGCCCCGTCAGAATCCGGGCGCTCGACCTCTTTCCGGACGATGAGAACGGCATGCTCGTTGGGTGAAATTGCAGTACCATCCGATTTGGCGTAAACCTTTGTAAACTCGGCGCCGAAATACAGGATGATCGAAGAGTAATATACCCAGGTAAGAAGGATCACAATGGACGCAGATGCTCCATACGTAGCTCCCAGGTCAGACGTGCCGAGATAAAAACTGATTGCAAATTTTCCGATTGCAAACAATACCGCCGTAAAAGCAGCCCCGACCATACACTCTTTCCATCGGAGACGCCCGTCAGGCAGCACCTTGAAAATAACGGTGAAGAGTGTAGCGATGATGAGAAGAACAACCCCTGTATTCAGCACTGAAAGCAAAATGACCGACAGATCAGGAAAATAATGTTCCAGCCTGTTGCTCAGCAGATCGACCAACGTATTGACCCCCAGCGAGACGATGAGTAAAAAACCCAGGGTAATGATCAGTGAAAAAGACAACAGCCTGTTTTTGAGGTATTGAAGCCAGCTTTTCCGGGGCTTGGATTTTATTGACCAGATATAATTGATTGAATCCTGAATTTCTGCAAATACCCCCGTAGCCCCGATCAGCAGAGTGCCTCCGCCGATAATTGCCGCTGTAGTGGACTTATTGCTTATTGCGGTATTTTTAATCAGCTCCTGAAGCTGAGCAGCTGCCTGTTTACCTACCAACCCGTTGATCTGGGCGAACAGCTCGCCTTCAAACGCTTCGTCGCCCAAAAAGATAGTCGCCATCGATATAATCAACAGGAGCATGGGAGCCAGTGAGAATACGGTGTAGTAAGACAGGGCGGCGCTCAGTTTGAGCGCATTGTCTTCCATAAAAGCTGAAAAGCTTTCCTTTAAAAGCGAAAGGATGAATTTAATACGATCCATATGATTTCATGTTTTCATTGTAAAACCATTTAAAGGCGCCTTCGCAAGAATCAAAAGAAGCACGCTGCCGACAATGAAGGTACCTTTCTTTTTTGAGCTTTGCCCTACTGTTGAGAATTGGTACCGAAAATACAGAATCACTCAAAAACAATGCCGGATTCTCTCGGTAATGTAATCCGATGCTGAACGGACCCCTCGCCGACGAAACTATCTGCTCCCTTGATTGCATACACCATTGCGCGAGCGGACGTTTTCAGGACCGGGACAATGCTCATCAGCGTCGATAAAACCAACCCCATTCTCCGCCAGCCCTTAAACTCATTGAACAGGTAGGTCCGCTGATGTTTTAACCACGGATGCCATTTCTCCATTTCTTTATCATCATCACTGCCGAATTTGAATGTTGCGCTGGTCTTGCTTACCGTGTCGTGCATTTTGGATTGCCTGTTCATCCATTTGTTAAGCATATCGAAATGGAGCTCAGCACCTGCAAATCTTTTGGCTAATTCGGTCAAGGCAAACCTGTTATCGGCTTCATTGAAATACATCAGAACACCTTCGATGATGACTATGAAATCGCCGCCGGGACGCTTGGCGAGCACTAGGATCAGAGTCCTGCTTTCCCTTCCGTCCAGTAAGGTTCTGTATGGATCCTTCTGTTTGGGATACCCGTATCCGTCAGCTGTTTTTTCAGGGTTGCTACGGATTTTGCATTTCCGGTCAAATAGAACCCCGTGTTGCGTGTGTATCCCCGGTTTTCTTTCAGCCACGAAGAATGGTGTAAAATGTCCGCTTCAGGAAGGCAAACAGGCCGTTTACGGCAGCATGAGGGATCGGTATGGATGATGCTTTCTATAGTCTCTCACTCTATCGCCAACAGTGTGCGCATCGGCGATAAAACGGGGGACTCCTGGCGGCGGGATCGCTTTGCCCGTTTGGAGATTCGTGAGGCAGGCACAGTACTATACTCCCACGGCTACTATAGGCAAATCAACACGGATGTCAGTGCAATACAACGGGTAGCAGATAATTGGGATGAGAGAATCCGGCCAATCCGCTCTCATAAATCCGGTTGGCAATGTTTAATACCTTATCGCCGTTTTCAACAGCGAGAAAATGAGTGCCCCCCAATAGGCTTTTTACAAGCGTCGTCTCCGGTTCCCTTTCCAAAATTTCTTCAATGGTTGTGCCCTCCTTGGGTCTTAAAATAATTATACCATCGAAAAAATAGGTAAACCCTGTTTTCTTTGAAGTATAAACGGGCGCCTGGAATTTTATTTTTTCCGAATCGGGGAAGTCGACAGAAGCGTCGTCCCTGGTGATCAGAAGGAAAGAATTTTCACCCATGGGTTTCACCTGAATACTTATCTTTGGTGACCGGCTTTTCATCTCATTGCTAATTTCGCCGGCGTCACCGGCATTTTCAAGCCTGTACAACCGCCTGTGCGGATCCAGGTTCAGGTAGATTTTTTCGCCCCCGCTCATCCCTCCCCAGAGGTATAAGTCTCCTTCTCCGAAAGTCTCTTCCATGGGGGGAACAACGTCTTTTGAGCCACACCCGAGGATAATCAATCCTATTATGAATGACAGACAGATGAAAGAGCGGGCATTTTTTTCGGTATCCATATAAGTGTCATTGATTTTATAAGAATAGGGTGAACTGATACGTATAGGATTCCCGGATAGGAATTTTGGTTGTAAGGATAGGAATATTTTTTGACACGAAGGTGCTGTATCAGCCCGGTATTCGTTTTTTTATATCGTTGGGCGTTTTGCCGAATACCTTTCTGAACTCCTTGCTAAAATATTTGGCGTCCTCAAACCCGATGATCGTGGCTACTTCGCTCACGTGGTAAACGCCTGATTCCAGCAGCTTTTTGGCTTCGTTGAGCCGGATGGTTTTCAGAAATTCATTGACGGTCATGCCGGTCAGTGACCGCATTTTCCGGTACAATACAGACATACTCATCCCTGCCTGTACGGCCAGTTCGTCGACACCAAAGCCGGAGTTGGACATGTTTTCGATGACCAGCACCCTGAGCTTGGCGATAAATGCCTGGTTGATATCCTCGGCAATATTGTCGCCGGTTTCCTGATCTGCCAGCATCGACTGCCGGTAGCGCTTTTTCAACTCGTCCCTTACCCGGATCAGGTTACTGATCTTTAGCTGAAGGATTCTGGGATCGAACGGCTTGATAAGGTAGTCGTCTGCACCCGAGGTGAGTCCTTCAATGATTTGTTCGTTCTGGGCCCTCGCCGTCAGCAGCAGGACCGGTATGTGTCCGGTCGCCGTGTTGTTTTTTAAGCCGTTGCATACTTCCAGGCCGTTCATGCCCGGCATCATGATGTCGGATAGGATGATATCAGGAATATGTTCTTTGGCCAGCTCCATTCCGCGCAGTCCATTCGCTGCCTCCAGTATGTTGAATTTCCCCTCGAAAAGCTCCCGGATAAATATACGCAACTGGTCGTTGTCTTCGATGAGCAGGATGGTGTTGCGTTGTTTTGAATGCGCGATGTTGTTGCCGGCAGGCATTGCAAGTGTTTCAGCCAGCATGCTCCCTCCAAAATCGCCACTTTTCGCGGCAAGCTGATCGGGTGAAAAGTGCCGGTTTTCCCGCAGCATGCGTATGGTCAGTACGGTACGGCCCGGCGACGATCCGGTGGCGGGATGGCTCTCAGCCGCGAGGTACCCGTGATGCTGCCCGACTATGCTCTTTGACATTGCAAGCCCGATCCCGTAGCCCGGTTTTTCGGAATCTGCTTGGTAAAAGTAGGTAAACAGCTTCCGCAAATGTTCAGCGGCCATTCCTTTCCCGTTATCTTCTACGGCAATCGTTACTTCATTGGACGTTTCCGTAATGCGCACCACGATCTTACCGCCGTCAGGCGTGAACTTGTAGGCATTGCCCAGCAGGTTGTAAAAGACCTTCTGCATCTGGGCGATATCGAACCATAGCAGCACAGGTGTATCCGGACAGAGGAGCGACGTCTCTATCTCCTTGTCCTTTCCAACGTGCTCGAATGCCGCAATAACGCTTTGGACAATCCTGACCACATCATGTTCACGCACTTGCAGCCTGACGCCGCCGCCCTGGATTTTACGGAAATCGAGCAGTTCATTGACCAGCAGCATCAGCCTGTCGGAGCTGTTTCTCGCGTAATTAAGAAAATTTTCATTACTCTTCCCTTCGGTCGATTGCTGATAGGCCTGTTCCAATGGCCCGCTGATCAGCGAAAGGTGTGTTCTGATTTCGTGCGATATATTGGTGAAGAAGTCAAGTTTAGCCTGGTTCAATGCATTCTCCTTTCTGAACGAACTTCGGATCCAGAAAAACCGGGTGACGGCGTAAACCATTGCCGCGAGCAGGAGCAGGTAGCCCAGGTAGGCATACCATGTTTTCCACCAGGGGGGCAGTACAGTGATTTTTACCTGCAGCGGCTCCTGCATCCAGATGCCGTCCCCGTTAGCCGCTTTTGCCTCGAAAAGATAGCTCCCTGGAGGCAGGTTCGTATAAGTAGCGGTAGGTATCTTAACGTAGTTCCAATCCTTGTCAATACCGTCTATTTTGTAGGCATACTTGTTGAGATCTGACCGTACGTAATCCAGAAGGGCAAAATCAAGTGTAAAAATGCTTTGGTCATGTCTGAATGTAATCTCTTTTGTTTTTGCAAGCGGTTCGGTCAGAAGCCCGGTGCTGTCGGCTGTCCTTATTTCTTTGTTATACAGTTTCAGAGAACTGAGAATAATGGGAGACGTTTGGTCTGCAATAGAGATCGCTGCCGGATCAAATGTGAACATGCCCTCATTGGTAACGAAATAGAGATTGCCGTCCTTGTCCATGGTGCCGGCGCCCTGCATTAAAATTCCTTTTGCCGGTAAGCCGTCCTGGTAGCCGTAAGATTGAAGCGTCCTGTTTTCCGGGTGATACCGGTACAGCCTGGAGGAGACATTGATCCAGATATAGCCCTGGTTGTCCGGCACAACATCCAGGGCAGCTTCCCGGGGAACATCCGTATTGAGCTCAAACTGATTACTTTCCGGGTTGTAGGATAAAAGCTGAGTGTGGCAGGCCGCCCATATTTTTCCCGACCGGTCCTCATTGATGCGCCAGGCAATGACAAGATCGGTCGTTGATTGTATTTTTTCTACTACGGGTCGGGGAGCGTCGGCAGCCTCCGGCGTTATCCGGTAAAGCCCTTTATGGCCTCCTATCCAGATAGTACGGTGAGAGTCCTCAAAAATTGTTGCCGTGTAACTTACGGTCGTATCCTTGACGAATGTACCCTTCTGTTTATCAAACAAGAGCAATCCATAGGCTCCTCCGACCCAGAAGTGCCCATAGCTGTCTTCGGTTATCTTGTACGTTCTTCCTTTTAACGGGTTGGCTTGACCGGGTATCGTGAAGGGATAATGGCGGTAGGTTCCTTTCCGGGTATCATAACTGGTCAAAACAGTATTTCCGCCGGCCCAAAGCACATCCTGCTGGTCTACATAAAACGAGAAGTAATCTGCTTGCGGGTCTAGTGTAAGGGGAAAAGTCGACGAGTTTTTGCCGTTGGAATCGAAAAGAAGCAGTTTGTCGATAGCATCGGAAACGCTCCACATGCGATCCGTTCTGCTTTTGCCTATCCATGCATTGACAAAAGACTTACCTCGCGGATCGCCGGGAGTAAATGGCCAGGGCCGGAACCGCGGAGAGTCGAAGTGAAAGTAACTGATTCCGTTATAATAAGATCCCAGCCAAAGTCCGCCCTGCCTGTCCCGGTACATCGCAAACAGCGAATTTTCAGGCAGGCTGTTGGGATTCCCGGGCTGATTGACATACCAATCCGTATCCCCGGTGAGCGGGTCGAAATGGGCCAGCCCGGATGAGGTCGCCAACAAAAGTTTACCCTTGCTATCCGACACGATTTTTTTGATTTTGGGAAGCTCGCCTCCGGAGGTTGCAAGCGTTTCAATGATCCTGAAATTTTCCGTGTCCGGGTCGAATCCAACGAGCCCGCCGCTACTGCGGCCCAGCCAGACCGTTCCATTTTCAGCCGCATAAATGGCATTGAATTCATTGGACTGCGTACCCTTTTTTGTTAACGGCATCCGGTACAGCCGGGGCTTGCCGCCCGTCACCTGCATGGCAATGAGCCCGTCACCGGTTCCGAGCCAGAGGTTGCCGTCTTTGCCGGAAGTGAGGCATTGTATGTTCAAAGCATCTCCGTTGAATTCATCCTGCAGATGACGTGATAGTTTGATCACGCCCTGATCGGTGACAATCCGGGTGAGCCCGTGCCGTGTTCCCAGCCAGAGTTGTTTTGTGTGGTCTTCCGTAATACAACTGACGTAATCGCTCGATAGCGAATTAACTTGCGTCGAATCGTGTTTGAAATGCCTATAGCTATGCAGGTCAGGATTGTAAAGAGTCAGTCCGGTGGCAGTTCCGGCCCAAATGTTGCCCTGTGAATCACAGTGAACGTCCTTGATGTCGGCAAGAATCGGATTTCCCTTGGCGTCGTCCCGGAAGCACCTCAGCGTTCGGGTGTCGTAGCGGATCAGGCCGCTTGTCGAGCCAAACCACATCAGGCCATCCTTGCCCTGGGTAATTCCGAAGATTCCGCCAATGGGTTCATTGTCAACTTCGGTGATACTTTTGAATGATTGCCCCGGTGTTTTGGTGAAAAAAGTGATTGTGCAAATCAGACAAATCAGGATACTCTTGCTGGTAGTCATTAATCAATGCTTAACTCAGGACAGGCGAATGTTTCGCAACATACCTTGCAAACAGACGACGTATATGGTCTCTCCAGGTGTACGGCTGCCGGTTAGCTAAGGAAATCACAATATTCTGAAAAAAAAACTGCCCGGCCATTAATTTTTTTAAAGTCGCCGGTTCAGGGTTGAAAGATGAGAAGGCTTCTGTTTAACCCAAACACGGGCAAAATCACTGCGGATTTTTTCTGCCAGTAAGTAATACAAAAATAAGGGCGGGCCGCCGCCTCAATCCGGGCGACCCAGATGCTGCAGCGCCTCTTTTATTTCGGAGATGGCTTCTTTGGCGTTGTTTTGATAGTCGAGCATCGACTCATTGGTCATGTTGGGAACGGATTTGTGTTCATGTTTGTGGTCATGGTCACTATGACTGTGTTCGTATCCCGGAACTTCATAAAGCCCCTTTTCCCAGTCGTGCATCACGTCATGAATACTGTCGAGTTTGCCGATAAGCAAGCTATCCATCTTTACCTGAGCTTCTTGCTTCAGTGAATCATGAAGCGTATGTGCCTCGTCATATAAGGCAATGGCCTCCAGGTGTACAGCGTTTGCTTTATCCGCGATTGCCTTCCGGTTTGATTTACCGGTACACGATACGGCCAATAGCATAAAGGCAAGTTTCCATTTTTTCATGCATCTGAATTTTTATATCTGCAACGTCGTTGCAAATTTAAAGGAATCAGCGTAATTTCCAAGTATTCACCGGGAAATAGGAGGGCCTCCCCGTAACTGATCAGTTGCCTGAGCTCGTTTCGACGCCGGAGGTATCGTTAAGCGGTAGCCGTAAGTCCCATTGACCTTCGCCGGGGAGCGTTATCCGGATTGTCGCCGAATCGTTTTCAAGGGAAATGATCCGGGCGTTTACAGGCGGCGCTTGTGTTTCGTAAGGATAGAGCAGCCATCCGAATACCCGTTCGCCCGGAATCTCTGCCGTATAGATGCTCGTCGTATTGGGAACGACTTTGTTGTAGACTTCGCTGTACCAGCCCTGGATCACCGGCGATTCCTGTCCTTTGACCTGCTGTACCTCCCAGCCAATGTTTCCCAGGGGCTGAATCAGCAAATTTCCTCTAGCGTTGAGGGTGCGGACCTGGCCGTCCTGCCCGATGGTCACCTCGTTGTCAGGGTGCCAGTGCCAGAGTGCTTCCACTTTCCTGGGCCTGTCCGTAGACACTTTATCGAGCAGGATCCAGAATTTGTTTCTCAGGTAAAAGTAAGTCCGTTGGTGCACGGATGTTCCTTCCAGTTCTTTAAACTGGTCGAAGTCACCCCAGGCATAGTCGTATGCTTCCGTACTGCGGAAGTGTTTTGAGTCCAGAGGCGCCTGCGCTTTCTGCGGTCCGGGAGCCTGTCCTTTTCCGTCAATAAGCAGTACGTTGTGGCTGGCGCTTCCAAGGGCATACTGCCTGAACTTGTCCGCGATCTCTCCTCTGTAGGCGAAGCGGCCGCCGTCAACCAGCAGCTCCTTTCCGTACGCGACTACCGAAAGATGCAGCTTGTCGTTGTGCTGATGCCCTGTCCCCCAGGGGCCGATGTCGAAAAAA